>JBBROC010000005.1:0-97687 GCA_038229815.1 Steroidobacterales bacterium | reverse complement strand
AGGCCTTCGGCTTGCCGCTCCGTCCCGAGTATATTCACTGGAATGTCCAAAACGCTGCCAATCTTGTGCTGCCCTGGGCGTCGAATACACGCTGCAGGCGCCGTGGCCCTTGAAAGTATTGGATGCCAATGCGTGCGTGCGAAGATGGCCGGCTCAGATTCTCGGTCTTGGCGTGCGCCCTGAGCAAGTCTGCTCGCCTCGCGCCCCCTTAGCGCGATCGAAGTACCACAAACTGATTGAGAACGCGTACCACCAGAGCACGGCGAGCCACCATGAGCCGATGAAGTGGGAGTGCTTCAGAGTAAAAATGGCGAGATGCGTTGCAGACATACACGCAATGGAAATAACGACAACTTCCCTTGGGCCGAGTCCGCTGATCGCAAACAGGCGGACCAAGACTGCGTAGCCCACCGCCCCTGTCATCGACGAGAATCCTAGTACTACATATGCCGTGAGATATGCGGGAAGCGGTCCCGACACTTGCATTCCAGCGATGCCGATTCGCACGACGACGCCGCTCAGGGCTGCGGACAGGACGATGAACAGGCTCACTCGGCGGAGGGATTGGCGCGCGCGGAGGGACATTATCAGTGCTGCGGCATGAAGTGCTCCGTAGATCGCGAAGGAGACCACGATCGGACCCGACACATGCAGTTGCGCCATGACGCACAACCACACACTGAAACCTGTGAGCAGCCAGAAATGCCGTTCGTAGTGCAGGTGGCCGGCTAAATTGACAGTGGTTTTTAGTGGGCGGAGTGGGGTGTGCTTGATGGTTAGTCAGGCTCCCACGTCAGTGCGAAGGAAATGTTGCCGCAGTGGCAATTGCCGTGGATCAACATGCGACAGTCACCTAAATGAAAACGTTTGCGGCGTATGACTGCAGGCACTTATCGAACCTTCTCAAGTTTGCGAGAGTATAGAATCGAATTAATTCTTCGACGCGCCAAGTATGCGCTCGTACTCTTTGAGATCGACTTCGGAGAAGCAACAAAATATGACCCGCCGGATGGTCGGCAATCCGATCATAGAGGAACGAACGGTGGCCACAGCCGTGTTCGCCGCCAGCGCGACCGGATACCCATAATTGCCGGTGCTGATGCTCGGGAAGGCCAATTCGTAGATTTGGTTCTCTGCGGCCACTTCCATTGAACGCCGATAGCACGACGCCAGAAGCTCCGGTTCGGAATTTCGCCCGCCATACCATACGGGTCCGACCGTATGGATGACATACCTCGCAGACAAGCGATAGCCTTTGGTAATCTTGGCGTCGCCGGCCTTGCAGCCACCCAGGAGTCGGCATTCGGAGTCCAATTCCGGACCAGCAGCACGGTGAATCGCGCCGTCGACACCACCACCCCCAATGAGCGAAGAGTTCGCGGCATTCACAATTGCTGCCACGTTCAGTTTGGTGATGTCGCCTTGCAAAGCTTGCAGTAAAGCCGGCATTTTTGAAGGACTAACGAGAGTTAAGCATTAGTAGTAGCCAACAACTAGTCGAGTCTACGATTCCAGTAAAACATCCGCGCTCGCCCGTAGCGTATTCTGGACTTCCGTAACGGCGTCTGTCTCCTTCAGCAGAGCAGCAATCGTGTCCGCTGACGACGCTGATGCAACGCTGGCACGATACTCTATATTGTGAACCGCAATTCCCATCCCCGCAAATTCGGTTGTTGCTTCAACCTCCAAGGAGTCGATGGAAATCCCCATCCTCGCCGCCTCGCGATAGCGATCATTGCAGTAGCAGGTAGCGAGCGCGAGCATTAAGAACTCGCCTCCGTTTATGGAAGATCCCGACGTGCGTCTTCTCCGGTACGCGGAGCATTTTGACGTCACCTGCAGTGGCCAGCGTGACATCGTGTCGGTTTGGGGCGTTCTTCACGCGCGCAAAAATGTGCAAAGTCGTATCTCCCCACTATTCAAAGAATGCGTTATGGACGCGCCCTCTGCAATGAACTCCGGTCGCGCGCCATACGGCCCGCGGGTGGCAGCTAATCCGCAACTCTGCGCCAGCTTTTGAAATCCACGACACCTGGTAAGCGTCCCCGGTCTTCTCAATGATGAGGTCATATTCATCCGAGAACTCTCCACTGTCGTAGAAATAGCGGACGTGGTAACGCCCGGCGAAGCCCTCCTTGGGTCCGCCGGTTGCTATCCCTGACCCACTGTACTTGTTCGCGTACATCCACCTGGCGTTCAGAGTTCAGGCCGCGGCCGCTTGGAGTGAAACCCACTTGGTACGATTTGCGACCCATTGCCTGCCGAGTTCCTTAAATCCAAACTTCCGGTGAAAGGCTGCCGATGCTGGATTCGGCGGTACGATATTGTACTCGCAGGTGACGTTCGTGACTCCGTGCAGCCGAGCGTACGAAAACAAGTCTTCATACAACAGACTGCCGATCCTGATACCGGCAAATTCAGCGGCCACTACGATTCGATCGACATATACAAAGTTGTTGAGACGGCTCGAAAACCATTTGTAATTGTCATTGTCGTAGGGGGCGTCGTCCCGAAGGGCAATCAGGAACGCCGCAATGCAATCCTCGACAACATAGACTTTGTGATAACAAGCCATTGCGGCAAGGGATTCCAGCCTTGGCAGATCCATTGCGCTGGTCTGGAGAATTTCGGCATCGTTAATCTGAATGATGCGGACGTAATCACTCTGCCCGGCACTGCGTATTAGTGGTGAGTTTGGGTCCAAGAAGCGGCCTACCGATGAGGTTGAGCGGCGCGCGGTTCGCGAGCCAAACAAAGCTGATTTATCCACATCACAGATTCCCTCCTTGGCTCAACGAAGACGATCCGCGGGTCCGCTCCAACCGATGTTAGACCGTCCTTTGCGTCGATGCGCACTTTGTCACTCGCGTTAACTCACCGCGACGTAGGCGCCGAGCCCGAGCAATGCAACGCCGGACACCTGGCGTTGCCGTCGCTGCCACGACGTCGACGATTTCAGGCGGCGCTCCAACCGTCCAGCAGCGAGTACCACTGCAATGTCCGCTATCGTATTAAGGGTGATCGATATAGCACCCAGCGCGAGAAACTGCGGAACGAGTGACGCAGCGTGATTAATAAATTGCGGAATAAGCGCCAAAAAGAACAGCGCCGTCTTCGGGTTTAGTACCTCTGTCATCATGCCCTGCCAAAAAGGCCTTCCCGCGTCTTGATCAATGGTCGTCGTCGGTAAAGCCGAGTCCCGACCTGCCAGCGTTCGGATGCCAAGATACAGTAGGTAGGCCGCGCCCAGGTATTTCATGGCAAGAAAAGCGGAAGAGGAGCGAGCTAGAACTACTGAAAGGCCCAACCCCGCGGCTACGACGTGTATCAAGCCACCGGCCGCCGTCCCGAAACACGAAGCAAGACCGATAGTGCGACCGCCTCGTAGGCTGCGAGCCAGGACGTATATCATCCCTGGACCGGGCGATACCGCTAGGATTACTGCGGCAGTTAAGAAGATCAGAAAATGTGCGCGGTCAATCATAATTTTTCCTGAAAGAATTATCGGAACACCGAAGCACCGCAAGTGGTAGTGAAAAGAGCGCCAGCATTACGCCGGGAACAAAAATGGCCCAGTCCCGGAATAAGGTCGAATCTTCAAAGAATAGTCGGTACTGCCAAATGAAGCCCGGGATTACTGCAAGAGGCAGGTAAACAAGCAACTTGCCAGGGCTAAGTCGGCAGATTGCGTAAGCGGCAGGCAGGCAAAGGGAAACGTTTATAAGAACATCGATGAGGAAAATCGACGCGTGCAACGAGATGCCCGTAAACGCAACCGAAATCAGCCATCGAAGCATAGGCGAATAAATTGAAATGAAACCCTAAGATAATGTGAGCAAATACATCTGCGCTACGCCGATTAGCACGCTACCACGAGCGACAAGGAGAGATTGTTCGACCTTGCGTTGCCCACCTGCTAACCTCCCTGGCGAGGCTCGTCTTCTCTCATTTCGCCGCGCGGGTCCAGACGGGTAACGGGTGGGCGCCTATTCCGTGATTTGCCGCCCATCGCTATACTATGTTCGCTGCTGGATTTTTTTTCAGAATTTCACCGAGTTACCGTGTCCAAAAACGAATCGTCAGATACGCAGTTTTTCAATTCCTTCAGTTTGGTGCTGGGTATCCTCATTCTCTTCGCGATCATCCTATTTGGGTTCGCACGCTCGATCGGGGCGGATACTCAAGAACAAAGTGTGCTGCTGGAGCCGCTGCACCTCAAAGACGTGCAGCAAAATATCGAGCCATCTGCGCACGTTGCCATTGCGGGGAAGGACAACTCGGCGTTGGCGGTGATGACCGTCCCGGCGGCTGCTGGGGATGTGCCTGCCACCGGTGAACAGGCTTTCACGAAAGTCTGCTCCGCTTGCCATTCGACGGGCGTCAATGGAGCGCCGAAGATGGGCGATCATGCGGCATGGGTGCCGCGCATCGCTCAAGGCAAGGAAACGCTCTACAAAGACGCGATCGCCGGCAAGGGCAACATGCCCCCTAAGGGGGGGACGACCTGGCCCGATTCGACGATAAAAATGACCGTCGACTACATGGTGTCGCTCAACAAATAAGCTTGTCGAGGGCGCGTAGCTGTACGGCTTCCGCAACATCGATGCTGCGAACCTGGGGCTCGCCCGCCAAGTCCGCGCAAGTCCGGGCGAGCTTCTGCACTCGATGGCATGCCCTTGCCGATAGCCCCAACCGCGATATCGCCGCGCCGAGCAGTACCCGCGATTCTAGTTTCAGGCCGCAGAACCTTGTCACTTCCTGCGGCGTCAAGCGAGCGTTGTACTTGCCTTGACGCTGCATTTGTACCTCCCGAGCCGCGGCAACGCGCAAAGCGACGGTAGCCGACGTTTCCGCTTCGATGGGCACATCGCTTAGGAGATGCTCAACCGGCACCGCCCGTAGTTCGACATGAATATCGATGCGGTCGATCAACGGGCCGGAAATTCGACGGCGGTAACGGGCGACTTGTTCAGCAGTGCATTTGCAGCGTCCCCGCGGATCGCCTGCGTATCCGCATGGACAGGGATTCATCGCCGCCACCAATTGAAACCTTGCCGGGAACTCGCAAGTGCGCTTGAGCCTCGTGAGATTCACCACGCCGCTTTCGAGCGGCTCGCGCAGCGCTTCCAGCGCATTGCGCGCAAATTCCGGCAATTCGTCCAGGAACAAAACCCCGAGGTGCGCGAGTGAAAGCTCGCCTGGTCTCATGGCCCCGCCGCCGATCAGCGCCGCGACCGAGGCCGTATGCTGCGGACTTCGAAACGGCCGATGACCGCCAAGGCTCGGTCTGCGCCCTGCGGCGGATTCCAGACTGGCAACCTCGAGGGACTCGAGCGGGGCCAATGGCGGCAACAGCCCTGGCAATCTCTGCGCGAGCAGCGTTTTGCCGGCGCCCGGCGGCCCGATCATCAAGAGCCCATGCTCGCCGGCCGCCGCAATCTCGAGAGAGCGCTTGGCTGCGAACTGACCGCGCACGTCGGCAAGATCCAGGGGTGGGCTTTGCGTGAGACGGTAAAGGCCCGAGGCACCCCAAGCGTTCCTAGCATTGCCTGCGTCGATGCCGTTCGCGTAGTCAGCGGGGCTGGCGGCTTCCGGCAGCACCGCTTTGCCTCTGAGGGCGGCCCAAACCTCGCGCAGGTGGCCGGCGAGCTTGAGCTTTGAGTCGCGAACCAGACTCGCTTCGAGCGCATTGGCGAAGGGCAAAATCAATTCCCTCCCCGAGCGTGATCCCTCGATTAGCGCGGGCAACAGCTTAGGAGTCTGTCGCAACTCGCCACCCAGCGATAGCTCGCCGTAGAACTCGTATTGGTCGAGCGTGCGCGGCGGCATTTTGCTGCCGGCCGCTAAAATTCCGATGGCGATAGGCAAATCAAAGCGGCCGCCCTCTTTTGGCAAGTCGGCGGGCGACAAATTGACGGTGATCCGTCCCAATGGAAAATCGAATCCGCTGGTCACCAGCGCCGCACGGACGCGCTCCTTGCTCTCGCGAACCACTGCCTCGGGAAGACCCACCAGGGCAAACGTCGGCAACCCGCTGCCTAAGTGGACTTCCACGCGAACCAAGGGAGCGTCGAGACCCAAGGGGGCTCTGCTCAAAACCGTGCTCACATCCTTGTGTTTAGTCACAGCGACTGGCCGTGTTTGAAGGGCGGCTGCAGCTTTACTGCGGCGGCGTCAACTTGGCCTCGATCTCTTTCAGACGTTCCTCCATTGCAGTCAACTTGCCTTGGGTTCGCTCGAGAATGGCTGCCTGCACATCGAATTCCTGCCGGCTGACCAAATCGAGTTTGCTAAGCTGCGCCTGCAACACGGCCTTGAAATTACCTTCGAGATCGCGTCCGAAGGCACGTACCGACTCGGGTACGGATTCCGCCAGGCGACGGGCCAGTTCGTCCAATCCGCTCGAATTGATAAAACTCATGTCCATTTCTCCGGTATTTGCCAGTGTTGCACTCCAGTAACGCAGTCAAGGCGACGAGTCGCGCCAAGTCGGTGCACACGCACCGCAGGCGATAACGCAACCCATTGATTCGACGCCCCGATGGGACTGGCATGGAAGCTGCAACAGCCAAGTTCGATAGTACGCGGAAGCGCTGCGGGAGGCTTACCTCTTAACGGGTGAAAGCGGGTAAAAATGCATGAAGCTGATCACCGCCGTCATCAAGCCCTTCAAGGTGGACGAGGTTCGGCAAGCGGTCGCGGACATCGGCATTCAGGGGGTTACGATCACCGAAGTGCATGGATACGGAAGGCAGATGGGGCATACAGAAATCTATCGCGGCGCTGAATACGGTGTCGACTTCTTGCCCAAAACCAAGATAGAGCTAGCGGTGGACGATTCGATTGCAGAACAGGTGATGGAGGCAGTTTGCAACGTGGCGAGGACTGGGAAAACAGACGACGGAAAAGTCTGGGTCCTCGACCTCGAGCAGGCGCTGCGTATTCGCACGGGTGAAACCGGGCCGGACGCAATCTAGCAGGCAACCATGAACGATGATGATCGACAATCTGTAATTTTTTGGCAGGAGTGCCCGGCCTCACTTGAAATAGAGCAGGGGCAAAACTTCTGACTTTTTAGGAGCATCTCGCGCCGGCAAGCCAGCCAACTCCCCCGTCGGTGCGATATCCCGGCGGCGCGGGTCCGTCAAAGGACCCGTGCCGTTTTTTATATTCGCGCCCGGCGCAAGACGCCCATCGGTTTATACAATAGAAAATTCGAATACTCCATGCTGTATTGCAGCAAATTCCTTGATTCCGCTGTTAGACTGTGTCCTTATTCGAATTGAGGAGATTCCCTGCATGAAAATGCTCATCGCAATCATCAAACCGTTCAAGCTCGACGATGTCCGGGCCGCCTTGGCCGAGGTGGGAGTGCAGGGTATTACCGTGACAGAGGTCAAAGGCTTTGGCCGCCAAAAGGGCCACACTGAGCTTTATCGAGGAGCGGAATACGTCGTCGATTTCCTGCCCAAGGTAAAACTTGAGTTGGCGGTCGATGACGAGCAGGTGGATCGGGTGGTGGAAGCAATTATCGAAACGGCGCGCACGGGTAAGATTGGCGACGGCAAGATATTCGTCGCCGAACTCGGACAAGCGGTGCGAATCCGCACCGGTGAAGCCGGTACGCACGCCTTGTAGTTTGCAGCTGCGTTATAGCTCTCAAGCGAGGATCGGCAAATGAAACGCGTTCTGTTGTTCGCCGCCCTTATCGCCTGGTCGGGCATGGCCGGCGCAGTCGTCTACAAGTGGCTCGACACGCAAGGCAAGGTGCAATACGGCGACCGGCCGCCGAACGGCGTGCATGCGGAAGTAGTGGAAGGGCTCGGCACCCATGCTGCAATCGGCTCCGGGCCGGCGCGACCGTCAGACACCGCCCAGGCGGCGCCGCGCACTGCGGCCAATCACGATCAACCGAAGGTCGACGATGCCACCGCCAAGAAAGCCATGGATGACGATGTGGCGCAAGCTCGAGAAAAGCAATGTATCGAAGCGCGGGAGCGCTATCGGAAACTGATCGAGGGGCGGCGCATCTACAAGACCGGCGATAACGGCGAGCGACAGTACTTGACCTCCGAGGAGATCGATTCTCAACGGTTGGATGCGAAGCGCGACATCGATTCCACCTGTAACAGCACCACCTAAATTCTACGCGCGCTTTGCCGCCCGCTTCGCAAAGCCTTAGGCTACTCGTCTGATACAGATTCAGCCGGGAATGACGTCAATGCAAACAGGATTCGTCGGATTGGGCGCCATGGGTACGCACATGGCCCGCAGTCTCCAACGCGCCGGCCTTTTGACCGGCGTGTGGAATCGAACCCCCGAAAAGGCTGCGACCATTGCCGCAGAACTCCGCTGCATCGCCTTCTCGAACCTGGCGGAACTCGCCGGGAACTGCGAAGCGGTGGTGATTTGCGTCTCCGCCGACGACGACGTGCGTGCGGTAATTGCGGGTCTCGAGCCGGGATTGAATCCCAACATGATCGTGATCGACTGCTCCACCGTGGGTGCGCGCACCGCCCGCGAGATTCACGCACAGCTCGAGCCGCTTGGTGTCGGCTTTCTCGATTGTCCGGTGAGCGGCGGCGTGGAAGGTGCGCGCACCGCTTCGCTTGCCATCATGGCAGGCGGCGATGCCCCGGTATTCGAGCGCGCGCGGTCCATCCTGGAAACCATGGGGAAAAACATTGCCTATCTGGGGGCAAGCGGCGCCGGTCAAGCGGCGAAAGCCACCAATCAGATCATGTGTGCGGGCATCATCCAAGCCGTGGGCGAAGCGATGGCATTCGCGCGTGCTGAAGGCTTGCCGCTCGACCGCTTGATAGAAGTCTTGGGTCAAGGGGCGGGATCGAGCTGGTACTTCGTCAATCGTGCGCCCTATATGGCTCACAACCACTTTCCCGCGGGTTTTCGCGTGCGGCTGCATGCCAAGGACTTGCGAATTTGCCGCGAGATGGCGGCACGGCATGGCGCGCAACTGCCCGTAGTCGAGTCGACTCTGACGCAATATGCACAGCTGATCATCGAGGGCTATGGCGATGAGGACATCTCTTCGATTTACCGCCTGAAATCCAAGCTCTTTCCCGAAACATCCGAACCCACATGATCTTGTCATCGCGCGCGCCGCTGCGGATTGCGACTCGCAAGAGCCAGCTTGCTTTGTGGCAGGCCGAGCACGTGGCGACGCTCCTGCGCCGGACGCATGCCGGACTCGAGGTCGAGCTAGTGCCTCTGGTGACTCAGGGCGATCGCATCCAAGATCGGAGCCTGGCCGCAGTCGGCGGGAAAGGACTGTTCATCAAGGAACTCGAGGTGGCGCTGCAGGAGCAGCGCGCAGACATCGCCGTCCATTCCATGAAGGATCTGCCCGCCGAGCTGCCCGCAGACCTCGCCATCGCGGCGCTGCTCGAGCGCGTGGATGCTCGGGACGCCTTGCTAACGGTGTCGGGCATGGCGCTCGATGATTTGCCGCGGGGTGCCCGCGTCGGCACTTCGAGCCTGCGCCGGCAGGCGCAATTATTGGCGGTTCGCCCGGATCTGCGCATTGAAACACTGCGCGGCAATGTGGATACCCGATTGCGCCGCCTCGATGCCGGCGAAATGGATGCCATCGTGCTCGCCTGCGCCGGGTTGATTCGACTGGGCTGGGAATCCCGCATAACCGCGCGACTCGATCCCAAGGTCTCGCTGCCCGCCGTGGCCCAGGGGGTGATCGGCATCGAGTGCCGCAGCGCTGATGCACACACGCAGAGTCTCGTAGCCGCGCTCAATCACGAAGCCTCGCGGATCTCCACGGATGCGGAGCGGGCCTTTGCACATCGGCTGGGCGGCAGCTGCCAGTCACCCATCGCGGCCCATGCGCGGCTCGAAGGCCCCCGGTTGGTCCTCGACGGACTCGTGGCCGAACCCGATGGCTCTCGAGTGTTGCGCGACACGCTCTGCGGGAGCGTGGACGACCCCATCGCTTTGGGCCGCCGGCTCGCCGAGAGAATTCTGGCCGCGGGCGCGGGCCCGTTACTCGAGCGCCTGCGCTCCGGTTGATTTCATGCCTGCACTGCACGGTGTCGGCGTCCTAGTCACTCGGCCCGAGCAACAGGCCATGCCTTTGTGCAGGCTACTAGAGATGCAGGGCGCGAGCACAATGCGCTTGCCTGCCGTAGAAATCAGGCCTTTCGGCAATCGGCGCGAAACGGCGGCGCAAATCGGCGCGCTCAGAGAATTCGACATCATCATTTTCACCAGCAGCAACGCCGTTCGATTCGGCGCATCCCTGCTCGATCAACAACGCGATCTGACCTTGGCGGCCTTGGGTCCTGCGACCGCTCGTGCCCTGAACCTAGCCGGCTATCGGGCGGCGCTGCAGCCGCAAGAGACGTTCGACTCCGAGAGCCTTCTGGAGCATCCGCGGCTGGAACACCCGGCGGGCTGCCGAATCCTGATCATCAAGGGCAACAAGGGCCGTCCTTTCCTCGAACAGGAACTCACGCGCCGCGGCGCGCAAGTGGTGGCCGCCGACGTTTACGAACGCATACCGCTAGCTCCGAGTCCGGCGATCCTAGCGGCTTTGCTCGACACCTTCGTGGCCGGAGCGCTGCAGGTGATCACCGCGACCAGCCTTGAGATCGCAGGCAACTTGCTCGACATCTCGACTCCCGATTTGCGCCGTGAATTCGAGACCGCCCATTGGCTGGTGCCCGGCGAGCGAGTGGCCTCCGGCGTACGTGCGCGCGGGTTAACTGCGCCGCTGATCCAGGCAGACTCCGCCGAAGATCACGATTTGGTCGCGGCGCTGGTGCGTTGGCGCAACACCGAATCCGGCGCATAATCAAAGGAATCGAAAAACAGCCGGTTCGCGGCAACTCCGCGCGCGCCGAATTCGCGCCGCACCGCCGCTATCATCGCCGGCGGCCCCGCCGCGTAAACATCGTACTTTTCGAGGTCGTCGATGTCCCTGAGCACGGCCTCGTGCACGAATCCGCGGCAGCCCGGCCACTCGGCCGAGGGCTCGGAAAGTACCGGTACGTAATACAGATGGGCGCGGGAGGCAACCGCGGGGCGGCTTCCTGCGGCGCGCAGAGCTCCGCCCGCGAGATCTTCGAGCAAAGCATGCGCATACAGGTCGCGCTCGTTCCGCACGCCCCAATACAGGAGCATCTCGCGCTCGAAGCCATTTGCGATCACGTGCCGCAGAATGCTCAGCAGCGGCGCGAGTCCCGTGCCGCCGCCCATCAGCAACATGGGGGCGGCGCTCGGTCGATACACGAACTGTCCTAGCGGACCTTCAAGGGAGAGCAGTAGCTTTCGCGCGTCTCTATCGAAGAGCGGCGCCGAAAACTCCCCGCCGACCACCCGCCGCACATGCAGTTCGAGCAAGCGCGAGTCTTGCGGGGCGGAGGCGATCGAAAAGCTGCGGCGCCGGCCGCCGGGCAACATGATGTCGACGTACTGGCCGGCCTCGAATCCGAGTGGCTCGGCCGCGGGGAGCTTGAGATGGAGCCCCATCACGTCGTGCGATAAATGCACCGCGCGCTCGATGCGAGCCGGAAGGCGTTTGATACGGGCTTCATCGGGCGTTATGATTTCCTGGGGTTCGATGGAAAGATCGCTGCGTCCGTGTGCCTGGCACAGAAGCACGAAGCCCTCTGCGACCTCTGCATCGGATAATCCCAGGGGCGGACCGTTGGGGTAGTACACCTCGCCTTCCAGCAGGCGGGCGCGGCAGGATCCGCAATTACCGCCCTTGCAGCTGTGCGGCAAATTCAGGGAGGCTGCAAGCGCCGCATCTAGCAGCGATTGATCAACCTCCGCGCTGAAGCTGATGTTGGATTTGGGTAAGCTGATACGCACAGGTGTTCCTGACCAAACACCTTAGCATGCCGCGGCTGCAGGTCTCCCGCTCTCCGTTCGCTCCTATGGCTGGCTGCGTTTGCTATCCAGCCATTCGCCGATCGGTTTCCACTGCTTCCAATCCGGCCATGCAAGATATTCAGGCAATTCCAACACGCCCATGCCGCGTGCATAAGCGCGCACGTAATTCTGCGCCTCGCGCAAACTGCCGAGGTAGGGCACCTTGAGCTTGCTGAGATAACGATCCAATTCCTCGTATATCAATGTGAATTCGCGGACGCGATTGGCGATTACCGCCAACCGCGCTTGCTTGCGCGACACCTTGCCGATTTCGAGCAGTTCGGACATGAAATGTCCGCACGCCTTGATGTCGATGCTGGAAGGTAACACCGGGACAATGATGGTTTCAGCGCGGCGCACCAGTTCGTTGAGTTCCGTGCCGTGAACGCGAGCGGGCGCGTCAATGACCAGGACGTCGGTGTTGCGCGCCACGCTGCGGAGGCCCTCCTCATACGCGGCAACGCCGCCGATCGCCGGCAAATCGGCCGGACGTTGTGCCAGCCAATCGAGGCTGGAACGCTGTGGATCATAGTCCGCAATGCATACTCGGTGACCATCTCGGGCGAAAAACACGGCGATATTGGTCGCCAAAGTACTCTTGCCGCATCCGCCCTTCGCATTCAACACCATAACGTGTCGCATAATCCCCCGGCATTTGTTGTTTGCCGTAAGGTAAAACCCAAGGGTGCTTTACGCAACCCCTGCTCGCGACTAATTGCCGCTTCGGCTATGCTCTCGAATATGCGCATCGAGTTTCTGAAGATGCAAGGCCTGGGCAACGATTTCTTGGTATTCGATGCCCGCGCAGCCGCCGCCGACGCTCGCCTCAGTCCAAGCAAGCTGCGCGCTCTCGCCGACCGGCGTACCGGCGTGGGTTTCGATCAGGCGCTTTTTCTGGAAAGGCCCCGCGATGCAAATAGCCGCGTGTTCTATCGCATCTTCAATTCCGACGGCACGGAAGTCGAACAGTGCGGCAATGGCGCGCGGTGTATTGCGGCGCTGGTGTACGCGCGCGCGCCGGAATCGGGGCGCGAGTTGGTGATGGAGAGCCTGGCGGGCATCGTACGTGCACGGGTCAGAGACGACGGCATGGTATCAGTGGACATGGGTGTGCCCAACTTCGATCCGCGCGCGCTGCCGATGGAAGCCGATGCTGAAGCATCGACCTACTCGCTGCACGTGGACGGCGCGGACATCGATATCGGTGCGGTCTCGATGGGCAATCCGCATGCGGTACTTCAAGTCCCCGACGTAAAATCCGCGCCGTTCGAGCGGTTTGGGCCTAGTATCGAGCGCCACGCGCGTTTTCCGAAGCGGACCAACGTAGGTTTCATGCAAATCGTGGATCGGGGCCGCATTCGCTTGCGGGTGTTCGAACGCGGCGTGGGTGAGACGCTGGCCTGCGGAACGGGCGCGTGCGCTGCAGTCGCGGTGGGCAGGCGTCAGGGAATGCTGGATGAAGAAGTACAAGTCGACCTGCCGGGCGGCACGGCGGTGGTTTCTGGGCAGCCTGGGAGTGGGCGCCTATGGCTCACGGGGCCGGCAACCACCGTGTTTAAGGGAACGATCGATATTTAACCGACGTATGGGAGCTGAATAATGACGACCAGTCACGCGCGCGGAATGAAACCGGAGGGTCTCACCGACGCCGGCGTTGCGGATTATCTGCAGATCTATCCGGATTTCTTCGAACGCAATTCGGCGCTGTTGGCCAAATTGCGCCTGCCGCATCTGCGGGACGTGGGTTCGACGGTGAGTCTGGTCGAGCGCCAAGTAGAAGTGCTGCGCGAGCGCAATCAGGCGCTCGAACGCAAGTTGAAGGAACTTGTCGACGTGGCGCGAGCCAACGACGCACTGGCCGACCGCATTCACCGCTTGAGCCAGCGTTTGATACGCGCCCGCACGCTGCTCGAGACCATCAATGCGATCGAGACCTCGCTGCGTGAGGACTTCGATGCGATGCATTCGGTGCTGGTGCTGTTTCTAGAACAGGCACGGGGTCTGGAGCCGGAGGCGGGGCGATTTTTGCGCTGGGGCAACGCGGCCGACGCCGATATCAAGACCTTCGAATCGCTGATGCAGTCGGGCAAGCCCCGGTGCGGACAAATTCGCGATGCGCAACGCGATTATCTTTTTGGCAAGGATTCGGTCGAGATCGGCTCGGTGGCACTCACTCCTCTGGGGCCAAAGGGCGAATTGGGCATTCTGACCATCGGCGCGAGCGATGCGGAACGCTTCCACCCGGCAATGAGTACGGAATTTCTGTCCCGCATCGGCGAGCTCGTGACCTACGCGCTCATGCGCTAGAGTTCGGGGCGAATGAATTCTGCCGAGCGCGACTGGATCGATCGGTTTTTGTTGCACCTCACCAACGAGCGGCGCTTGAGCGCACATACAGCCGCGGCATATCGGCACGACTTGATGTCGCTCGCCGACTTCGGCCAACGGCGAAAACTGAGCGAATGGAAAGCGCTCGATAATCTTCAACTGCGAACATTTGCCGCCGCCCTGCATGGCGCGGGTTTGAGTCCCCGCAGCATTCAACGCCGTCTCTCGGCTGCGCGGACGTTCTACGGATTCCTGCTGCGCGAGGGTCAGTGCACGATCAATCCGACACTAGACGTGCGTGCGCCCAAGCCCAAGAAGCGGCTGCCGGCCACCCTGGATGCCGATCAAATGGGCCGCCTTCTGGCGTTTCGGGTCGATGACTCCTTGTCCGCTCGCGACAAGGCCATCATGGAATTGTTCTATTCCTCGGGACTGCGATTGACCGAACTCGTCAGCTTGGGCCTCACGGATCTCGATCTCAAGGATCGCACCGTGCGGGTGCTGGGTAAGGGCCACAAGACGCGAATCGTGCCCGTCGGCAGCAAGTGCGTGGGCGCATTGAATACTTGGCTGAAGGAGCGCGCGGCGTGGCTCAAACCCGGCGTGAACGCGCTCTTCGTGGGGCGGAGCGGGCGACCCTTATCGGTTCGGGCCGTGCAACTGCGTGTGGGCGCCTGGGGGCGCCGGCAGGGCATCGGCATTCATATACACCCTCACATGTTCCGCCACTCCTTTGCGACGCATTTGCTCGAGTCAAGCGGCGATTTGCGGGGAGTGCAGGAGCTGCTCGGGCATGCTGATATTGGAACCACCCAGATCTACACTCATTTGGATTTCCAACGTCTGGCGACGGTATACGAGGCCGCCCATCCGCGAGCCCGCCGCCGTCCCCGCCCACGCGGCGCTTGAAAGGGGCCGGCACCGGCCCCACCCTTGACCCTATGTATCACGACCCAGAGCGGCTCTATGGAACCACGATTCTCGCGGTACGGCGAAACGGGCAGGTGGCCGTCGGAGGCGATGGACAGGTGACGCTGGGTCAAGCCGTAATGAAGGGCAATGCCCGAAAGGTGCGGCGCCTGTACGGCGGTAAGGTGCTCGCGGGCTTTGCCGGCGGCACCGCGGACGCGTTCACCTTGTTCGAGCGGTTCGAGGGAAAACTAGAAAAATACGGCAATCTCACCCGCGCGGCCATCGAATTGGCGAAGGACTGGCGTACCGATCGAAGCCTGCGCCGCCTCGAGGCACTGCTGTGCGTCGCGGATGCCGAGAGCACCTACGTCATATCGGGCAATGGCGATGTGATCGAGCCGGAGCACGACTTGATCGCCATCGGCTCGGGAGGCGGTTTCGCTCAGGCCGCTGCTCATGCCTTCATGCAAGGGGACCTGTCTGCACGCGATATCGTCGAGCGCTCGCTCAATATCGCCGCCGACATCTGCATCTACACGAATCGCAATCTGACGATCGAGGAGCTGTAGCGCTGATGTCGCAGATGACCCCTCGTGAAATAGTCGAAGAGCTCGACAAGCACATCGTCGGCCAGAAAGCCGCCAAGAGAGCAGTCGCGATTGCCTTGCGCAACCGCTGGCGTCGCCAGCAAGTCCTCGAGGCTCTGCGCCCGGAGATCACGCCAAAAAATATTCTCATGATCGGTCCCACAGGAGTGGGTAAGACCGAAATTGCACGCCGCCTCGCGCGTCTCGCCAAAGCCCCGTTCATCAAGGTGGAAGCCACAAAGTTCACCGAGGTCGGGTACGTTGGCAGGGAAGTTGATTCGATCGTGCGCGATCTTGTTGAGATTTCCGTCAAAATGACCCGCGAGGAAGAGTTGGCCAAGGTCCGCCACCGTGCCGCCGACAATGCCGAAGAGCGGGTGCTCGACGTGCTGTTGCCGCGCGCTTCAGCCGGCTTTTTGGACGACGGGACCCCGCGCGACAACGAAACCCGGCAGCGTTTCAGGAAAATGCTGCGCGAGGGGCAGTTGGAGGATCGCGAGATCGAGATCGAGGTCCGCGCCTTGCCGACGGGCGTCGAAATCATGGCGCCCCCCGGCATGGAGGAGATGACCCAGCAGCTGCAAGGCATGTTCCAAAACCTGGGAGGCGGCCGCACGCGTCAGCGCAAACTCAAAATCAAGGAAGCATTGAAGCTCTTGGTCGATGAAGAAGCGGCGAAAATGATCAACGAAGACGAACTGAAGGTTCGTGCGGTCGAGAATGCGGAACAGAATGGCATCGTTTTCATAGATGAGATCGACAAGATTGCGCGCCGTCAGGAATCCGTGGGTGCCGACGTGTCGCGCGAAGGCGTGCAGCGCGACCTGTTGCCCTTGGTCGAGGGATGCACCGTGAATACCAAGTACGGCACGGTAAAGACCGATCACGTACTGTTCATTGCATCCGGCGCATTTCACATGTCCAAGCCTTCGGACTTGATCCCGGAGCTGCAGGGCCGCTTGCCGATCCGCGTCGAGCTAGAACCCTTGGTCGTGCAGGATTTCGTGCGCATTCTGACCGAGCCCGATGCCTCGCTCTGCCGCCAGTACACCGCGCTGCTCGCCACCGAAGGCGTAAACCTCGAGTTCGCCCCGTGCGGCGTCCAGAGGCTTGCCGAAGTCGCATTCGAGGTCAATGAGCGCACTGAAAACATCGGCGCGCGACGCCTGCACACCGTCATGGAGCGGCTGCTGGAGACGGTGTCCTTTGATGCTGCGGACCGCAGCGGCACTCACCTCCTCGTCAATCGGGAGTACGTCGAGGGCAATCTCGGCGAGCTCGTGAAAGACGAAGACCTGTCGCGGTACATCCTCTAGAGCGCGCTGAATGCCTCAACCCACCGATATCAAATTGCGCACGAAATCGCGGTTGCTCGACGTGTGCTTCGATGATGGATCTCATTTTGAATTGCCTTTCGAGTACTTGCGATGTTTCTCCCCTTCCGCCGAGGTGACTGGCCACGGCGGGGGCGAGGGAGTTCTGCAGACAGGCAAGCAGAATGTGGGCATTACCGGCGTTGAGCCGGTGGGCAATTATGCCCTCCGCCTGCTGTTCGACGACGGCCACAACACCGGGCTTTACACGTGGACTCTCTTGCACGAGCTCGGGCGCAACCTCGATCGAAACTGGGCGCGCTACCTCGAGCGCTGCGCGGACGCCGCGAAATCGACGTAGCCGTCCCCGTGGCCGACAGGCTCCTTCCGCAGTCGGCTACAATGCGTCCAATGCTTTGCAGGGGGCGCCATGGATGACTCGGACCACAAGGTCGATTTCGGATTTGAGAAAGTCGCTTGGGGCGACAAGGCAGGGCGCGTTCGGTCCGTGTTTGCGTCCGTAGCCGGCAAATACGATCTCATGAACGACCTCATGTCGTTCGGCGTGCATCGTTTGTGGAAGCATTTTACCGTGTCGTTGAGCGGCCTTAAGCCCGGCCAACGTGCGCTCGACGTGGCCGGCGGCACCGGCGATCTCGCTGCGGGCATGCTGCGCCAAGTGGGCAAGTCAGGAGGCGTGATCCTGTCGGACGTGAACTGCGCAATGCTCGCCCTCGGCCGGGACCGCCTGCTTGATAAAGGTTTTGGAGGGAATTTCGAGTGCGTCCGCGCCGATGCCGAGCGTCTCCCCTTCGCGGACGATTCCTTCGATTGCGTCACCATCGGCTTCGGACTGCGCAATGTGACCGACAAGGCGGCGGCGTTGCGGTCGATGCGGCGCGTGCTGAGACCTGGCGGCCAACTGCTCGTGCTGGAATTTTCGACGCCGGTGGCACCCGGCCTCAAACCGGTGTACGACGCTTATTCGTTTAAAGTGCTGCCGCTGTTGGGGCGGCTCGTGGCGCAGGACGCGGACAGCTATCGATATCTGGCGGAATCGATCCGCAGGCACCCGGATCAGGAGACGCTGCTCGGAATGTTGCGCGATGCCGGCTTTGCCCAGACGCGATACCACAATCTGACCGGCGGTATCGTCGCCTTGCACCGAGGCTACAAGATCTGACATGCCGGCAACCGCAACATGGCTTGCAGCGGCCGAAGCCATCCTCAATCGGTCTATTGACGCGTCGTCGCGGGCGGGGGCGCTCGCCCGGCGACTGCAAGGTACCTCCTTGCAAATCGACATAGAGGGGATCACGCGTGTGCGCGCCGCTGCCTTCGGCGGGCGGCTGGCGCTGCTTGCGGACTACGATGCCGGGGCGGCACAAGCCGGGGCGGCCCATGCCGGGGCGGATGCGAGGATTTCAGGTTCGGCGGCGGCGCTTTTGCAATTGCTCAAGAGGGGGTCGAACCGGGAGCTTGGTAAATCGGCGGCGGCGGGACGACCCGCGCAGGTACGCGGCGATGCGGAAGTCGCCAACCTGTATCGAGAATTGTTCATCCTCGCTCGGCCGGACCCGGAAGAGGAACTGTCTCGCTGGATAGGCGACCTTCCCGCGCGACGGCTATCCCAATTCGCCGCGCGCACCCTGGAGTTTGCACGCCGCGCCCGCCGCACGGCCGGCGCGAATATAGCCGAATATCTCCAAGAAGAAAGCCGCGATCTCGTCAACAAGACGGAACTCGATGAATTCCTGCGCGGCGTGGATGAGCTGCGGGAAACCGCCGATCGCATCGAAACACGCCTCGGGCGCCTCGAGCAGCGGCTGAAGGGGGTCAGTTGATGCGCCCGCGCGTCCTCGCCCGGCTGTTGCAAATACAACGGGCGCTGGTAAGACATGGACTCGACGATTTCGTGCGCGCGACTCACTTGTACCGGCCGTTTCGCTTTCTCGGATATCTGTCGCCGTGGACTTGGTTTCAGCGCAGCAGCGGCGTGGCTCGCGGCGCCCGGCTGCGCCTGGCGTTAGAGGAACTCGGACCGATCTTCGTCAAATTCGGACAGGCTTTGTCGACACGTCCCGATCTCCTGCCGCCGGAAATTGCCGATGAGCTGGCGAAGCTTCAAGACCGCGTTCCGCCATTTGACGGCGCGATCGCGATCGCGTCGATCGAAAAGGCGTTTGGCCTCGCGCTCGACGATATATTCGGCAGCTTCGAGCCCAAGCCGCTCGCGGCGGCTTCGATCGCGCAAGTCCACGTCGCGACGCTGAAAAGCGGCGGCGAGGTCATAGTAAAAATATTACGCCCCGGGATGCGCGAGATCATCGATCTCGACCTTGAGGTATTGGAGTACTTGGCCAAGCTGGCCCACGAGTACTGGGGAGAAGCGCGCCGTCTACGCCCCGTCGAGTTGGTACGCGAATACCGCAAGACCATTCTCGACGAACTCGATTTGTTGCGCGAAGCCGGCAATGCCGCTCAACTGAAGCGAAATTTTACGGGCTCGCCTTTGCTGTACGTACCCAAAATTCATTGGGACTACTGCCGGGTCAACGTCATGGTCATGGAGAGGATACACGGCGTCATCGTCAATGACGTCGACGAATTGAGCAGGCGGGGCGCCAACATCCCGAAGCTGGCCGAAAACGGCGTGGAGATTTTTTTCACGCAAGTGTTTCGGGATAATTTCTTTCACGCCGATATGCACCCGGGAAATATCTTCGTGCAGCTCGACGATCCACAGAACCCCCGCTATGCGGCGGTGGACTTCGGCATCGTCGGCACACTGCAGGCGCGCGACCAACATTACCTGGCGGAAAATTTCCTGGCATTCTTCGACCGCAACTACGCCCGGATCGCGGCGTTGCATGTGGAATCGGGCTGGGTGCCGCGGGGTACGCGGGTCGATGAGCTGGAATCCGCGGTGCGCACCGTTTGCGAGCCGATTTTCGACAAGCCGCTGAAAGAAATTTCCTTCGCGCAAGTGCTGCTGCGCCTGTTTGAAACGGCGCGGCGCTTCGACATGCAGGTGCAGCCGCAACTCATCCTGTTGCAGAAGACGCTTTTCAACATCGAAGGGCTGGGTAGACAATTGTACCCGGAGCTCGACCTATGGCGGACGGCGCAGCCGTACTTGCGCAAGTGGAGACGCGAGCGAATGAGCCCGTCGGCGTTGCTGCGGCGGGCTCGAACGCAGTTGCCTGATGTGTTGGTAGCCCTGCAGCAGGTGCCGCAAATATTCCAAACCGTCGTGCGCGATGCGGCGGACGGACGGCTGCGGTTGCAAGTGCAGGATTGCGGCGCGGCGCAGCTGCGCGATGAAATGCGGCGCAGCGACTCGCGCCGGGATTCGGCGATCGCGGCGGCGGTGCTCTGGTTGTCCGGCTTGATATGGCTGGCATTCTCGGCGCAATTCGCGTGGTTGGGCTGGTCGCAAATGGCCGCTGCCATCGTGCTCTTCGTGTGGGCGCGATCCTCCAAGGCATGGAACGCATGAGAATCCCGATAGAGAGCTCGACCAGCTATCGCGGCCGTAATGCCCAGCCGAATTGGCTCATCCTCGCCGCCTTTATCGCCGCCGCTTTGGCCGCGGGAGCGCCGGGCGCCCTGTTCTCGCCGGGCGTTTCGACGGAGGCGAATCACTGGTATGCGATGCTGAGGAAGCCCGACTGGGTGCCCCCCAACAGTTTGTTCGCGCCGGTCTGGACCGCGCTTTACGTATCCATGGGTACGTCCGCATGGCTGATTTGGCGCGAACGCTACCATCGCGGCAGAGGGGCGGCTCTGGCCGCTTACGCTCTTCAGCTTCTGCTCAATGCCGCGTGGGCGCCGCTGTTTTTTGGCGCCAAGAACATCGGCGCCGGCTTGTTCGTGATCGTGGCGCTGTGGTTGGCCATCGCCTGGACCATCCGCGAGTTCGCAGAGGTGAGAGCCGCCGCGGCATGGCTGCTGGCGCCCTACATGATCTGGGTCAGTTTCGCGGCCGCGCTGAATCTTGCCCTTTGGAAATTCAATCAACTTTGAGCATCCTTCGCGTCAGGCATCGAACCGAGTACCTGTACCGACAGCCGGTCGCCTTGGGCCCCCACCGGCTCATGTCCCGGCCGCGGGATAGCCACGACCTCAGGCTTCTGGACACCGGTCTTACAATTACGCCGCACCCCGCGGAGCTTCGCTGGATGCACGATGTATTCGGCAACTCGATTGCGATCGCCACGTTTTCAGAGGCTGCGTCGGAGTTGGTATTTGAATCCACCTTTCGCGCGGAACATTTCCCGCTGGCCGAGCGGAAACTCGTAGTCGACGATTACGCCGACACCCTGCCGCTCAGTTATTCCGCGTCGGAATCGGTGGACCTCGGCCCGTCGAAGGCCAGGCAGTATTCCGATCCGGAGCACCGGCTCGACGCTTGGGTGAAATTGCTGCTCGACCGGTCAGGTCCCGGGACATTGGACGTACTGATGGCCATGATCGGTGCGATAAAATCCGAATTCTCCTACTGTCGGCGCGAGGAAGTCGGGGTGCAAACTCCGGTGCAGACCCTGTCGCTCAAGGCAGGCAGCTGCCGGGATTTCGCGGTATTCATGATGGATGCGGCGCGCTTGCTCGGGCTCGCGGCTCAGTTCGTATCCGGCTATCTCTACGACGAAGCATTGCTCGACGCCGGCGGAGGTCTCGTGGGCGGCGGCGCGACACATGCTTGGATCCAGGTGTACTTGCCCGGAGTCGGTTGGGTGGAATTCGATCCAACCAACGCGCTGGTTGGCGGGCGCAATCTGATCCGCGTCGCCGTCGCGCGCGAGGCCGCTCAGGCCGCCCCGCTGATTGGCTCGTTTACCGGAACCGCAAGCGATTTTCTCGCCTTGAACGTCACGGTCGAAGTAACGGCTGAATGAGCCGCGCCGCGATTCGGTAAGAGTTACAAAAGCGGCGGGGATCCGCGGATTGCGCTATCCTCGCCGCTCTATTTGGGCGGCGAATCAAAGAGGTGCCATTGAAGTATTTCCGCAGGCGCGGCCATGGGCGTGCGCTGTTGGACCGGGCCTCTCAGATTGACGAGCCGATCTCCGCTGAGATCTTCAGCGTCGAGCGACTTGAACAGCACGCGGAGAGTTTGGCAAAGGCGCAGGAGGTGTCGCCTGCCCAAACATCCGGCATTTCCTTGCGCAAGCGATTGCGATCCAACGCGCAACGGCTCGATGCCGCTTTCCACGCGCTGATCGCCGGGATTCGCAAGGGGCATGCAGTGACTCCGGCAGCCGAATGGCTCGTCGACAATTACTACATGGTCGATGAGCACATCCGCGCGGTGCGGCGCGATCTGCCGTCCGGATTCTACAAACAGCTGCCCAAGCTTTCACACGGGCCGCTGCGCGGTTACCCGCGCGTCTACGGACTCGCGTGGGCCGTTGTCGCGCACTCGGATAGCCGCTTCGAGCCGGAGACTTTGTACCGCTTTTGCCGTGCGTATCAGCGCGTCCAACCGCTGACGATCGGCGAGCTGTGGGCCATTGCCATTACCTTGCGCGTGGTGCTGATCGAAAACCTCACCCGTTTGGCGGCTGGAATCGTCTATCGGCTGGCACTGCGCGAGAACGCGGACACGTTGGCCGACAAGTGGTTGATGGATGACACCGTACAGATCGGGCCCGACGCCGCAGTGATGCGTGCCGTCGAGAACCAACGGCTTCCCAACGCGTTCAGCGCGCAACTGTTTCAGCGGCTGCGGGACCATGACCCTGAGACCACGCCGGGTCTGGCTTGGCTGCATAGAACGCTGGCCGCGCAAAATACCACGGCGGACGACGTCGTTCGCGGCGAGCACCAGCGCCAGGGTGCGGTCAACCTGAGCGTGCGCAATATCATCACCAGCTTGCGGCTTATCTCGGCGGTCGACTGGGCAAAATTCTTCGAAAGCGTCAGTCTCGTCGATGAATTGATGCGCGAACGCAGCTCGTTCGCGGACTTCGACTTTACGACCCGCGACCTTTATCGGCACGCAATCGAAGAACTGTCGCGCCGCTCGCCGCACGCTGAGCTGGACGTTGCACGCCGCGCACTGGATGCGGCCGAGCGCGCGGCAGCGACCACCAACGTCAGCAATGCGCGCAGGAGCGCGAACGTTCCTCAGCACGAGATCGAGCCCGGCTATTACCTCGTCTCCGCGGGTCGTTCCGCCTTGGAACGGGAATTGCGGTATCGCATCCCATGGAACCAGCGCATTGCCCGCTGGACCCGCGCCTCGGGGGTCATCGGCTACGGCGGCGGCATCGCCGCGTTGAGCATCGCGATCACGGCCGCAATGATCATCTTCGCCGGACTGCCGAGCCTGCATGCGGCAGGTTTCATTCTGGTCGTAGTGCTCACCCTTTTAGCGGCGTCCGATATCGGGATCAGCATCATCAATCTTTGGGTGACTCATTTCTGCGGTCCCGCCGTGCTGCCCGGCCTGGAACTCGAAGACGGAGTACCCACCGAATTGCGCACGGTGGTGGCTGTACCGATTCTTCTGACAAGCATTGCCGACATCGAGGAATCCGTGCGCGGCCTCGAGGTTCACTACTTGGCCACCCAAGACGGCGACATGCGCTTCGCGCTTCTCACCGATTGGACGGACTCGACCACTGAGGGCGCCCCGCAGGATGAAGAATTACTCGCTGCCGCGGCCGCCGGAATCGCGCGGCTGAATCGGTCGTACGGCAGCGTCCAAGGCGATGACCGGTTTTTGCTGCTGCATCGCAGGCGCATGTGGAACGAGGCCCAGGGACGTTGGATGGGCTGGGAACGCAAGCGAGGCAAGATCCACGAATTCAATTTGTTGCTGCGCGGGTCGACCAATACCAGTTTCGTGCCCGTCGGTGGCCGGCCGCCGCAGCCGCCCGCCGGCGTGCGGTATGTCATCAGCCTGGACGCGGACACGCGCCTGCCGCGCGGCGCCGCCGTAAGTCTCATAGGCAAGATGGCGCATCCGCTCAACAAGCCGGTCATCGATCCTGCGCGGCGAATCGTGACTGCTGGGTACGGGATCTTGCAGCCGCGCGTCACGCCGTCGCTGCCCGTCGGTCACGAGGCTTCTTTTTTCCAGAGGGTCTTTTCCGGGCCGAGCGGTATCGATCCGTATGCGTTCGCCGTCTCCGACGTGTATCAGGACATGTTCGGCGAGGGCTCGTACAGCGGCAAAGGCATCTACGACGTCACGGCTTTTGAAACGACATTGGCAAATCGGGTCGGCGACAATCGCCTGCTCAGCCACGATCTGTTCGAGGGCATCTTCGCGCGCTGCGGCCTGATCTCGGACGTCGAGGTCGTCGAGGAATATCCCTTCCGATACGATGTTGCCACGGCGCGCCAGCACCGTTGGACTCGCGGGGATTGGCAACTGCTTCCGTGGGTGCTTGGGGCTCACCCGCCGATGTCGCCCCTTGGCCGCTGGAAGATGTTCGATAACTTGCGCAGGTCCTTGGTGATGCCTGCCGTCGTCCTGGGACTCACCATGTCGTGGCTCGGAGCCGCCCCCTTCATCTGGAGCGTCTTCTTTTTCGGGACGATGGTGCTGCCGACGCTGTTGCCTTTCATTGTCAATCATCTGCCAAAGTTTGTGGATTTCACAAGGAAGAGTTACCTCCGCACCCTGCGCAAGGAAGCGTCTCAGACTGCGTCGTTGATCGTCTTACGGGTGATTTTCTGGGCGGATCAGTCATGGACCATGACGGATGCCATTCTGCGTACCCTGTACCGATTGTCGGTCTCCAGGCGCAATCTTCTGGAATGGACCACGACGGCGCAATCGAACGCGCATGCATCGTCCATCCTGCTCAGGGTTTACCGCAAAATGGCGGGCGGCATCTTGCTCGTCTTGGCCTTGGCGCTCGCCCTGCTGCTCAAAGCGCACGAATTTCCATGGGTCGCGGTGCCCTTCCTCGTGGCGTGGCTGATTGCACCGATCGCAGCGCGAAATGTCAGCCTGCCGGCGCGCCCAGCTAGACGCGAGACGTTGACCGAGGAAGACAGGCATCGTCTGCGCATCATGGCGCGGCAGACCTGGAGCTTCTTCGATGCGTTCGTGACGCCGGAACAGAACATGTTGCCGCCTGACAATTTCCAGGAGGTACCGTATGCCGTCATTGCAAACCGTACCTCGCCCACCAACATCGGACTGTACTTGCTGTCCGTGGCGTCGGCCCGCGAATTCGGATGGATCGGGACTTTCGATGCCGTGGACAGGCTCGAGGCGGCTTTTGCCTCGCTAGAGAAACTCGAGCGGTATCGCGGCCACTTCTACAACTGGTACGACACGCACGATCTGCGCCCGCTGGATCCGAAGTACATCTCGACCGTGGACAGCGGCAATCTTGCCGGTGATTTACTGGCTCTTGACGGCGTGTGCCGCGCTTGGCTGGCACAATCGTCCCGCGCTCATATCGACGTGAGCGGAATGTTGGACACCCTCGAGCAATTGCAGGATGTCGCCCGGGTGCTCAATGACGGCCGGCGCAGCTACGGCGTTTCGCCGCGCCAACTCGACGCGGCAGTCGACAGCCTCCGAGCGTCGCTGCGCTCGATCGACTCGAGCGGCAGCGCCTCTGCTCTCGCGGTCGTACTCCAGCAAGCCGAGAGTGTGCGAGACATCGCACAGGCTCTCACCGATGAACGCGCGGAAGACGGCAATGCGCCCCTTCTGCATTGGTCGGACATGCTGCGCACCAATGTGCTGAGCCACCTGCGCGACATCCAAGCGGACGCCGCCGAGCTCGCGCGGCTCGGCACGCGGCTTGAGTCTCTGGGGTCGCGGGCACTGGCGTTTGCGATGGCGATGGAATTCGGGTTTCTGCTGGAGCCGGAACGTCAATTGTTGACCATCGGTTATCGAGTGGCGGACCGCGCTCAAGACCCAAGCTGCTACGATCTTCTGGCGTCGGAGGCGCGGCTTGCGAGCTTCTTTGCGATTGCCAAGGGTGATTTGCCGGTTCGTCATTGGTTCAGATTGGGACGTTTGCCCACACCCGTCGATGGAAGCTCGGCCCTGGTGTCATGGTCCGGCTCCATGTTCGAGTATCTGATGCCGGTGCTCATCATGCGCGAACCGGCAGGCAGCGTTCTAGGCGAAACCATCCGGCTGGTGGTCAAACGCCAGATCGAGTATGGCAATGAACGGAATTTGCCTTGGGGAGTATCCGAATCCGCGTTCAATGCCCGGGATCGGGAATTCACCTATCAATACTCAAGCTTCGGCGTTCCCGGTCTGGGGCTGCAGCGCGGCTTGGGCGAAGAAGCCGTCGTCGCGCCCTACGCCACTGGCCTTGCCGCAATGATCGACCCTCCGGCCGCCATGCGTAATTTCGACCGGCTGCAAAAGCTTGGCGCCCGCGGCCGATTCGGCTGGTACGAGGCGCTTGATTTTTCGCCCGCGCGGCTGCCCGAGGGGGTTGCCGTGGTGCCGGTGCGAGCATTCATGGCGCACCACCAGGGGATGATCCTCGTGTCTATTGCCAACGTCTTGAAAGACGGTATGTTCCGCACATGTCTGCATTCGAATTCCATCATTCAGGCGACTGAGCTTCTCTTGCAGGAACGGACACCGCGCGATGCCGACGTGCCTTCGCGGCCGGCAGAAGAAGTTCCGTCGGCTCCGGAGCTGCGCGAAATGGCGGCTGTGGCGCCGCGCCGATTCACTTCGCCGCATCACGTCGCACCGCGCACTCATTTGTTGTCGAACGGCAACTATTCCGTGATGTTGACGGCCGCGGGTTCCGGATATAGCCGTTGGCGGGACATCGCAGTCACCCGCTGGCGCGAGGATCCGACGTGTGATCCTTGGGGTTGCTACGTTTTTCTGCGCGATGTGGTCAGCGGTCAGGTGTGGTCGGCCGGATATCAGCCCGTCGGAAGCGAACCGGATAGCTATGACGTCGCATTTTTCGAAGATCACGCCGAAATCACCCGTCGGGACGGGCCCATCCTCACCTCCACTGAGATCCTGGTCTCGGGGGAAGACGACGCGGAAGTCCGCCGTGTCTCGGTCACCAACGAAGGTACCCGCGTTCGTGAGATCGAATTGACGACCTACGCCGAGGTCGTCATCGCTGCGGCTGACGCCGATTCGGCGCATCCTGCCTTCTCCAAGCTCTTCGTGCGCACCGAGTTCATCGCCGAGAGCGGGGCGCTGCTGGCAACGCGGCGGGCTCGAGATCCCTCCGATCCCAAGGCGTGGGTCGCGCATGTAAGTTCTCTCGAGGGAGTGAGCATCGGCGGCCTGCAATTCGAGACCGATCGAAGTCGCTTTCTTGGCCGGGGCAACGACTTGCGCAACGCCGTTTCGATCGTCGACGCCCGGCCGCTGTCCAATACCGCGGGTACGGTCCTCGATCCGGTACTGGCCCTGCGCCGCCGCGTTCGAATCGCACCCGGGGAAACCGCACGCATCGCTTTTTGGACCAGCGTCAGCGCAAGCCGCGAGGACGCCATCGCCTTGGTCGACAAACATCGCGACATGGCGGCGTTCGAACGGGCGAGGACACTGGCATGGACCCAGGCACAGGTGCAGCTCCGCTATTTGGGCGTCGACTTCGAAGAGGCTCAAGCATTCCAGCGCATCGCCAATCGGGTCCTGTATTCCGACGTCTCGTTGCGTGCGCCGCGCGACGTTCTCGAAAGAAATGGGCTGGGGCCCGCCGAGTTGTGGCCTCACGGCATATCCGGCGATTTGCCGATCGTGTTGGTGAGGATAGATGACGACAGCGACATGGAAATCGTCAAACAGTTGCTGCGCGCGCATGAGTATTGGCGGCTCAAGCGGCTTGCCGTGGATCTCGTCATTCTGAATGACAAGCCGCCTTCATACGCATCGGATTTACAACAAGCTCTGGACGCCGCGATCAGAACCTCCCAGAGCCGCCGAGATGAAGACGGCACCCGCCGCGGTGCGGTGTTCCTGCTGAGGGCGGACCTGCTGATCTCGTCCACGCGCGATCTCCTGCAGACGGTAGCCCGCGCAGTATTCGTAGCGCGGCGCGGCACCTTGAGCGATCAGCTTGCACGCCTGCGGGAACCGGAACCCGCGCCTCGGCAGCGCATGCGGAAAACCAATACTCCGAGGACAGATCCGACCGGTCGCGCCCTGCCGCCGCTCGAATTTTTCAACGGCCTCGGCGGGTTTTCAGCGGATGCGCGAGAGTACGTGGTAATCCTGGATGAAGGGCAATGGACGCCCGCGCCATGGACCAACGTGATCGCCAATCCGAATTTCGGATTCCAGGTTTCAGCGGACGGATCCGGCAGCACATGGTCGTTGAATGCGCAGCAAAATCAAATTACGCCTTGGTGCAATGATCCGGTCAGCGATCCACCGTCGGAAGCCATCTACATCCGAGACGACGAAAACGGCGATCTCTGGGGTGCAACGCCGCTGCCTATTCGGGATCCATCACGCACGTATGTCGTTCGCCACGGCTTCGGGTACAGCCGGTTCGAACACACTTCTCGCGGGATCTCGCTGGATCTCCTGCAATTCGTTCCCCTCGATGATGCCCTCAAGATATCCCGCCTCAAGATCGCGAATCGCTCCGCCGAAAGGCGGCAGCTATCGGTCACTCACTATTTGGATTGGGTGCTGGGGAACCAACGCGCCAAGACGGCGCCGTTCATCGTGACCGAAATCGAACCCAAAACTTCAGCCATGCTCGCGCGGAATCCCTGGCGCACGGACTTCCAGTCGCGCGTTGCATTCATGGACATGGCGGGCCGGCAGCAAGGCTGCACGGCCGATCGTGCCGAGTTCATCGGCCGGCACGGATCTCTTGCCGAACCCAAAGCTTTGCTCGGCACGCACCGGCTGTCGAATCGGGTGGGCGGCGGCTTGGATCCTTGCGGCGCCATGCAAGCGAAAGTCACTTTGGATCCGGGCGAAGAGACCGAATTCACGTTCCTGCTGGGCGAGGAGGCCTCATCGACGGCCGCTCTCGAGCTCATCGAACGCTACCGCAGCGTCGATCTTGACGCCGTGTTGAAGGAAGTCACGGATTACTGGGACCAGGTGCTGGGCGCCATCCAAGTGAAGACTCCGGATCGTTCCATGGACATCTTGGTCAACGGATGGTTGCTGTATCAAACGCTCGTCTGCCGCGTGTGGGCGCGAACGGGTTTTTATCAGTCGAGCGGAGCATACGGTTTCCGGGATCAACTCCAGGATGTCATGGCGCTAGTCGTGGCGAAGCCTGAGATTACCCGGGAACACATCTTGCGCGCCGCGGCGCGTCAGTTTGAGGAGGGCGATGTTCAGCACTGGTGGCTCCCGACGAGCGGCCTGGGGGTAAAGACGCGCATATCCGACAACCGGATTTGGCTGCCCTTCGTGGTCGCCCATTATCTGGAGGTCACGGAGGACTTTGCCGTACTGGAGGAGGAGGTGAAGTTCCTGTCGGGCGGCCCGCTTCCCGAGGAGAGCCACGAAGTCGTATCTGCTCCCGAGTCCAAGACCTCGGGTTCGCTGTTCGAACACTGCGTGCGTGCACTGGATTCAAGTCTCGCGATCGGGTCGCACGGTCTGCCTCTGTTTGGTGCCGGCGATTGGAACGACGGCATGAATCGAGTCGGAGCGGCGGGACGCGGCGAGAGTGTTTGGCTCGCTTGGTTCCTGTACGCCGCGCTGCTCAAGTTTGCGCCGATTGCCGAGCGGCGCGGCGAGCCGGCGGTGGCGGCGCCTTGGCGTAAGCACGCGTTCGCCCTGCAGCAAGCCATCGAGCGCGAAGCATGGGATGGCGACTGGTATCGGCGCGGTTACTTTGATGACGGTACGCCCTTGGGATCGGTTGCAAGCGATGAATGCAGGATAGATTCCATCGCTCAATCTTGGGCGGTGATTTCAGGGGCCGGTGAGCATGAGCGTGCGGTCCGGGCGATGTCTGCCGTCAACGCGCAGCTCGTCAGCCGCAGCGATGGCTTGGTGCAATTGTTCACGCCGCCGTTCGACCATACAACCCACGATCCCGGTTATATCAAGGCCTATCCTCCCGGCATCCGCGAAAATGGCGGACAGTACACTCACGCCGCCATGTGGTCGACTCTGGCGTTTGCGCTTCTGGGCGACGGCGATCGTGCCGGAGAGTTATTCTCGCTCCTCAATCCGATCAATCATGCGAGCACCCGCGCGGGGATTCACCGCTACAAGGTCGAGCCCTATGTCGCCTGTGCCGATGTGTACTCGTCTCCTCAGCATGTCGGCCGGGGCGGCTGGACGTGGTACACCGGATCCTCGGGGTGGATGTACCGCACGGCAGTGGAGGGGATTCTGGGCATTCACTTGCGGGGCGCGATCTTGGCGGTCAATCCATGCATTCCTCGCGGCTGGACAGGATTCGAAGTCACCTACAAATACGGAGCGTCGCGCTACCGCATCGCCGTGGAGAATCCGCATGGCGTCAGTAGCGGAATCCTGAGCGCAACTCTGGACGGATTCGAAATAGCGGTTGCCCCATGTGCGATCGCCTTGGTGGACGACGGCAGCTACCACTACGGACTTGTCACCCTGGGGTGATCGGCCGATGCCAGCCGCGACTATTGTCGGCGGGCGCGCACTGCAGTAAAGGCTTTCAACAGCAGCATCCTGGCAACAGCGCCCGTGGGCAGCATGCGCAGGACACGCAGCGCCAACGCGGGCCGCGACACCACGAGTCCGGCCGCCACGGCACCCAAGGTACCCAGCCCGCGGCCGGTCATAAGCATTTGGAGCGTACGGCTCCGCGGAAAACGGCCGGCACGGACGTCAGGACTACCGTCGGAGCCGGGCTCATTGGGCGGCGGGTCGAGGATCTGCCGCAACTCCTCGCGCGTCGATGAAAGTCTGGCAAGAATCTCGGCTCGAGCGGCTGCCTCGCGATCTATCATAAAGTGGTCAATCCTGATTCGACGAGAGCAGATGTTCGAGAAGCACGCGATCCGCCTGCCATTCCCGGCGCAACTCGCCAAAAACCGGCGATCGCGCCCGTGCTGCGCGGGCTCGGTACACGGCAGCGACGATGGCAGCCACCAGGAATCCGCCCCCCATCCACCCGATGGCGGCAACCCGGTAAGGTGTATCCCACGTGTACGCCACCACGGCGAGGCATCCCATGAAGACTGCAAACACACAGCAGACGGCGACCACTGCCGATATCAGGACGCTGCTCGCCACTTCTCTCTGCGCGCGGACCACGTCCAGGCTCGCGAGGTCGACATATGCCACGAGATGGCGCAGTAGCGCCGGTGCCGCTTTAGGAATCAACCATAGCAGGCGCATCGTCGATGCCTTAGAAACGGCGCGTCGCCAAGATCCCGACTACGGCCCCCACCAAAGCGGCAATGCCGATCGCCTGCCACGGGCTGTCGCGGACATAATCGTCAGCCGTGCTCGCCACATTTTGCGCCCGCTGTCGTACGGCATCGGCTCCATCGGCCAGACTTTGCTTGGCTGCAACGACCGCGCGTTGCACTTTGGTCCGCACGCGCACCACGTCCACGTCCTTTAGATCGGCTATGCGCGCCATTAAATCCTCGACGTCCGCCAGCAAATTCTTTATCTCGCTGGAAGCGGCCGATTTGATATCGCTTGCGCCATCGCTCAAATCATTCTTGAGCCGGTACCCGGTGGCCCGTCCCTGCTCGGTGGTCCCGTCGAATGTGGATTCCATTTTTCATCTCCTGTTGAGCACCAAGAACATATCACGGGCAGTTTGGACTCCGCGCTCCTCTCGCACCATCGGCTTCAATCCCACCCGTCCTGTAGGAATTGCCCGACATGTTAAACTAGGGGTCGTAGCTTGAGCGCTTGCACATGAAAATTTTGGGTGAGGAATTGGGCGAACTCGGTCGATGGTACATCGCCCTGCCGCCGCTGCTTTTGATGGGCTTTCTTATCGGCCTTTTTTTCCTGGCGGCAGCCGGTCAGTCGCGCCTCAACGCGGCAAACGAACGTGTGCACGCCTCGCAGCTGAGGCAGCAAGCCCTGAGCGATTTCGAAGCCCTATTGGTCGATGCCGAGTCGGGGCAGCGCGGCTATCTCCTCACCGGCGAAAGCTCCTATCTACAGCCGTATACCGACGCGGTCGCCAGGGTCGAAGCTGCGCTCGACCGCGTGCGGTCGGCCTACGGCGGCAACGGCGAATACCGCGAGCTTCGGGAACTGCGAGCACTGACGGGGAAAAAACTCGGCGAACTCGAGGCCACTCTCGCGCTGTTCAGTAAAAGACGGACTGCACCGCCGGTGAACGTCCTGCGCACCGACGTAGGCAAACGTACCATGGATGAAATATCCCGGATCGTCGGCCACATGCGCCTCGCAGAAGCGATGGAACTTGCCGCGGCGACAGCGCAGTGGCAGACGGATTTTCGACTGTCGCGCTGGGTGTCCGCCGTGGGCGTCATCTTGAACATCGGTCTGGTCTTGCTTGCGACGCGGCTCGTCTACAACGACATGCGCCGCCGCGCTCGCCAAGCCACTGACCTTCGCGATCAGACGCAGGAACTGGAACACCAAGTCGATGAACGGACGCGGGAGCTGACCGCCCTCTCGACCCATTTACAAGGGGTATCGGAACAGGAAAAGTACGCTCTGTCGCGCGAGTTGCACGATGAGCTCGGCGGCTTGCTTGTGGCCGCCCGGATGGACTTGTCCTGGCTCCAGCAGCGGCTCCCCGCAAGCGATCCGGCCATCGAGCAACGCTTCAAACGAATTCACGAGTCCTTGAGTGCGGGTGTCGATTTGAAGCGTCGCGTCGTCGAAGAGCTGAGACCCACCCTCCTCGACAACATGGGCTTGTTCGCGGCTTTGCGCTGGCAATTCAAGGAAACTTGCCGGCGGGCCGGGCTTAGCTGCACTGAAACGATTCCGGAGTCGGAGCTCAAATTCAATCCTGATGCCGCCATCGGTGTGTTCCGAATTGCCCAGGAAGCGCTGACGAACATTCTCAAGCATGCGGAGGCAAAGTCAGCGGACCTCGTTATCGGCATCGAGGGCGATATCTTCTTGCTCCGCGTCTCCGATGACGGCAAGGGAATACCGCCGAGCAGACTCCAGACGATCACTTCTCACGGCCTCGCATCGATGCGGCATCGGATTTCCGCGCTCGGCGGCAGCTGGGAGGTGCGCAGCCAGAGCTCCGGCGGGACGACCGTGATCGCGACAATCCCGCTGGCGAGAATGCTGTCCGTAGAGCCGGCGTGACGAAGCCCTCGCCGCGGCGAGGGCTTCCATCAAGCATCGCCCCCGCGTTTAGCTGCGCGGTGAGATGGCAGTGCCGTTGTCGCCGCCGATCACCACTTCCACCCGCCGGTTCAATTGGCGTCCGCCCGAATCACTGTTATTAGCTACAGGAAAAGCCTTGCCATATCCCTGGGTTCCGATTCGCGAGGGGTCGATGCCGCGCGTGGTCAATGCGGACTTAACGGCGTCCGCGCGACGCCGCGACAGCTCCTCGTTGTATGAATCCGAACCGATGCTGTCGGTAAATCCGTCGATCTGCACGCGCCGATCCTTGTGTTCAGCCAAGAACTGCGAAAGTTGGTCCAGCTTGCGGCTGGCGCCGGGATTCAGTTCCGCTTTGCCCGTATCGAACAATACGTCTCCAAGTGTCATCACAAGGCCGCGTGGAGTCGGTGTTGCCTTGAGCTGATCGACTTCCGCTTGCAGCCGGGCCGCTTCCTGGGCAGCGCGGTCGCGTTCCTGCGCAGCCTGGTCCCGCTGATCGAGCGCCGCATTGGTGGCCATTCTCGCCTCCGTGGTCGCCGCCTTGGCGTTCTGAACCTCGCGATTTCTGGAAGCCAGCATGATCTGGTCGCGCTCGGCCTGTCCGGCCGCGACCCGTGCATCGTCAGCCTTGGCCGCAGCATGCAGCTGGGCCAGGCGCGCGTTTTGAGCTGCCATGTAAGCGGGCTGAGCAATCGCTGGGTCCCGATGATGGAGCGCCGCGTCGTCCGCCAGTGCGAGATCGTTTTTTGCTGCCTGTAGATCCAAAGCTGCGTACTTGCTGACATTGGGATCCTGTTCCGCCGCTAGCACGGCTGCATGGGCGCTTTCGAGCGCCGCGTTGGGCCGCGGCGTCGATACACACGCGCACAAAGCAAGCGCCAGACCCATCCCAGTGATTAGTTTTAAGTTCATATGAGCACCTTATTGAGTAGACTGCGTGGCCCGCATGGATTCACTCCGCAATGCCTGCATGCTGGCATCGAATTCCGTCGCAGCCTTACGCGCGCGCTGCTGCTGCGCCGATGCTTCGGCAACCCGAGCATCCACATTGGCCTGCTCCGCCAGCTGGTTAGCCGGTACGGGCTCGCGGTCTGCAGCGGCCTTCTCGGCCCGCGCGAGCTTGTCGCGTGCGGCAGCCATTTCGACAGGCGCAAACTCGGGTGCGCCGGACTGTTCGGCACGCTGAACCTCCGCCTTCGCAACTGCAATTTTCTCGTTGGGAATGGGGGTACTGGCGCAAGCCGCCAATCCTAGGGCGGCACCGGCGCACGTCACCGCCATTTGTGTGAATTTTGACAATCTCATCATTTCTTTAGCTCCCGTTATGCGCGGCCCGGAACGGCCGCATCTGCTAGCAAAATATCATATGGCGCACCCGACCGGGCCGCTGTCGGAGGCGGGGCCGTAGTGCGGGTCGAGATCGCTTAAGGGCTTGTAGGCGTTACGGCAGAGGAATTAGGGCTAATGCTTCGCGAGATCGGTTTCGCAGATCTCATGCAATACTTCAGGGAGCCGGCCGTAATCCCGGGCCTTGTCCAAGAAGTGCGTGGCGCCGAGAGCTATGGCAGCGTTCTTGTATTCAGGCAGGTCGTAGTTCGTCAATACGATGATCCGCGGCTTCAACTGTGCGGTGGCCAGAGCGCGCATGACGCCGAAGCCGGTGCCCTGCTTCAAATGCAGATCCAAGATGATGACGTCGACTGAATCACGCTTCACCGACGCCACGGCCGTCGCCTCGGTGTCTGCTGTGCCGATCAACTCCACCTGCGGAATTTGCCTAATCGCTTCCGTCAATCGCTCGGTCAGCACTTTGGAGTCTTCGACGAGTAGGACTCTCAAACACTGCGCCATTGACATTGCGTCCATAACGGTTGGTTGCATTCTGGATGCAGTTTAGTCTGCCCGGCCGCAGGCCGACCACCCCGGGTTCCCAGAGTTTGCTGTAGGAAGATTCTCACGGGCTGCCTATTGAATGAGGCCGTTACGCAACGCATATGACGTAATGTCGGCGTTTGCGGTAAAGCTCATCTTCTCTAAGATGCGGCTCCGATAGGTGCTCACGGTTTTCACGCTGAGACTGAGCTCGTTTGCGATGTCCGAGACGCCGCGACCCGCCGCCAGTTTGCAAAATATCTGGAACTCGCGCGTGGACAGCCGAGCATGCAGCGGCTTGTCCGGATCGCCGTCGAGATCGGCGACCAGGATTTCGGCGAGCGCGGCGCTGACGTAACGCCGTCCCGATAACACGGTACGCACTGCCTTCATCAATTCATCGGGCGCGCTGTCCTTGGACAGATAGCCGCTCGCGCCGGCGCGCAGAACATTGACGGCGTACTGCTGCTCCGGCAGTCCGCTCATCACTAACACGCGTACCCCGGGGTGGCCGGTCTGTATATGGCGCAAGATATCCAAGCCGCTGCGGTCAGGCATGTGAATGTCGAGGAGCACAAGATCCCATTCTTGTTCTCTCAGCAAGTCGAGAGTTTCGTTGCCGCTGGCGGCCTCCCCCACCGCATTGATGCTCGAGTCGGCTTCGAGAAATTGCTTGAATCCCGCACGGACCACCGCATGATCGTCCGCGATCAGTACTCTTGACACGTTCTATCTCCTGCTCGGGCGCTTAAGGCTGCGCGCACTCTTGGTTCTGTGAATATCCGTTGAGCTTGTTATACAGCGTCTTGAGACTGCAGCCCAGCGCATCTGCCGCCCGCCGCTTGTTACCTTTGAAGTAGTTCAGAGTCGCCTCGATCAGGGATCGCTCCATATCATGGATGCGCGATCCCACCCGTATATTCAGTCGCTCGCCATCGCTGGCTTCGGCGCCATCGCGTAGCGGCGCCCCCGGAATCAAAGGTGACAATTCGAGAATAACGTCGCCCAAGATGTACGCGCGCTCGATGCAATTCTTGAGTTCGCGCACATTTCCCGGCCAGGAGTGCTGCTTCAACATCATCCGGGCCAATGCGGAAAGCCGCTTTTGTGTTCCGCCTTGCGAGTTCAGCTCGGCCAGAAAATGCTCGGCCAACAGCTCGACGTCGTTGCCGCGGTTGCGCAGCGGCGGCATTTCGACCGGAAATACTGCCAAGCGGTACAACAAGTCCTCGCGAAGCTGGCCGCTCTGCACCGCTTGCAATGGGCAGCGGTTCGTTGAGGCAATGACGCGAACATCGGAGGCGAACTCAGTACTCGCTCCGGCACGGTAGAATTTTCGAGTCTCCAGAAGGCGCAGCAACCGCGTCTGCATATCCAACGGCATTTCCGTGACTTCATCGAGCAACAGCGTTCCGCCCTGGGCGCGCTCGAATACCCCTGCGTGGAATCGTACCGCGCCGTTGAAGCTGCCCTTCTCCTGTCCGAACAATTCCGCCTCTATGAGCCCGGCCGGTATGGCGCCGCAATTGATTGCAATGAAAGGTCCGCCCCTGCGGGAGCTGCACTCGTGAATGGATCGAGCAGCCAGCTCTTTTCCGGCACCGCTTTCCCCGGTCAAGAGCACGCTCGCCTCCGTGGGTCCGACACGCTCGATAAGCCGAAATACTTCTTGCATGGCCGGCGATTCGCCCAATAGCGACGCAAATTGCCTAACACGCGCGGCGTGCGGAGAAAAACCATAACTGACGCTCATTGCACCTCCTCTACTCGCGTTCGTGTAATCGTTACACTGAACACGGCTAGATTTGTAACCTGTGTAGGACAAGGTAGCCAGGGGTGGGCGCTGAACCTCGGCTCAGAATTCACGAGATTTCGTGTCAGTGTTTGTCTGACACGGCGCCCCAAATAACAGCGGTTGCGCGCCCTCTCTTGGGTAAAGCTAGGGGAGCTTCGACGCGCTTGTGCCGCATCGCCAACAACTGGTGAATTGCGGTTCGAGCGATTCGCCGCAGACCTCGCAAGTCCATGATGCGCCGATGGGCGCCGCGGCGGCGCGGGCCAGGGCTCTCAGGGCCAAGCCCTCGTCGGCGTCCTCGACGTACAGCTGCGGCCATGTTTCCAGCATTGGCAGGTCACCCAGGGCACCCGCCAGGTACTGATTGCGCATTTCACTCTCGATCCCCGCAGTCAATAACACATTGCGTGCGTGCGCTACTTGGATCAGCGACGCCGCACGAAACACTCGCTTCATGGATACGTCTGCCTTGCGTCATGCAGAGGAGCCTGGCTCCTCCCGCAGTGATCGCAAAAATTCCGCGACATCTTCTCCTCGCTCCAGAACTTCCATCAAAGCGGAGCCAACCACCACCCCATCGACATGGCCTGCAAAACGGGCAACCTGCTCGCGGGAGCGGATTCCGAAACCAGCGCACACCGGAATATCCGCGCACGATTTGACTCGATCCATGTATTCGAGCACTTCTCGCGGCACTTCGGTGGACACTCCTTTGGGCGCCCCGGTGGTGCCCGTCAATGTTACCGCGTAGACGAACCCCTTAGCCCCCCGGCACAGCATCGCCAGACGCTCGGCAGGCGTCACCGGAGTCACCATCTGCACCAGCGCCAGGCCTTCCACATCGAGCGCCGATTTGAGATCGCCGCTTTCCTCGAACGGCAAATCGGGAACGATGAATCCAGCGACCCCCGCCGCCGCCGCCGTACGCGGTAACTCGTCCAGACCAACGCTGAGCAGCGGATTCAAATAGCTCATGAGGAGAATGGGGGCTGCGTGCCTGGTTTCCAGGCTCTGCAGTTCCTCGAGTATCCATGGCAATGTGACGCCGTCGCTCAGGGCGACGTAGCTCGCGCGCTGTATGGTGGTTCCATCCGCCATCGGGTCACTGAACGGCACCCCAATTTCGACGACATCGCAGACACTGGCGACTGCTGCTAGGTTGGCCTTGAACTCAAGGCGCGTCGGAAATCCAGCGGTGAGAAACCCCACCAGCGCCGGGCGGCCCTTGTCGGTCGCGGCCCGGATGGCGGCGGAAATCATTTCACGCGGCGACGCAGGCGCATTCTTCGTCAAGCCCGGTTCCCCAGCAGCGTGCGCTGCAGAATCGACATGTCCTTATCGCCCCTTCCCGAGCAGCCGATCAGTATTCGCGCGCCCGGGTGGCCTAGCGCGTGCCGCCGGGCGCCGGCAAACGCGTGGGCAGTTTCGATCGCCGGTAGAATGCCTTCGTGTTTGGCGCATTCGGCGAGCGCATCCAGGGCCTCGTCATCGGTCGCGGACTCGTAATCGACCCGTTTCACTGTCATCAAATAGGCATGCTCCGGTCCCACACCGGAATAATCCAGGCCGGCCGACACAGAGTGTGTCTCCCGCACCTGGCCATTGGCATCCTGAAGTATCAACGTGTAGCTGCCTTGTAGAACACCGGGAGTCCCGAAAGTGAGCGAGGCGGCGTTATCGCCGAGACCGGCGCCGCGCCCGCCCGCTTCTACGCCGATCAGTTTTACTTTGGAATCGTCCAAGAACGGATGAAACAGACCGATGGCATTCGAGCCGCCGCCCACGCATGCAACCGCCGCATCCGGCAGACCGCCGGCCAACTCCAGCATCTGCGTCCGCGCCTCGTGGCCGATTACGGCCTGCAGTTCGCGAACCAAATAAGGATAAGGGTGCGGTCCGACTGCCGACCCCAGGCAGTAATACGTGCCGCTGGGATCGGACACCCAATCACGCAACGCCTCATCGATAGCCGCACGCAAGGTCTGATCACCCCCGGTCACTGGTATCACTTTCGCGCCGAGCAACTGCATGCGCCCGACATTGGGCGCCTGCCGCTCGACGTCCACTGCGCCCATGTAGACCACGCACGGCATTCCTAATCGAGCGGCAGCTGCGGCAGTCGCGACGCCGTGTTGGCCGGCGCCGGTTTCGGCGATGATGCGTTTCGCCCCCAAGCGTTTTGCCAACAGCGTTTGCCCCACGGCGTTATTGATTTTGTGCGCGCCCGTATGCGCGAGATCTTCGCGTTTGAGCCAAACGTCGGCTCCCCAACGCTTGCTCAAGGTAGTGGCATGGGAGAGTGCGGTCGGACGGCCCACCCAAGTCTTGAGTTCGTAGGCAAACTCGGCCTGAAATTCCGCGTCATCCAAGTACCGTTCGATTCCCGCTTGCAGCCGATCGAGCGCAGGCACCAAGGTCTCGGGAACAAAGCGGCCGCCGAAACCGCCGTAACGGCCGCGAGCGTCTGGAAAGCCTTTCGATCCCCCAAAGTTGCCCAGCAAAGAATTCAAGCGTCGTGCTCCAAGCCGGCCGCGGCGGCGCGCGCCGCCCGCACGAACTCATGAATTTTTTCTGGGTCTTTGACTCCCGAAACTTCCTCGACCCCGCTGCTCACGTCCACTCCAAAAGGTCGGACCGCCTGTATGGCTTCTGCCACATTCTGGGCCGATAGCCCCCCGGCGAGAATTACTTCGGTTTGGCGCGCAAGCTCCGCCGCGCGCCCCCAATCGGCAAGCTCGCCGATACCGCTCGACGGGCCTTCGAACAGCATGCGCCCCGGGAGCGGGTTCGGTGTCTTACGCCCGAAGCGTACGACGGGGAGGACCTTGACATGCGCGGGAATCTTGAGTTCGCGCAGGTCTTCGACGTCGGTTTGAAAGTAATCCGGTTTGAGAATCCGGCAAATCTCATCGACCTTCATTTGCAACGGGTGCTGCGCAACGGCGATGCGCAAAATCCCCGGCGGCGCGAGCGCGGCAAGTTGCGCTGCCTGACCCGGCGTCAGCTGCCGCGAACTTGGCGCGAAAACGAAACCGATCGCGTCGACATTGGCCTCTGCGGCCGCAGCCACCGCGTCGGCACTTGTGATGCCGCAGATCTTAATCCACATGGCGCCGAGTGTAGCCATTTAAAGTTGCACTGTCCGCGTCGCATCGCAAATTTCCGCGAGCAGCTGCGCGGGGTCTTCGCAAGCCATGAGTGCGGTGCCGATCAAGGCTAGCCGATAGCCCAAGCTCCGCATGCGCAGGGCATCCGCGGCCGAGGCGACGCCGCTCTCGGCAACCGCCGGCCAACCCTGAGGCAACAACGGCGCGAGCGCCGCGAACCGTTCCTGCACTACCTCCAGGGTTTGCAAATCCCGGCAGTTGACGCCGATCAGAATGTGCGCATTGCTCGACGGAGTTCGCACGAGCCGCGGCTGCGAAAGTTCGCGTGCCATCTCCAAGTCGACGGCGTCGAACGCTTCCAACAACACGAACATGTCGTGTTCGGCGGCCGCATCCAAAAGGTCCGCGATCTGCCGTGGCGGCAACATTCTCAAGATGACCAAGACCCCGCCCGCCCCGGCGGCCCGCGCCTCCACGACTTGGTAGGGATCGACCAGAAAATCCTTGCGCATGGCCGGTATCCCGAGAGGCGCCAGCACCGCTGCGGCTCGGCGCAAATGCTCGAGCGATCCGTCGAAGCGCGAGGGCTCGGTCAGCACCGACACGGCTGCTGCGCCGCCCCGCGCATAGGCGGCAATGCGCCCCAACCAATCTTCGCTCGCATCGCGGAGCACGCCTGCGGCCGGAGAGCGCAGTTTCAGTTCCGCAATTACGTCAAAGCCCGTATCGGACAAACGCAAGGGTGCGCTCGGCATTGCCGCGCGCGCCCGCCGTTCTAGGTGCTGGGGGGATTCATGCCGAAGCGCCTGCGCCACGCGCGCCGCGCTCGAACGCGCCATCTCGTCCAAAAAACCGCTCATCGGAGGCTGCTCACGAGACGCTCGCGTTCGAGGCCGCGAATTGCCGCAAGCGCAACAACCACTGTTCGGCTCGACCGCTGTCCAGGGTTGTTCGCGCCAGGTCGATTCCCTCCTGGATGGATGAGGCGCGGCCCGCGATGAATAAGGCTAGACCACATTGCAGCGTCAACGCCGCACAATGCGCTCCCCGCTCGCCGCCCTCGAACACTTGCAGCAGCGCAGCGAGGTTCGCGGCGGTATCGCCGCCGGCCAATTCGCTCGAGGCGCACGGCGCCAGCTTGAATTCCCGCGGATCGATTTCGTACCGGCGAATCCCATCGCGCGTGACGTCGAATGCCAGAAAGGGGCCCACCGGAGTGGCTTCATCCCAACCAGCCGCACCGTGCACCACCCACGCGCGCTCGATGTCCATCCCCCCCAGCGTACCGGCCATCAGCTCAGCGGCCGCCGCGTCGTAGGCACCGATCAGCCGAAAGCGCGGCGCCGCAGGATTGGTCAAAGGTCCCAACAGATTAAACACGGTGCGAATTCCGAGCGCAGCGCGGATAGGCGCCAGAACCTTCATCGCAGGGTGAAAATACGGCGCAAATAAAAACGTAAAGCCGGTTGCAGCGAAACATTCCGCTGCCCGGGCCTCATCCAGAGGCAACTTGAAGCCGAGTGCCTCGATCAGATCAGCGCTGCCGCTGCGACTGGAGATGGAACGATTGCCATGCTTGACCACCGGGAGCCCGCACGCGGCCGCGAGCAGCGCCGCCCCGGTCGACAAGTTGAGGCTGCCGGATGCGTCGCCGCCCGTGCCGACGATGTCGATCGCATCGAGGCCGACGGTGAGCGCGGGCTGGCGCGCCAGCCTGCGCATGGCGTTCGCGAAACCTCTGACCTCGGCGGCCGTAACACCTTTCGCGCGCAATGCCGCCAAGAGTGCGCCTGCCATCGCCGGGTCGAGTTCGGATGTCGTCAGCGATCTCAAGAGCACCCCGGCCTCATCCTCGCTGAGGTCGCGGCGTTGCACCAGATGATCAAGGGTCGCGCGAGTGCTGATCACGGCTTACGGCTTCAGAAAATTTCCCATTATTAGCGGACCGTCCGGCGTCAACACGCTTTCCGGATGAAATTGCACTCCCTCAATGGGTAACGACCGATGCCGCACGCCCATGATCTCGCCTTCCGCGGTTTGCGCGGTGACCTTAAGTACAGCCGGAATGCTCTTCGCTTCCGCGATGAGCGAATGATAGCGCCCGGCCGCGAACTCCTGCGGCAGGCCTTCAAAGAGTCCCTTGCAATCATGCCGCACGGGCGAAACCTTGCCATGCATCAATCGGGAAGCACGCACGACTCTGCCGCCGAACACTTCGACGAGAGATTGGTGACCGAGGCAAACGCCCAAAATGGGTATGCGGCCCGTGAATGCCTGAATCATTTGCATCGAAATCCCCGCGTCGCGCGGCGTACCGGGACCGGGTGAAATGACCAGATGCGTGGGCTCCAACGCCGATGCCTCGGCGACGGTGATCGCATCATTACGATGCACGTCGACCAGCGCCCCCAATACCAGAAATGCCTGCACCAGGTTATAGGTGAAGGAATCGTAGTTATCGATCAGCAGAATCTTGGGCCGCATCTCAGAGACCCTCCGCCGCAAGCTCGAGCGCCCGCCGGAGCACGGCGCTTTTCGCCATCAATTCGTCGTATTCGGCTTTTGGGGAGCTGTCGGCGACGATCCCGCCGCCGGCCTGATAACTATAAGAATCGCCGCGAAAAACCAGAGTGCGAATGGTGATGGCCTGATCCAGACCGCCACGCCGGCCGAAGTAGCCGACAGTTCCGCCGTAAAGCTGGCGGCCCACCGGTTCGAGCTCATCGATGATTTCCATCGCGCGAACTTTCGGAGCGCCCACCAACGTCCCGGCAGGAAAAGTCGCTGCAAACAAGTCGAAGGCATCCTGCCCAGGCCGAAGACGGCCGTTGACGCCGCTGACGATGTGCATGATGTGGCTATAGCGTTCTATCACGCGGTACGGATCGACTGCCACGGAGCCGGCGGTGGCGACCCTTCCCAAGTCGTTCCGCGCCAGATCGACCAGCATCACGTGCTCGGCATTTTCCTTTGGATCCGCCATGAGTTCCGATTCCAGCGCGGCATCGCTTGCGGCGTCGGCGCCGCGCGGGCGGGATCCCGCGATCGGCCGCAACTGGACATACCCGCCGTGGCATTTCACCAATGCCTCCGGCGAAGAACCCACCACGGTGATGTCGCCGAGCTCGCAAAAAAACATATAAGGCGAGGGATTGAGCAGCCGCAGCGCTCGGTATACCTCGAAAGGCGCGAGGGCGTGACGGCCCTCGAAGCGCGAAGCAAGAACCAGCTGGTAGACGTCACCCGAAGCGATGTATTCCTGTGCGCGCCTCACTCGCACCGCATGTGCCTCCTCCGTCATCGATGGAGCCGCGGGGGAGAATCTTCCTGCGGCGATCACTGCCGGGACGGCGCCGCGCAGCGCCCGCACCACGTCGCGACGCAAGGCTTGTCGATCGCTCTCGCTTCCGTCGTGGAGCAATGCGACGGTGTGAGTCAGGTGATCGAACACCAGCAGGGACTTCGGTGCGACATAATGCGCATGCGGCGATCCGGTTGCGTCAAGATTGCGTCCCGGCAGCCGCTCGAAATAGCGCACAGCGTCGTAGGCGGTGTAGCCGACCAACCCGCCCAGCAACGGAACCCCGGGGACTTCGGGCTGCGGCTGCGGTGCCTGGTCGAGGGCGCCGCGGAGAGCATTCAAGAGTTCAAGCTTGGATCGCGGTCTCGGGGAATGCACGCCGCCGATGGCAAGGCCCATGCCGTCCAGACGCACTTCCAGACACTCGCCGAACCCAATGAAGGAATATCGGGCCAGCCGCTCCCCTCCCTCGACGCTTTCGAGCAGAAATCGCGGCCGAAATGGGGCGAGCTTCAGATAGGCCGACACCGGCGTATCGAGATCGGCGGCAATGTCAAAAGGCGGCTTCATACATACCTGCAAATCTCACGGACAACAAAAAACCCATCACCGGCTTCGAGGCGGAGATGGGTTCTGGATACCGACGACTAATTTAAAATTTGACCAACCAGCGCCCACTCCTCAAATGGGAGTGCGCCACCACCAAGCCTTGCGCAGGATGCGTACCATCGTCATCCCATCAGTATCGCCTTCCCGAGCGACCAGCGTCAAGGCCGCTTTCCCCGTCAGTCCGAGGCCCGGAGCTGCTTCTGGTACTTACGGGTCAGCTCGACGAAGCGCGGCGTCAGACCGATATCCTCGTACAATGGATCGCCCTGATCGTCTCGCGAAATGACCTTCGGACCGCGCTCATACGGCATGGCGGCGGCGATTTCATCGAGGCCGGCCCGCAAGAGATCGGTAATGATCACTTCGATCGGTTGTCCCGGAAACAACTCGGCCAACGCATGCAATCGCGAGGCATCATCGAGATCCAAGCGAATTGCATATTCCTTCGCGGTGCGGACGGGGGGTGCTTCTTTCTTCCAGCGATCGAGTAGGGGCTTGAATTTCACGTCTGCTCCGCCATACCGGACTATAAGATTATGCGCATTATAGACCGCGGGGCGCGCAGCCGGACCGATACCCTTGGGAGCAAGCCGTCATGAACGAGGTGATCAGCAGTGAAGAGCGGGGGTGGGCGATGGCCGCCCATCTGTGCGGGCTGCTCTGGATCTTGGGCAGCGGCGGATTGCTATTTCTGCCGTTCGGCGGCTTGGCCCTGTTCACGATTCTAGGACCTCTCATCATATTGCTGTCGAAGGGCCAATCCATGCCTTTCGTCGCCGCCCAAGCGAAGGAGTCGTTGAATTTCCAGATCACGGTATGGCTGCTGGGGCTGATCTTTGCCGTCTTGGCCATCGTGCTCATTGGTTTTGCGTTCCTTTGGATCTTGGGGTTGGTGAATCTTGTTTTGGTCATCATCGCCGCGGTTCGAGTGAGCGACGGCGTGCCGTACCGTTATCCCTTCTCGCTGCGCTTGGTGAAGTAGCGCTATCTTGGCGTCACGCCCTTCCCCCCGCATCGCGGACTCGCCCCACATAAGCCCGCTGTCGGCTGACCAGAACGGCTTGCAGCGGGGACTGTTCGGAGTATTTGCCTATAGCAGCCGCGCGCTTGCGCTCGTCTGGACCACAAACAAGGGACTTAGCATCACGCTGGCCCTGCTTACGCTGGTCGCGGGCGTGCTGCCGGCGGCGATCGCCTTTGTCGGCGCGCAGATCGTCGATGCCGTCATCCATGCCGCGGAGTTGCATCGGCAAACGGGCTCGACGGTGCTCATTCACGTGGTGAAGTATGTGGGCCTCGAGGCCGTGTTGGTTGCCGGCACCGCCATGGCACAGCGCGGCATTTCGCTGGCGCAGTCGCTGTTGCGCGCGCAGCTCGGACAGCGCGTCAATGTCATGATATTGGAAAAGGCGTTGACCCTAGACCTCACGCAATTCGAGGATTCCGAGTTCTACGACAAACTGACGCGCGCCCGCCGCGAGGCCTCGAGCCGTCCGCTGAGTCTGGTGATGCGCACGTTCGGACTCCTGCAAAATGCAATTTCGCTGGTGTCCTTCGGCGGCTTGTTGATCCGCTTCTCACCCTGGGCCGTCGTGCTGCTGATCCTGGCCGGACTGCCGGCGTTCCTGGCGGAGGCGAAATTCTCCGGCGAGGCATTCCGCCTGTTCCGCTGGCGCGCCCCCGAAGCGCGTATGCAAATCTATCTGGAATCGGTATTGGCGCGCGAGGACAACGCAAAGGAAGTCAAACTTTTCGAACTGGGACCGCGCCTGCTGGGTCGCTACCGCGAGATATTCACGCGCTTGTATCGCGAGGACCGTGATCTGACATTGCGCCGCGATGCCTGGGGCTTTGGCTTGGGATTGATAGGCACTGCGGCACTGTACGGCGGCTACGCATGGATCGCCACGGAAACCGTGCTTGGCGCCATGACCGTGGGCCAGATGACGATGTATCTCATGTTGTTTCGCCAGGGGCAGACGGCGGTGAGCGCCGCTTTATCGGCGGTGAGCGGGCTGTATGAGGACAACCTCTATCTATCGAATCTTTACGAATACCTGGAGCAACCCGTCGGCAGCTCGAGCGGCCATACCAAGCGTGGCCCAACTCCCGGCGACGGCATCCGGTTCGAGAACGTGGAGTTTGTTTATCCCGGCGCCACGACGGCCGCATTATCGGACATCGATCTGCACGTGCGGCCGGGAGAGAGCCTGGCCCTCGTGGGGCAGAACGGCTCCGGCAAAACCACCTTGATCAAGTTGCTCACGCGTCTTTACCAGCCCACCCGAGGGCGGATTCTCTTGGATGGCGCGGACCTTAGGGAGTGGGACGAGACTACGTTACGGCAGAGAATTGGCGTCATTTTTCAGGATTTTGCCCGATACCAAATGCTGGTGGGCGAGAATATAGGTGCAGGGGATGTGCGCGCCTTCGACGATGAGGGACGCTGGCGCAGTGCCGCAGCCCAAGGGCTGGCGGCTGAATTCGTCGAGACCCTACCCGCGGGCTACCACACTCAATTGGGTAAATGGTTCAAGGACGGGCGGGAGCTTTCCGGCGGCCAATGGCAGAAGATTGCTCTGGCCCGCGCGTTCATGCGCAATGAAGCGGACATACTGGTGCTCGACGAGCCGACCGCCGCCATCGATGCAGGGGCGGAGGCGGAAGTGTTCGAGCATTTCCGCGAGCTGACGCGCAACCGCATCGCCATCGTCATTTCACACCGGTTCTCGACGGTCCGCATGACGGATCAGATACTGGTACTCGAGGAGGGTCGTATCGTCGAACGCGGCAGCCATGAGTCGCTAATGGCGGCGGACGGCCGATACGCCAAGCTATTCACTTTGCAGGCACGCGGGTATCGTTAGTACGTTTCGGGCCAGTGCTCGAGATCACTCGGACCAACTGCTTAGGGAGTCTGAAATGCCCTCGTTCGACGTCGTTTCCGAAATCGACACCCATGAATTGACGAACGCTGTCGATCAGGCGATTCGTGAGCTTGGGCAGCGCTTCGATTTCAAGGGCACCGATGCCACGTTCGAGCTGGAAGAGACGACGGTGACCATGACAGCGCCGGCGGAGTTTCAGCTCAAGCAGATGCTGGAAATCCTCAAGCTTCGAATTGCCAAGCGCGGCATCGACATCGCTTGTCTCGACGTGAAGGATCCGGAAATCAATCTCGCGAGGGCCAGGCAACTCGCGGTGTTGAAGCACGGCATTGACGCTGAGGCGGGCAGGAAGGTGTCGCGGTTGATCAAGGACTCGAAGCTCAAAGTGCAGGCGCAAATTCAGGGCGATAAGGTAAGAGTCACGGGCAAGAAGCGCGACGATCTGCAAGACGCGATTGCGTTCCTGCGCAAGGCGGATGTCGGGGTTCCCCTGCAATTCAATAACTTTCGCGAATGACTTTGCGCACCCCATTCGGCTGCGCCAGGATAGAAGACGGCGGATGCGCCGGTTTTATTCGTTGTTTTTTTACTATTCGCGCCTGTCGCGCGCGCCGAGATCTTGCAGCAGCAGGACGAGCCCGAGGAGCTCGCTCCGTGCGGTATCAGACACGGCGCAGTAGTCGAGATCGCCCGTTTTCCAGCAGATGAAGTGAAAACCATTGCGGGTCACGTCGGAGGGCAATGAGGGTGTATTGCCCGCCCAGCTGAAGACATTGATGACGTGCGAGCCGTGCTGGTACACCACTACCGCCGAACGTTGATGGTTCACATAGTCCGCCCGGCCGCCGATGAGCCGAAACCCACTCGGCTCGAAGTCGGCGACCACCGGCGACACATCCGCATGGCCTGCAAACCACGGCTTGACAGTGTGCTTGTCGGTGGACGCGACATCGATGAGATGCGCCGGCATCAGCGAACGCACATGCGCGTTCACCAATTCGTCGACCAACGAAGTCGTCCGGGGTGCCCAAAGAAAAAAAAGGAGGCTTGCCGCGAGAGCGGTGCCGCCGGCCCCGCTGACGGCGCCCGCCCAGAAAGAACGCGGCCGCGGAATCCTCCAGCACCGTGCCACGGACGGGGGACTTTCGGCGTTTGCGGCGCTCTCCACATCCAGCGCGCGCATCACCCTGGCGCGGAGCGCCGGCGGAGTGCGCACGTAAGCCGAATCTCTACGCATCACCGAGCGTACCTGTTCGAGATCCCGCAGCAGGGCGCAGCACTCGGCACAATGCTCGACGTGACGTTCGACATCGGCGCCGGTGACCGCGTCGACTTCGCCGTCGAAATAGGCCTGCACACGCATAGATTCAGCGCACCGCACGCGGCTCTCCTTCGACTTCCTGAAGCCATCGTGCCTTGAGCGCGGCCCGCGAGCGCGCGAGACGCGACATCACGGTGCCGATCGGCACATTCGTGATCTGTGCTATCTGCCGGTAGTCCATTTCTTCTATTTCCCGGAGCATCAGCACCGTGCGGTGCTCTTCGGGCAGCGCGGCTATCAGCCGATCGAGAGTACGCTGCTCGTCGCCGCGAATGCAGACATCCTCGGGTCCGGGCGTATTCGCGGTCATGGCGTAAGCAGTTTGCGCCCCGTTGTCTTCAGGTAGCGGCACAAAGCCCCGGCGCTGCCGCTGTGTTAGCGCCGTCGAGTGGCAATTTCTTACGATCGCCAGCAGCCATGCCTTCACATCCGAGCCTCGCAGGGCGTCAAAACCGCGAAAAGCGCGCAGAACGGCCTCCTGCACGACGTCGTCCGCATCGCCCGGCGCGGGCGACAACCATTGCGCAAACCTGTACGCGGCGTCCAAATGCGGTAAAACCTGCGCTTCGAATCGAGCGCGTCTCTCATCCATGGATGCTAAGACTCACGGCAGGCCAACTTTATTCCCGCCGCGCGCACCGGTGCTCAAGAGCAGGCTCTCTCCGATGGGAACGAATCTATTCGCTGCGCGGATCAACGATGCCGCGGTGAGCTCGGCGACCCCATAGACCTCCACGGACAGGCGATGCTTGCCGCGAATCCTATCCAGCAACAGATCGAAATCGCCGTCGCCAGATGCGAGTACGATCACGTCCGCCTGCGGTGCGAATTCGAGCACATCCAAGGTGATGCCGACGTCCCAATCTCCCTTGGCGGACCCGTCGCCCCTTTGAATGTAGGGCTTCAATTTTACTTCGAATCCTATCGCTCGCAGGATGTTTTGAAACTGCTTTTGCTTTGCGTCGTCCCGGCCGATGGCGAAAGCAATGGCTTTCACGACTTGTCTATTGCGGGTGACTTCAGCCCAAAATTTGTAGTAATCGAAGTGGCGCGCGAAGCATTGCCGTGTCGTGTAGTAGATGTTCTGCACATCGACGAAAATGGCGACGGTTTCCACGATATGTTACGAACGGAAAAAGTAGGGCACCGCAACGAGCAATACACCGACGCCGACGAGAAGCGGTATGTTGGACACGAAGTACGGGAAGATCATCAGCGCAAGCCCGCAAAGCAGCGGAACCGGCGCGCTTTGTTTTCTGCCATAGATGAAATATCCGAGCCCGACCGATCCGAACAACAGTCCCCACAGCAGTACGGCCGTCATCGTGGGCTCGCGCCTATTTGGCGGGCGCGCGGGCGGGCGCGGGTTCTATTCCCTTCGAGTAGATTACCTTGCCGTCGATCGTGACTATGATGGCGTCGATGTCGTCGATGCGATTGTAGATCTCCATGGCTTTTTCCGGACCCAGGACGAATGCGGTCTTGGATAAGCCGTCGGTGCGGGTGGCATTTGGTCCGATGATAGTGGCGCTGCGCACTTTGCTCGCGGAGTGGCCGGTGTGAGGATCGATGATGTGATGGTAGCGCACACCGTTCTCCTCGAAGTACCGCTCGTAATCGCCTGAGGTCGATATCGCTGCGTCGACCAAGGGGATGCTGGTAATCACCGACCCTTCGCCCTTGCGCGGATCACGGATTCCGACCATCCAGGGCTTGCCGAATCGATCGCCGATGATTCGGCTGTCGCCGCCGGCGGACACATAGGCTCGGGTGAAGCCGAAGGATTTCAACACTTCGATGCCCCGGTCCACCGAATAGCCCTTGGCGATGCCGCCGAGATCTATTCGCACTCCTGCTTGCGAGAACTTCACGGTCTGATCCCTGGCATCGAGCAGCACATGGCGAAAGTTGACGGCAGGCAACGCGTGGCCGATCTGCGCTTCGTCCGGGTGCACGTGCTTGCGGAAGTCATACATATAGCCGACGCTGGCGTAGGTAATATCGAACGCTCCGTCGGTGATCACCGAATACTCCGTGGCGGTCGTCAGCAGGTCGAATAGCTCCTTGCTGATCCGCATCGGACCTTGCGCCGCCTTGGCATTGACCTGGGAGACTTCGCTGCTGGGCTTGTAGGTGCTCATCGAATCATCGATGTGCCGCATTTCTTCGAGCAACGCATCGATTGCGCGCTCGGCCTTCTCGTCGTCGTCCGCCCACAGCTCCACCGTGATGCGCGTTCCCATGATGCCGTCGGTAACCCGCCGCACCCAGTTTGCATGTGCCGGGGCGGCGAGAAAGAAGAATGCTGCGAGATAGGCGGCGCTTTTCAGGTTCTGAAGCTTCATGGTCCTAAGCCTAGCCGTTTCCGCCGTCGGCGAAAATGGGGCCGTCTCAACGGCTTGGCCGCGCGCGGCGCCATCGCATGATCACGAGGGCGCTTCCCACCATGCCGCCCAAGTGGGCAAAGTGCGCGACTCCCGACTGAGTCCCTGTGACTCCCAGAAAGAGTTCGAGCCCGGCGTACAGAGTCGCGAACAACCACGCCGGCATGGGTATGGGAGGGATCAAGGGAATCACCTTGCGCGTCGGAAACAAGAAAGCATAGGCGAGAAGCAGTCCGAAGACACCGCCGGATGCGCCGACGGTCGGAGAGGGAGGCGCACCGAATAACATGGGGACGACGAGTTGGCTCAAGCCGGCGGTAACGACCGATGCGAAGTAGCAGGCCAGCAGCCGGCGCGGTCCCACATAGCGTTCGATTTCGGCGCCGAACATCCACAAACCCAGCATGTTGAACAGCAGGTGCGATTTTACCTGAGTACTATGCAGGAACGCATAGGTGATGATTTGCCAAGAATGAAAATACGATTGACCGTCGATGGGCTGCAGCGGCCACAGCGCGAAAGGCTCGTCCAGCGCGCCGTTCGACAGAAGCTGCAGCAGATACACCAGCACGTTCGCGGCGATTAGAACGATGACTGCGGAAAGTTTCATATGAGCGGTGCATTCTACCCGTGATGGAAGCCAAACCCTCATGAAAGCGGTATTTTTGGATTACGAGACCGTGTCCAACGGTGATCTCGACGTATCCGGGTTGCGCGCTGCCGTCGACGACCTCCTCCTGTGCACGACGGACGATGCAAGGACGGCCGAGCGCATTCGCGACAAGGAAATCGTATTGCTGAATCGAGTCGAGCTGTCGCGCGAGCTGCTGACGGGCGCCCCGAGTCTAAAACTCGTCGCCGTGGCCGGCACGGGCACCAACAACATCGACCTGGTCGCCGCGCGGGAGCTGGGCGTAGGCGTGTGCAATGTGCGCGGTTACTGCACTTCGTCGGTGGTGCAACACGTGTGGAGCCTGATCTTGAGTCTCACCCAGCACGTATCTGACTATGCAGGGATGGTTAGGAATGGCATGTGGACGCAGAATGAGGAACTGAACATTCTCTCCCACCCGATCCGTGAGCTTAACGGACGCGTTTTCGGAGTGGTCGGCTGGGGCGAATTGGGCCGCAGCGCCGCGGCGGTGGCGGAAGCCTTCGGCATGCGAGTGGTCATTGCAAACCGCCGGGGCGCAAGCCCAAGGCTCGACAGAATTGAATTGGAAGGGCTGCTGTCCACGTCGGACATCGTTTCCTTGCATTGCCCGCTCGATGACACGACACGCGGACTGCTCGGTGCACGCGAACTTGCACTAATGAAACCAGACGCGCTGCTGATCAATACGGCGCGAGGCGCTTTGGTGGACGGCCGCGCGCTGGCCGCCGCGCTCAAAGCAGGCCGGCTTGGCGGCGCTGGAATCGACGTCCTGCCGCACGAGCCGCCTCGCAATGACGACCCGTTGCTCGCTCCGGGCATCCCCAATTTGATCGTGACGCCGCATGTAGCATGGGCGGCACGCGAGGCTCGACAGCGCTGCATCGAAGAAATGGCCGCCAATATCAGGGATTTCGTGGGCGGCGGGCGCCGTTCGCGGGTCGTCTAACAACCCCCGCCGGCCGGCGCCGCCCGCGTTCACCCCCGTTCTTACTTCCCGCGTTCAGCCTCGGGCTTGCTTCTTTTCTTTCTTCGCAGCCCGTTTTTCTTCCAACGTCTTGGCCGGCTTCTTTTTTTCTTCCTTCTTTCGATCCATACCCTTGCCCATGATTCACTCCTCGTTTCTTGACCAACGGAACATTATTTTTTCGAACTTTTGCGGCTCAACATTTTCCGCGCAATCGGCCGGGGAGCAGCCTGCCGCCCACCCGCATGCCGCCCAGCGGTATCCCGCGGCGGTTTGGGCGGCTTCTCCGCGACCCGGCTGATGCGGAGTTCGCGCCCCGCAACGCGCACCTTCTGCAGCTCCGTGAATATCTCCTTCGGCATGCCCTCCGGCAAGTCGACGAAGCTATGATCCTCCCGAATATCCACCCGCCCAATATGCACGCCTTCGATCCCGGCCTCGTTGGCGATGGCGCCGACGATGTTCCCGGGCTTGATGCCATGTACGGACCCGACCTCGATGCGAAAAGTTTCCATTTGGCCGATGGCGGATCTAGCGCCGGGCGATCTCGCGGCTGCTGCAGGCTTCTCGAATGACGGTGGGACTGCATGCGACCGCGGTCTCTCCGCGGGAAATGCAGCAGCCGGCGGCGGCTCGGACTTGCCCATCAGCAGCAACGGCGTGGTGCCCTGCGACAAGCTCGCCAGCGCAGCAGCGATGTCGATGAGCGGAAGACCCGTCTCGGCTTCCAATTGTTCCAGTACCGGGCGGAAGGCAGTCGCTTCCCCAGTGGCGATGGTTTCAGTGACCCGCTGTTTGAATTTGGCGATTCGCAGTGCATTGACAGCGTCGACAGTCGGCAAGTTCATTGGCTCGATAACCTGCCGCGTGGCGCGCTCGATGGCACGCAGCATGTTGCGTTCCCGAGGCGCGATAAAGAGTATCGCCTCGCCGTTGCGTCCCGCCCTGCCGGTGCGCCCGATGCGATGAACGTAGGATTCGGTGTCGTACGGCACGTCGTAGTTGACCACGTGACCGATACGCTCGACATCCAGCCCGCGAGCGGCCACGTCGGTGGCGACGACGATATCTATCTGTCCGGACTTGAGCCGGGCCACCGTGCGCTCGCGCTGGGGTTGCGGAATATCGCCGTTGAGCGGGGCAGCGGCGAAGCCTCGGGCCTCCAGCTTTTCGGCGAGTTCCACCGTGGACTGTTTGGTACGGGTGAATACGAGCATGCCGTCGAAGGTTTCGGCCTCGAGGATCCGGGTCAGCGCGTCCAGCTTGTGGATGCCGCTGACAATCCAATACCGCTGGCGGATGTTGGTGGCGGTGCTCGTCTTGCTTTTGATCGTCACTTCGACCGGCGAACGCAAGTGCTTCGACGCGATGCGGCGAATTGGGGCGGGGATCGTGGCGGAGAACAGCGCCACCTGCCGCTGCGGCGGCGTCTGTTCGAGGATGCTCTCGACCGCGTCGACGAAGCCCATGCGCAGCATTTCGTCGGCCTCGTCCAGGACCAGGAGCGTCAACCCCGTGAGTCTTAAGGTACCGCGGTTCATGTGATCGATGACGCGTCCCGGCGTTCCAACGACGACATGCACTCCGCGCCGCAAGGCGTTGAGTTGCGGTTGGTAGCTTTGCCCGCCGTAGATCGGCAGCACGTGAAACCCCTTGAGATGCGCCGCATATCTCAAGAATGCCTCGGCGACTTGCAGAGCCAGCTCGCGTGTCGGCACCAAAACCAGAACCTGCGGCTCGTGTTTGGACAGGTCGATGCGCGTCAGTGCAGGCAAGGCAAAGGCGGCGGTCTTGCCAGTTCCGGTCTGGGCCTGCCCCAGCATGTCGGCTCCCGAGAGCAGCACAGGAATCGTCGCGGCCTGAATCGGCGAGGGCGACTCGTAGCCGACGTCGGTCAAAGCACGGAGCACGGGATCGGAAAGCGCAAGATCACGGAAGCTCATCGCGCTCGGAATTTCGTCCGCCGGAACTGCACTCATGGGAATCGCCTTGAGAAAGGAGCAGCAAGTCTAGCGGTTTGACCGAGTATTGCTACCATGTGCGGCATGGGACGCATATTCGAAGTTAGAAAACACGTGATGTTTGCCCGCTGGAACCGGATGGCGAAGCAATTCACCCGCGTCGCCAAGGATATCGCGATTGCGGTGCATGCCGGCGGCCCCGACCCCTCCGCCAACCCTACCCTGCGGCGTGTGCTGCAGAATGCGCGGGCCGTCAACATGCCGAAAGACAAGACCGACGCTGCTATACGCCGCGCCTCAGGCAAGGAGGCGGCCAATTATCAGCAAAGCATTTATGAGGGTTACGCACCTCACGGAGTCGCCTTGCTGGTCGAGACCGCGACCGACAATCCCACCCGCACCGTAGCCAGTGTGCGCAATATCTTCGCGAAAGGCGGCGGAAATCTTGGCGCGACCGGCAGCGTCAGCTTCTTGTTCAAGAAAATGGGCGTGTTCAGGCTCGATCCGGGCGGCGTCAAGGATCAGGATGAGCTGGAGCTGGACCTGATCGACCACGGTCTCGAAGAGATGGGCGACAGCACGGGCGATAAGGGTGAGCCGCAACTGGTGATCCGCGGGGCCTTCCACGACTTTGGAAGGCTGCAGGAAGCTTTGGAAAGGCGGGGCATCACGCCGCTGTCAGCCGAGCACGAGTTCATCTGTGCGGTGCCGGTTGAACTGCCGGAAGATAAAGCAGCCGAAGTTCTGGGCTTGATCGACAAACTCGAGCAAGACGAGGACGTGCAAAAGGTTTTTCACTCGTTGGCATAAGCGCATCCGCACCTTTCGCCGGCTTAAGCATTGTTCATGCTGTCATCCGAAGTCGCCCCCTGACGTTGTATTCCCTGAGGCGCAACTGTTAGGAGGCAGATTATGACTAGTGTTTTTAAGCTATTGATTCCATTGAGTTTAATGGCAATATACATGGCCGGTTGCGTGGTCGTTCCTGCAGGCTATTATCACCGAGGCTACTACTACGGCCCTCGTGTGGCGGTAGTTGCTCCGGGTCCCGTAGTGGTGCTGCGGCCCTAGCCGAACGGGAGCCAAGTGCTGCAAGCATTTGGGCGGCAAAAGGACCGTCAGTATTCCTATGGCTTCCGGGCCGGCTCGTGATTGATCAGGGCGTGAGCCCAGCTGACGACCGGCTGCAGGCGCGGTGACACCATCGACAGAGCTCTCGCATAATCCACCCAGCATGCTTCGTGGTGCTCGGGCATTCCGAGTTCAGGATTGATGGGCAGCCTCACCTGCGTTTCCTTGCTCCGTGCAACGTAATATCGAGAGATCTTTCCCTTGTTGTAGGGACCGGTTTCCATGAATTCCAAGCCCCAGTCGAAGGACAGATCGTCGAGTGTCGTCTCCTCGCGGACTTCACGCAGAGCGGCATCGATCGGCTCTTCGCCTGGTTCAACCAGACCCTTGGGAAAATCCCAGTTGCGATAGGCGCGCAGCAGCAGAAATTTGAGCCTGCGCTGCGCCAAGGCAATCACCACGACGCCTGAAGAGAGTCGATGAGGTTGCTCGGCTGGAGGCATGATCCATTCTACACCTACGCGGCGATTCGCAGCGGCGAGCGGATGAGGTAGTCGAAGGCACTCAGTGAGGCTTTCGCTCTCCCTCGCCCACTGCGATGGCGATTTGCTTATAGGGCACGACCGTGCAATCTCCGGCCGCGAAAATCCCCGGTACCGATGTTTGACCGCGTGCATCAACTTCCACCTCGCCGCGCGGCGACAGCTTTACCGTGCCTCTCAACCAGTCGGTATTCGGGACGAGTCCGATCCGCACGAACACGCCGGCCGTGATGACCGTAACATTGGAGAAACTCTCGAGCAGCGCTTACCGATTAATGAATTTGATAATAACGATGGGTTTGATAGAGTGTGTCTATTGGCCGTTTGGCTGAAGTTGGGATGAGATAATGAATCTCAAGGACCTCAAATATCTGGTGGCGTTGGCCGATACCGGCCATTTCGGCAAGGCGGCTGAACGAACCTTCGTAAGCCAACCGACGCTGTCGGCACAGCTCAAGAAGCTCGAGGACTATCTCGGGGTGAAGCTCGTCGAACGCCAGCCGAACAATGTGCAGCTCACGGACGTCGGTAAGCAAGTAGTGGTCCGCGCTCGCCGCATGCTGAACGAGGGCGAGGAAATCATCGCCCTTGCACGCAACAACACCGATCCTTTTGCCGGAAAACTCAAGGTCGCCTTGATTCCCACGATCGGGCCGTATCTGTTGCCGCGCGTCATGCCCAAGCTTCGCAAGGCGCTGACGAATTTGAGTCTAATGTTGTATGAATATCAGACGGAGCCGCTGCTCAAGCGGTTGCGTGACGGCGAAATCGATCTTGGTATCATGGCTCTTCCCGCCTCCCTGGACGGCATCGAGTCGCGCGCGTTGTACGAGGAGGATTTCACGGTTGCATTGCCCAACAACCACGCGCTCGGCGCCAAAACCACCATCAAGGTCCAAGATCTGAAAGGCCATACACTGCTGTTGCTGGAGGACGGCCACTGTTTGCGCGACCAAGCCTTGGAGGTCTGCAGTCGGGTCGACGTGCGCGAGGCGGAGGATTTTCGCGCCACCAGCCTTGAAACCCTGCGGCAGATGGTGGTGGCCGGTCTCGGGATCACATTGCTGCCCGAACTCGCCGTGGAGTCGCCGTTCGGCTCCCAGCGCGGTCTTGCCATACGGCGATTCGCCAAGCCGGCGCCATCACGCACGGTGGGCGCCGTGTGGCGCAAGTCGAGCACGCGTGCGCCGGTCATTGCAGCGGTGTGCGACATCATCGACCGCGTCAAGACGGGCAAGAATTAGCCATGGGACTCTAAAATGGCGAAATGCCGGTCGTCTGCACGCCCTGGTTCGAAGCCGCTCTCAGCCAAGAATGCCGACTGGGCGTTCCACGCGGATGACGCCGAGGTGTTCGATGCGTTGGCCCGAGGGCGCCACATGGAGAGCCTGCGCGAATATTTTGGCGCGCCGGCGTATGCAGAGCTTTCGGTGCTCGCTGCGCAAGCGAGAAGGCACAGGAAGACCCGGGGACCGAATATTTTGATTCTGCCGGGAATCATGGGTTCGAAGCTCGGCGGACGGTTGCACCCCGCAGGAACCAAAAATCGAAACCGCGCATCCTCGGTACTGTGGATCGATCCGCTGCAAATTGCGGCAGGCCGCTTGACTGCTATGGCAATGCCGTCGGGCAGAGCGCTAAAACCGATGGGAGTGTTACTGTTCTCGTATGCGAAGCTGAAGCTGCAGCTTCAAATTGCCGGCTGCGAGGTAAGTCTGTACTCCTATGACTGGCGCCTCGGCCTGGACGAGCTCGGTGCAAAGCTTGCCCAGACGCTCGAGAAAGACGGGCGGAGGGTCATTCTGGTTGCGCACAGTATGGGTGGCCTGATTGCTCGCGCGGCTGCTCGGATTTTGCCCAAGCGCTTGTTGCGCAAGCTTGTCATGCTGGGTACCCCAAACCTGGGCTCGTTCGCTCCCGTGCAGGCGCTGCGCGGCACATACCCGTTCGTGCGCAAGATGTCGACCCTGGACCGAAAACACTCGGCGGAACATCTGACTCAACACGTATTCTGTACGTTTCCCGGCCTATACCATATGTTGCCCCCGCCGCAGCGGCTCGCCGGGATGGATTTGTTCGATGCACGCTGCTGGCCGTCCGACGGCCCGATCCCGAACGCACAGTTGCTGGGACAGGTCGCGGCGGTCCGGGCCGGCTTGGCGCCGGTGGATTCGCGCATGGTTCACATCATCGGCGTCAATCAGGAAACCGTGGTGGGATTGCGCCGCACGGCAGGCGGCTTCGAATATGCCATGGACAGAAACGGCGACGGCACGGTGCCGCTCGCGCTGGCGCGGCTTCCAAAGCTCAAGTGTTATTTCGTGGATGAATCCCACGCCGATCTCGCGAACAATTCGCGGGTGATTCAAGCCGTCATCGACATCGTGCGCCGCGGACGCACTGCGCACTTGCCCGAACGTTGGCGCGCCAGGGCGGGAGTGGTGCGCCGCATAGACGATGCGCAGCTGCGCTTGGAGGGCACCGAGAAGATTGACTGGAGGCGTCTCACTCCGGCCCAGCGCGAAGCAGTGTTTGCCGCATTGGATAGCGGCCGTCTGCTGCCCGCCGCACGCCATCCGGTCGCTTGAGATTCGCGGACGAGCTGGCTGAAGAAATCGTGACGGGCGTCTCCCTTCGCCCTTCCCGTCCGGCTGTCAGGCTGATCCATTTGCCAATCATTTCACATATTCCGCGCGGTGAACGCGTCATGATTGGCTTCCAGAGGAATGCTCAGGCATGAACGCTCGTACTATTTCACAAGGAAGTCCGCAGACCCCGGCACCGCGTTTCGATCGCAAGTTCATCGAAGATCACGCGCTTGTCGAGCGCTATCTGCAGAGCAAGCTGCCGTTCAGGGGCGCCCGTGATCTCGAGAATTGGTGCCGCGACCATCCTGAATACCTCGAGGAGCTCAAGCTGTTCGAACGCACCCATGCAAGCCTCAAGCTGCTTGACGCTTGCGGCCGGCCGCTCGATTTGCGCGAACCGCAACCGCCGTGGTGGAAGACCATCCACGTGTTGATCGGTTTGAGCCTGATTGCGTTTTTGAGCCTGGTCGCGTTCTGGGCCGTGCTCGGTAAGTATGTGCTGTTGCGCGGTGAACTCGACGACGTCCGTGCCTCGGCGACTCGAGGTTCGTTGGTGCAGCCGGCCACGTCGCGCGAGATTCGGGTAAACCCGGACCGCGCCCCCGGCATCGATAGGGCTCGGGTGATCGTGAACCGCAATGCGCCGCAGCTGCTGGACGTGCGCATCGATCTGAACTATACGAACAAGTTGATGCAGTTCCGCATGTTCGTCGACAAACGAGATCAGGGACGAGCGCTGGTGTTGAATAATTTGCTCAAGGATTCGAACGGCGAATTGCGCATAACGCTCAATTCCACCGGCCTTGCTGCCGGCATCTACAACGCAAGGATCGAAGCGCTGCCGTTCCGGGGTAGCCCAATTCCATTGGGTTGGCTCATTCTCGAAGTGCAGTGACTCACTCGTCGCGCAGGGTGTGAATCGGAGGAGTATTGACCACCTTGCGGGTCGCCAGAGTGCCGCTCATGCCCACGAGGATCGTGCCGCAGACCAAACCGGCTACCCATACCCAAGGGTCGATCGTGTATTGCAACGAAAACAGCCGGCGCGCCAGTATCCACCCGATTCCGGTGGCGCCGAACGCCGCCAAGGTACCGGATAGAAAGCCGAGCGCGGAGAATTCCGCGGCCACTCCTTTCAACACGGTCCCACGGCTCGCACCCAAGGTGCGCAACATCGCGCTTTCATAGCGCCGCTCATCCCGCGTCGACTGCACGGCTGCCAGCAGCACCACGATTCCCGCCGCCAGAGTGAAGAGAAAGACATACTGGACGGCCAGTGAAGCTCGATCCATGATTTCGCGAATCTGCTTGAGAATGGCATCGACGTCGAATACCGAGACCGTCGGAAACTGACGTACGACATCGGCCAGCGCCGGCCGTTGCACCGAAGTCAGATACACGCTGGTCATGTAGGTGCCGGCGGCCCCGTCCAATAGCCCGGGCGGGAGCACCAGAAAGAAGTTCGGACGGAAGCTATCCCAGCGAATCTTGCGGATGCTTGTGACCGTAACCGTCAGAGGTTCTCCCGCCACGTCGAAGCTGATGGTGTCTCCCAGGTTCAACTGCAAGGCATCCTGATATTCGGTCGATATGGACACCAGAGGTTTACCGGTGTCTGCCGGTGTCCACCAAACCCCTGCGGCCAATTGATTGTCCTCCATAAGATTGGCGGACCAGGTCAGGTTTTGCTCGCGCTCCAAGAACCCACGTCCGGACTCTTTAGCCAGTTTGATCGATTCGCTGGGCTGCGAATTGATCGCGGTGATGCGCGCACGCACCATCGGGAACATTGCCGGTTGTCCCAAGCCGTGCGATTGCAGAAATTCCTCCAGGGATCGGCGCTCCTCCGGACGGATATTGATCAGAAAATTATTGGGTGCATCGGCCGGCAGGCTGCGTTGCCAATCAGCGAGCAGATCACCGCGCACGACGGCCAGCAGCAGCAGCAGCATCAAACCCAAGCCGAAGGCGACGATTTGGACGACGCTGGCCGGGCCGCGCCGCGAAACGTTGGCGAGCCCATAGCGCCAGGCGATTCCCACCCCTCCGCGCAGGCGGCCGGTGAGACGCACTAAGCCGAATCCCGACAATGTAAGCACCACCCCCACACCGAGGACGCCGGCAAGAACGGCGAGTACCAGTTCGGTATCGCGCACCAGGCTCCACAGAATAACGAACAATGCCACGAGCGCCAGCACGTAACTCAAGCCATAACGCAGCGGCGGCGCGCTCACAGTCTTGCGCAGCACCCGCGCGGGCGGTGTGCTTTTCAGTTGCAAGAGCGGCGGAAGTGCAAAGCCGATGAGCATCGCTAAAACGGTGACGAGCGCGATGGGCAGGGGCGCCAGGGAAGCCGCCGGCAACTCTGCGCGTATGAGATCCCGCAAAACCCACGCAAGGCCTTGTTGTGCGAGATAACCCAGCATCGCCCCGATAGCTACCGCAAAGGCCGCAAGCAAAGCCAATTCGATGATCGAGATCGCGAGCACGAAGCCCTGCGAAGCGCCCATGCATTTCATCAATGCCACGGCGTCGATGTGGCGTATCGCATAGCGTCTGGCACCCATCGCGACCGCCACCGCGGCCAGCAACACGGACGCGAGGCTGGACAGGTTGAGAAATCGGCTCGCGCGATCGACGGCGGAATTGAGCTGACGGCTCGACTCATCGACCTCACGCAATCGCTCCCCCGGAGCCTTGGTCGATATCAAGTATTCGCGAAAATCCGCCACTGACGAAGGCGTGCCGGCAAACAAAGCCGCGTACGTTACGCGACTGCCCGGCTGAATCAGCTGAGTGGACGGCACGTCGTCGAAGTTCAACAACGCCGCGGGAGCGAGATTCACGAAGCCCGTGCCCTGATCCGGCCGATAGTCGAGCACCTCGGTCACTCGAAACGAGGCGGCGCCAATCTTCAGAGGCGCTCCCAACGCTATTCTCAATTGGGCAATGATGCGCGCGTCGATCCAAACTTCGCCGCGGGGAGGTACGCGATCGGTGGTGCGGGCGGCACCGAACGGTGCGTCCGCGATGCGAATGTGGCCGCGCAACGGGTAGCTCGCCGTCACTGCGTTGACAGCCGCCAGTTGACTCAGGTCGCCGCTGAATATCGCGGTCGGAAAGGACATGATTCGCGCGCTTTTGAGGCCCCTGGCTTTGGCCTCGGCAAAAAAGCGCGCGGCGATGGGAACGGGTGATTCCAGACGCAGGTCGGCGGCAAGCACTTCGGCCGCCTGGGCACGGACGGCTTGTGAGATGCGGCTGGTGAAAAAGCCGACCGCGGTCAGCGAAAGAACCGCGACCGTCAGTGCCGACACCAGCACCGACAGTTCGCCGGATTTGAGGTCGCGCCACAGGTTACGCAACGCAAAGCGCATGACCTGCATCAGTTCACCGTGTGGCCGGCATCGAGTTCCAGCATACGGTTACAGCGCTGCGCCAAGGCGCGATCATGCGTCACGAGCACCAACGTGCTGCCCGTGCTGCGATTGAGATCGAACAGTAAGTCGGTTATGCGTTGCCCGGTCGCCGTATCCAAATTACCCGTCGGTTCGTCCGCAAAGAGGACCGCCGGATGCGTCACGAAGGCACGCGCGATCGCCACCCGCTGCTGTTCGCCGCCCGACAATTGCTTGGGATAGTGCGCCAGGCGCGGGGTTAACCCGACTTGCGCGAGTGCGCTGACCGCCGCCTGCCGAGCATCGCGGCGGCCGGCGAGTTCGAGCGGCAACATGACGTTTTCAACGGCGGTAAGCGATGGAATCAAATGAAACGATTGAAACACGAATCCCACGTGCTTGCCGCGAATCGCGGCCCGGCCGTCCTCGTCGAGTTCGGTCAAATCGACGCCGGCGATAAGCACCCGGCCTGTGCTCGGAGAATCGAGGCCGGCAAGCAAGGCTAACAATGTGGACTTGCCCGCCCCCGAAGTCCCGACAATCGCCAACGTCTCGCCGGTTCGCACACGGAGGCTCACATCGGCGAGAATAGTCAATTGGCCCTCGGGGCTTGGGACAATTTTGGATACTTCTTTCGCTTCGAGAACGATTTGATCTTGCATTGAGGAGCGCCTGTGAAACGGCTTCTGATCCTATTCGCGTTGGTCGCTGCATCCGTCTCGGCAAGGGCCGAAACACCCGTGATTCTCGTGTTCGGCGATAGCATCAGCGCCGGTTACGGGCTGGCGCGCGTAGAACAGGGCTGGGTCGCTTTGCTGCAGACGAGGATCAAGGATCAAGGTTACGGTTACCAGGTCGTCAACGCTAGCGTCAGCGGCGAAACGACTGCGGGGGGACTCGCGCGGCTGCCGCGCGCACTGATGCTGCATCAGCCCAGGATCGTTATTCTGGAACTGGGCGGCAATGATGGTCTGCGCGCGCTGCCGATCGCGCAGATGCGCGCCAATTTGGTGCGCATGGCAGACCTGGCGACGGCAGCCGGCGCCAAGGTGTTGCTGCTGGGAATGAGGATGCCTCCCAATTACGGTCCGCAGTACACGGAACAATTTAGCTTGTCTTTCAGCGACGTGGCTCGTGACAAGAGGTTGTCTCTGCTGCCATTCTTGCTGAACGACGTAGCTCAATCCGCGAATCTCATGCAATCGGATGGAATCCATCCCAATGAACAAGGGCAGTCTCAATTGTTGGCCAATGTCTGGCCGTCACTAAAGCCCCTGCTGCACCGCTAGCCCCTCTTGCACCTGGTCCGTGCAAGGTTTCGCCGTGCTGCGGATGGCTGGATGGACGGCGAACATCGCCGCCGCCCATCCGCTTATCTCCGGTCGACGCTCGATTCTACTGGGCCTTCAACCAGTCGGCGACGCCGCCATGGTGCGAACAAGCTCCGGTGTGGTGCTGGGATTTCGAATAAGTCCCATCCTTGCACTTGGCAGTCGCGCCGGTCGGATCGGTATTGCTGGCCGTCTCGGCAGGTGCCGATTTCGAGGCAACGGAGGACTTGGCGGCGGTTGATGGCGCTGCAGCGGAAGGCGCTGCAGCGGACGATGCACCCCGCGCAGGAGCCTCTGCGGCATCAGCGGTCGGTTTACTCTTAGAAGCCTTCTGCACGCCGCCATGACCGCTGCACGCACCACGACCTGAGGAGGTGGAAGCCGTGCCATCCTTGCACATGGCGCCGCCCGACGCAGCGGGCTCGGATGTTGCGGTATCCGGTGCCGATGCAGCCGTTGGCATTTTAGCACCCTTTTGAACGCCGCCATGGCCGCTGCACGCACCCCGTCCCGCGACCGTGGATGTGGTCCCGTCCTTGCAGGTGGTGGAGGCGGGGTCGGCTGCGCGCCCAGGCAATGCCAACGCGAACGCCAACAACGGCAATGCCAGTAATAGACCGACAAATTTATTTTGCATGAAATCTCACTCCCGAAAATAATAGTTACATGTGAATTGTAGACCGATTCTCGTCAACCCCCACCTCGCTCTTCAGTGTCGGCCTCCAATCGGCAATATAGTGGCTACGTTGATCGCGAACGGCGTGTGCTGACGGTCCGAACTCTCCGGAAACAGTACGCCGTCGACGCTGACGTGCGAATTCTCGATGATGTCCTGCGGAAACTCCGAAATGCCCTCCAACTGTACGTCATTCGCCGGCAGGCAATGAGTGCTTGTCGCCGGGGTGTAAATATAGGCGGTCCGATCCAGGGCCAACACGGGTACATGTTCCACGCCCGCGGCGCTCGGGTAGTCGCGAAAGTGGACGTGCCCGGTTAGGGTAACTTTGACCGGTTGCAGAAACAGGCAGGGTCCGTACCCCAGGACGCACCCGGACAACGCAAGGCAGGCACTGATCAAGACCGCTCGCCAAATTCTCATATAGGACGGAGTCTGCACCCGGATTCGAGCCTTGGACATGAAAATGACGTTACTCCTCAACATTGCTGGAGCCGCCATCGGATGCTATACACGCGGAACAAAAACGAGGAGTGCCGTCGTGGATCGAAATTGGCTGAAGCAATACCCACCTGGGGTGCCGGCGGACATCGATCTCGATAGTTACGCGTCGCTGCGGGACGTTTTTGAGAAGGCATGCGTCACCCATGGGCACTCGCCCGCCTTCACCAATATGGGCGCAACCTTGACTTACGCGCAACTCGACGAGCTCAGTCGAGCGTTTGCGGCTTGGCTGCAGAAAAAATCCGGCCTGGCGCAGGGCGATCGCGTTGCGCTCATGATGCCCAATATCCTGCAATATCCCATCGCGCTTTTCGGCGTGCTTCGTGCCGGCATGGTGGTCGTCAACACCAATCCTCTATACACCGCTCGCGAACTCGAGCATCAGCTGAAGGACTCCGGTGCCAAGGCCATCGTCATCATCGAGAACTTCGTTCATGTGCTGCAACAGGTGCTGCCGCGCACGGATTTGAAAAAGGTGCTCGTCACCCGCATCGGGGATTTGTTGGGACTGCCGCGCGGACTTATGGTAAATCTCGTGCTGAAGTACGTGCGCAAGCAGATCCCGCCTTGGAAGATGCCGGGAGCCTTGACCTTCAAGAGCGCCTTGGGCGGCGGCCTGGGGCTCAGCCTCGAAAGAGTGCCTCTAGGGCCGGAGGATATTGCCTTCCTGCAGTATACCGGCGGCACTACCGGCATCGCGAAGGCTGCCATTCTTACGCACCGCAATATGGTAGCCAATGTGCTGCAAGCCTCCGCTTGGGTACACCCGTCGCTCGGGCCCGATGAAGCGCGCATCGTCATCACTGCGCTGCCGCTTTATCACATCTTCGCGCTGACGAGCAATTGCTTGGCCTTCCTCTCATTGGGCGCTCGCAATGTGCTGATTACGAATCCACGAGATTTCAAAGCGTTCGTCGCAGAACTGAAGAAGTACAAATTCACTTTCATCAGCGGCGTCAATACGCTTTTCAACGCGCTGCTGCACACGCCGGGCTTCGAGACCGTCGACTTCAGTGCACTGCGGGTTACTTTCGCCGGCGGCATGGCGCTGCAGGGAGTGGTGGCGGCCCGGTGGAAGGCAGTGACCGGCTGCATCGTCACGCAAGGGTGGGGATTGACCGAAACATCGCCGGTTGCCACCGCGAACCCCACCGGCCTCGATTTCAACGGTTCCATCGGCCTTCCCGTTCCTTCGACTGACATCTCCATCCGCGACGATATGGGCAAGGAATTACCGGTTAACGGCATCGGAGAAATCTGCGTGTTCGGGCCGCAGGTGATGCGCGGTTATTGGAATCGACCGGACGAGACCGAAGAAGTGATGTTCGGCGATTGGCTGCGCACCGGCGACATCGGCCGGATGGACGCCTCAGGCTTCGTGTTCATCGAAGATCGAAAGAAGGATATGATCCTGGTCTCCGGCTTCAATGTTTATCCAAATGAGGTCGAAAGCATTGCCGCCTCACATCCGGGCGTGCTGGAAGTTGCTGCGGTGGCGCAGCCGGATGAAGATTCGGGCGAAGTAGTCGCGCTGTTCGTGGTCAAGAAGGATCCGACCCTCACCGCCGAGGCTCTGATCGCCTTTTGCCGCACCGAATTGACCGGCTATAAGGTTCCCAGGCATGTCTACTTTCGCAGCGAGTTGCCGAAGACCAACGTGGGCAAGATCTTGCGCCGCGCACTGCGAGATGAACTCAGGAACGCAGCGCCCGGATCCTCCAAAAGCCCCGGGGGGCAGCCCAAGAAACGCTGAAGTGTTCGGAAGCTTTTTGCACATGTGTGCGATACGCCAGCCGAAGCGTCAGACTTTGAGGTGCGGCAAGCTATAACGCTTAGACGGCGTTGTAGCCTTGCACGGTCTCGACCAGCAATGCGACGCGATCCGGATCGACATCCGGAGTGATCCCATGGCCCAAATTGAACACGTGGCCGCTGCCTGCCCCGTAGCTGTCGAGCACCCGCAAGGCTTCTGCGCGCAAGATGTCCGGGGGTGAAAACAGCGCAGATGGATCCAAGTTGCCCTGCAAGGCCACGCGGCCGTCAACAGCTTGTCGCGCCGCCGCCAGATCCATGGTCCAGTCGATGCCGACGGCGTCGCAGCCAATGGCGGCGATTTTCTTGACCCAAGCGCCGCCGCCCTTGGTGAACACGATATTGGGCACACGGCGGTCGTCTGCTTTGCGTGTCAATGCGTCGACCACCTGGGCCATATAGCGCAAGGAAAATTCTTCGTACTGCGCGGGTGTCAGCACCCCGCCCCAGGTATCGAACAGCATCACTGCCTGTGCTCCGGCGGCGATCTGCGCATTCAGGTACAAGATGGTGGCCTTCGCGAGTATCTCCAGCAATCGATGCAGGTCTCGCGGCGCTCCATACATCATGCGCTTGATGTGGCCGAAGGTTTTGCTGCCGCCGCCTTCCACCATGTAGGTCGCCACCGTCCACGGACTTCCCGCGAAGCCGATGAGCGGCACCCTGCCGTCTAATTCGCGGCGGACCAGCGCCACCGCGTCGATCACGTACTTGAGCTCCCGCCCCGGATCCGGCAGGCCGAGTTTTGCGATATCCGCCGCTGTGCGCACGGGATGCTCGAATTTGGGACCCTCGCCGGCCTCGAATTCCAGCCCCAGGTTCATCGCATGCGGAATCGTCAGAATGTCCGAAAACAAGATGGCGGCATCGAGGGGAAACCGGTCGATCGGCTGCAGGGTGATCTCGCATGCGATGTCGGGTGTGGTGCACATCTGCAGGAAACCGCCGGCCCGCGCGCGGGTCGCGCGATACTCCGGCAGATAGCGTCCCGCCTGGCGCATGAGCCAAATCGGACGACGCGGCGTCGGTTCGCGCAGTAAGGCGCGCAGCAACAAGTCGTTTTTCAGGATCGCGCTCATTTCACTACTCTCATATCACTGCGCTCATGGGTACTACTCACGTCCGCTCGCCGGGATCGAACAAGCGGCGATGCTCGAGGATGGCATATCGATCGGTCATGCCGGCAATATAGTCTGCCACCGCGCGTGCCCGTCCCGCCGGCCCCTGCACCAATTCCAGCCGCGAGCCGGTCGCCTTGTGCTCGTCCGGCATCAGGGTCGGGTCGTTAAAAAAAGCGTCGAAAAGCTCGCGAACGACGCGGCGCGCCTTGGCCGTCATCCGCCGCACCTTGTAGTGCTTGTACACGTGTTCGCGCAGGAAGGTCTTCAGGGAATGGTTGAGTTCGCGGGTCGAGTCGCTGAAGCCGATCAGCGGCTTGGGATACGACCTCACCTCGGCGATCGACCGCACGCCCGAGGCGCCGAGACGCGTGCTCGACGAATCGATCAGGTCGGTGACCAGCTGATTGATCATCCGGCGTAGGATTTCATACACCTGACGGCGCCCCGCCAGCGCCGGATACTTCGCCTGCACTTCGGCGTGATACTGCTGGAACAGCGGCACGATGAGCAACTGCTCAACGCTGATCAGGCCAGCCCGAATTCCATCCTCGACATCGTGATTGTTGTAGGCGATTTCGTCGGCGAAGTTCGCGAGTTGCGCTTCCAATCCAGGCTGCTGGCGGTTGATGAATCTCTCCCCGATCTCCCCGAGCTGGATCGCATTGTTGTACGAACAATGCTTCAAAATCCCCTCTCGACACTCGAAACTCAGGTTCAATCCGTCGAAATCCGCGTAGTGTTCCTCGAGTTCATCGACCACCCGCAGCGACTGCAAATTGTGCTCGAAGCCGCCAAAATCGATCATGCACTCGTTCAATGCATCCTGGCCGGCATGTCCAAAAGGCGTATGCCCCAGATCATGCGCGAGGCAAATCGCCTCGGACAACACCTCGTTCAGCTTGAGGGCTTTGGCAATGGTGCGCGCTATCTGAGCCACTTCGAGCGAATGCGTCAGCCGCGTTCTATACAAATCACCCTCGTGATTGACGAAAACCTGCGTCTTGTAGACAAGGCGGCGGAAGGCGGTCGAATGAACTATGCGATCGCGGTCCCGTTGATATTCGGAACGATAAGCGGGCTTCGGTTCGGCGTAACGGCGTCCGCGTGAATGCTCGTCAAGAGCCGCATAAGCGGCGAGGCCGCTCATGCAAAGTACTCCGTGAGTGTGGCATCGAGCGCACCAGGCGAATAATCGCCGGTCACAATTGCCCGGCCCAGTTTTTCGAGCAGCACCAGGCGTACCGACCCTGCGAGCACTTTCTTGTCCATTTGCATCAGTTCCAGCACCCTACCCGCGCCGACGCGCGGCGCCTCGGTGGGCAATCCGGCCTTCGCTAAGATGGCGCGGATGCGATCCTCGACCGCGGGGTCGATCAATCCGAGGCGCTGCGACAAATTCGCGGCGATCAGCATTCCGAGGCCTACCGCTTCGCCATGCAAATAGCTCTCATAAGCGGTCGCCGATTCGATCGCATGGCCAAAGGTATGCCCGAAGTTCAAGATCGCCCGCAAATTCTGTTCGCGTTCGTCCTTTGCGACTATGGTCGCCTTTATTTCGCACGATCTGCCGACGGCATAGGTAAGCGCATCGACATCTCGAGCAAGCAACAGATCCATATTGTTATCCAGCCAATCGAAGAGCAGCGGGTCCCAGACGCAGCCATACTTGATGACTTCGGCGAGCCCGGCACTCAATTCCCGGTCGGGCAGCGTGGCCAGCGTGTCGGTGTCCGTGATGACGCCGAGCGGCTGGTAAAATGCGCCGATCAAATTCTTGCCGCCCGCATGGTTGACCCCGGTCTTGCCACCGACCGAGGAGTCGACTTGCGCCAGCAACGTCGTCGGCAATTGCACATAGCCGACTCCACGCTGATAGCAGGCCGCCGCAAACCCCGCGATGTCGCCGACCACGCCGCCTCCCAAGGCTACCACCGTGGAGTCGCGATTCATCTTCTGCCCCACCAGCGCGTCGAATACCCATCCGGCTGTCTGCAGCGTCTTGTGCTGTTCCCCGTCCGGCAAGATGCATTCGGCTACTCGCTTGGCGGCGAGGCTGCCGTTCAATTTCGCGAGATAAAGACGCGCGACGGTCGTATTGGTCACGATCAGCAGGTCCCGGCCGCGAATGTAGGTGTCTAGCAATTGCCGGTTCCCCAGCAGCCCGGCGCCGATCGCGATGGGATAGCGTGAATGCCCGACGTCTACCTGAAGCGTTTGCACGGGGTCGATTATACGAATCTTACGGGGCCCGCGCCCGCCTCAGCTCATGCTGAATCTCCTCCGCGACCAGCTGCACGCGCCGACCGTCGGTCGAAACGGTGACATCGGCTATTTGGGCGTACAGGATCGCCCGTCGTTGCATGAGGTCGTGGAGCCGCTTTTCGGGATCGGTGTCGTTCAACAAAGGGCGGTGTCGCGCGTGGCGGGTGCGTTCGAGCTGTTGATCGATCGAGGTCGCCAGGTACACCACCACGCCCCGCTCCGCAAGTACACGGCGGTTGTCGTCATCGATAACGGCGCCGCCTCCGGTGGCGAGCACGATCGACTCAAGTCGGGTCAGGCGCTCGATGGATTCTTTCTCACGGATCCTGAAGCCTGACTCGCCTTCTTTCTCGAAAATGAACGATATATCTACGCCGGTCCGGGCCTCGATATCCGCATCGCTGTCGTGAAAAGTGAAGCGCAGCATGCGCGCCAGCAGCCGCCCGACTGCGGTCTTGCCTGACCCCATGGGGCCGATCAGGAAGATGTTGGGCTTGGCGAGCATGGCCGGCGCATCATAGCCGACCGGGCTCGCCAAGCACTGCAGACATGGCGTGTGTCAGTTAGGATTGGCGCACGATTGGGCAACACCGTACGGACTGATCTGGCCGGGAGGCGCGGTGCTCGCGTTATTATAGTCTGCGGCGGCGCCCTGCAATACGAAGTCTGTGGACGTGCTCGACTCGGTACCTGCGACCGTAGCCGACACCGTTACTTTTACCATGACCCAGTAGGCATGATCCTTCGGATATACGAGTTCGAAGAGGGCTCCGCCTATCGGGACGGTTGCCGTAGCCGTCGTGGCCGTCACGACGCTTCCGGGGTTGGTGGAGGCCACGGTACCGGGTTCCAGTTTGCCGTCGTTGTTGAAATCTTCGCCTGGATCGAGGATACCGTTGTTATTCAGGTCCTCGGAAGCGCACACCGGTGCATTGCTGGGCACCGACCAAAAAGAGCTGAATGTCTCCACGCCCTTGCGGTAACTGATCGCGGTCGTTTTCAGATTTACCGTAACACCGGACACCGGATTGCCGGCGCCGTCGATGGCCTGCAAGGCGAACGGCATGCCGTACTGGGCCTCGTTGAGAACATCAATCGTATTTCCCGTGCCGAACGACAAGAACAACGTCTTGCCGGCCACCGTCAACGTTGCCGTGCTGCTCACGGAAGTACCTTGCACCGTGGCGGTCACGCCGACACCATTGGTCGCGCTGGTCGTGGTGCTCGCAGTGTAAATGGTTTGCGCAACGCCCTGGCTATTCGTCAGCGCCGATGCGAGAGACAGCGTTCCACCGGTGACGTCCGACAAAGAGAAGGTCACAAGCTTGCCTTCGACCAAGTTATTGGAGGCGTCGCGAACGACGGCGGTGATCGTGCTCTGCGCGCTGACATTGATGGTTGATGGACTGGCTTGCACGGCAATTGCTGCCGGGTTTATCGCAATGAAGTCGATGCCCACTTGCGTGCTCACGCCCGTGCCCGACGCTGAAATGACCGCCGGTCCCGAGGTCGTTGAGGAAATCGACACGGACGTCTTGCCCGTGGCGTCGGTAACGCCGGTTGCAGCGTTCAGCGTTCCACGCGTGGCCGCGAAGTTCACGGTCTGACCGACGACGGGTGCACCCCCGTTCGTCCAGATCACCGTGACGGGTTGAACGACGCCAAGATCAATCCGGGTGTTGTTCCCCGGAACGGTGATCGCAAAATTCTGAGTACTCACGGAAATCGATTCAGTTGCGGTGACTCCAAGGGCGCTCGCAGTCAGCGTGTCGGCGCCGCCGTTCGCCGCCGTGACGGTAAAGGTGGCCTGGCCATTCGAATCCGTGGTCACCGTCGAGGCGCTGAGCGTGTTCTTATTGGCGGAGCTCACGGCGACTGCCTGCCCGGCGATTCCGGTACCGCCGGCGTTTTTCAAAATGACGGTGTAGGTCGCCATGCCGGGCTGTACCACCGCCTGAGGACCCGTCATCGATAGTACGGTGCCGACGACGTTGACGGTCACGGTGGACTTTGCCGTGCCGGAGGTTGCAGTAACGGTAATCGTCCTGACGCTCGGATCAGCGCCCGCGGTCAGCGTCGCAATGGCGGCGCCGTTTGCATCCGTGGTCGGTTGAGTGACCGACAGGATGCCGGATGACGCCGAGAAGGTTACCGTCGCCTTCGACAAGGCATTGTTGTTCGGATCGCGAACCAGCGCCGTGATTGTCGCGGGACCTGTATTGTCCGAGGCAATTTGCGGCGAACTCGTAATGAGGCTGACCCCCGCGACGGTCGGGCCTGTAGGGGTCGTCGTGGTCGAGCCCGTCGACGTAAGCGAACTGCCGCCGCAGCCGGACAACAGTGCCGCCGCAAATAGAGCCGTCATCAATAATCTACCCATATCGTTTAACCTCGCGCGACGAAGTCGGCGTTGCAATTAATAGAGATTTGAACCTTCACGCAGAATTTTCGGCGTGATGAATATCAACAGTTCGGTTTTGTTGTTGATGGTCTTGGTGCTTTTGAAGAGGTTACCCAGCACCGGGATATCCCCGAGGAACGGGACCTTGTTCGCCGATTTCGATTTGGTAGTGTCGAGGATGCCGCCGAGGACCACGGTCTGACCGTCGTTGACCAGCACTTGAGTCGTGATTTGACGCGTGTCGATCGAAGGAACCGTGCCCCCCGTCGCGCTCGTCACTTGTTGGCCCACCGAGTCGTCCGACACGTCGAGGTCCAGGATCACACGGTTGTCCGGCGTAATCAGCGGCGTTACCTTGAGAGACAAGACGGCGTTCTTGAATTGAGTCGTCGTGGCACCGCTCGAGGCCGATTCTTGGTACGGAATCTCGACGCCCTGCATGATTGTGGCTTGCTTCTGGTTCGCGGTGATAACGCGCGGCGAGGAAATTGTTTCGCTCTTGCCTTCGTTTTGCGCCGCAGACAGTTCCAGGTCGACGATGTAGCTGCCGCCCAGCAGCGACAGGCCGATGCTGCCGTTGGTGTTCGCGGCCGGCAGATTGACCTGATAGCGATTGTTCAGGGACGGCGCCGTCACCGGCGTTACCTTGCCGCTCGAGGACAGGTTGGCGATGCCCGACGATGTCATGGTGTTCGCGCCGACACCGTTGCCCGTCACGGACAACAGGCCGTTGTTGCCGTTCGTTTGGGCGCTGGTTACGCCGAAGCGCGCGCCTAGATCGCGTTCGAAGGTATCGCTCACGATCACGATTCGCGCTTCGATCAACACTTGCTTGACCGCCACATCGAGGGTTTGCACCAGGCGCCGGATGTCGGCCAGATTTTCCGCCGTGTCCTGCACCAACAGGGTGTTGGTGCGCTCATCGACGGCGAGGCTCCCGCGCTGCGACAGCATGGAGTTGCGTGCGCCGCCGCCGCCGCCGCCGGCGGAGCCGCCGGTGGGCCTGATCAACTTGGCAAGATCGTTGACCTTCGCGTAGTTGACTTGCATGAACTCCGTTCGCAGCGGCGCGAGTTCTTGCACTTCTTTGTGCGCGGCGAGTTCCGCTTTTTCCCGCGACGCGAGCTCGGCGGCGGGCCCAATGATGATGACATTGTCCTGCCGGCGCTTATCGAGTCCCTTGGTGCGCAACACGATATCGAGCGCCTGATCCCAAGGCACATTCTGCAATCGCAGCGTCAGGTTGCCGGTGACCGAATCGCTGACCACGATGTTCTGGCCGCTGGTGTCGGCCAGAAGCTGCAGTACCGAACGCACGTCGATGTCCTGGAAATTCAATGTCAAACGCTCGCCGGTGTACTCCTTCTTGTCATCTGCGGAGGCCCGCTTGAGCGACGGCTTGATCTCGATGGTGTACTGATTGTCCGACTGGTAGGCCAGTTGTTCGAAGTCGCCTTGGGCGCTTATCACCAAGCGCGAACTGCCTTCCACCCGCACCGCGTCGACTGTTTGCACCGGTGTCGCGAAATCCATGACATCGTAGCGGCGCATGAGATTCTTAGGCATGAGCGTGCCGGCAAAGTCGACGACGACCTGGTTGCCTTCCTGGCGCACGTTTACCGGAGTGCGCGGATCCGTCAGCTGGACGATCACTCGGCCGGTGCCGTCGGAGCCGCGCCGGAAATCGATGGTGCGGATCGAGCGCTCGACCGCGGCCGTCCCTTGACCGGATCCCGCGCGGGCCTGCGCCGTTTGCTTGGCCGATTCCCCCGGCTGGCCGCCGAGCGTCACGGTGATCATATTGCCGTCTACCTTCGTGGTGTACGGCATCAGGGAATCTACGTTGACTACCAGACGGGTGCGGCCGTTGGCTTCGGCGGCAAGCACGGTCTCGACGCCGCCGGAGTGCACGTCGACTCGCCGCGAGGCGACGGCGAGGGTGGTGTTCGGCAAGTCGAAGGCGATGCGCGCCGGCTTGTCGATGGTGAATGGCAAAGGCTCGGGAGCCGGGCCGCTCATGTGCAGTTTGAGCTGCACCTGTTGACCGGATAGGGTCTGAACGTCGATTGACTCGAGCTTATTCGGATCCTCGGCCCTTGCCGTGAATCCGATTGCGCCCAAAGCGACGAGCGCGATCGCGCCGAACGTCGACGTTCTCATCTTAAATCTACTCATGCTCTTATCTCCCTGTGGCTTCAATTGGCCAACGCCAACGAAGCCGGTCTCTCTATATATCCGCCGAGGCCATCCGGTATGATTTCCACGAGGTTGATTTTTCCGCCGGAAATATCCGTAACTTTGCCATCGTTCTGCCCGAGGAAGTTGCCCGGCTGAACCTTGTGTACGAGGCCGTCCTTGGATTGGACGAGGCCATAGAAGCTGTTGCCCACCTTGAAGGTGCCGACCATTTTCAGAGTGTCGAGCGAGAACCCTTCGAGAAATTCGCGGTTGCGCCGCGAGCTCGGGCGCACGCCCGCTTGGCCGATGCCCGAATTCGGACCCACAGGCTGGAACGGCGAGCGCATCCGCGTGGCGCTGTACACGTACGTTTCGTAGGGCTTCACTTCCGGAAGCGCCTGAATACGTCCTCCCGGCTTTTTCTTGGTCTCGGCGATCCATCTCTCTAGATCCGATTGTCCGCCGGAGCAGCCGGCTACGCCAAAGCCCAAGAGGACTGCGCCGATGATGATCGCCTTGCCGAGCTGCGCCCTGCGGAAAGTCCTCACGTTGCACCTCCCGCTTTTTTCTTGGCAGGATGCGCGCCGCCTTCATCCTCGATGTAGCGGTAGGTCTTGGCGGTCACGTCCATCGTCAAATTGTCGTAATTACCCTTGGCGTCCACCGGCTTGATCTCGATGTCATGCAGCGTAACGATGCGCGGCAAGGCGGCAATGCCGCTGACGAAATTGCCGAAATCGTGATACGTGCCGACCAGTTTGATTTTGATGGGCAGTTCGGCGTAAAAGCCGTTGCCTTTCTCGCTGCCCGGCTGGAAAAGCTTTTCCTGCAAGCCTGCGGCGAGGCCGGTCTGTGAAATGTCGACGAGTAGATTGGGAACTTCCGTCTTGCCGGGCAACTGCCGCAGCATGGCGCCGAAACTGCGCTCCATTTCGGCAAGCTGCGCGCGGTAGGCGTCCAGGTTCGCCGCACGCTGCTGCTTGCTTTCGAATTGCGCGCGCAAATCGAGCTCATCCGCCTGAGCTTTCTGCAGAATCGGCCGATCATCGTTCCAAACGAACATGTACCAGCCAAATGCCGCGACCACGAGAAAAACCAAAGCGATGAAGAAACCGCGCACCGGCAGCGGCCATCGGCCGACGTCGCGCGGATCGAGAGTACGTAGCTGATCGAAAAATTTCATTTCGCCGCAACCTTCTTCACCGTTGTTTCGCCGCCATGTTCGAGATCCACACCGACCACGTCACTGGTGAGCGTGAAATTCGAGCCGCCCGTCGGCGAGTCCTTGGAGGACTCGACCACCTGCAGCACCGGGTTATCCATCCAAACCGACGAATCGATATTGCGCATGAACGTCGAAACCCGCGTGCTCGACTGCGCTACGCCGCGAATCTCCAGCTTGTTGCCTGTCTGCTTGATTGCCGTGAGATAAATTCCCTCGGGAACCGTCTTAACTATTTCATCGAACAAATGCACGATCTCGGGCCGCTTGCGTTGCAGCTTCTCGATGATTTCCATCCGCGCAACCAATCGTTGCTTGCGGTTCTCGAGATCCTGAATATCGGCAATCTGCGCGTCGAGCTTGACGATCTCTTTCTTCAGCAAATTGTTCTTGACGTTTTGAGCGTCGGTCCAGCTCGAATACAAGAGCTTGCCGCCGAGGACGAAGATCGCAGCGGCAAAAACTGCGCCGCCCGCGGCGACTGCGAATTCGCGGCGTCGGACTTTGCGTTCTTGTTCGCGCCAGGGAAGTAGATTGATACGCGGCATGGCAGCTCTTTTAGTCGAAGCTTCGCAGCGCGAGGCCGCAGGCTGTGAGTAACGCGGTGGCATCCCGGCCCACAGCTTGCGCTTTGGCCTTGGATGACACTTTCATGTTGCCGAGAGGATCACCCTTCTGAGCGGGCACGCCGACGCGGCTCGAGATGACATCTGCTACACCGGGGATATTGGCGCAGCCGCCGCAGATCAAGATCTGGTCGGGCTGCGAGCGGCCGCTGCCCGATGCCAGATAAAATTGCAGCGAGCGGCTGACCTGCTGCGTCATGTCGTCGATGAAAGGATCGAGCACTTCGGGCTGATAATTGCTCGGCAATCCGCCTTCTTTCTTGGCCCGGCCGGCCTCTTCCATGGAGAGCCCGTAAGTGCGCATGATTTCTTCGGTGAGCTGTTGTCCGCCGAATGCGAAGTCGCGCGTGTAGATGACTCGCATGTCGCGGAGCACGCTGAAAGTGGTGCTGCTGGCGCCGAAATCGACTACCGCGACGGTTCGGTCGAGGCCGCCGTCGGGCATCTGATGACGCATCAGGGCACAGGCATTCTCCAGCGCGAAGGCCTCCACGTCGACGAGATGAGCGGTCAAGCCCGACGCTTGCACGGCAGCTTGGCGCTGTTCGACGTTTTCGGTGCGCGTCGCGACCAGCAGCACGTCCAGCATATCCGGGTCCTTCTCCGACGGGCCCACGACCTGATAGTCGTAGCTGACTTCCTCCATCGGAAACGGGATGTACTGATCGGCCTGCATCTCGACCTGGCCCTCGAGCTCATTCTCGCCAAGACTCTTCGGCATCTGGATCACCTTCGTGATCGCGGCGTCGCCCGAGATGGCGATGGCTGCAAGCCGGCTCTTGGCGCCGGAGCGCTTCACTGCGCGACGGATCGCCTCGCCAACCGCCTCGGCGTCCACGATGGCTTTCTCGTTAATTGCGTTGTGCGGCGTGGGTTCCGCCGCGTAGGACTCAACGCGATACTGGCCACCGGACATCGTGAGCTCGATGAGCTTCACCGACGAAGTGGTTATGTCAAGTCCCAAGAGCGGACGATATCTTTTGCCAAACGACCACATCCCTCTTTTTTCCTTTTGCGCTCAGTACCTTGGAGGCCGAAACTGTTGCACGAGACTACTTAGCCCGCGCAAACTTAGCAAGAAACTGTTAAATAGAACGTGAAGCTACTCACGGTAATCACCGCGGGGCACCGGCGGCCGCGCAAAGTGGGATCTACGACTATGCCGTCGCGACCTTAAGAACGCGTATCGAGTCATCCGATCAGACCTCGTCGCCCCCCATGCTATAAAGCAGGGCGATTGATAATCTTGGCCTGGCAACCCCGCTGTCCTAAAGGCTAAGACCCCAAGGACCGGTGGCTTTGCGTCCTCATCTTTCGATGAGTATGCCTCTGTAACCGGCGGTAAGATGCTTCCGCAATATCGCCGGTGCAATAAGTTAGAACTGTTTTCTGTGCCCAGACGTTACCTAGTTCTCATATCGCGCATTTGCGCAGGTCTTGTTGGCGCAATAGCGTTAATTGCGTTCGCAAACGTTTGTGCTTATGTCTACTTGAAGCCCGCGCTGCCGGATGTCGACAGCCTGCGGGACGTTCAATTGCAGGTGCCGCTCAGGGTTTATACCCGCGACGGGAAGTTGATCGCCGCAATCGGAGAACAACGCCGGATCCCGGTGCGCTACGAGCAAATCCCCAAAAAGCTCATCCAAGCGTTCCTCGCTACCGAAGATGATCGCTTCTTCAGGCACCATGGTGTTGATTGGCAAGGGATTTTGCGCGCCGCCGTGGCCAACGCACGGGCCGGCGGCATTCGCCAGGGGGCTAGCACCATCACCATGCAGGTGGCCCGGGATATGTTCCTCACGCCGCGGCGCGACATGAAACGCAAAATGAGCGAGATCTACATCTCCCTCCTCATGGAGGCTGAATTCACCAAGGAAGAGATCTTCTCCCTGTACGTCAACAAGATCTTTCTAGGCCAGCGCGCCTATGGCGTTGCAGCGGCGGCCGAGGTGTATTTCGGTAAGAGCTTGGACCAATTGACGGTTGCTGAAATGGCCACCTTGGCGGGGATTCCCACCGCCCCCTCCGTGGTAAACCCCGTCGCCAACGCGGAAGCGGCAAAGGTAAGGCGCGCCCATGTGCTCGGCAGAATGCTCGAGCTCAGCTACATCACCCCGGCCGAATACGATGAGGCCAAGTCCAGTCCGATGGAATCGAGGCTGCACGGCTCCTCGGTCGAAGCGGACGCTCCGTATGTGGCCGAGATGGTGCGCAACGAAATGCAGGCCAAGTTTGGCGATGGCGTCTACACCGCCGGCTACAAGGTATTCACGACCATCGATTCGCGCTTGCAGGCGGCCGGAACGGTGGCACTGCGTACGGGACTGTTGGAATACGATCGCCGGCATGGGTATCGCGGCGCAATAGCCAAGATCGATCTGTCCAAGCTTTCGAACCCGAAGGACCTCGATGGCCAGCTCGAGGAATTCCCCATGATCGGCGGGCTTAGGCCCGCAATCGTGGAGAAAGTCGACGCGAAAAGCGCCAAGATTTACGTAAAGGACATCGGGGAAGCAACCCTGCTGTGGGAGAAGCTCTCCTGGGCAAGACGCGAACTACCCGATGAAAAAACCGATCGGTGGCCGACCCAGGCTTCGGAGATCCTGGCCCGCGGCGATGTGATCTACACGGTGGGCCGGACGGCAGAATCCTTGCTATTCGTGCAGGTGCCCGAGGCACAAAGCGCGCTCGTGTCGGTGGATCCGAAAGACGGAGCGGTAGCGGCGTTGGTCGGCGGCTTCGATTATTTCCAAAGCAAGTACAATCGGGCCACCCAGGCCCGGCGCCAGCCGGGATCGGGATTCAAGCCTTTCGTTTATGCGGCTGCGTTCGACAAGGGTTACACCCCGGCGAGCATCGTGTTGGATGCCCCTATCGTCATCGACGAAACAGGGACTGAGCAGGCATGGAGACCCAAGGAGAACGAGAACCGGTTTTTCGGTCCCATCCGGCTGCGAGAGGCGCTGGTGCACTCGCGAAACTTGGTGTCGGTACGCCTGATGCGCGCAATCGGCGGCGAGTACACCTGGAGCTACGTGACCCGCTTCGGCTTCGACAAGTCGCAATTGCCGAACGACCTGACGCTTGCGCTCGGGACCGCCGAACTGAGTCCGCTGCAAGTGGCCATTGGCTATTCCACGTTCGCCAACGGTGGCTTCAAGGTGAACGCCTACACCATCGACCGGATCGAAGATGCCGGCGGAAAACTACTCCAACAAGCAGCGCCCACCCTGGCTTGCTTCGAATGCGACCGCGTCACCGACCCGCCCGCCGCAAAGACCTCCCTCGGCTCCCGCGGGTCACAACTCGACGAAGCGCCGCATGACGGCAAGACGGTCATTCCGGCCAAGCATCTGGCGCCGCAAATCATAAGGCCGCAGGTGGCCTATCTCTTGGCCGATATGATGAAGGATGTCATTCGCCGCGGCACCGGCGTACGCGCCCGCTCGCTCAATCGCGACGATGTAGCTGGTAAAACCGGCACCACCAGCGATTTCCACGATGCCTGGTTCAACGGCTTCAATGGAGATCTCGTCACCACCGTCTGGACCGGATTCGATCAGGATCGCTCGCTCGGCGAGGGAGAAGAGGGCGCTCACGCGGCGGTCCCGACCTGGACCTATTTCATGCACGAGGCGCTGGCGGGCGCACCCAGGCATGGCGTGCCCGTGCCTGACGGCATCGTGACAGTTCGCATCTCGCCCGAGACCGGACTGCTCGCGAGTTCAGACAACCCCAGTGGGATCATGGAGAAATTCATCGAAGGCAATCTGCCCAAGCCGGAAGTTTACGAAGGACCAAATAACTCAAATCCGATGAACGACGGCGATAAGCCGCTATTCTAGACTTGGACTGTCTGAGGATTCGCCATGCCTAAGAAGTTTTCGCAGCGTGCAGAGGATTTGCGCCGCGCTCTCGCTCAAGAAGCCGCGCGCCTCATGGCCGAACACGGCATCGGGGATTTCCTTCAGGCCAAGCGCAAGGCGGCGGATCGGCTGGGGGTGAACGACGTCGCCGTGTTGCCCAAAAACATCGAAATCGAAGCCGCGCTACGAGCCCATCAGAGGCTGTTTGGGCGCGATTCGCACGACGATACGCTGAAGGAGCAACGGCGTATCGCGTTGGACACCATGCGCATGCTGGAAGAGTTTCAGCCGCGGCTGGTGGGCTCAGTGCTCACCGGCACCGCCACCAATTACAGCGACATCAATCTGCACTTGTTTGCGGATCGTTCCGAGTCCGTCGCGATCCGGCTCATCGAGATCGGAGTGCCGCAGCAATTCTATGAGCGTCGCGTCAAAATGGACGCCGAACGCAGCGTCAACTATCCCGCCCTCCGTTTCGAGGCCAACTCGCGCACCGTGGACGCTACGGTGTTCCCGATCGATGGCATTCGCCAATCGCCGTACTCCCCCGTCGACGGCCGCCCCATGAAGCGCGCGGACGCTCGGGAAGTGTCGGAACTGGTCGGCACCAACGAGCTCTCGAGCGGAACTCTGGCCACCTGACTCTAAAAGCCCTCGACGCGGGGCTGGGCCGTCTGCCCGCAAGACCGGCGCATGCGCTGTTTTATTGACAGTTAATTTTCTTGAACGGTCGTTAATATAAGTATTAAGCTCCGGACGAGACCGGCTTCTATTCGCAACGGATAGCAGAAGAACCAATATAAGAACGGGTCTCGCACGTGGGGAAAAGGCAACAGATGGGGTACGCAATGACTTCGAAGACGATCAAGCGATGCTTATGGCCAATGGCCATGGCAGGCCAGTTGGCGTGGCCGGCTGTGTCAACTGCGGCCGGCGATACCGAGCCGGGGCCAAGCGGAGGTCTCGAAGAGATCGTCGTTACTGCCACGCGACGAGTTGAGCGCCTGCAAGACGTTCCGATCAGCGTGACTGCATTCAGCCAAGAGAAACTCGATTCGCAGGGACTGCGCAGCATCGACGACCTTACACGCTTGAGCCCGGGCGTCGCGTTCCAGCGCAATGGCAATGGATCCTCGGCCAACTACAATGACGAGAATTCAGACATCAACATCCGCGGAATCGATTCCGCGGCGGGTACTTCGACCACCGGCATTTACGTCGACGACACGCCGGTGCAAAGCCGTCACATCGGCTTCGGTGCGGTGAATGTATTCCCGGCTCTCTTCGACCTGGACCGAGTTGAAGTGTTGCGCGGTCCCCAGGGCACGCTATTCGGCGCGGGAGCAGAGGGCGGCGTGGTGCGTTTCATCACGCCCCAACCCGACGTCAACAAGGATTCGGGCTATCTACGTAGCGAGATCGGCTCGACCAAGGGCGGTGCTACCAGCTATGAGATGGGCGCTGCGGCAGGCGGGCCTATCATCGATGATGTCTTAGGGTTTCGGGTCAGCGCCTCTTATCGGCGGGATGGGGGATGGGTCGATCGAGCGAGCTACACCCTCGCGCCCAATCCCGGCAATCCCCTGTTGCCCACGCCCGTTTTCAACCGCGTGACCGAGGCGGATGCCAATTGGCAAGAGACGGTGACGTTTCGTGCGGCCCTGAAGTGGGTAGTTAACGACGCGGTTTCCATCTCGCCATCCTTCTACTATCAGCAATTGCACATCAATGACACGGCGTCTTATTGGGTGGGGCTTTCGAATCCGCACTCGCGGACCTTTTACGACGGAAACCAGCTCACCAATCCGAGCAGCGATCCATTTGGCCTCGCGGCCATCAAGGTTGATTGGAATCTAGGCTTCGCGATGCTGACCTCGAACACCTCGTATTTCGAGCGCAATCAGCACTCAACCTCGGACTACACGCAGTACCTGCGTGCAACCTACGCGTTGTTTGGCCTGCTGCCGACGATCTACCCAGGCCCCGGCGATGCGGGCTACGCGACCTTTCAGGACAACCAGCGAAATTTCTATCAGGAAGTACGGCTGGCGTCAGCCGATAGTGCATCCCGCTTCGTCTGGAACACGGGTGTTTTCTATTCTCACCTAAACGAGAACATCCCGGAAAATATCTATGACGCCACGCTGAATGCCGAAAGCGGCGGAAATGTCTGTTCCGCCGCACTGCCTTGCCCGAACGGCGAGATTTTTTTCGGTCCCATAGACCGTGTGATCGACAAGCAGATCGCACTCTTCGGCGAAGTGACTTTCAAGTTCACCGATACCCTGAAGGCGACGGCGGGGCTGCGAGTCTCCAAGGTTGACTTCACCGGATCCACTTACGCCGGCGGGCCGTTCCTCGGCACCCCAAACGCAGGCACGGAAGCCAGTTCCTCGGAAAAGCCGATTACGCCGAAGGCCGTGGTGTCGTGGCAGCCGGACCGCGAGAACCTCTTTTATCTGAGCGCTTCCAAAGGCTATCGCGTAGGCGGCGTGAACGTCGGCGTCGGCACCATTTGCGGCGGCGACCTTGCCACCCTGGGGCTACCCATTGGTCCCGACGGCATGCGCCATGTACCTACCGGATTCTCATCCGACAGTCTTTGGAGTTATGAAATAGGCGGCAAGAATACCTTCCTGGATCATCGACTCCAAATCGACTCGAGTCTGTTCGTGATCAACTGGAAAAATATTCAGCAAAACGTGTATCTACCGAGCTGCGGCGAACAATTCACCGCCAACCTGGGACAGGTTCAGAGCCGCGGCGGCGACATCGACGTGCAGTTCCGGCCGATCGATTCGTTGATCGTGGGACTGACCGTTGCGTATACGGACGCCCGCTTCACCAAGAGTTCCTGCGCAGGAGTACTCAGCTTCAATAGCACCGACGGCAAATGCGAAGGCATAATCGCCGGCGTGCCGTCGTCCGCCCCGCCTATCGTCAGTGAAGGCAACCGACAAGTCGGCGCCCCCTGGTCCATCTTGGCTTCTGCCGAAGAAACTTTCCGCAATTGGAAGGACCGCACGCCGTACGTGCGCGCCGACTATCAATTCACCAATGCTCAGACGGCGCTCCTGCCCGGACAAGACAGCCGCAACGCCCTCTTCGATACCACGATCCCCGGATTGCCGCAGACGAAAAACCTGCAATTGCGCGCCGGTTTCCGCTGGAGCGGTTACGACGTGTCGTTCTTCGCGCAGAACTTGCTCGACCAGAATCCAGTTTTGTTCAAGTCGCGCGATATCGCAAACAATGCGACGGACAACCTTTATTTCGCGCGAGGTGTACGGCCCCGCACCGTCGGAATAACCGCGACCTACCGATACTGACGCCAAAGCTGCAATTCCTGCCACTGCATGGGGAGAGCCTCGGCGCTCGCCCCCATGCTCGGGAGGCAATTCACTTGGCGGGCTTCTCCTGCCAGACAGCCATCATGTCCGCCGAGCCCTGCGCCCGCACCCCGTTGTCGGTGAGGATGTCATCGGTGGCCGCGAGCATCGCGGTGCGCGAAAACACGAGCGCCTCATTGCCCTTTTGATCGAACTCGATCGTGACGAAGGGATCCTTGAGATCGCGCAGCACGGCAACGAGATGTTTGAGACTGCGGATGTGGGTGCCGTTGATCGAGTAGACGACCGATCCGGCGGGGTTCGAGTAGCCGTTGGCGAGCCTGTGCGGGAAAAACGGCGAGGAGATGACCACGAACTCCTCGGTTTCAGCATCGGGCGGATCGAGAGCGCGCGTGATGAGCGGACTCTTGACGGCTCCCAGAATTCGCAGCAGCCCCGCATTGTTCTCGATATTCGAAACCAATTGCCAGGTTGCGGTTGAAAACACCAGCGGCCCGTAAACGAAGTAGGAGGGGTATCCGCCGTGTAGATCGGTGACGAGAGTCGCATGCTGTGCGGACACAGGTAATTTAATCTGGATGGGCTTTCCGGCTCTCACGATGGTCAGGGGCACCGTGCCGTTGTTGGCCACTCGCTGAATCATATAGGCGAAGCTGACCCGCAAATCCTTATCCAGCTTGATCATTCCCTGATTGTCGATCGGGGTGTCGCCGATGCGAGTCAAGACATCCCATTCCTTGAGAGGATAGGACGCGTCGGTCTTGTCGGGACGGTGAACGACCATTCCCTCGACAGTCTTGTCGAGCTTCAGATACTCGCGTAACGCCGGATTTTCGAGCGTTTGCAACTCATCGTAGATGGCGGGCTTGCCGTCGTAATGCCCATCGGCAATGTCCTTCAGGAACAAATCGACTTCCTCGTCAGGGATGATGTAGCCGATGTTCTGTGTATCGCCTCCCAGCTTGCTGAAGGCGAGGCCGATCATTTTATCTCCGGCGACAGCGGGACCGCCGCTGTTGCCGGGATTGATCGCCGCGTCGACTTGGATGCGAAGCCCGGAGACGGGATAGTTGTACGGCACGAATTCGATGCGCGACACGATTCCCTTGGTGATCGATAGAGAATTGCCGCCGGTCGGAAATCCGTAGGCCAACACCGCGTCCTTGATGCGCGGTAATTTACCGGCGCGTGCCAGCGGCGGATGGGTGTCGAAGAAGGCAGCGTCGTCCAGCTGCAAAACCGCCAAGTCGATGCCTGGGGCCACCGCGATTACGGTGGCGGGCACCTTGTCGCCGGCCGCATTTGCCTGGATTTGCACCTGACTCGAGTAGAGCACCACATGCGCGTTCGTGAGAATGCGCTTGCCTTCGATTACCACGCCGGAAGCGGTCACTTCGCTCGGCGCCTGCTTGGTCCAGGGCTTGAACGGATCCGGATAGCGCATTGTCGCGAATACCTTCACCACCGAATTCTCGATCGCGGACCCTTGAGCCGGGTCGGCCCCCCGGGCAGCCGATGCCGGTGCCGAAACTGCGGTGAGAATCCAAGAGACACACAAGCAAGCAAGGCGCTTAAGGAGCGTCATGTTCGATTTCAGATCCTATTTTCCGTCGACGGAGAAGGCAAGGAGTGCATTGCCGGAATTCACGTACACCGTGCCGTTGACGATGGTCGCCCCCCCGCGATCGAGCGGACCGCCGCTCGCATTGATTCCGTTCCGGGTCTGAAAGTCCTTCGCCGTATCAAAGTCCCACAGAATTTTGCCGTCAATGGTCGAATAGGCCCGCAAGTGCCCGTCCATCGATCCCGAGAACGCACCGCCCGGCATGACGGTTACGGCTTGCGCTTCCGCGTGCGAACAAAGCCGCTCGGCCGAGGAGCAAGGAGGCTCCGGAGAGGCTGCGTGCCAACGCGCGGCGCCGGTCGTCATGTCGAGCGCCGTCAGGCTTCCTGACGCGTTCGCCGGCAGCGCCAGAAGTCCCGAGAGGGCGATGTACAGGTTGCGATGGTCCGCGGCGCTCCCCCAAGCAATCCCGCCCGCCGCTCCCGCAACTCCCATGCTCGTCATGGCGGGGGCCACAGACCCCGTGCCCGCGCCCACCCCTGCGCCTACCCCTGCGCCTGCGCCTGAATCGCCTATCTTGGTCTGCCACAGAATATTGCCGCCGTGATCCGGATCCAATCCGTAGACGACGCCCGACTTTTGACCTGCCAATAGGATTTGATTGCCGGTCGCCAGCGTCCGCAATATCGGCGGACTGGAAAAGGCGGCTGACGCCGTCCCGCCCTCGGCGTGCAGCAATTGCTTGACCCAACGCAGCTTGCCGTCAGCCAAATCGAAGGCAACGACCGCGTCCGTCAGGGATTGCTCCGCACCGCTCGGAGAGCCGGCCGTCGTGACGTACAAGACGTTGCGCTTCGCGTCGATGGTCGGTGAAGAGTAAATCGCCGCACCCGCAGGCCCGAATTCCTGGATGCCGGCGTTGTTCTTGCGGGTCGGACCAGGCTCGCCGAGCACAGTGTAGCTCTTCCACACGATCCTGCCGGCCGCGATGTCGAGTGCAACCACGCTGCCGCGAAACGTGCAGCAGCTGTAGCTCGGATTGGCGGCCGCGCTATCCTCGGTCGACGCGACGGCCACGTACAGGCGGTCGTTGTACAAAACCGGCGTGCCTACGACGCGCGCCAACGGATGCGTGTCGGCTTGTGTTCGCCACAACAAAGTTCCCTTCTGCGCATCCACCGCATACACCGTCCCCGAATCATCGCCGAAGAATGCGGCGCTAGGTGCCTTGATGACATCAAGATGCGCCAGCGTGCGCTTCAGCTTCCTCGGCAAAGCCGCGATCCTGGCGCGCGCTAGCTCACCGATCGTAACCGCGGTACGGCTGCCCGCGGCGGCGTCGAAGGTCCAATACGTACACCCGGTTCTGGCATCGAGTGAGTAAATGCGTCCCGAGGAACTCGTCGCGAACAGCCGTTCATCCACTATCGTGGGCTGTCCGAATTCCTGGCCGCCTTGCATCCCGTATGCCCATTTCAAAGCGAGCTTCGGCACGTCGTTCGCCCGAATCGCAGGCTCAGGCTGGTATCGCGTATTGTCCAGGCCCCGGCCCCAGCCGTTCCACTGCGCGCTGCCGAGCGCGACCGGCCCTGCAGGGTTGGGGCAATCGGCTTCAGCGAAGGCAACATTCGCCGCTGCGCCGATCAGCAGCAACGTCAATACCCCAAGAGCGGTGTCGAAATGCGCCCGCATTGATCAGCGCTTTTCTATCGGCTGGTAATCCCGCTGTGTGGGGCCGGTGTAGAGCTGGCGCGGCCGGCCAATTTTCATACCTGGTTCGGATAGCTTTTCCTGCCATTGAGCGACCCATCCGGCGGTACGTGCGATCGCAAACATGACGGTGAACATGGAGCGGGGAATGCCCAAGGCGCTGTAGATGATGCCGGAATAGAAGTCCACATTCGGATACAGCTTCCGTGACACGAAGTATTCGTCCTTGAGTGCAATTTCCTCCAATTTCAGTGACAGCTCGAACAGCGGATTGCCGGTCTTGCCTAGCTTCTCGAGAACCCTGTAGCACATGCCGCGGATGATCTTGGCGCGTGGGTCGAAGTTCTTGTAGACGCGGTGTCCGAATCCCATCAAACGCACGTGGTCGTTCTTGTCCTTGACGCGCGCCATGAATTTGTCGATGTTCGCGACCGAGCCGATGCCATCCAGCATGTTGAGCACGGCTTCATTGGCGCCCCCGTGGGCCGGACCCCAGAGAGCGGATACGCCCGCCGATATGGCGGCATAAGGGTTCGCTCCGGTACTGCCGGCCAAGCGCACCGTCGATGTGCTGGCGTTCTGCTCATGGTCCGCATGCAGAATGAACAGCAGATCCAGTGCCTCTGCCGCGACCGGGTCGATGGCATATGGCTCGCACGGAACGGCGAAGAACATGTTGAGCATGTTCGCGCAGTAGCGAAGATCGTTGCGCGGATATATAAAAGGCTGGCCGAGCGTGTGCTTGTAGGCGGCCGCGGCGATGGTCGGTAGTTTCGCGATGATTCGATGTGCGAAAATCTCGCGGTGCCGCGGGTTCTCGATGTCGGTGCTGTCGTGGTAGAAGGCGGCCATCGAAGCGACCACCGCGGAAACCATCGCCATGGGATGGGCGTCGTGGTGAAATCCCTGGAAGAAACGCAGCAGCCATTCGTTCACCATGGTGTGCCGCGTGATCGAATTCTGGAATGCGCAGAGTTCCTTCTTGGAGGGCAGGTTGCCGTTGATCAGCAAATTCGCCACTTCGAGGAAGCTGGACTGCTCCGCGAGCTGCTCCACCGGATAACCGCGATACAACAGCACGCCCGAGTCCCCGTCGATGTAAGTGATCTTGCTTTCGGTGCTTGCCGTGGCCATGTAGCCGGGGTCAAAAGTGAACACTCCCTGCTCTTTGGTAAGGTTGGAAATGTCGATCGCTGCGGGCCCGATTGTTCCCGCGACGGCGTGCAGCTGAGTCGTTTTTCCGCTCGCCAGATTCTTGAGTTCGAATTTCGTGCTCATGCGCTTTTCCGACGGGTGTTCGCTTAAGGTCCCGCAGCCTTGCACTTCCGTACATCGGAATCAAGGGAGCAGGTCTTTAAGCACGCCTCTGTGCTCGACGGAAAAGCTCGCGTGCGCTCGAGCTAGGCTTTCGACGCTGCAGCGTATCTCTTGCGGAATTTATCTACGCGGCCGCCGGTGTCCACGACTTTCTGCTTGCCGGTATAGAACGGATGACAGTTGGAACAGACCTCGACCTGAAGGTCTTGGCCGATGGTCGAGCGAGTCTCGAACTTGTTGCCGCAGGTGCAGCTGACCGCGATGACTTTGTATTCGGGATGGATGCCGGCTTTCATGGGAACCTCGATTGACTGTAGCAGCAGAATCGATGAGCCTCAGAGGGACGCACCGCCACGCCGTGAATTCCCCGGCTTTTATGGCGCGGCCGGGAAACCAGTCCACCTAATGCCGGGCCGGACATGATAGCGGGTGTTGTCCATCGCGACAAGACCTTTGACATAAGCCCTTGTGGGACAGTCTCTTGCGCGTTTGTCCACAATAACTGTGGATAAGTCTGTGGATGGTACCAATGTCATCTGATTGAAACAGCGGAAATTCGAGTAATTGTTAACTTGGTCAAAAAATAGACAAGTCGCTTTTATTCTATTTTTCAACATGTTGTGGCAAGCATCTGACCTATTGCAGATGCAATGTGTTGTAGGTACCCCTTTATGCGGTAGCTAGACCTAGATGTGCATAAGCTTCAGGCGAGAAAACTGGCCTGCAGGTCATTAAGGAAGCGGCGGCCGAGGTCGGTGGGGCGCCAGCCATCAGCACGACCCTCCAACAGCCCGCGTTCCTCCGCTTCGTCCAATTTGATCGTTATGGAATCAATGTCCAAGCCCGTGCGCTGGCGGTAGTCCTGCATCGTGAATCCCTCGTTGAGGCGCAGCGCATTGAGCATGAACTCGAACGGCAAGTCCTCGGGCAATATGAAGGAACCCTCGCCGATTACCGTCGAACCCGCAGGTGGGGCGCCCGCGAGGCGAATCTGTTCTTGGTACTCGCGCGGCTGCTTGGGCTTGATAGTGCGCAAAATGCCTTGCGGAAGCGCCAGACTGATCTTTCCGTGCGCGCCGGCGCCTACACCCACGTAATCGCCGAACGACCAATAGTTGAGGTTGTGCCGGCAACGTGCACCCTCGCGAGCGTACGCCGAGACTTCATATTGCGCGTACCCCGCATCGGCCAAAAAGTTCTGGCCCTCACTTTGAATCCGCCAAGCAGCGTCTTCATCCGGCAGCGGCGGCGGACGGGCGTGGAACACCGTGCCCGGTTCGAGCGTGAGCTGGTAGTAGGAAATATGAGAAGGCTGGAGCGCACACGCGATTCGCACATCCTCGAGCGCCTCGTCCAACGTCTGTCCCGGCAAGGCATACATCAAATCGAGATTGAAATTATCCAAACTCGATGCACGCAGTTCGGCCACGGCGCGGTGTGTGTCGTCCGCCGAGTGAATGCGGCCCAAGACTTCGAGCGCGCGGGGCGCAAATGTCTGAGCGCCCAACGACACTCGATTTATGCCGGCGTCTCTGTATCCCGCGAAGCGGCCGCGTTCGATGGTGCCGGGGTTTGCCTCGAGTGTGATTTCCGCATCGTCTCCGAAGGCGATTCGTTGGCGCAATGCCCCGAGCAGCCGGGTGAAATCCTCCGGCTGGAACAAACTCGGCGTGCCGCCGCCGAAAAAGACGCTGTCGATCCTGCGTCCTCTCAAGCGAGGCAATTCCGAGTCGAAATCGCGAATCAGCGCATCGATGTAAGATCTGTCCGGCGCCGCTGATTTCAACTGATGCGAATTGAAATCGCAGTACGGACACTTGCGCACGCACCATGGCATGTGGACGTACAAAGCCAACGACGGCTCGGTCACAGGCGCGCCGCCAGCTGGTCCCGTAACGCCCGCATCGCTATGCCGCGGTGACTGAGACGATTTTTCTCGGTCGGATCGAGTTCGGCCGCGGTCCGCTCGAGGTCCGGGAGCCAAAAATAAGGATCGTAGCCGAAACCGCCTGCGCCGCGCGGTTCGTCGAGAATCCAGCCCTCCCACACGCCTTCGGCGACCAATGGTGCCGCGTCGTCGGCTCCGAAGACGCACACCAAGGCACATCGATAGCGGGCGCGCCGCTCTGCACCGTGCCTGCCTGCAAGCGCGCTCAGCAGTCTTGCATTGTTGGCGGCATCATCGGCACGGGCGCCCGCGTAGCGAGCCGAAAAGATCCCCGGTGCTCCGCCGAGCGCGTCGACTTCGAGCCCGGAGTCGTCTGCGATTGCGGCAACGTGAGGCGCCATCGCTGCGGCATGCCGCGCCTTCAACATTGCGTTCTCGAGAAAGCTCGCCCCGGATTCCCAGGGCGGCGCTATCCCGAGTTCTGCCAGGTTGTAGAGATCGAACGGCAAGTCCGCAAGCAACGTGCGGAACTCGCGCAGCTTGCCGGGATTACCGGTTGCGATGATGAGCGGGTTGCGCGACCGCATGCGGCCTCATGCGGCACGAGCGCTTTGCTGGGCCGCATGCAAGCGAGCTATCCCGACGGTTGCAAGGTCCAGCAATTGATCCAGCTCATGGCGGCGAAACGCATGGCCCTCAGCCGTCCCCTGCACCTCGACAAAGGCGCCACCGCTGTTCATCACGACGTTCATGTCCGTCTCCGCGTTCGAATCCTCGGCGTAATCCAAGTCGAGCACCGGCGTGCCGCGGTAGATGCCCACGGACACGGCTGCCACCTGGCCGTGCAGGGGATTCGCGGCGATGGCTCGCCGCTTGAGGAGAGTGTCGACGGCGTCAGCCAGAGCGACGAAACCGCCGGTGATCGCAGCCGTTCGGGTGCCGCCGTCCGCCTGCAGCACATCGCAGTCGAGGGTCACCGTGCGCTCCCCCAAGCCCTTCAGATCAACCACCGCCCGAAGCGCGCGGCCGATGAGACGTTGAATTTCCTGGGTGCGCCCCGTCTGCTTGCCACGAGCCGCCTCGCGTGCCGAACGGGTATGGGTTGCCCGAGGCAGCATGCCGTATTCGGCGGTCACCCAGCCTTGCGCCTGGCCGCGCAAAAATGACGGCACGCTGTCCTCGACGCTGGCCGTGCATAACACCCGGGTTGCGCCGAAGCTCACCAGGACCGAGCCTTCGGCATGCTTGGTGTAGCCGCGCTCGAATCGCAGCTCGCGTAATTCGTCGGGCGCCCGACCGCTGGGCCGAACGCTCACGCGGCCCGCCAGCGCAGCGCCGCCGCGCTGGTGTTGTCGCTGTAAGGGGCGGATGCCTGCACCGCTTGGGTTCCTAGATCGGTGAGGGAGTCACGCAAGGATTTGCCGGCCGCCTGCGCGAAGTGCGCCAAATCTTGATCCCGCAAGTTCGCCCACAGTCCGTCCGTACACAAGAGCAGCACATCTCCTGATTTTAGCTTGCGCCGCGTCGAGATCGTCATCTCCGGCAATGCCGCATCCCCGCCAAGACAACACTCCACGTAGTTGCGCATCGGGTGTCCGTGAACCTCAGCTTCGGTGATCAAGCCTTCGCGCAACAGCACTTCGACGTGGCTATGATCGCGAGTGCGCTCGAGCACCTGGGCCTGCCGCAATTGATAGACGCGGCTGTCGCCGACATGCGCCCAGTAAGCCGCGGAGTCTTGTACCAGGCACATCGCGCAGGTGGCGCGCGGCCGCGCTTCGACGCTCAAGCTCACTCCCAATTTCACCACTTCTTCATGGGCTCGCCCCAGCGACAGATGCAAAAATCCCAGCGGATCGAAAATGGGATGCGGCGCCTGCCAAAACGCTTCGAGCAACGTCGCCAAGGCGGTCTCGGCGGCGCGCGCACCTTCCGCGTGGCCTCCCATGCCGTCGATCACGACCAGCAGCACCGCGTTATCGGCGGCCGCCACCGCGACTCGGTCCTGATTTTCTTCGCGGTGGCCGATCAGGCTGACATCCGCGGTTTCGATCTGCAACGTCAGCTCCTGGGCATCTGTTAAACTTCAACACAAGGATTATGGCCGATTTTAGCGCAGACCCCTATGATTCGTAGCATGACCGGATTTGCGCGGCGCGAGCGCCAGTTCCCATGGGGCTCGTTGGCTTGGGAATTGAAGACGGTCAATCACCGATTTCTGGAAATGGGCTGTCGGCTACCCGAGGAGTTCCGGGTAGGCGAAGCAGAATTTCGCCGAATCATCGCTGCCGCCGTGCGCCGCGGCAAAGTCGAGTGCTCGCTGCATTTTCGCCCCGCTGTGGTCGCGGGCGCTCTGGAGGTGGACTCCGAGTTGCTCAGCCGCCTCACGCGGCGGGCGCTCGAGATTGCCGCAGAGGCGGGAGCCGCTGCGCGCATCAATGCCCTGGAATTGCTGCGCTGGCCTGGAGTCATCCGCGACGGCAGCCTCGACTACGCGCCCATGATCGCCGCGGCGCACTCCCTGCTCGAAGACGCGCTGGCGGAGCTCGCCCGCTTTCGCGACAGCGAGGGCGCCCGGCTTCGCGACGCTCTGGATCAGCGCTCCGCCGGCCTGCTGGAGCTCGCCGCGCGCGTGGCGGAGCGCCTCCCGGAGGTGCGCGCCCGCATGCGCATCAAGCTGCTCGAACGCATCGCCCAGCTGGTCAGCGAGGTCGATCACGCGAGGCTCGAGCAAGAACTCGCGATTCTGGCGCAGCGCCTCGACGTGGACGAGGAGATCGATCGCCTGCGCGGCCACGTGACGGAAGTGCGCAAGACCTTCGGCGGACACGAGGCCGCCGGACGGCGGCTGGATTTTCTCATGCAGGAACTGAATCGCGAAGCCAACACGCTGTCGTCGAAATCGCAAGACATTGAAACCACGCGCGCGGCGGTCGATATGAAGGTGTTGATCGAGCAAATGCGCGAGCAAGTGCAGAACATCGAGTAGCGATCGATGCAACGCGGCCGCCTTTACGTGGTTTCGGCGCCTTCCGGTGCGGGCAAGACGAGCTTGGTGAAGGCGTTGATGGAACGCGAACCGCGCATTCGCTTCTCGGTCTCGTATACCACGCGCCCGCCGCGGCCGAATGAGATCCCCGGGCTCGACTACCATTTCGTGACCATGGAACGCTTTACCGAAATGGCGGCGCAGGGCGAGTTTCTCGAGCACGCGCGGGTTTTCGACAACTGCTACGGAACGGGGGTAAGGGCAGTCGAGGAGGCGCTGGTAAACGGCGAGCAGCTGTTGTTGGAAATCGATTGGCAAGGGGCGCGACAGGTCAGAGCCCGGCTGCCGGAGGCCCGCAGCATTTTCATTCTGCCGCCGTCGCGCCGCGCGCTGGAACAGAGGCTGAAGGCACGGAGCACCGATACGGAGGCGGTGATCAATCGAAGGCTCGAGGACGCCGCGCAAGATCTTTCGCATTGGGCAGAATTCGACTCCGTGGTGATCAACGACCGCTTCGAACGGGCGCTCGGCGATCTCCAAGCCATCGTGAACGATCGGGGCAGCGGCCTGGCCGCCACAAGGCCGGAAGTGGCGAGCCTGACCGCTGAGTTGCTGCGGGACCGGCCTGCGCCGTAAGGCACAATTGGCCCGGTCCCCGAGGTTTCTGCTATCCTTACAATCCCTTTATCGGAACCTCAAGTATGGCGCGTATCACAGTCGAAGATTGTTTGCAGAACGAACCCAATCTGTTCAACTTGGTGCTGTTGGCAGCGAAGCGCGCCCGGCGCCTAGCTAACGGTGCGGAAGCCACCGTGGAATGGGAGAACGACAAGCCGACTGTGGTGGCGCTGCGCGAGATTGCCGCTGGAAATATCACGTTCGAGATGTTGGAAGAGCCCGAAGAGCCGGTGCCGCCGCCGGTCAACGAGCTAGACATGCCGTCGGATTTTCGTGCGCCGCAACTCGGGCTTGGGGACTAAGACCGCCGAACTAAAGAGCGACGATGGACTATGCGTCTTCCATACTCGGTTTCCTACCCGGTGGAAGACGCTCCACCGGGATCAGTCAGCTCTTAGATAAACTCGAAGCTTATCTATCGCCGGCTCAGGTCGAGCGGGTGCGTGAAGCGTATGAATTCGGCGCGGAAAAACACCGCGGACAGAAGCGCGTTTCGGGCGAGCCCTACATAACCCACCCGGTAGCCGTAGCCGATATCCTCGCCGACCTGCGATTGGATGCCGACACGCTGGTTGCCGCGATTCTGCATGACGTCATCGAGGACACGCCGACCGCCAAGGCCGAGATCGCGTCCACCTTCGGGCAGGTCGTGGCCGAGCTGGTCGACGGCGTCAGCAAGCTTGATCAGATCCAGTTCAAGAATCGACAGGAGGCTCAGGCGGAGAGCTTTCGCAAAATGCTGCTCGCGATGGTGCGCGATATCCGCGTCATCATGGTCAAGCTCGCGGACCGTATGCACAACATGCGCACGCTCGGGGTCATGCCGCCGATCAAACGCCGCCGCAGCGCCCGGGAAACCCTGGAAATCTATGCGCCGATCGCAGAGCGGCTCGGACTCTACGCGGTCAAGCTCGAGCTCGAGGATTTGGGGCTTCGGGCGCTGTATCCTTACCGATACAAGGTTCTCGAACGCGAATTAAGGCGGGCCCGCGGCAATCAGAAGGAATTTCTCGGGAAGATCGCCGAGACATTCAAGGCGACGCTGAAGAAGGCCGAAATCACGGCGCAGGTGGAGGGCCGCGAGAAGCATCTGTACAGCATATACAAGAAGATGCAGAACAAGAAAATCTCCATCAATGAAATGGTGGATGTGTATGGCTTTCGCATAATCGTCGACAGCCCCGACACCTGCTATCGCACTTTGGGCCTGGTACACAGCGTGTACAAGCCCATGCCGGGGCGCTTCAAGGACTACATCGCCATACCACGAGTCAACGGATACCAGTCGCTGCACACGACGTTGTTCGGACCAAACGGCATACCCGTCGAAGTACAGATTCGCTCCGAGCAAATGCACCGGGTTGCGGAGTCCGGCATCGCGGCGCACTGGAAGTATAAATCCGGCGGCGACAGCTTCGGCGGCATCGAGCACGATCGCGCGCGCGAGTGGCTGGCGAGCCTGGTGCAGATTCAGGAGGGCGGCAGTTCCGAGGAATTCCTGGAGAGCGTCAAAGTCGATCTCTTCCCGGACAAGGTTTACGTGTTCACTCCGAAGGGAAAGATATTGCGGTTGCCGAGCGGCGCCACCACGGTGGATTTTGCCTACGCCATCCACACCGATGTCGGCAATCGCTGTGTCGCGGCCAAAGTCGACCGGCGCCTGGTCCCGTTGCGGACTCCGCTTCGCAATGGGCAGACTGTGGAGATCATCACCGCGAAGGGAGCGACGCCGAATCCCTCCTGGTCGGGCTTCTTGGTGACCGCGAAAGCGCGCGCCGCGATCAGGACCTACCTCAAGAATCTCAAGCGGGGCGAGGCTCTAGAACTCGGCCGGCGCTTGCTGGACCTGGCGCTTGAGGAATTCTCGCTCAGCCTCAAGAAGATTCCGGCCGCGGAAATCGACGCCGTGGTCAAGGAGCTCAACTTGAAGGACGCCGCCGAATTATATGAGAAAATCGGCCTGGGCGAGCGCCTCGCCCCGTTGGTCGCGCGGCGTTTGCAGCCTGCGCGCAACGGCGCCGAGCATGTCGGGGCTCACAGCGGACCCTTGATGATCGCTGGCACCGAGGGACTGTTGGTGACCTACGCGCGCTGCTGCTTCCCGATCCCCAACGATCCCATCATGGCGTACTTGAGCGCAGGGCGCGGAGTTATGATTCACAGGCAAAATTGCGGTAATCTCGCCGAGTACCGTAAACAGCCGGAAAAGTGGCTGTCGGTCGCTTGGGAAGCGATCGAGGGCCGCTTGTTCAGCACCGAGATCCAGCTGGAGATCAATAACCGGGTCGGCGTGCTGGCGGCCGTCGCATCCAGCATCGCGGGAACTGAAACCAATATCGATCAGGTATCGTTGGAAGAACGCGACGTGAACAGCTCCTCTTTGAAATTTCAGCTCCAGGTACGCGATCGCAAACATCTGGCGCGAGTCATCAAAACCATCCGTCGCATGCCGGACGTGCAACGGGTATTCCGCACTCTGGCTTAAATTTATGAAACAGATCATCTCCACGGCCGATGCGCCGGCAGCCATCGGCGTTTATTCGCAGGCCGTACGGGTGGGCAACACCATCTGGGTGTCCGGGCAGATTCCGCTCGATCCCAAGACCAAGGAGCTGGTCCAGGGCGATACGGAGGCGCAGGTGCGTCAAGTGTTCGAGAACCTGAAGTGCATCGTCGCGGCCGCCGGCGCAAGCTTCGACGACGTCGTCAAGGCGACGGTCTTCTTGATCGATCTCTCTCACTTCGGACTCGTCAACAAGGTCATGGCCGAATATTTTCGCGAGCCGTACCCGGCCCGTGCGGCCGTCGGCGTGGCCGCGCTGCCGCGCGGTGCCCAAGTCGAGGTGGAGTGCATCGTGGCTCTGTGATCGAGCAGAAGCCGGTCACGGTTTTGCGCGGCGTCGGCGATTCGCTGGCACTGCGTCTGCGCGCCCTAGGCGTCGAGACGACTCAGGATCTGTTGTTCCTGCTGCCGCTGCGCTACGAGGATCGCACGCGCATGGTGCCGTTGGGAGAGCTTCGCCCCGGGCAGCGCGCAGCCGTGGAGGGCGAGGTAATGCTGACCGACGTGGTATTTCGCGGGCGGCGGCAGATGTTGTGCAAAATCGCCGACGGTTCGGGCTTTCTGACCCTGCGTTTTTTCTACTTCACCGCGCAGCAGCAGCATGGTCTTGCACGGGGTGCGCGCATTCGCTGCTTCGGCGAAGCGCGCCGCGGCCCGCAGGGACTGGAAATCGTCCATCCAGAATATCGGCGAATCGACCAGGCCGCGCGAACTCCACCCGAAGATCATCTCACGCCGATCTATCCCGGTACCGAGGGGGTGACCCAGGGGCGCTTACGCCTGCTCGTCGGCATGGCCCTCGACCAGACCGGGCTGGCAGACATCGAGGATTGGCTGCCATCATCCGTTTTGGCCGGTTCGCGCATGCCAACCTTGAGCGATGCACTACGGTATGTGCATCGTCCGCCGATCGATGCCCCCGTCGAGCTATTGTTGAGCGGACGGCATCCGGCGCAGCGGCGGTTGGCGTTCGAGGAGCTGCTCGCGCATCAATTGTCGCTCAAGCTATTGCGAAAGCGCATCCAATGCGATCCCGGCTGGCCGCTGCAATCCGACGGCGCCCTCAAGGCGAGCTTGCTGGCTGCACTGCCGTTTCGATTGACCAAGGGGCAGGAACGCGCACTCCTTGAGATCGAGGAGGACCTCAAGCAGGCCAAACCCATGCTGCGGTTGGTGCAGGGCGACGTCGGCTGCGGCAAAACCCTGGTTGCCGCATTGGCCGCGGCCCGAGCCGTTGAGACAGGCCGGCAAGTGGCGCTGATGGCGCCGACCGAACTGCTGGCCGATCAACACGCCCAGAACTTTCGCCGCTGGTTCGAACCCTTGAGCGTACCCGTGGCGCTCCTGACCGGGCGGCAGACAGGCAAAGCACGAAGTGCCGTGCTTAAAGGCATACGCGCGGGTCACGCATCCATCGTCGTAGGTACGCATGCCCTGTTCCAGGAGAGCGTCGAATTTTCCCGGCTCGCCTTGATCATCGTCGACGAGCAGCATAAGTTCGGCGTGCATCAGCGCTTGAGTCTGCGCAAAAAGGGCACTTCCCTGGACCATCAGCCTCATCAACTGATCATGACTGCGACGCCGATTCCTCGCACCCTCGCAATGACCGCCTACGCGGACCTCGATGTCTCCGTGATCGATGAGTTGCCTCCGGGACGCACCGCCGTGAAGACCGTGGTATTGGCCGAAGGGCGTCGTGAGGAGGTGGTGCAGCGAATTCGAACGGCCTGCCTGGAGGGACGGCAGAGCTACTGGGTCTGTCCCCTCATCGACGAATCCGAGGAAATGCCCTACCAAGCCGCCGGAGAAACAGCCGCGGCGCTGGCGGCCGCGCTGCCGGAGCTCGCCATCGGGCTGGTCCACGGACGCATGCCGCCCCCGGCCAAGGAGGTGACCATGCGGCGCTT
>JBBROC010000004.1:0-108022 GCA_038229815.1 Steroidobacterales bacterium | reverse complement strand
TCCATGTCGTCAAATGACTGCCCCCTACACGCTGTACGACTACCTGCCCTCGGGCAACGGCTACAAGGTACGCCTGGTTTGCAAGCGATTAAAAATCCCGTACCGCTTGGTCCAAATGGACATCACTCGCGGCGCAACACGCACTCCGGAATTCCTGGAGAAAAATCCGAACGGCAGAATACCGCTGCTCGAGATTCCGGGCCGCGGCTACTTGTCCGAAAGCCATGCCATCATCAGTTTTCTGGCGGACGGCACCGAATTGATTCCCGCCGATGCGTGGCAGCGCGCACAGCTTTGGCAATGGTCATGCTTTGAACAATACAACCTCGAACCCAATATCGGTACGGCGCGCTTCTGGCTGACCTCCCTGCACAAAACGCCGGCGGAATTGGGCGAACGGTTGACGGAAAAAATGGCCAAGGGACACGCGGCTCTCGCGGTGCTGGAGCGCGGCTTGAAGGACAGGTCGTTCTTGGTGGCCGATCGGTTCACGCTCGCGGATATCGCGCTATACGCTTACACCCACGTGGCCGGCGAAGCGGGACTCGATCTCGGCGCTTATCCGGCGATTGTCGCATGGATGGCGCGCGTAGCTTCGCAGCCCGGGCACGCGCCGATCACGACGCCGTGAGAGCTTTGCGGCTGCAACATTTTGTTCGAGCTCAAAGGACATTTGCGCCATGCCTGAAATTGAAGTCAAACCGGAGCACGCCGCTGATCCCTACACCCGCCGCGTGGGAATTTTGGTGGGGGTCGTCGGCATTCTCCTCTCAGTGGTCACCATTGCCTCGCACCGTGCGCATACAGACGCGGTCATTCACAGGACCGAATCGAACGACGCGTGGGCCTATTACCAGGCCAAGAAGATTCGCGAATACACGAGCGATGTGGCGGTCACCGTGTTGCATGCGTTGAGCGCGGACGCCGCGAAGCTGGAGGCTCCTGTTCAAAAATTGGAGACGGCCCGTGTCAAGTACGCCGCCGATGCCGAGAAAATCCAGCTGGACGCAAAGGCAAAGGATGATGAAAGCGACCTGGAAGAGCTTCGGGCTCTGCGCTTCGACATCGGCGAGGGCTTGCTGGAGTTGGGCCTGGTGCTTTGTTCCTTGTATTTCTTGGCGCGCAAGAGTTTTTTCCCAATCTTCGGCGTGCTGGCAAGCATTGCCGGCACTGCCATGGGCATCTGGGGCTTCTTGCTTTGAGGACGGCGCCGGCGCCCGGATTCGCACTCGCACTCGCACTCGCCACCGCGGTTTGCGGCGCGTCCGCCGAATCGCCGGCAGTGGCGCGAATAGAAGCACACTCGCCCGAGTTGCTGGCTGTGGGAGTGGCGCACGGCGATCGAATGAGCATCCATGTGAGTCGTTCGATCGATAACGCACCCGTACGCGACGCTGCGGTGACGGTCGTATTGCGAGGAGTCGCGCATCCGACCGTCGCTGAAGCCGACGGCAGCTTCATGTTGCAGACGAAGGACCTGATGCTGCCGGGTTCGGCGTCAGTCGAATTTGAGGTTGTGCAGGCGGCGGCGCGCGAGACGCTCAAGGGAACGTTGCAGATCGGTGCCGGCGAGAATCAAGCGGAAGATAAGAATTCCGTTCGGCAACTCGGGTGGTGGGCGCTTAATTTCGCTGTTTGCATCGGCTTCCTGTGGCTTTGGTCGCGGCGACGCAAGTCGGCGCCGCAATAGCACCACCGTTTAGAAGGTGTTTGCAGGCATCTTTAGAAGGTTTGCATGGTCTGTACCAGGAACTGCACTCTCTGGATACCCGCGATATTGTTCAGTGGAAACGCGAGATCAATGTGAAGTACGTTGCCGAGCCCTGAGCGCGAATTACCAATCCGCAAGCCGAATCCCACGTCCCGCAGCAACCCCGGATCGCTGTTGCCGACTGCGCCGGTGCCCCAGGTCCGGCCGACGTCGCCAAAAACGGCACCGCCCACCCGCACCAGGCGAAAAGGGAACCAATCGGTATAGAACCGCTGCTCAACGGTGAGCAAGGCCCGGGACGTGCCGGACTCGTAGCGCAACGGATAGCCGCGCAGGCCGTTGTCGCCGCCGAGCAGCAGCTGCATATCGGGATCCAACGAATGCGTGACGGTCCCCGAGAGTCCCGCGTACAGCAGCCAATCCTTGCGCCAGCGCCAGTAAAACTTCGCTCCGGCATCGGCCATCAAATTGCGCGCCCTGCCGTCCTCGATGCGGGATGCCAAATCGCTGATCAAAAATAGCTGCTGCACTTCGGTGATTTCAATGCCGCGCAGGGCTTTCACGGCCAGCATGAGCGCATTACGATCCGCACCGAACGCCGGCTTCGCCAACCCCACTTCAGCCTTCACTTCGGTGCCGAAATACAAATCCTCGGTTCGGCCGATCTGGTTCTCGTCGCCGATCTTCTTATACTTGTCCTGAAGGATATCGAATCCGACGAAAGGATATGCCAACGTCCGGTCCGGCGGCAGGTGCTGCGCAGGGAGGGAAGTGGCCGGGGCCGGCAGGAAGAAATTGCGGTCGTACCGCATGCCGAAGGTGAGGCGCTTGGTCCAACCGTCGATCAAGCCGCTGGAAAGACCACCGCTCAGCTCGAACGAGGTTTGATTGTCGTTGAACTGATCTACGATCTCCCCCAAGGAGTATCGAGAAATCGTGCGGTCGAACTTCAGGGCGGTAATCTTCGTGCTCCACGGCGCATCGAGCGAATAAAACGGTCGCACCACTTTCAGCGACCGCTGCGAACCGTCGCTCGAATTCGAATAAGTGAGATCCGAAGTCCACCTGGAACCGAGCACGTTGGGATCCGTGTACGCGATGGTGTCGCTCGTGCGGTCCACCGTGCTGCCGCGCGAGACCTGGATCGTTTTCCCCCAGCCCAGGAAATTCGAGTCCTGAAGATTGAAATTGGTGCTGTTGCTGCCGCCCGCGCGCCCAAAGGAGATGCCCGGACTCAAGGTCCAGACATCCTTGGTGATCACCTTGATATCCACCTTGCCGTCGGCATAGCGCACCGGCACCACCCGTGCGTCGTAGACATAGGAAAGCAGGCGCAGCGCCCGCTCGGTCTCGGCGAGCTTGCGCGCGAGGTATTTATCGCCGGTTTTGAATAGAAGCTGGGCCCGGACAGTTGCATGTTTCGTGCGTACATGCAGGCGGTTCGCAAGCCGAAATAACCCGTTGGCCTCGCGCGGATCCGTTTGATCGAAAATATTGCGTGTATCTATTTCGATCCGGCCGATGACGGCTCCGCCTGCCTCGAGCTCCTGATCGCTCGGCAGACCCGCGGGACGCGGCTCCTCGATGTGCGTGTGTTCCTGATCGGTGAACTTCGCCGCAAACGAGGGTTGGGATATCGCCGCGGCGAGCACCGTGAACGCAAAACAACGGCAGGCTTCGGATAACTTCACCAACGAAGCAGCTACAATGCTGCGTCGTCTGCCTCGCCCGTGCGAATGCGCAGAACCCGCAGGATGTCGGTAACGAAAATCTTGCCGTCGCCGACTTTTCCGGTTTTTGACGCGCCGATAATGGCTTCCATCACCTGATCCACAAGCTCGTTCTTGACCGCTACTTCGATGCGTGTCTTCGGCACGAAATCGACCACGTATTCCGCGCCGCGGTACAATTCGGTGTGGCCGCGCTGGCGCCCGAAACCCTTGACCTCGGTTACAGTCATGCCTGAGACGCCGATTTCGGAAAGCGCCGCGCGCACGTCGTCGAGCTTGAAGGGCTTGATAATAGCAGTAATCAATTTCATTCTAGACTCCGGTCAAAGGGCCATCGCGACAATACTATTACGATTGTGTGCTTGAGGCACGGGCATATGCAGAGAACCGGCTTATGATCTCCACCATCCTCGTCATTGGCGCCGGCCAGGCCGGCGCACAGGCGATCGATACCCTCCGGCGAGAGGGCTTCGCCGGCCGCCTGGTGTTGATCGGCGACGAACCCGAGCTCCCGTACCAGCGGCCGCCGCTCTCGAAGAAATACCTATCCGGCGACATGGCGGCCGAGCGCCTGCTGTTCCGCCACCGCGCTTTTTACGATGAACATCGAGTCGAACTCAAGTTAGGCAGTCCGGCGGTACGCCTCGACACAGTTGCGAGGCAGGTAGAACTGGCGAACGGCGAAAGATTGGACTACGACCGGCTATTGCTGTCTCTCGGCGCAGGCTCGCGACGATTGACCTGTCCGGGGGCAACTCTTCCGGGTGTGCATTATTTGCGCGCCCTTGCGGACGTGGCGCCCATTCAGGCGGGCTTCAAGCCTGAGGCCCGGATCGTCATCGTCGGCGGGGGTTATATCGGACTCGAAACGGCGGCCACCTGCCGCAACATGGGCTGCGAAGTCACGGTGCTGGAGATGGCCGACCGGATCATGAATCGGGTGGTCGCTCCGACGGTGTCGAGGTACTTTTCCGAGGAGCATAGCGCGCGCGGCGTCAAGATCGTTTGCGATACGCGGGTTGTTCGCCTCGAAGGCCGGGACCGGGTCGAAAGAGTGGTTTGCGCCGACGGCAGCAGCCATGCGGCGGACTTGGTCGTCGTCGGCATCGGAGCCATCGCGACGACCGAGCTCGGACGCGCGGCTGGGCTCACATGTAGCGACGGCATCGTGGTCGACGAGCACTGCCGCACCAGCGATCCCAATGTTTACGCGGCGGGCGATTGCACCAACCATCCATCCCCCCGTTTCGGCCGAAGGGTCCGCCTCGAATCGGTGGATAACGCGTTTGAACAGGGGAAGACCGCTGCCTTCAACCTGCTCGATCGGCCGGTCGCGCATGACCGGGTACCGTGGTTCTGGTCCGATCAGTTCGACAACAAGTTGCTCATCGTCGGGCTATCGCAGGACTACGACGCGCAGGTCTTGCGGGGCGATCCCGCATCGCGCAGCTTCAGCATTTGCTATCTAAAGGGCAGGGAATTGCTTGCGCTCGAAGCAGTCAATCACTCGAAGGACTACATGGCGGCTCGCAAACTCATCGCCGAGCGCGCGTGTTTGGATCCGGAAAAGCTCGCGGACGTTCGAGTCGCGCTCAAAGACTCGTTTTGATGCCTAAAATCGTCTTTGTTGAGCCCGGCGGAGGCCGGCGCGAGATAGACGCGCCGGTGGGCATCACGTTGATGGAGGCGGCCCGGCAACATGGAGTGCAAGGCGTGGTGGCGCGATGCGGCGGCGCCTGCGCGTGCGCAACCTGCCACGTGTACATCGACCCGGCTTGGCTCTCGAAGGTCGAACCGCGCGAGGAAATGGAAGAAGGTATGCTGGAGAGTGCCTGGGAGCCGCGTGAAAACAGCCGTCTCAGTTGCCAGGTTCACATCTCGGCAGATCTGGATGGAATGCAAGTGACCGTTCCGGAGCGGCAGCGTTTAGACTGACCGGCGGAGAAGAGGAAACCATCCCAAGATGTTCGGGTTAGCAATTCATGGCGGCGCAGGCACCTTGCCGCGTGCGGAAACAGACGGCGCGAGCGAGCTCAAGTATCGGGCCGGTCTGGCGGCTGCGCTGGACGCCGGTTTCGCCTTGCTGCAGGCGGGAGGCTCGAGTATGGATGCTGTAACGCGTGCCGTGATGGTGCTCGAGGACAATCCCTTGTTCAACGCCGGCTTCGGTTCCGTGTTCACGCTCGATGGCCGCATCGAACTCGATGCCGCGATCATGGACGGCAGCACTCTCGAGGCCGGAGCGGTATGTGGCGTGACCCATATCCGGAACCCGATAGACCTGGCGCGCACCGTCATGGAGCATTCTGATTACGTCATGTTGAACGGCGCTGGGGCGGAAGAATTTGCGTTGAGCCGCGGCATCGCGCTGGTGCCTCGCAGCTATTTTCATACTCCGGAACGGTGGCGGCAACTCGAACGCATCCGCGACGGGGACACCGGATTGTCGGCGTTGACCATCTCCCACGTGGGTACCGTCGGAGCGGTCGCGATTGACGCGGACGGCCGGCTGGCGGCGGGCACTTCCACCGGAGGCATGACGGGAAAACGCTATAACCGCATCGGCGATTCCCCCATCATCGGCGCCGGCACGTACGCCGACGATCGCTCTTGCGCCGTGTCGGCCACCGGCCACGGGGAAATCTTCATTCGGGCTGCGGTGGCCCATGATATTTGCGCGCGGATGCGCTTCGGTGGGCGCACGCTGAACCAAGCGGTGCGCGAAGTCGTGCTCGAGGAGCTTCCCTTATTGCGCGGCGAAGGAGGAGTCATCGCCATCGACCGGCACGGCGAGATCGTCATGGAATTCAATTCGGAAGGAATGTTCCGTGCCAGCAGAAGGGCCGGCGAAGAGGCACATATAGCGATTTATCGGCACTGACGCGGTTACAAGTGTCTCACATGGCGCGTTGCCCGCGCCGCTTCTCGAAGCGGCCTGTTCTCAATGTGTGGTACTCGGCTTCCATTACGACGACCCGGTTTCTGCCTTGCTCCTTGGCACTGTACAAAGCCTCGTCGGCGAGTTGGATCAGTCCTTCGTGCGTGCGGCTGCTGGTCGGCAGGATGAACGCCGCACCAATGCTCAGCGTGAGGCGGCTGGCGACTCCGGATGCCTCGTGGGGAATATTGAGTTCCGCTACGGATCGCTGGATCCGAGTCAGCACTTCGGCGACGTATTCGCGGCTTGCTTCGTAAAGAATGACCGCGAATTCTTCCCCGCCGTAGCGCGCCACGAAATCCAAGGGTCTTCGCGCACATTGGCTGAGGGACACGGCAACGGCGCGCAGGCACTCGTCGCCCGCTTGATGCCCGTAGCGATCGTTGTAGTCCTTGAAACAGTCGATATCGGCGAGGAGGACCGCCACGCGCTCTTCTTCCCGCACCGCTTGTTGCCAGACGCGCTGAATGTGCCGGTCGAACATGCGGCGGTTTTGTATGCCCGTAAGACCGTCTCGCGCCACCATCTCCCGCAGCAGGCAGGCCTCCAGGTAGCGCATACGGCTGGTTCTCTCGTGCATATAAACGACAGAAGCGCAGAAAAGATTCGCGGCGATAATCGCCAGGGCGTCGTAGGCGAATTCGTGGCCCGGCAGCTGCAACTCGTTGCCCACGGCCAGATAAACGAACATCACGATCAGATTCGCCGCGACAGCATGGAAAAAAATCAACCCGCTCATGAAGTAGATGAAACTTATGGCGAGCATCAGGCAGGGAAAGAGCATCGAGATGCCACCGAGTGTGGCAATGATCTGGATTGCCGCAGCGCCCAGGCCGAGTACCGTCGAGGCGGCCAAAGCGAGCGGTGGATAGATTTGATGGCGACGCCGGGAAAAAGTCGACCCCAATCCGATGAGCAAGATCGGGATGATAACCAGCATGTGGATCATGTTCGGAACGCGATTCAGTTGGGGGCCCAGAACGATCGCCTCCATGGCGGAGAAAGCGAGCGTGGTTCCCGCGGCGATGCACAAATTCACGCGCGTATGCAGCAGGTTTTCGTCGAAATGCGCGCGCCGGAACTCGGCTTCGAGCTCGGGATTGAAAGTGAGCCAGGGAAATCCCGCGTTCAGCTGCCGGGCCTGGGGGGAATCCGGCAGATCTGCGGCGGGAAGGTGATCGGGATTGCTCATTTAGCGCACCGTACTCATCTGCGTCCGCGCACTCAATGACCTGCGGCACTCTTTGGAGCAAAAGGAGGCGGCTCGGCTTCTTATATTTATGTGAAGTAAGTCACGGTCAAATCCCGATTTTTCGCCGCAAGCACGTTAATCGTTCAAATAATGCGCGAGATAAGTGTCGAAATCCGTTTTGTCGGCGGCCTCCGCCCGAGCTCGCGCCTCGTGCGACTCTTCTGCCGCGGCGGCAAATTCCGCTAGACGATGTTGGTTGGGTGGGTACAGGCCCAGGAAATAGTCCTTGTGCAATTTCGACATCCGCCCGGCGATTTCGAAAAACGATTCGCCATTCCGTCGCATGTCGGTCAAGAGCCGTGCAGAAGGCGTGCGCTCAACATCGTCGATTTTCGCCCGCTGTTGTTCCAGAGCGGAGGTATACGGCCGCGCCGCCTCGCTGTGATCCAGAAGTTCGCTCAAGCCCTGCATCGCGTCGAGCAATTCGCGCGCCCAGTCGAGCATCGAAATGTCGCGCCCATCCCGCCTCAGCACGAGTTTGGGGTCGCGGCCGCGGCGCGCAACCAACAGGTGATTGGCGTCGAGGTTGGCCTGTTCGCCCTGACTGATGGGTGCGCTCTCCCGCAGCAGGCAAAGAGCCAGGAAAGCTTCCATAAAACGCAGTTTGTTCTGATTGACGCCGACGGGATCGAAGGCACTGACGTCCAGCGCGCGCACTTCGACGTATTCCACGCCGGCGCGCCGCAATGCCGTGGTCGGGTGCTCGCCGGAGCGCGCGACGCGTTTCGGCCGAATGAAGCTGTAGTATTCGTTTTCGATCTGCAGGATGTTGGCGCTGAGCTGCCGATATTGGCCATTGACCTTCACGCCGATCTCCTCGTACGGCGGAAAGGGCGTGTGTATAGCCCGGGCGAGGTCGCGCACATACTCGTCCAGACTGTTGACCGACACGCTGAGTCCGGATTGATTCTTGTTGCGGTAACCGATGTCGCTCATGCGCAGTGATGTTCCGTACGGCTCGTAGGAAGTATCCGCATCGAGCGAGGCCAGGCTGGTTTCGCGCCCTGCGAAGAAGCTCCTCGACACGGCCGGCGACGTGCCAAACAGGTAGAGCACGAGCCAGCCGTAACGCCGATAGTTGCGAAGGACGCAGAAGTACTGCTCCGACACGAAGCTCTGCCGCAGCTGCTGCGAACGATTGATGCCTTCGAGGACGCCCCAGAGGCGCTCCGAAAACGAATAGTTGAAATGCACGCCCGAAATCGCCTGCATGATGCGCCCGTAGCGAACTCCCAAGCCGTGGCGGTAGACGGTCTTCATCCGGCCGACGTTTGAAGACCCGAATTGCGCGAGAGGAATGCTGTCGTCGCCGTCGATGGCGCACGGCATGCTCGTCGCCCACAGCAGTTCATCGTTCAAGTGGCGATACACGAATTGGTGGATGTCACACAAATATTGCAGCAATTCCCAGGTCTCGCCAAACGGCGGCGTCACCAGCTCGATGAGAGCCTCGGAGAAGTCGGTGGTGATGTTTTCGTTGGTAAGCGGGGCGCCGAGAGCGGCAGGGTGGGGTGTATGCGCGATCGCGCCGGCGGGCGTTACCCGCAAAGACTCCTTTTCGACGCCCTTGCGCCCGCCGCGCAATACGCCTCTTTCACCGGAATTTATGAGGCCAGCGAGGCGGCTCTCGAATATCTTGTCAACCACGTTACGCAATGCGTCGATCCTTGATTGTCTACTGCAGCTCTGCAACGACCTCGATTTCAACGAGGAATCCCGGGTCCACCAAACGCTGCACCTGCACCCAGGAGGTGGTCGGCAGGCGCTCTTTGTCGTAAAATTCGAAACGCAAATCGGAGGCCTTCAGCAGGGCGTCCATGTTGGTCGTGTAGATGGTCTCTTTGACCACCTCGCCGAAGCCTGCGCCGTGCGCCGCAAGCGAGCGGCGTATATTGGCGTATGCGGCGCGCATTTGCCCGGCCATGTCTCCCGACGCGACCAGACGCCCATTCTCGTCCGCAGCCATCGAGCCGGAAATATACAGCGTTTTGTCGACCAGCACGGCTTGGGAATAGCCGAAATCCTTTTCGTAAGGATTCAGATGGAACACTTGCTTGGCCCGCGCCGGCGGCGGCTCCGGTTCGCGCTCGCAAGCAGCGAGTCCGAGCGCCGCCGCGATGCACGCGATGGCGAGAGCTCGGGCGGGCAGGTGTGAATTACCCGGATTTGTGCGCCTGGATGAATTCAGCCCGAGCGCGCAGCAAACGCAACATTTTCGGCAAGTCGCGCCTAAGCGCCGCGCGCACGATCCAAGGCGGAACCCAAAAGCCGGTTGCAAGATCGATCTTGTAGTGGGCAATCGTGTCATCTCCGTCCCTCTGCAATACCCATGAACCGCTGAGGATGCGCAAGTCGCCCGCGACGCGTTCGATCGACACGCGAGAGGGAAAATCATAGGATGCGCGTATTTCGTAAGTCAGCTTGGGCGCGTACCAGGAATAATCCAGCACGTGCCGAATTCTTTGCGATGATTGGTCCGGTGCCGTTTGCATCACCTCGCAGGCGACGAGACCTGGTACCAGATGCACGACTTCCGCGCAACTCGTGATCAACGGCCAGACCACCTCGGGGCGCGCGTGAATTCTGACTGATGCGCTCGCCCTGCCGCTCTGTTCCCCGGCATCGAGCGCCACTGTAACTTCGATGTCGCCATGCTCCGCAGATTCCTGCGCGAGGTCCGCGGCTGCGGTCCCAGATGCGGCAACCAGGAGAAAAACGATCGTGAATGACGGGCGCACCAGGTAGTCTGACTCCGATCGATCGATGCTGTCCGATATATATCGCCGCCTGGCGGTTGCGCGGAAAGGCGTGCATCAGCGTTTATCCATCCAGAGCTTCATTTTCGCCTCGAGAATATCGAGGGGCATGGCTCCGTCCTTGATTATTTCGGAATGAAACTCGCGGATGTCAAAGCGCGGACCCAGCACCTCGAGGGCCCGTCTGCGCAGCGCTTGGAACCTGAGTTCACCCATCTTGCAAGCCAATGCACTCCCGGGAAAGGCCGCGTAGCGGTCGGTCAGGAGATTGGCATCGGCATCGTCGAGCGCCAGTTGCGCACGAAGGTAGCCGGCCGCCTGGGAACGCGTCCAATCCTTCGCATGCAAACCGGTGTCGACGACCAGCGCCGCGGCACATTTCAACTGGCCCAAGAGTGCGTCTCTTTTTGCTTCATCGTCGCCGTAGAGACCGAGTTCCTCGCCCAGCGATGCCGCGTACAGGGCCCAACCATCGACAAACGCCGGCTCGCTACCGAACCGTCGGAATTTGGGCAGGTCGGGACGCTCCTGCTGGAGGGCCGATTGATAATGGCGTCCCGGCAGAGCTTCCTCGAGAAAGCCCGCGGTCTCGACATTCGCGGGACGCGCCCCGCTTGATGCCGTATTCACGTACAGGATCGGCGGCCCGCTGCTCCCGGGCGTGGCGGGTTGGTAGGCAAGGCGAGGCGCCGTCTCGCGCCACAGACCGAGCGTCCGAATCTCGAAGTCTGCCTGCGGGACGGCGGAAAACAGCGTCGGCAGGGCCGCAAGCGTTTTCGCCTTCAAGTCTTGGTACGCATTCACCAGCGGAACACCGCCTGCGGGCAGCGCGCCCTGTGCCAATGCCGGCAGGCGCGCTCGAATGCGTTCGGTTTCGGCCAGGCCGATGTCATGGATCTCGTTCGGCGTCAGCTGGGTGCCGGTTGTGCGTCTGGCCAAGGATGCGTACCAGGCGGGGCCCAGCGGGAGCGCGGACAGTGCGATGCCGGGCCGTGCCCGGGGTAAATATTCTCTTAGAATGAAGTCGTGCAGCTCGCGGTAGGCGGGCAGCAGCTTTTCCTTCACTGCGGCCGTGAGGCTCATCGCGAGGCGCGTCCGATCCGGTTCTCTGATGCTCGCCGGCATGCTCCGCACCGGGGCATAGAGCGCGTTGTCCGCAACATCCTCGCCGCAACGTTGCAGCAGCGGCAGGAGCCGCACCATCAACACCCGCGGCGATGTGTAGCCGCGCCGCATTCCCTCCCGCATGTTGGCGATCGCCTGCCGTGTCCATGCCACATAGTCGTCGATCTGCAGCCGCCAGCGCTCGTAGTCTCCCGCACTCCTAGGTGTATGCTCGACCATTGCCGCGGCTTTGCGCGACATTTCCTGCGGCATTCCATCGAAGGGATTGACCGGCAGAAGCTCGGCCGGATAAGTGAGTCGTTCGATGTTGGACTCGCGCTGCTTCGTAAAGATATCGTAGTTCAGCTTCGCATCCGCATCGAGGCTCGTGCGCGGAATTGCGAGGATCTCGGCGAGAAAGCGGCGTTCAAGTGCCAACGAATCCGCTAGGAATTGGGGCGACAGAGAATTGCCGGAAGGCACATGTTCATCCCAATACCGTTCGATCATCCGATTTAAATTGTCATGGGGCGCGCCCACGTTCGCAACTTCGGCGGGCGCCGGAGAAGGCGGCGCGCTGCAGGCAGCTAGCCCGAGAAATGCAAGTCCGAGCGAAATCTTGACAGATAATGGAGCCATCTATCCATTATAAGCCGGTAGGTAGGTTCATAATTCGAACTCTACAATCAGGAGGCAGCGCTATGTTGGTCGGTGCAAGTCCGCGGCGTGCCGCGATTCTCGGCGGCGTGCGCATACCGTTTGTACGCGGTAACGGCGCCTACGCGAAGGTGGGCAACCAAGAGATGCTGACGGCCGCGCTGCGCGGCGTGGTCGAGCGCTACGGGCTGCAGGGGCAGCGGCTGGACGACGTGGTGGCCGGAGCCGTAATGAAGCATTCGAGTCAATGGAACTTGACGCGTGAATCGGCGCTCGGGTCCGGCCTTGCCGCGGAAACGCCCGGGCTCGATCTGCAACGCGCCTGCGGCACGAGCTTGGAGGCGGCAATTACGCTCGGCAACAAGATTGCGCTCGGGCAGATCGACTGCGCAATCGCGGCGGGAGTCGATACCGTGAGTGATCCTCCGGTGGTCTACCCCCAGGGATTTCAACAGATGTTGCTGCGCAGTTTCCGAGGCAAGACTCTTGGAGAGCGCGCGGCGCCTTGGTTCGGCTTGCGCCCCGGACATCTGCGACCCGTGCTGCCGGGCATTGCAGAGCCCCGGACCGGCTTATCGATGGGCGAACACACGGAACTAATGGTCCAGAGCTGGGGAATTACCCGTGCGGAGCAGGACCAGCTGGCGCTGGAAAGCCACCAAAAAGCCGCCGCCGCTTATGCATCCGGATTTTACAAGGATCTGGTGCGCGAATATCTCGGGGTAACTCAAGACAACAATATTCGAAGCGACGCGAGTCTCGAGAAGCTCGCGAAACTCAAACCCGTGTTCGACACATCGGGAGCCGGTACGTTGACCGCCGGGAATTCGACACCGATGACGGACGGCGCGTCGGCGGTCCTGCTTGCTTCGGAAGCCTGGGCGCGCGAGCGCAACTTACCGGTGCTTGCGTACCTTAGCTACGGCAAGGTTGCCGCCGTGGACTACGTCGACAAGAAAGAAGGCTTGCTCATGGCGCCCGCCTACGCAGTGCCGCGAATGCTGAATGACGCGCACCTCGAGCTCGAGGACTTCGATTTTTACGAGATCCACGAGGCTTTCGCGGGACAGGTATTGTGCACGCTCAAGGCGTGGGCTGATCCGGCCTTCTGCCGGGACAAGCTAAGACTGCCCGGCCCTCTCGGCAGCATCGATCGGTCGAAACTGAACGTGAAGGGCGGCAGCCTTGCGATAGGCCATCCCTTTGCCGCAACCGGCTCGCGCATCCTCGCCACGCTCGCGAAGATTCTCGATGAAGCGCAGGCGAAGCGCGGGCTGATCTCGATCTGCACGGCGGGCGGCATGGGCGTTACGGCCGTCGTCGAGCGTTGACGCAACCGATGAACACGATATGCTTTGCGCGCATGTCGGAGGAATTTCTTAGCACCGGCATATGGGCTGAACCATGAAACTGAAAGATCCCCTCCTGCTGCGCGAATTGTCCTTCATCGACGGGCGCTGGTCGCCCGCGGACAACGACGGCACCCTGGTTGTGAACAACCCCGCTACGGCCGAGAAACTCGGAGTCATACCGAACATGGGCGCCGCGGAGTGTCGTCGCGCGATTGCCGCGGCGGGCGCAGCGCTGCCTGCATGGTCGGCCCGCACCGCCAAGGAGCGTGCCGCGGCACTGCGGCGTTGGTTCGACCTCATGCTCTTGCATCAAGACGACCTCGCCATGCTGATGACCGCCGAGCAGGGCAAACCCCTGGCGGAATCGAAAGGCGAAATCCTCTACGCCGCGTCTTTCATCGAATGGTTCGCCGAAGAAGCCAAGCGCGTGTATGGAGATGTGATCCCCGGACATCAGGCCGACAAGAGAATTCTCGTGTTGCGGCAACCCGTCGGCGTGGTCGCGGCCATCACACCTTGGAATTTTCCCGCGGCCATGATTACCCGCAAAGCGGCACCGGCGCTGGCGGCCGGATGCACGATGATTTGCAAGCCTGCGACTCAGACGCCCTATTCCGCGCTGGCTTTGGCGGAGCTTAGCCACCGGGCCGGCATCCCGAATGGGGTGTTCAATGTAATAACAGGATCTGCGGCGGCGATCGGCGGCGAGATGACCTCGAACCCCACGGTGCGCAAGCTGACTTTCACCGGCTCCACGGAAATCGGCAAGAAATTGATGGCGCAGTGCGCCGGCACTGTCAAGAAGATCTCTCTGGAGCTGGGCGGCAACGCGCCGTTCATCGTTTTCGAAGATGCGGATCTGGATGCGGCAGTTCAAGGGGCCATCGCCAGCAAGTACCGCAACACCGGACAGACCTGTGTCTGCGCCAATCGTCTCTTGGTGCAGGCGGGTGTCTACGACGAGTTTGCGGGAAAGCTCACGGAAGCCGTTGAAAAGTTGCGCGTCGGCGATGGGCTGGCAGGCGTCACCGACCAGGGACCACTCATCGACGCAAAGGCGGTTGCCAAAATCGAAGAACACATCGCGGATGCGCTGGCAAAAGGGGCGTCGATCAAGCTCGGCGGCAAACGCCATGCCCTTGGGGGAACGTTTTTCGAACCCACCATTCTGACGCACGTAACACCCATGATGCTGGTGGCTCGCGAAGAGACGTTCGGACCGGTGGCGCCGCTGTTCAAATTTCAAACCGAAGCAGAAGCCATCGCCATGGCAAATGACACCGAATTCGGCCTGGCCGCGTATTTGTATACGCGCGACCTTGCGCGAAGCTGGCGCGTCTCCGAGGCCATCGAGTATGGAATCGTCGGGCTCAACACCGGCATCATCTCCACCGAAGTGGCACCTTTCGGCGGAGTCAAGGAATCGGGTATCGGCCGCGAGGGTTCCAAGTACGGGATTCTCGACTATACCGAGTTGAAGTACATATGCGTCGGCGGAGTGAGTTAGCAGGGCCGTGCTCGGGCGGTTCCTGGAGTTTTCGCTCGCAACGCCGGATATTCAGGCTTCATTGGATTTCTACACCAGGCTCGGATTCTCCCAAGCGGTGGTCGGCGAAGCTTGGTTTCATCCTTATGCAGTGGTGACCGATGGCAGGATTTGCCTCGGACTGCATCAAGAAGCGATTCCGGCGCCTTCGGTGACCTTCGTCAAGCCGGGTTTACTGAAATACCTGGAAACGCTCGAAGAACTGGGGTTGCAGTTGGACTTTCGTCGTCTCGGCAACGACGTTTTCAACGAAATCGGCTGGTTCGATCCTTCGGGCCAGCTCGTGAGGCTCATCGAGGCGCGTACCTTCTCGCCGAGCAAACGCCTCGGCCTGGACACCTCGCGATGCGGTTACTTTCTGGAAATCGCGCTGCCTGCAGCTGATCGCGATGCGGCCAAGGCATATTGGGAACGGTTCGGCTTCGTTGGAATCGACGACTGGGACGATCGGATGCCTCACGTCTCGTGCACGAGCGACTTCGTCGACTTCGGATTGTACGACCCGGCGCATCTGCGGCGCTCCACCCTGCGTTTCGAGGTTGATGACCTCGGCGCAACCCTGGTCCAGCTGGCCGAAATCGGAATATCGCCCGGCGGCGAAATACCGCCGCCGCTGCGCCACGTACGCGCGGCGGTGCTGACCGCGCCTGAGGGAACGCCGATCTTGTTGACCGAAGCAGCCGAAGCGCAACGCGGCCTCCGGCCGCCCCCTAGCTGACGCTAGCGTGGATTTGAAACTTGATCGTGACCGCATCTTGGACTTGCAGCGCCCCGAGCATAAGGCTGTAGGGAGTGAGCCCGAGCGAGGATTGGCGCAATTCCAACGATCCGTTTGCCGACAATTGGCGTGAGTCGCTCTGCAGAGTAAAGGGTATGTCCAACTGCGATTCATGCCCCGCGACGCTGATCGCGACCGTCGCTACCAGCACACCGGCGCCTGATGGATCCGTGGCGCCGGAAACCGCAACGCTGACGACGGTTATCGACGGAAACTCGTCGGCATCGAGGACCGCCGGGCTCAGCATATTTCGCAGTGTTCCGGACTTGGCGTCGTCCGGAACGTCGCCGGCGAAATCAAGCCCCTCTTCGCGCCGCGCCTGCGCATCGTCGACCACAAAGGCGACGACCGGCACAATCAGGGAGAACCGAGGAGACCCCGGGAGATCCTGGTTGACCCAGCCCCCGACACTGCGGTTGACCATGACGTGGTTGTGACCGAATCGAGCCAGAGGGCCTGCCCTGTACACCAGGATTCGAAGTTCCGAACGAGTTTCGTCGACGCGATAGCTCCCCGCAGGAGTCAACGGTTTCGCCGTCGAAGCAGGCTCAGGGGGGATGGTGAAGGAGACGGGTTGACGTATCTTCGGCGCACCGCATGCCGCCAGCAAGAGCGCAAGAATCCCTACATTGAAGATTTTGAACACGATCGCTGTCCCCGCGGTCTTGCTAAACTACGTGATCGAGTTTGCGCGCGGAGACCGCAGCATGCCAAATCAAGATTCACCGGGACGCTACGGCGCGGTTGCGCAAGCCCTTCATTGGCTCATCGCGACTCTCATCGCGACCCAGTTCGTGCTCGCGATTTGGGCCGATGGTCTGCCGATCGGAGCGCATAAATTGGCGCTGCTCGCCAGGCACAAGAGTTTCGGCATGACGGTGCTGATGCTGGCAGTCCTGCGCCTGGTGTGGCGGCTGACCCACCCGCCGCCCGGGTTGCCTACAGGCATGACCTCAGTGGAGCGGGTTCTCGCAGGGACGACCCACGCCGCGTTCTATGTGCTGCTGTTTGCAATGCCCCTGACCGGATGGTTGATGTCGTCGGCCAAGAGCTATTCGGTGAGCTGGTTCGGGCTGTTTACCTGGCCTAATCTCATCGGCAAGAACGAGGCGGCCTTCGATCTTCTGCGCACCACCCATCACCTACTGGGCGACGCGCTCTTCGCACTGGCGGTATTGCACATTCTCGCCGCGCTCAAGCATCACTTCTGGAACCGGGACGACGTGCTGGCGCGCATGCTGCCTTTCGCCAAACTCGAAACGACCAAATCGGAGAAAAGACCATGACGAAACCCATTGCGGCATCCACAGCTTTGCTCGCCTCGGCATTTCTATCGGTCGCGGCCGGCGCCGCGCCCGGCTATTCCGCCGATCCGCAGCAAAGCCGCCTTGAGTTCGTCGGTATGCAGGCGGGCGCGGAATTCAAGGGCACATTTCACAAGTTCACGGCCGCGATCGAATTCGCGCCGGGCGATCTCGCAAGCTCGCGCTTCGATGTGCAGATCGATTTGAATTCGGTGGATACAATGGACAAGGATCGCGACACGGCCATACGCGGTGGGGACATTTTCGACGTGGCGCACCACCCCACGGCGCATTACGTCACTCGCAGCTTCACCAAGACCGCGACCGGTTACGCAGCGGCCGGAGCCCTGACCCTGCGCGGAGTGACGAAAGACGTGCCGATCGATTTCCATTTCACCGAATCGCCCGCAGGCGCGAAGCTCGACGGCACTGCGAAACTCAAGCGGCTCGATTTCGGGGCTGGTCAAGGCGACTGGAAGAGCACGGATCAAGTGGCCGACAGCGTGAAGATAAACTTTTCGCTGGTGCTCAAGCCAAAGACCTGAGGATCTCCCGCGCTTCGAAGAAAGCGCTCTAGCGCACCGGTAGTTCGCGCGAGTGCTGCACGGTGCGCAATGCGAAGCTCGAATGCACTCGTGCGACATTCGGCAGCCTCGTAAGATGTCGGCTGTGCAGCCGTTCGAAGTCGGCGGTGTCGGCAAGCACCACGCGCAACAGATAGTCGTACTCCCCGGACATGAGATAGCACTCCATGACCTCGGGGACTTTGCGTGCCGCTTCCTCGAACGCGTGCAGGTGCGCCTGTTCCTGGCGCTCCAAGGTGATGTTGACGAACACGTTCACGGGGCATCCCGCTTTCTGCTGATTGATCAGGGCGGTGTACCCTTCGATAAAGCCCGATTCCTCCAGCGCTCGAACGCGCCTGAGGCAAGCGGATTCTGACAAGCTCACGACTTCAGCCAACTGACTGTTGGTGATGCGGCCATCTAGCTGCAACATGCGGACGATGGCGCGATCGTAGCGATCCAATATCATTTCATGCGCTCCGGGCCGATTGCGGCATTTTCTTGCAGAAAAGCACTCTTACTCGACATATTCTGCCATTATGCCGCTCTTTTGAACCGGTTTTGCAATTTTATGATGAAGGGCTTACGTACCCTGAGCAGGCCCTTCTTTCGGCCGGCAAGCGGAGCGTCTCATGAAAATCGGTGTCCCCAAAGAGATCAAGATTCACGAGTACCGAGTTGGATTGGTTCCTGCCGGGGTTCGTGAGCTCGTCGATTCAGGTCACCAAGTGCTGGTCCAGAGCGGCGCCGGCGCAGGCATCGGCTTCGAGGACTCACATTACCAAGCAGCCGGCGCGAGCGTCGCCCAACGCGGCCAAGACATCTTTGCGGCCGCTGATCTCATTGTGAAGGTCAAGGAACCGCAGCTTGCCGAATGCAAGCAGCTCCGGAGCGGACAAACTCTGTTCACCTATCTGCATTTGGCCGCGGACCGCGAGCAAGCACAAGGACTGCTTGCCTCGGGAGCGACCGCAATTGCATACGAGACGGTCACCGCGGCCGACGGCTCGCTACCGCTGCTGACGCCGATGAGCGAAGTCGCCGGACGCATGTCGGTGCAGGTGGGCGCCACCAGCTTGCAGAAAGCGAACGGCGGCTTCGGAGTGCTGCTCGGCGGCGTACCCGGCGTGGCGCCGGCCAAAGTCGTGGTCCTCGGCGGCGGCGTTTCCGGGACGCACGCGGCCGAAATGGCCGTGGGCATGCGCGCCGACGTTACGGTGGTCGATCGATCGGTCAGGAGACTGCGTGAGCTGTCGTCCATCTTCGGCAGCCAGCTGAAAACCGTTTACTCGACCACTCATGCAATCGAAGAACTCGTGCGCGACGCCGATCTCGTCATAGGTGCGGTGCTCATTGCCGGCGCCGCGGCACCGAAGCTCGTCACCCGCGCCATGGTAAAAACGATGAAGCCCGGCGCCGTGCTGGTCGACATCGCCATTGATCAGGGCGGCTGCTTCGAAACCAGCCGCCCCACCACCCATGCCGACCCGACCTACGTTCTCGACGGCGTGATTCACTACTGCGTTACGAACATGCCGGGTGCCGTGCCGCGCACATCGACGTTCGCCTTGACCAACGCCACGCTGCCGTATGTCAGGGCGCTGGCGGATCACGGCTGGCGGCAAGCGATCGCCAACGATCCAGGCCTGGCCCGCGGCCTCAACGTCCATGCCGGACAGCTGACCCACGAGGCGGTCGCGAGCGCGCTCGGTCTGGAGTATCGGGCTTTTCGCGCGGCCTGAACCGGCGCCCTCTCGACGCACGGGGCTGCCCGTGAGCCGGCGCCTGGAGCACGTCTGCGCGCTAGTTGCTACTGTACGATCGATCAATTACTCTGCGCACACCCTGGTAGCTGGTACGCCCTTTTCCGATATGAACGCCTCGAAATTGGAGACCACGTTACCGTCCTTCTGGTATCGCAGCCCCGAGGTTTTCAAGGCCGAGAAGGAGCGCATATTCTGCCGCGAATGGATAGCGGTGTGCCGCGCGGAGGAACTGCCGCGGCCCGGCGACTATTTGGTGTTGGAGGTGCTCGGCGAGAGCGTGCTCGCGGTTCGAGATCGCGACGGCCGGATCCATGCGTTTTACAACGTTTGCCGGCATCGCGGATCGCGTCTTTGCCGTACCCCGGCCGAAATCGAAGCGATGAACGTGAAACTCCCCGGCGGTATCACCGGCAGCCGAATCGTGTGCCCCTATCATCAGTGGTCTTATGATTTCAGCGGCGCGCTGGTTGCGGCTCCCCATTTGAGCGCAGCGATGGGCTTCGACAAGCAGGATTTTCATCTGTATACCGTCGGGATCGACACCTGGGGCGGATTCGTTTTCATGAATCTCACTCCCGCCGAGGCGCAGCCGCTCGCTGTCCAGCTGCAGGGCATACCGGATCGTTTGCAGCGCTACCCGCTGGCGGGCTTGCGCGTCGGCGCCACCATCCGCTACGAAGTGGCCGCGAATTGGAAGATCATCTGTGAGAACTACAATGAGTGCTACCACTGCGGCGGAGTTCATCCGGAACTTTGCGCGGTAGTGCCCTCGTTTCGCGAGGCGGGCGGCGCCAATTTGGATTGGGGCCGTGGAATCCCACATCGCGAAGGAGCCTATACGTTCACCCATAGCGGCACCACCAAACGGCGAGCCTTCCCCGGTCTGGACGCGGACGAACAGGTGCGGCACAAGGGCGAACTCGTTTACCCCAATTTATTTTTGAGTATCGCTTGCGATCACGTTGCGGCGTTCATTCTGCAACCTCGTGGCGCGGAGCGCACAGATATCGTCTGCCATTTTTTGTTCGAGACCCATGAGATGGCGAAAGCTGGCTTTGACCCGTCGGATGCCGTGGAATTCTGGGATTTGGTGAACCGTCAAGACTGGGCGGTCTGCGGCGGCGTGCAGGATGGGATTCGGTCGCGTGTGCATACTCAGGGCTATTACGCGCCCATGGAGGACTGGAACCTCGACATCCGGCGCTACGTGACCGAGCGGATCGGGCCCTTTGTCAGCGACGCGAAATCGTCCCCGTAAAATAAGTTTCGGTCCGGCTCACTCCGGCAGGGCCGGTCAGCCGCGCTTCGGTATAATCGAAACAAAGGGAAGCAAATGGCAACCAAGCGGCATGTACCGAAGTTTCACCGCGCTACTCCCGCGGTGCGACGTGAAGCACTGGTGGCCGCCACTCTGCGCTGCCTCAAGCAGTCTGGTCATGAAGGCGTATCGGTGCGCCGCATCAGCGCCGCCGCCGGCGTGTCCATCGGGCTGATAAACCATCATTTTCCGAGCAAATCGGGTCTCATCGCGGAGACATATGAAACCCTGGCCCTCTCGCTGCTGGACTCGATCCGCCGTCAGGCGGAAGACAAGACGTTCTCGCCGCGGGATCGGTTGAGCAATTTTTTCCGCGCTTCATTCGCCGCGGAGCTCCTCGATCCTCAATTATTCAACGTGTGGCTGGTATTTTGGAGCATGGTGGCGCACTCGGCCGAGATACGGGCCGTGCATTCCAGCACTTATGGCAAGTACCGATCCGTCTTGGAGTCGTTGCTAGGCCAACTCGTCGAGTCCGATGCGGCGCCGCCTTTCAAGCTGCGGCCGGCTGCGATCGCGTTGTCCGCGTTACTCGATGGGTTCTGGGTGGAATTGAGCTTGAGCCCGACGGTGTTCAAGCCTCGCGAGGCGATCGCCTTGTGCGAGGATTGGGTCAACGCGCTATGCCAAGGGGGTTTCCCGCGGCTTTTGACGACAGACAAGCCGAAAAAGCCCGAGGGTGCGACGATCCGCCGCGTAAGAGGCCATGGTTGATTCGAGTCGTGACGTCGTCATAGTAGGCGGCGGACACAATGGGCTCGTGTGCGCCGCGTATCTGGCGGCCGCGGGTCTCAAGGTAACCGTACTCGAAAGGCGAGGAGTGGTGGGCGGCGCCGCCGTGACGGAGGAATTTCATCCCGGGTTTCGCAACTCCGTGGCGGCTTATACCGTATCGCTACTCAACCCGAAAGTCATCCGGGATCTTGAGTTGCCGCGGCACGGCTTGCGCATTGTCGAGCGAAAGCTCGCCAACTTCCTGCCGCTGCAGGAAAATCAGTACCTGAAGATCGGTGCCGGAAAGACTGAACAAGAAGTGGCTAAATTCTCCGCGCGCGATGCCAGCCGGCTTCAGGCCTACGGCCGGCGCCTCGACACGATCGCCGATGTGCTGCGCGACCTGGTGCTGGAGACGCCACCGAATGTCACCGCGGGCGGCTGGCTTCAGGCGATGCCTGAATTGCTGCGGAGCGCACGATTGGGCAAACGAATCGCAAGACTCGACATGCCCATGCGGCGCGAGCTGCTGGATATGTTCGTCAAATCGGCGGGCGACTATTTGGATCTCTGGTTCGAGAGCGCGCCGATCAAGGCGGCGTACGGTTTCGACGGGGTCGTCGGCAATTACGCGAGTCCCTACGCAGCCGGCTCCTGCTACGTTTTGTTGCACCACGTGTTCGGCGAGGTGAACGGAAAGAAGGGCGCCTGGGGTCATGCCGTCGGAGGCATGGGCGCAATCACCCAAGCGATGGCCAAAGCGGCCGCTGAGCGAGGTGTGGATATCCGAGTGGCAACGCCGGTGCGCGAGGTGCTGGTTGAAGCGGGCCGCGCTGTCGGCGTGGTGACCGAAACAGGCGCAGCGGTCCGGGCGCGCATCGTCGTCTCGAATTTGAACCCTAAGCTTTTGTACGGTTCACTAATCGATCCGGCGGCCCTGCCGCAAGATTTTCGCGAGCGAATCAGTCACTGGCGCTGCGGGTCCGGCACCTTCCGCATGAACGTCGCACTGTCCGAGTTGCCCGACTTCACGGTCCTCCCGGGCCGCGACCTGGCGGAGCATCACACATCGGGCATCATCATGGCACCGAGTCTTGCCTACATGGAACAAGCGTATCTCGATGCCAAGGCTGATGGATGGTCAAAGCGCCCCATCGTCGAAATGCTCATTCCCTCGACTCTGGATGGCGGCCTGGCGCCCGCGGGACAGCATGTCGCGAGTCTGTTTTGCCAACATGTCGCCCCCGTCCTGCCGGACGGCGCGTCATGGGACGCGCGGCGCGACCAGGTCGCGGATGTGATGATCGATCTAGTCAACAGTCATGCGCCAAACTTCAAGGCTTCGGTGCTTGGAAGGCAAATCATGAGCCCGCTGGATCTAGAGCGCACATTCGGCCTAATCGGCGGCGATATTTTTCATGGCGCGCTGAGTTTGGACCAAATGTTCTCGGCGCGGCCGATGTTGGGGCACGGCGACTATCGCGGCCCTTTGAAGGGATTATATATGTGCGGATCCGGTACGCATCCGGGAGGCGGCGTCACCGGCGCGCCGGGTCACAATGCGGCGCGCGAAATCATTGCCGATTTCCGGCGCGGGCGCCACAAACGAGCTTGAGCCGTGCATGCGTAGCGCGCCTTCAACTATGCCTCGATTCCCTGCCCCTTGAGGTATTCATCATAGGTGCCCCTGAAATCGGTGAGGTTGCCGCCCGCGCGCATTTCGATGATGCGGGTGGCGAGTGCGCCCACGAATTCACGATCGTGCGACACAAAAATCAGGGTGCCCGGATAATGCTCAAGGCCGATTTGCAGTGATTCGATCGTTTCCATGTCCATGTGGTTGGTGGGTTCGTCCATCAGAAGTATGTTGGGCTTGGTCAACATCAGTTTGCCGTAGATCATCCGGCCTTTCTCGCCACCGGAAAGTACCTTCACCGATTTCTTGGTCTCCTCGCCGGAAAAAAGCAGCCTTCCCAGGGTCGCACGAACGATCTGATCATCATCGGCCTTACCCGTATATTGCGACATCCAGGAAAACAGGTCGGTCTTGTCGTCGAACTCGGCCTGCGGATCCTGCGGCATATACCCCGGTTGAGCGTTTTCGACCCACACCATGCGACCGGCGGTGGGCCGCAATTCGCCGGCAAGACAGCGCATCAACGTCGTCTTGCCGGCGCCGTTCGGACCGATGATGGCGATGCGTTCGCCGCCCTCGACGTTGAAGGTGACATTGTCGAGCACTTTCTGGTCCGCGCCTGGATAGCTGAAGGAAAGCTTCTCGACCGATACGGCCGAGCGGTAGAGTTTCTTGCCTTGTTCGAACCGTATGTACGGATTTTGCCGCGATGAAGGCCTGATCTCCTCGATCTTGATTTTTTCCAACTGCTTCTTGCGCGACGTAGCTTGCCGCGCCTTGGAGGCGTTGGCGGAGAATCGTCTGACGAATTCCTGGAGGTCGGAAATCCGGTCCTTGGCCTTGGCGTTTGCGGCCTCGACGCGTGCCCGCGCTTGAACCGATGCGAGCATGAAGTCGTCGTAGTTGCCCGGATAAATCTTGAGCTGCTGAAAGTCCAAATCCGCCATGTGAGTGCACACCTGATTCAAGAAGTGCCTATCGTGGCTGATGATCACCATGGTGGCGTCATAATTGTTGAGCGCACTTTCCAGCCAGCGGATCGAATTGATGTCGAGGTTGTTGGTTGGCTCGTCCAATAACAGCACGTCCGGCCTCGAGAACAGAGCCTGCGCAAGCAACACGCGCAGCTTCAAGCCCGGGGGCACTTCGCGCATCGGTCCATTGTGCCGCGCTTCGTGAATGCCGGCATCGGTGAGAATGCTGCCCGCCCGCGCCTCCGCATCGTAGCCGCCGTATTCGGCATACACGCCTTCAAGCTCGGCGGCCTTCATGTAGTCGTCGTCGGTGGCATTGGGATCGGCGTAAATACGGTCGCGTTCCTTCATCGCGGTCCATAACTCGGTATGACCGCGCATGACCACGTCGAGCACCCGCTCATCTTCGTAGCCGAACTGGTTCTGATTCAGCTTTCCCAGGCGCATGCCGGCTTGCAGCATGACGTCGCCCGCGCTGGGTTCAAGGTCGCCTCCCAGCACCTTCATCAGCGTGGACTTGCCGGACCCATTGGCGCCGATGAGGCCGTAACGATTCCCATCGGAGAACTTGATCGTGACCTGCTCGAAGAGCGGTTTGGCGCCGAACTGGATGGCGACGTTGGAAGTGGAGAGCATGTTTGTCCAATCAATTGATAAACGGCCGTTTCGGCCGCGGTTGCGCTGATAGGGGGTACGCGGATGGAGTCGCGTCGATATGCGAACCGCCCCCATTCCGGCCGACGGATTCTAACCGAGCCGGAGCAACGAGTCTCCAATTTCGACATTTCGCGGATAGCCGCGTCGGCAGGCCCGCATCGTGACTATTTTTTGCCGTGTCGCCCGCGGCTGACGCCTTTGACCGCGCGAGGGCGGTGTTTCGAAGTCACGGCTTTGCGTTTCGAGCGCTTGACGGATGTCGTCCGCTTGGCGTGTTTCGCTGCAACTTTCGTTTTCTTTGATTTGGGGCGTGCGCGCCTTTCCTTGCTGGCCGCGCCCCGCCTGGTATCGGTGGCTCTCTTGGCCGGAGCCTGGCGTTTGGCGGCAGCCGCGCGTTTCGCCGGAGCCGCGCGTTTCGCCGGAGCCGCGCGTTTCGCTGGAGCCGCGCGTTTCGCTGGAGCCGCGCGTTTCGCTGGAGCCGCGGCAGCCGGCCCACCTCGCAGCTGCTCCAGGATCCCGGGGTTCTCCAGTGTCGACATGTCCTGGGTGATTTCCTCTCCACGCGCAATGGCACGCAGCAAGCGGCGCATTATTTTCCCCGAGCGCGTCTTCGGTAGATTGTCGGTCAAGCGGATTTCATCGGGCTTGGCAATCGGGCTGAGTTGCTCGCCGACCCAGCTGCGAAGTTCCTCCAAAAGCGAAATCGCCATCGCTCCTTCGGGCCGCGAGCTGTTCAGAACGACATACGCGAAGACCGACTCACCCTTGATCTCATGGGCCTTGCTCACCACGGCGGCCTCGGCGACCCTCGGATGCGCCACCAGCGCGGACTCGATTTCCATTGTTCCGAGCCGATGGCCGGCGACGTTCAGCACGTCGTCGATCCGGCCCATGATCCAGTAGTAGCCATCCTTGTCCCGGCGCGCAGAATCGCCGGCAACGTAATAGCGCTTCTGAAACCTCTCCCAGTAAGTCTGAATGTAGCGCTCGTTGTCACGCCAAATTGTGCGCAGCATGGAGGGCCAGGGCCGCTTGATAACGAGATAGCCGCCGCCGTCGGGAGTTCTGACGGGCCGCCCCTCGTCATCGACGATATCGGCAAAGATGCCGGGGAGGGGTTTGGCACAGGAACCGGGTTTCGTCGGCGTGACGCCTGGAACGGGCGTCATCATGATGGCGCCGGTCTCTGTCTGCCACCACGTATCCACGATGGGGCAGCGCCCGGCCCCGATCACTTTGTGATACCACATCCAAGCTTCCGGGTTGATAGGCTCGCCGACACTGCCCAACAAGCGCAGCTTGCCGAGATCGTACTTGGCCGGAATGCTGTCGCCCAATTTCATCAGCGCTCTTATCGCCGTCGGTGCAGTATAAAATATGGTGACGCCGTGCGTTTCACAGATCTTCCAGAAGCGGCCGCCGTCTGGGAAGGTGGGCGCGCCCTCATACATTAGGACCGTGGCGCCGGCCGCGAGCGGCCCGTAGACGACATAGGAGTGTCCGGTGACCCATCCGACGTCGGCCGTGCACCAAAACACATCGCTATCCCCGAGATCGAACACCCACCGCGTAGTCAACTTGGCGTTGAGGAGGTAGCCGGCACTGCAGTGCTGGATGCCCTTCGGCTTGCCCGTCGATCCCGAGGTATAGAGCAAGAACAGTGGATGTTCCGCGTCCACCCATTCGGGCTCGCAAACGGCGCTCTGGCCGGAGATTGCGTCCTGCCACCACACATCGCGGCCGGCACGCATGGGGCAGTCGCCGCCGGTGCGAGCGTAAACCACAACGTTTTGCACCGTTGGGCAGCCGTCGGCAAGCGCCCTGTCGACTGCGCGTTTGAGTTCGATGGGGTTGCCGCCCCGCCACCCTCCGTCGGCGGTGATTACGAGCCTGGCACCCGCGTCTTCGATGCGATCCTTGACCGCGTTGGAGGAAAAGCCGCCGAATACCACGGAATGCACGGCGCCGATACGGGCGCAGGCCAGCATCGCGATTACCGCTTCAGGGATCATCGGCATGTAAATGATCACACGGTCGCCGCGACCGACACTCAGGGCGATGAGCGCATTTGCAAACCGGCACACTTCGCCGTGCAGCTCGGCGTAAGTAAGCTTGCGCACATCGCCGGGCTCGCCCTCGAACAGGATCGCGATTTTGTCCGCCCGGTCGCGAAGATGCACGTCTAGGCAATTGTGCGACACGTTCAGTTGACCGTCGGTGAACCAGCGATAGTTAGGCGCCTCGCTGTCGTCCAAACATACCGTGAAAGGCCGACGCCAATCGATTTCAGCGACGGCGAAATCCGACCAGAAACCGACGTAGTCTTCCGCGGCCCTGGCGTACATCGCTTGCAACTGATCCGCCTTGAGCGAGGCCTGACTTCGGAATTGCTCCGGCGGCGGAAATACCCGGCTCTCTTGCAACACGGATTGAATGTCTTTTTGGGCCATTTGCCTTTCCCCCCCAATTATCGGCAGCGTGCCCTTATGCTACGCCCCGGCGGCGATACGACGCACCTGCTGCCGCAAAATATTTCCGAACCCGTGGGCGTCAAAAAATGAATCGAGTCCGGCGCGGTTCTGTTGCCGCGGCTTCAGCTCATCGAGCGTCGCCTCCAGCGGAATGTTGCAGACAATCCCCGTCAACCGGCGCGCCAAATAAGCTGATTCCTTGTGGGCAAGCAGTCTGGTGGCGAGCGCGGCTGCGCCTCGCAACTTCATCGACGGTACACGGTGGAGATTCGCGTACAAATCATCGAGCGAGCCGAAGACGGCAAATAGCTCGGCCGCGGTCTTTTTTCCGACCCCGGGCACGCCGGGGATGTTGTCCACGCTATCGCCGGTCAGCGCCAGGAAATCGGCAATGAGCTCGGGAGTCGCGCCAAAGCGCGGGCCGATGTCATGGTACTGATATCGAGCGTTGCCGCTGTAGTCCCAAAACACGTCTCCATGTCGGATGAGTTGCGATAAGTCCTTGTCTCGGGTCACGAGCACATTACAGAGGCCCGCGGAGCGGGAGCGCGCAGCCAGGGTGCCGATGACATCGTCGGCTTCGTACTGCGCACTCGCGAATTCGGCGACTCCCATATGCCGGCAGAATTCGCGGCAGAGCACGAATTGCCGCACCAGGTCTGCGGGCGGTGCTTCGCGATTGGCCTTGTAAGCCGGATAAATCCCGTTGCGGAATGAGGCGGCGGTGCGCAAGCTCAGATCGAAAGCGACGGCGATGCGCTCCGGCCTGACCCGTTCCAGGAGATCCGATATGAAGCGCGCGAATCCGTACAAGGCATGTGTCGCGTTGCCATCGCCGTCGACCATGCCTAGGGGCATGGAATGGTAGGCCCGGAAAATGAAATAACTGGCGTCGATGTGGTACACGACGCCGGACCGCGCTTGCGCGGAGGCTGCGGCGGCGCTCACATCGGCCAGCGTTGCATGCGCTCGTGCAGCGGGCTCGAACGCGGGAAATGCGCAATCAAATATTCCATCTGATCGGCCAAAACGCGGCGGCCTTTCAAAAAAATGTACTCGGCGTAGGTGGGAGTAAACGGCACCGCAAGCAGCTGCATGCCCGCTTGCTCCGGGGTGCGCGACGCCTTGGCGTTGTTGCAGCGGCGGCACGCCGACACGACATTGCTCCATATATCGTGGCCGCCGCGACTGAACGGTGTCACGTGGTCCCGCGACAGCAGGCTATAGGTGAAGCGCGCGCCGCAGTACAAGCACAGGTAAGCGTCGCGCCGAAACAAGGTCTGATTATTGAGCGGCGGCGTGTATGACGCCCCGCGCAAATTTCCCGGATTTCCGGAAGTTCCCAGCGTGGCAATGATCGAATTGACGTCCACGATGGTACGAAGGCCGGTCCGGGCGCAGGTGCCCCCATAGAGCCGGTACAGCAAAGTCCCACAGGTATAGGCGACTTGCTCGGTGTGGTACAGGCGCGCCGCTTCACGATAATCCACCCACTCCAGCGGCATGCCGGACACGTCGGTCCGTAGGATCTGCTGAGACAATGGATAACCGTGCGTCACAACCGCATGGTCATCCCGCCAATCCACCAAGCGCCGCTTGTCTTTGAGCGAGTGCATAACAAGTACTTAAGATAGTCGACTCTTATGCCATAATTCAACGTTTGGCATAATTCTCGGGTTTGGGGGAGAGATCTGCATGGCTGTCGTAGTCGGTGTCCTCAGGGAAACCCAGCCCTCGGAAACTCGTGTCGCCGTTGTCCCGGAAGTCGCCTCTAAACTGAAGGCGGCCGGTGCGCGCGTGCTGATCGAACGCGGCGCAGGGACTGCGGCTCATTTTCCGGACGCTCTATATGCGGACGCGGAGTTCAGCGACGCCGCCTCCATCCTGGCGTCGGCGGACGTCTTGTTGAAGGTTCAGCCGCCGAGCTTGGACGAAGTGAACGCGCTCAAGAAAGGTGCGGTGGTCATCGGGTACATGCAGGCCTATGCGCGTGCCGACCTCGTGCGCGGCCTCAAAGATCGGGGAATCACCGCTTTTGCGGTGGAGCTTGTGCCGCGAATTTCCCGGGCGCAGTCCATGGACGCGCTGTCCTCGCAGGCTTCGGCGGCAGGCTATAAGGCGGTTCTGATCGCAGCTAACACGCTCGAAAGATTTCTACCCATGCTGACCACGGCGGCGGGGACCATCCGTCCGGCGTCCGTCCTTGTCATCGGTGCGGGCGTCGCCGGATTGCAGGCGATTGCCACGGCGAAGCGCCTGGGAGCGGTAGTCGAAGCGTATGACGTGCGCAGCGCCACCAAGGATCAGGTGAAATCGCTCGGCGCGAAGTTCATCGAAACGGGCGTATCGGCTGAAGGCGCCGGCGGCTATGCGCGCGAACTTACCGCCGAGGAGAAGGCTAAGCAGCAGGAAGTGCTCGATGCGCGCATTGCCGTCAGCGACGCGGTCATCAGCACCGCCTCTGTGCCGGGACGAGCGGCGCCGCGGATCATCACCCAGGCGGCGGTCGAGCGCATGAAGGCCGGCTCCGTGATCATCGATATCGCAGCGGAGCAAGGCGGCAATTGCGAACTGACGCGGGCGGGCGAAACCGTGTTGCATGGCGGCGTCAAAATCGTTGGTCCCCTCAACCTGCCCGCCTCGCTGCCGTATCACGCGAGCGAGATGTATTCGCGCAATTTATTCAACCTGCTCAAGCCGGCGCTCGTGAAGGGTGAGCTTGCGATCGATTGGAATGACGAGGTGTTCGCCGGCGCTGTGCTGACGCACGACGGCCAAATCAAGCACGAACCAACCCGCAAAGCTGTAGAGGGATAATTAACATGATCGACGGCGTGATAGCGCTCTATATCTTCATGTTGGCGGCATTCACCGGCTACGAAGTCATTTCTCGAGTCCCGGTCATTCTTCACACGCCGCTCATGTCCGGCTCGAATTTCGTGCATGGCATCGTCTTGGTCGGCGCCATGGTTGCCTTGGCCGCCGCGGACACTACCCTGCTCAGGGTAATCGGCGTCCTCGGCGTGTTTCTCGCCGCCGGCAACGCCGTAGGCGGCTATGTGGTGACCGAACGCATGCTCAAGATGTTCATCACCGCCGGAAGAAAGAAAGGAGCTTGAGGATGCCCTCCGCTTCGACGATTCAAACCCTGACCCAGCTGTCCTATCTGGTTGCGGCGGCGCTCTTCATTCTGGGCCTGAAGCGGATGAGCTCGCCGGTCACCGCCGTGAGCGGCGTCCGCTGGGCGGGCGTGGGAATGGTGCTTGCAACAGTCGTGACCCTGGCGTTCGTCATCGGCGCTCCGCTGTTGTATTTGGCGCTGATGAGCGGCGCCATCGCCGTAGGCGGCGTTCTGGCCTGGGTCAGCGGCAAGCGCGTTGCGATGACCAACATGCCGCAAATGATCGCGCTGTACAACGGCATGGGCGGCGGCGCCGCGGCCGCGATCGCCGCCGTGGAGCTGTATCGCGGTAGCGAGCACAGCATCGTGCATCTCACGATTGCCACCATCGGCGGCTTCATCGGCTCGGTATCCTTCAGCGGCAGTTTGATCGCCTTTGCAAAATTACAGGGCCTGATCACGAAGTCTGTCCGCTTCAGCGGCCAAAAGTACGTGAATTTGGCGATATTGCTTGCAACCGTTGGGCTCGGATTCATCGCCGTTTCCGGGATGAGCTCAGGCCCGCTCGCCGGCCTGCCCGCAGTGTCGCTGTTCTTCGCCTTGGCCTTGTTGCTGGGGGTGACCATGACATTGCCGATCGGCGGCGCCGACATGCCGGTCGTAATCTCTCTGTACAATGCGCTTACCGGCCTTGCGGTGGGATTCGAGGGCTTCGTACTCGACAACGCCGCCATGATCATCGCGGGCACCGTGGTGGGTGCGGCCGGCACTTTGCTGACTCAGCTCATGGCCAAGGCAATGAACCGGTCGCTCGGCAATGTGCTGTTCTCGAACTTCGGCGAGACTTCGTCCGCGGGCGGCGGAGTGACCGGCTCGCAAAAGGCCATTGAGGCTTCGGATGCCGGAGTCATGATGGCGTACTCGCAAAAAATCATCATCGTGCCGGGATATGGCCTGGCCGTGGCGCAGGCCCAGCACAAGGTGTGGGAACTCGCGCAATTGCTGATCGAGAAGGACGTCAAGGTGCGTTTTGCCATCCATCCGGTCGCGGGCCGCATGCCCGGCCACATGAACGTGCTGCTCGCAGAAGCCGGCGTGCCATACGACTTGATATCCGACCTGGATGAAATCAACGCGGAGTTTGAGACTGCCGACGTGGCGCTGATCATCGGCGCGAACGATGTGGTCAATCCGGATGCACGCGCCAACAAGGCGAGCCCAATTTTCGGCATGCCGATCTTGAATGCCGACAAGGCAAAGAACGTCATCGTCATCAAGCGCGGCCAGGGTCAGGGGTTTTCAGGAATCGACAATGCGCTTTTCGTGCTCGATCAAACGCGCATGTTGTACGGCGATGCGCAGGCGGCCGTGAGTCAGCTGATCCAGGCGGTCAAGGCCGCCGGTTGATCTCTAAACGATCCTCAAGTTCGGCGTTGCGAACCGTCGTCTTTGCAATTCTATCTGTCGCAGGATCGGCCGTCGCTGCCGAATCGGCCGCCGATCAGGACTCACGCATGCACTGGCATGCCGAGAATGTCCTCATCATCCGCGACACCTGGGGCATCGCGCATGTTTATGGCAAGACAGACGCGGATACGGTGTTCGGGACGATTTACGCGCAAGCCGAAGATGACTTTGGCCGCATCGAGCGCAACTACCTCAACGGACTCGGGATGTTGGCGCAGTCGGAAGGTGAGGCAGCGATGTACAGCGACCTTCGCCAGCTACTGTTCGTCGATCCCCGCCGCTTGCGCCGAGACTATGGTCGCAGCCCCGAGTGGCTCAGGACTCTGATGGTGGCTTGGTCGGACGGACTGAACTACTACCTCTCGAAGCATCCGCGCGTGTCGCCCAAGGTCATCCGTCACTTCGAACCCTGGATGGCGTTGTCTTTTACCGAAGGCAGCATCGGAGGCGACATCGAGAGTATCGACCTCGCCAAGCTTCGGGATTTTTACCCGGCAGGGCCGCCGCTGCAGGAGGCTCCCACCGCGAATTCGATCAAAGCGGATGCGGAACCGGCACCGGGCGGCTCCAACGGATTTGCCATTGCACCTAGCCGCAGCGCGTCGGGGCATGCGCTGCTGTGGATCAACCCGCATACCTCGTATTACTTCCGCTCGGAATTGCAGATGGTGAGCGGGCAGGGATTGAACGTCTACGGCGCCGTCACGTGGGGGCAATTCTTCGTCTATCAGGGATTCAATTCACGCAACGGCTGGATGCACACCTCGTACGGTGGCGACGCCATCGACGAATATGTCGAGGCAATCGTCAAGAAGGCCGACGGCCTCTACTATAGGTACGGCAGCGCGCTGCGAAAATTGCATGTCGGCCACATCACAATTGCATTCAAGAATGGCGGTGGGTTCGGACACCGAACTTTCACCGTCTATTACAGCCATCACGGCCCGATCATTCGCGCGGACGCCGAAGGCGGTGACGCCCAGCGCGGCGACCCCCGATGGATCGCCATTCGGTTGCTGGAGGATCCGGTACCCGCGCTAGCGCAATCATATTTACGCACGAAGACCAAGAACTACTCATCCTTCCGCAAGATCCAGGAGATGCGGACGGATACGTCCAACAATACCGTTTATGCTGACGGCGACGGCACGATTGCCTATTTCCATGGGAATTTCATTCCCAAACGGGATCCGAAGTTCGATTTCAGCCACCCCGTTGACGGCAGTAATCCCGCGACCGAATGGCACGGTCCCCATCCGCTCGAAGAGACGATCACCCTGCTCAACCCCGAGAGTGGTTGGATCCAAAACACCAATAACTGGCCCTTCGCCGCTGCCGGCGCGGCAAGCCCGAAGCGAGAAAATTATCCGGGTTACATGTGGATCAAGGGAGAAAATCCTCGCGGCATCCACGCCGTTGAGGTTCTGCAGAATATTCAAGGTGTGACCTTGGACAGCTTGATCGCTGCCGGTTACGACAGCCATCTGACCGCCTTCGATGTCCTGCTGCCGCCTTTGTTCGATGACTATGAAAGATTGGCGGCGGATGATCCGCGGCGCGCCAGCCTGAAGGAGGCCGTTGAAAGCCTGCGCGGTTGGGACCGTCGCACCGCAGCCGACTCGGTGCCGACATCTCTCGCCATCTTCTGGGGCCAGGAGTTGCTCGAGCGCAAAGGCCCGCAGGCGCGGGACGCTGAGGAACCCGTCTATGACTACTTGGTCGGTCATTTGAGTGAATCTGAGCGCATCGGCGGATTGATCGCAGCCATGGAGAAATTACAGCGTGATTTTGGGAGATGGCAGACGCCGTGGGGTGAGATCAACCGCTATCAGCGCCTGAACGACGACATCGTGCAATCGTTCGACGATACCAAACCAAGTCTACCGGTCGGCTTTGCATCTTCCAGCTGGGGCGCCCTGGCATCGTTCGACGCCTCGTATCCGCGCAACACAAGGAAAATCTACGCTTCGGTCGGCAATAGTTTCGTCGCGGCGGTGGAGTTCGGGAAGAGCATTCATGCCAGGGCCATCATGAGCGGCGGCGAGAGCGGCGATCCCACATCGCCGCACTTTACGGACCAGGCGCAAATGTTCACTCAGGGAGTATTCCGGGATGTATTCTTCAGCCGCGAAGATGTAATGGCGCACGCCGAGCGCAGCTACCACCCCTGAAAATTCGCCCCACAATCGGATGCTAGCGCGGGATGCGGCCAGGCGGCGGCCGCTGGATGACGCCGCGGCGCTGAGCCGGACTCATCTGCCGCCATTGTTTGCGCAACTCCATGCGCCGTTCGGGCGGCATTTGCCGGAACCTATTGAACGACTCCCGGACCCGCTGCTGCTGTTCCGGCGGCATGCTCTTGAACTGCTGCCAACGCTGGCGTAGTTGTTTCCTTTGTTCCGGAGGCATGGCGCGCCATTGGGTAAAGCGTTGCTGCGCGCTTGAACGCTGGTCCGGCGACATCGATAACCAGCGCTGGCTGCCCTTCGCCAGCGCTTGTTGCCGTTCCGGGGGCAGACTTTCCCACTTATCTTGGTAACCATGGAGCAATCGTTGCTGCTCAGGCGCCATCGAGTTCCAAGCCATGGGTGCCGCGGGTGTCTCTGGCGCCGCCGGCACCTGCGCGACACCGCTCGCAGCTGCGAAACACAGACTTCCACAGAGGAACAGCTCCCTGATCATTGTCCTGCTTCCTGCGGCGGCGTTGCGGGAGGGTTTCCCCCTCGCGGCGGCACCTTTTTCAAAAATTCCCACCACGCTGCATCACCCATGTCGTCTGAACCCAAGAACTCGATCAGATCACCATCGGGAGCGACCTCGGAAGGCGCCTGAGGCGCTCGTTGCGGCGCCGACGGCGGCGGGCCGGCGATAGCTGATGCGCATACCGTCATGCCGAGCACTAGCCAACACCTTCCCCACGTCAACTCAACCCTCGGCTGCCGATGAAGGATTCGCGGTCTTGACCGCCCAATCATAGAATTCGATATCGTCTTGCAGCATGTCCATCGCGTCGCCTGCACCCTCATCAGTGGACGCGACAATCTCCAGATCGTCGAGATTCGACAAGCCATCAGCTACTGTAACGGCGTGCGGGGTCAATGGCGATCCCATCCACAGGAATGCGCCCAGAATGGCAGCCGCGGTCATGCCTACCGGCGTCCAGATTCCCATGCCGAAAATCCAGGGCCGGCGGGACACGGAAGCCGATTCGATCGCAGTGTTGCGTGCCTGCGTGAGGCGCGAGCGAACCGCGAACTCCAGTCCCTCGACGCTGTCGTGAAACAATGCCTGGGTTCGCTCCTCGAAGGAATCGCGAGGCTGCCCAGGGAGGGGGTCGCTCATCACCAAACCTCGCCGAGTCTTTCACGCAGAGCATGGACCGCGCGTGAATAATGCGTCTTGACGCTTCCTTCCGAACAGCCCATCACGGTCGCCGTCTCAGCCACATTCAAACCCTCGAAATTGCGCAGCATGAACGCCTCACGTTGCCGCGCCGGCAGGGCTCGCAACGAGATCTCGAGCTGCAGCATCGCCTGCCCCTGGATCAGCGCATCAGGAATGGCCGGGCCCGCGTCGGCGACGTTGTCGAGAGGATCCTGGGCTTCATTGTCGGGATCCTCTTTCACGCCCGGCAGCCAAGCCATGAAGCGCTTGCGCACCGACCTCCGCCGCTGCAGATCACGTATGCCGTTTTCCAATATTCGATAGAACAGAGGGCGCCATTCGGCGCTGGGCCTCGATGCGTAGTTGCGCGCCAATTTAAACATCGCGTCTTGAACCACATCCAATGCATCGTCGGGATCACGGAGCGCGACCTGAGCCATGCGGAATGCGCGCCGCTCGATTTCAGCCAAGAATTTCTCGAGCTCTCGCGTGTACTCCAGAACCGCTTCCTCAGATGCTGGAGCCGGACTATCCCAGACCATCCTAGCTGGGTTCAGCGTATCAAAGCGGAGCATGCCTCGTCCTCTTAACGTCGACGGACGGCCGCCGTTCCAGGTATAAACGCCTATGCGCCGCTGCGGTTGACGGCCTGGTCTGCGCAAGATCAGGGACTTACGCACATCCACTGTGACTTCCACTGCAACAATTTCAATCCACACCTCATCAGGGGATCCAGAGGCAGTCATAACTCATTGAATTTCAAGAATTCATTTCGATTTAGGACACTTTTTCACCAATTTGATTGAGACCCGAAACGGAACGGGCACTTAAGGTCGATGATCCCGGGTTCTCAACAGACTTATCCACACGTTTTGTGGACAAAAGGACCGATGATTCTGCAGATCGCATTGGACACCCCGTTACGACGTGTCTTCGATTATCGAGCGCCCGCGGAGATGGAGGATGCGTCGCCGCCCCCCGGAGTACGGGTATGTGTACCTTTCGGGCGCCAACAACTGATCGGAATCTTGGTCGGGATCGCTTCCGAGTCCTCCATCCCGGCGCCGAAGCTCAAAACGGCGCTCCAGATCTTGGATCGGCAGCCGATCGTCGACCCGGTCACCTTCGACTTGCTGTGCTGGGCCGCGGAGTACTACCACCACCCGCTCGGCGAAGTGTTCAGTGCCGCGTTGCCGGTTGGAGTACGTGCCGGCCAACCCGCGAGTCAGGCGACCGAATGGTGGTCGCCAACACCCGCGGGAAGCGAAGAGCTATCGACTCCGAGCGCCCGGCCCGCGCCGCGGCAGCGAGCCCTGCTCGGCTGGCTTGCGGAGCGGGGATCCGCCACTCTGGCCGAGGTTTCCCGCGACTTCAAGGTCGCGCATTTGCGCGCATTGGCAGCCCGCGGGTGGATCACGTCGCAGGCGATTGCGCCGCGCGAGGAATCGATGGAGTTGCATCCGAGCGACGTGGCGCTGACACCGCATCAAGCCGACTGCGTCGCCGCCATGCTCGCGTCGTTGGCGACGTTTGCCGCGCACCTTCTCTACGGCGTGACCGGAAGCGGCAAGACCGAGGTCTACTTGCGCGTCATCGCAGCCGCAATAGCAAAAGGCGGTCAGGCGCTGGTGTTGGTGCCTGAGATCGCCTTGACGCCGCAGTTGGTCGATCGCTTCCGGTGCCGCTTCAGCTCGGGCGTGGTGGCGTTGCACTCGGCCCTCACGGCCAATGAGCGGCGCGACGCGTGGCGCGCAGCGCACGGCGGTCAGGCGCGGATCATCATCGGCACGCGGTCCGCAGTGTTCACTTCACTGCCCCGACTAGCACTCATCGTCGTAGACGAAGAACACGACGCCTCGTACAAGCAACACGAGGGCTTTCGCTACTCGGCGCGCGACCTCGCCGTGGTCAGAGCCCGGCTCGGGGAAGTGCCCATAATACTAGGCTCTGCGACGCCATCGCTGGAGACCCTGGAGAATTCCGCAACCGGCCGCTATTCGAAGCATCTCTTGCCGCAGCGGCCGGGCGCCGCGCGGGCACCGCGAATGTCCCTGATAGACCTGCGTAAGCACGCCTGCGATCAGGGATTGTCCACGCCGGCGATGCGGGCCATGGCGCAGCACCTGCAAGCGGAAGGGCAGATCATCGTATTCTTGAATCGCCGCGGTTATTCACCGAGTCTATTCTGCAACGCTTGCGGCTGGGTTGCGCCCTGCGAGCACTGTGATGCGCGAATGACGTTGCATCTGCGGGCGCAGCAACTGCGCTGCCACCATTGCGGCGCTCATGGCGCGGTGCCCAAGGTTTGCGGGAGCTGCGGTCAGCCGTTGAATCCCGTCGGTCAGGGCACCGAGCGGGTCGAGGAAACGCTGACGCGGTTGTTCCCGGACGCACCGCTGGCGCGGCTGGATCGGGACACGGCCTCGGCGCGCGGCGCTGTGCAATCCGTCCTCGATCGCGTTCACAGCGGAGAGGCCCGAATACTGGTCGGCACTCAAATGCTCACGAAGGGCCACCACTTTCCTGAAGTCAGTCTCGTGGTCATCCTGGATGCCGATCAGGGATTGTTCGCCAGCGATTTCCGCGCCACCGAACGCCTCGCGCAAACCATTACGCAGGTCGCCGGCCGCGCAGGCCGCGGCTCCAAGCCCGGTGAAGTTTTGATTCAGACGCAATTCCCAGAACACCCGCTGCTGAATCGACTCATCACGGAAGGCTACGAAGGATTCGCGCAGAGTGCTCTGGAAGAACGCAGGGAGGCGGGTTGGCCCCCCTACTCGCGGCTCGCCATGCTGCGCGCGGAGGCCAAGGATTCGGTCGGATTGGACGCATACCTCCGCGCCGCGGCCGATTCCAGTCAGCTGCTGAACGAATCCGCCGTGCGGGTACTCGGGCCCGCGAGCGCCTTGATTGCGCGCCGGGCCGATCACTTCCGCGCGCATCTGCTCATCGAGACGGCGGCACGCTCCACCTTGCAGCGATTTCTGAAGGGCTGGCTGCCGCACGTGGAAAGGCTGCCGGGTCCCCCTGGCCTGCGTTGGTCGATCGACGTGGATCCCTTGGAAGTAGATTGAGAAGATTGCGGACGCGGGCAGCGCTAAACTGCCGAGCCTTTGCAACTCACCCACGGATCCGCCTTGAAGACGCTGATCGAAAAATTGCTGACGCAAGCCTTGGCGGCACTGCCGGAAGACTTGGTGCCCGCCGCGGCGCGCGTAGCAGGCGTGGAGGTTGAAAACACCCGCGACCCGCAACACGGCGACTTCGCCGCTAACCTAGCCCTGCGGCTCGCCAAAGCGACGCGCCAAAATCCACGCAAACTCGCGGAGGCGCTCCTGCGCTTGCTGCCTCCCGACCCAGCGATTGCAAAGGTGGAAATTGCCGGTGCAGGCTTCATCAATTTCTTCCTCTCGACGGGCGCATATCACGCCGAAATCGGCAAAGTGCTGCACGACGGAGGGCAATACGGCCGCTCGCTCGTTGGCGCGGGACTCTCGGTGCAGGTGGAGTTCGTCTCGGCCAATCCGACCGGACCCTTGCACGTAGGCCATGGCCGGCATGCCGCCTTCGGCGCGAGCGTCGCCAATTTGCTGGAAGCCGTCGGCCACCGCGTCGAGCGTGAGTACTACATCAACGACGCGGGCCGCCAAATGGAAATTCTGGCAGTCAGCGCCTGGCTGCGCTACCTGGAAATATGCGGGGAGCGTTTCGCGTTTCCCGCGAACGGCTACCGCGGCGACTATATCGCTGCGATCGGCGAACGGCTGTTCGCTGCAGAAGGCTTGATGCTGCGGCGCGGGGCCGCAGAGGTCTTCAAGGATCTGCCGCACGATGAGCCTCAGGGCGGCGATAAGGATGTGCACATCGATGCTCTGATCGCTCGAGCGCGTGCTTTCATCGGAGATGCCGCGTTTCGCCGGGTGCTCGATCTGGCGCTCACGGTCATCCTCGGCGACATCCGCGAGGACCTGAGCGAATTCGGCGTCACCTTCGATTGCTGGTTCTCCGAGCGGTCGTTGAGCGATGACGGTTCGGTCAATCGAGCCATTGCCGCGCTCAAGAAGTCTGGACATGCATATTTGAAAGACGGCGCTTGGTGGTTCAAGAGCACGGACTACGGCGACGAAAAAGATCGCGTCATGGTCCGCGAGAACGGCGTCAAAACTTATTTTGCCTCTGACATAGCTTATGTCTTCAACAAGCTCGAAAGGGGGTTCAGTCACTTACTTTACATCTGGGGCGCAGATCATCACGGCTACATAACTCGCCTGCGCGCAGGCTTGGTGGCGCTCGGCGGACCTAAGGATTCCTTCGAAGTGCGGCTCGTGCAATTCGTCTCCCTGTTCCGCGGCGGCGAAAAGGCGCAAATGTCGACTCGTTCGGGCGAGTTCGTCACGCTGCGCGAGTTGCGCAAAGAAGTGGGCAACGACGCGGCACGGCTTTTCTACGTCATGCGCAGCAACGACCAGCATCTTGACTTCGATATGGAGCTCGCCACCGCCCGCTCGAACGATAACCCGGTGTACTACATTCAGTACGCGCACGCCCGCGTCGCCAGCGTGATGCGGCAACTCCAGGAGCGCGGGCTTGCCCACGACGCCAAGCACGGGCTAGCGTGCTTGGGCAAGCTGGTCGAGCCGCAAGAACTGGAACTGATCAAGCGCGTATGCGCATATCCCGAAATCGTGAAGCAATGCGCGGCGCAGCGCGCGCCGCACACCCTGGTGCACTACCTGCGGGACCTGGCGAACGATTTTCACGCGAATTACAGCGCGCACCAATTCATCGTCGAAGATTCCGGTCTGCGCGACGCTCGTCTGGATCTCGCTCTGGCGACGCAAACAGTCATCCGTAACGGCCTCGGATTATTGGGCGTATCCGCTCCCGAAACCATGTAGTGCACACCCATGGCACGCGACTACAAATCTAAGCGCCGCAGGCCCACGGGCTTTTCGGGATGGATGGGTGTGCTGTGCGGACTGGGCGTGGGCCTCGCCGTTGCGGGCATTGTGTACATCAAGGATCATCGGCCGGACGCGCCCATCGCCAGAAGCGGCAAATCCGATAAGAGGAAATTGCACGGCAACGAATTTCCCGATGCCGAAAGCCAGGATCCAGGCGCGGACGAGACTGCAAAATCGTACGACTTCTACGACATGCTGCCGAAATTCGAAATGGTGGTCCCGGAGAAGGATAAGGATGTTCGGCCGGACATCAAATCCGTGCCGGAGACGCGGCGTGGAACATATGTGCTTCAGGCCGGATCGTACAAAAGTTTCGCTGACGCAGATCGGGTGCGCGCGAAGCTCGCGCTGCAGGGCGTAGAATCCAAAGTACAAAAAGTATCGGTGGACAACGATACCTGGCACCGGATCCGCATCGGTCCCGTCTCCAAGTTGGACGAGCTCAACCGCCTTCGTCAGATCCTGCGCAAAGCCGATGTCGACGTGTTGGTGATACGCGTCGGCGACTAACTAGACGGGCCCGTGGCTCAATCCTCTCCCAATTGCCGAAAATCGACGCCTAATGCCCGCAACTTGCGGTACAAATGTGTTCGCTCCATTCCGACCCGCTTGGCCAGCTGCCCCACTTTGCCGTTGCACAGTAGCAGCTGCTGTTGAAGGTAGGCTCGTTCGAATTGTTCGCGAGCCTCGCGCAGCGGCAGCGCGAGCAAGTCTTGCTTCACCAGGGGCTCGTCCACCGCCAGCTTCACAGCAAGTTCGCGTTCGATTTCCTCCAACCGAATTTCCTCGCCTACGCCCAGAACCAGCACGCGCTGCACCAGATTCTTGAGTTCCCCGACGTTGCCGGGCCACGGGTAGTTTCGCAGCCGATTTTGCGCTGCGACGCTGAAGCGCCGCAGCGGCAGATGCTGCTCGTCGACCAGGCGATCAACGTAATAGCGCAACAGGTCCGGCACGTCCTCGGAATAGTCGCGCAGCGGCAGCACCCGCAATGTAATGACGCTGAGATGCGCGACCAGATCGCGCCGGAACGGCTCCGGGGAGACCCGCGATTCGAAGGCATGCTGCGCGGAACTGATCCACCGCACATTGAGCGGCAGCCGCTGCCGTCCGCCCACGCGAGTGTAGCCATTCTGCTCGATGGCGCCCGCCAGTGCGCGCTGCGCTTCGCTGTTCAGATCCTCCAATCCATTCAAATACAAACTGCCGCCTGCCGCTTGATCGAGCGCCCCCAGCTCGACGCGGCCATCTCGTTCGCTGCCAAACAGCGCTGCGCTTGGATCGGCGCCCAAGCTCGCCGCAACCACCATGAAAAATGGCTTCGCCGCGCGAGCGCTGAGGGAGTGCAGGTAGCGCGCGTAAGCCTCGCGTCCGGATCCCAATTCTCCGAGAAGGAGAACCGCCGATGCACTGGACGCTGCGTGTTGCACCTGTTCGCGCAGCGCCTGCGTGACCTTGCTTTTGCCGATGGGCACGGCGAGCGCGGACCCCTGCGCACGCGCTGAAAGCCGCTTGCGGCGCCCGGCATCGAGCGCCCGCTCGACCGTGCGCAGCAGCTTGGTCAGCGACAGCGGCTTCTCGACGAAATCGAAGGCCCCTAGGCGGGTGGCTTCGACGGCGGTCTCGACCGTCCCATGACCGGACATCATCACCACCGGACAGTCGTACCCGTCGGTCGCCGACCATTCACGCAATAAGGTGATGCCGTCGGTATCCGGCATCCAGATATCCAGCAGGACGAGGTCGGGTACCTGGGTGGCACGCGAGGATCGCGCCTGGCCCGCGTCGGCCGCGATTTCCACCTCATAGCCTTCCTCGGAAAGAATTTCTTTCAGCAGCCCGCGGATATCCGCCTCGTCGTCCACCACAAGTATTCTCGAAGCGGTCATACACGTTCTCTCCTGTGTTCGCCTTTGCGCGGCTCACGCACCGATACCGACCGTGCGCTGTCGCCCAACGGCAATAGAATTCGCACGCGGGCGCCGCCGCCGCGCCGATTATCCGCCTCAATGCGGCCGCCGTGTTCTTCGACGATCTTTTTCACGATTGCAAGGCCCAACCCCGTACCCTTGGGCTTGCTCGTGACATAAGGGTCGAATACCGTTCCGACCAAATCCCGCTGAAACCCCGGCCCATTGTCGGATACCACGATCGCCACCGACGCTCCCTGCTTGTGACCTTCGTCCGCGACGTGAGTTTCGATCTCGATGCATGCATCCGCCCTGCCTTCCAAAGCCTCGAGCGAATTCGTGACCAGGTTGTTGAGAATCTGCCGGATTCGCACCCGGTCAGCCGATATTGCGGGAAGCTCGGGGCTGAGGAGCAACTTGAGATCGGCGCTCGAGTCCTGAACCCGGTAGAGATCGACGACTTCGGTGATTAGCTGGTTCAAGTCGAATCGCGAGAAATGCATGTCGGGGGCGCGCGCATATTCGCTGAATGCATTGACCATCTGTTTCATCGCATCAACTTGCGCGACGATGGTGTGTGTGGCCCTCTCCAGAATCTGCGCATCTTGTGCATTCATGCTGCCCAGGAACTTGCGCCGCATGCGCTCCGCGGACAGCTGGATGGGAGTGAGGGGATTTTTTATTTCATGCGCCAAGCGGCGCGCCACTTCACCCCAGGCCGCGTCGCGCTGCGCCTGTAGAAGAGTGGTGATGTCGTCGAACACCAGTACCACTCCGGGCGCACCGCCCAGGTCGTTCGGTAGCGCGGTGCACGCACACATAAGCACACGCTTGCCGGAGTCCGACAACAATTCGACTTGCTCCCGCCAATCCAGATCCTCGGCGCCCAGATGCGTTTTTAGCGCCGCCAGAAACTGCATAAACAGCGTAGCGTCGCTGATGGACTCGTCGAACCGCTTGCCGACGGCGGCCTCCAGATCTACTTCCAGGATGGCGCTGGCTGCCTGGTTTGCGGTGCGAACCGTCAAATCCGCCTCGAGCGACACGACCCCAGTGGACAAGCGCGCCAGGATCACCGCGAGTCCGGCACGCTCGGCTTCCACGGCCTGCTGACTGCGGCGCGTTTCCTCGCGGGCCCTGCCCAAGCGCTTGGTCATATCGTTGAACGAGGTCACCAAATAGCCCAGCTCGTCGCGTGAGGGCAGGGGAAGCTTGGTGTCGTAGTTACCTTTCGCCACGGCGCGTGTTGCGGCAATCAGGTCTTGCACCGGCTGCACCAGGCGCTGGGCGGCGAAAAAGGCGCCGTAAACAGCCGCAATCAGCGACATCAGCACGACGAAGGTCAAGATCAGGACGATGGTCGACTTGAGCGGGCGGCGCAACTGAACGAGACTCGCGTATTGCGTATAGGAGCGCTGCACCGTATCGGCCAGTTGGCTCAAATGCTGCGGCACCGGGTACAGGCCAATCAACACGCGCGCACTGCCGCTGCCGTTGGCATCGAGCGGCGCCGCGGCGCGAATGACATAACCGCCGACCGAGTCGGTGTCCAGGCTCACGTAAGGACGGCCGCGCCGCAGCTGCAGCATCATTTCATCGGTCGCCGGCACCGGAAGGGTGTCCATCGGGCGATCGGAGCTCGTCGCAAGAATTTGCGCTTGCGCGCCGACGATTGTAAATTCCAGCGCCGCGCTCTCGCGCCGCTCTCGATCCAGGGTCCCGATCAATTCCAGGGCGGAGCTCGCCGACAAGGTGTGAGCCACGAGCTGGGTGTGCTGCAGGAATTCGCGTACCCGGACTTCGAGCGCGGCATGTGACAGCTCGCGCGTATCCTTCAGCCCCTGGCTCACCTCGAGCTCGAACCAGCTATCGATGCCTCGATTGATGAATTGCAAGGAAAAGTAATAGACGACCAGGATTGGCGCGACCGCGAGAGCGCTAAAAATGGCTACCGTGCGGCCTTTCAGCCGGGAGCCCGGAACGTGCCTGCGATAATCGCGTATCAATTGAGTGAGCTTGCCGGCAAGCAGCACCAGCAGCGTGAGCAGCCCCGAGATATTGATCAAGAGGATCCACGGCAACCACTTGTCGAACTCTCCCGAATTTTGCGCCGCTGCGGCCAGCAGATACAGCGCCGCCAACCACAGTGCCACGCCGATAGAGCCGAGCACCGTGGAGCCGTACTTGCGAATCAAGGCTGCAGCGTCCATGTGTACCAATCGCTTTCGCGATGCCAGTCATTGACCCAAAACATCACCATCCGCAGGCTGAACGGCACCGAGCCGTAGTCGAGCTTCGCACGCACGCTCGCTTCATAACGGCGGTCGCCGCTGATCAACGCTTTGTCCAGAACCGGTACGCCGCGTACGTCGGAGAGTTGCTCGATCGCGGCATCGACCGTGCTCAAGGACTGCTGCTGCCCGCTGTTGTCGTTTCGCAAAATGTACCGAGCGCTCACCGCGTTGTACTGAAGATGATATCGCTGGGTCAATTCGGCGACGCGTGCGTTTGGCAGCAGCTGACGCACGCGCTCGATGTCGAGGTCCAGTGCCAGCGTCAAGGGCACGCCCTCGGCGAGACCGCGTCGCACGGCCTCGCTGACGGGCAACTCCAGGTGGGCATTCAAGTGATATACGCCATCCTTCAGCTGTACATCGGCGGAGCGGACTTCAAAGCGTCCTTCGAGACCGTCCGCGCGCACAGGCTGCATCCAGAGCAGCGCCCCGGCCGCGAGCCAACAAAGACATGCGGCCTGCGCGAGCGGTCGCAACCGGCGGCGGGCACTGGGTGTGAGGTTGGAGCGCGCGGCGTTCATCGTTTGGTCAAGGCAGCATAATAGAAGCCGTCGGCACCCGCTTCACCCGGGAAAATCTGCCTGCCGAGATCATCGCCTTCGCCGAGGTTCGGCCAGCCTTCCCAAGCCTCTGAGGGGACGTTCATCGCATCTGGAGTGTTGCGCAAAAACGCCGCGACCACGTCTCGATTTTCGCTGCGGGTCACGGTGCAGGTGACGTACACGAGGCGCCCCCCGGATGCCAGCATGCCCCACGCGGAGTTCAGCAGTCGCGTCTGCAGCAGCGGCAATTTGTCGATATCCGACGGGGACTTACGCAGACGGATATCGGGATGGCGGCGAATTACTCCGAGGGCCGAGCACGGCGCGTCGAGCAAAATTCGATCGAAGTGGACGCCGTCCCACCAACTTTCGGGCGCGGCCGCATCGCCGTTGACGAGTTCGGCCCGAAGCTTCCCCCTGTTTAGGTTCTCCCGGACCCTGCTGAGCCGCTGCGGGTCGATGTCGACAGCCACCACTTTGGCCAACTGCGATTCCCGTTCCGCTATGAGAGCGGTTTTTCCGCCGGGCGCCGCGCAAGCGTCGAGCACCTTCTGACCGGGCGCCAACGCCAGGGGAAATGCCACGCACTGCGCGCCCAAGTCTTGAACCGACACGATTCCTTCGGCAAATCCGGGGAGATCGCGAACGTCGCAAGGTGAATCGAGGATAACCGCATGAGGAACCCTCGCCTGCGCGCGGGCCCCGATTCCGGTCTCCCGCAGATTTTCGAGATACGCATCGGTAGTGCTGAGCTGACAGTTGACGCGGAGCCACATCGGCGCCTGGGCGTCCCCGGCCGCCAGGAATTGCGTCCAACGCACGGGCCAATCGGCGCGCAAGCGGTCGGCGAGCCAGACCGGCGACGCATGACGGGTGGCCGGATTGCGCGCAATATCCGCGTCCACAATCTCGCGCTCGCGCAAATAGCGGCGCAATACGGCGTTGATCAGTCCCGACGCACGCTTGGCGTCGGTAGCCTTCGCCGTCTGTACCGCCGCATCGACCACCGCGTAGTCCGGCGTCTTCTCATCCTCGAGTTCGTAAAGCGCGACCGATAAGAGCGCGCGCACCAAAAAATCCAAGGATCTCACGGGCGCAGACAAAAGGCGGCCGAGGATCGCTTCATGGCGGTAATACCCGCGTACGGCACCGTAGCTCAAGGACCGAACCGAAGGCGCGAGTTTCGGGTCGGCGGCCGCAAGCGCATCCTTCAGCGCAGCATCGAGGGTCACGCCCTCGCGCAAAATCCGCGCTACCGCGTGTGCGGCGAGAGAACGCGCACTGGCGGCTGTCGTTTTCATACCGGTGCGAAGCGCACACCCTCGAGCCGTCGGGACTTGATGAATTCCTGCGCCAATAGCGGCTTTCGTCCGGCGAGCTGAAGACGAAGAATTCGCAGGGCACCGCTGCCGCAGGCGACGTCGATGCCGTCATTCGTGGCGGCCAGCACGGTCCCCGGCGCCGCTCCGGCTACTGATTCGCGGATTTCCGCATCCCAAATGCGCACTTGAGCGCCGTCGAACCGGGTCTCGGCAATCGGCCAAGGATTGAACGCCCGGACACGCCGCCAAACCTGCGTAGCGTCCTCACACCAATCGATCAGTGCCTCGGCCTTCGTGATTTTCTCCGCATATGTGATCCCTTCACAAGGCTGCGGCACTTCCCTTAGCCGGCCGTGAACTTGAGCATCGAGCGTTTCAGCAATGAGTTCCGCGCCAACCCGCGCGAGGCGATCGCTCAGAGTCTTCGCAGTGTCGTCGGCGCCGATGTCGATCGCCTGCCTGCCCAGCATGGGCCCGGCGTCGAGGCGTGCCTCCATGCGCATAATGGTGATACCGGTCTCGAGGTCGCCCGCGAGGATGGCGCGCTGAATCGGCGCAGCCCCTCGCCATCGCGGCAGGAGCGAGGCGTGGATGTTGATGCAGCCTAGCGTCGGACATTGAAGTGCGGCGGGCGGCAGAATCAAACCATAGGCAGCCACCACCAACGCGTCGAGATTCAAGTCGCGCAACGTCTGCAACGCCTCTTGCGACTTGAAACTTGCCGGTTGATGGACAGGTATCCCCCATTGGGTTGCCCAGGCTTTGACAGGGCTCTGGTGTAATGGCTGACCGCGGCCTGCCGGCCGATCCGGTTGGGTGAATACTGCCCAAATCGTGTGGACCCTTCGGAGGGCGTCGAGCGCCGGAACGGCAAACTCAGGCGTGCCGGCAAACCCCAGCCTGAGGGGAGGAAGATTCGTGCGCAAGGCTCAGAGAGCCGGCGTCGACACGCCGGGCGTCGACACGCCGGGCGTCGACACGCGAAATCCGCTTCCCGTGAACCGTTGCTTACGCTCTTTTTCAAGCCGACGCCGGATCAGCTGTCGCTTGAGCTCGGAGAGGTAGTCGACGAAGAGTTTGCCTTCCAGATGATCGATTTCGTGCTGAATGCAGACCGCCAGCAGCCCCTCGGCATCCATCTCGAAGGACTTGCCGTCGCGGCTCAAGGCACGTATTCGGATGTGCGTCGCCCGCGACAACTTGTCGTAGATCCCAGGCACGGACAGGCACCCCTCCTCACCTGGACCCGAACCTTCCAGTGTCAATATCTCCGGATTGATCAACACCAGGGGCTGGTCGCGCTGCTCGCTAACATCAAGCACGATCAATCGTTTATGCACGTCGACCTGGGTCGCGGCGAGACCCACACCCTTGGCGGCGTACATGGTCTCGAGCATGTCATCCGTCAATTGGCGCAGCGCGTCATCGACCTCGGCGACCGGCGCGGCCTGCTTGCGCAGCCTAGGATCGGGATACTCCAGAATTGCGAGCTTTGTCATGGGAGTTATGAGAGCAATATCGTGTTTTTGGCCGAGGAATGTTGCTAAAGTTCCGCCGCTGCTTAACTTAATGCCCGTCTTGGCAGCGCGCTTGAGCGCTGGGCAAACGGCAAAACCGGGTGGTACGTCCCAGTCTTTGGCAGCACGTCGGCAGTATACCAGTCGGTCAGCGACATCAAGCTGCGGCAAGGGAGCGAATAGAATGCAAGGTCATCAGATAATTGCCCTCACTCTGACGGCGGCGGTGCTCGCCGGCTGTCAAACCGATCGGCCGGTGATGCAACCGGCCCCGGTGGCTACAGTCGAGCCGACCGTGGAAGGCATCCCCGTGGGTGACGAACGCACGGCTATGGAAGCGGCTATCGATGCCGGCCCGTCATCGAACCAGTACGCCACAACCCCTCCGTCTGGCGGACCGGCCATCAATCCGAACGCCCCGGACAGCTATGTCGTGAAACGCGGCGATACCCTATGGGGCATCGCCAAGGTCTTCTTGCGTGATCCGTGGTATTGGCCGGAGATCTGGCAGGTAAACCCGCAGGTCCAGAATCCGCATCTGATCTATCCCGGCGACACGCTCCGATTGGTCTATATCGAAGGCCGCCCGACCATTATGCTGCAGCGCGGCGACGCCGCGCGCGTGTTGCCGCGCATCCGCAGTCAGCCGCTCGAGGGCGCGGTCACGACCATCCCCTACGAGACCGTCGCTGCATTCATGTCAAAACCCTCGGTGCTTGCCAAGGAGCAAGTCAAGGATGCGCCATATGTGCTGGCGACCCGCGACAGACATGTGGTCATGGCCAACGGCGATACGCTGTACGCACGCGGGTTTTCTGCTCCTGTCGAGCCCGGCACTCACTACAATGTTGTTCGCGTCGGCGACGCGCTGCGCGACCCGGACGACAATCGCATCGTAGGTTACGACGGTATCTTCACCGGCGCCGGCCACGTCACGCGCGGCGGCGACCCCACCACTCTCATCATGACCGAATCCGCCCGCGAGACCGAACCGGGCGACAAGTTGTTCGCAGGCGGCGTCGACGTGCCGCTGGATTTCATTCCCAGCCCGCCGAAAACGAAGACCAACGGCCGCATCATGGCGGTATCGAATGGCGTCACCGTGATAGGGCAGTACGAAGTGGTGGTGATCAATCGCGGCTCCGCCGATGGGCTAGCGCCGGGTAATGTGCTGGCCGTGTTCCAAGCAGGCGAAGTCATTCGCGATACCGCGAACAAGGGTTTTCTGAATGAAGGGTCGCGGCTGGGGGCCAAAAAGGTTCGCCTTCCGGACGAGCGCACCGGTACCTTCATGGTCTTCAAGACATTCGACCATTTGAGCTATGGCCTGATCATGGAAGCCACCGACGTCATTCGCGTCGCCGATCTGGTGCAGAATCCGTAGAGAGATCTGCATCCGGGCGCCGCGAATCTGCGCCTTTCCGTGAGGAAATCGCCGGGTATCTCGGAAGAGTCTCGCCGATACTCGGCCCGATGCCACCGAGCGAAGAGTCTTCGGCTTGGGTGACGCTCACGCGAGCGCCCGCTCTCGACGCTGCGACCCTTTCCAGCGCGCTCGCGATCTTCGGGCGGCCGCAAGACATCATCCGGGCCTCCGACGCGGCGCGAAAAGAGGCCGGTGTGCCCGCGGCGGTGCGCGATTTCTTGTCGAGCGCGAACGCAACTTTGAGCTTCGCGGAACGGGTCTGGCTCGAGAACCCCAGCCATCACCTGGTGCCGTTCACGGACCCGCGCTATCCAGTCTTATTGCGCACCGCCGGGCGTTTTCCGATTGCCCTGTACGTCGTGGGCAACGTGAGCGCCTTGAACGATCCCCAACTGGCTGTCGTCGGCAGCCGCAATCCGACGCCTCAAGGCCGCGAGACGGCCGCAGAGCTCTCTGAGCATCTTGCCGGGCGCGGCCTTGTCATAACGAGCGGCCTTGCCGTGGGAATCGACAGCGCGGCCCATCGCGGCGCCCTGCTGGCGCAGGGGATCACGATCGCCGTACTGGGCTCGGGTGTCGATGTCATCTACCCGGCGAGCAATCGCCCCTTGAGCGTGGAAATCCGCCGGCAGGGCGCCCTACTCAGCGGATTTCCCCTCGGAAGTCCGCCTCGGCGCGAGCATTTCCCGCAGCGGAACGGAATCATAGCGGCGCTCTGCCTCGGAACATTGGTGGTCGAAGCGACGCGCAAAAGCGGCTCCCTGATCACCGCACGGCTCGCGGGCGATCTTGGGCGGGAGCTGTTCGCGATTCCAGGTTCCATTCACAGTCCCTTGAGCCGTGGTTGCCACGAACTGATCCGGCAGGGCGCAAAACTGACCGAAACAGCGCATGACATATTGAGCGAGTTGAATTTTTCGGCATTTTTTGCCGGTCGTTCTTGTGCCATCAACGGCGCTCATGCCGGAGTTGGAGGTGAACTGGGCATGGACAAGGATCACAAAATCTTGTTAGATGCGCTCGGCTTTGATCCCGCGGACCTCGATATGTTGGTTGTCCGTACCGGATTCAAACCAGAAGCCGTGTCCTCGATGATGCTGATCCTCGAGCTCGAAGGCCATGTTCAGGCCGCCCCCGGGGGCCGCTACTCCAGAGTCGTTAGGAGCCGGAGGTGAAAGATAACGTTCTCGATCTACTCATTTATCTGTTCGAGAATTACATGAGCGCCGATGACGAGCCGCGGCCGGATCGCAGCGTTCTTAAACTCGAGCTTGATAAAGCGGGTTTCGCGGAGCCCGATATCGAGCGCGCCTTGGAATGGCTGGACGGACTGTCCGGCGAACAGCTTGGAAAAGTCGCCGAAGCCACTGCTCGGGCCGTGCGCGTCTTCAGCAGCCAGGAATTGCTGCGCCTCGATACCGATGTGCGCGGATACCTCATGTATCTGGAGAACGTTCGAATTCTTTCCGGCACGCAGCGCGAACTGGTCATCGACCGCCTCATGGCGCTGGAAGCCGACGAAATAGATATTGAGCAAGTGAAATGGGTCGTCCTCATGGTGCTGTTCAGTCAACCCGGACAAGAATCCGCTTATGCGCAGATGGAAGATCTGGTTTTCGAAGAGCGCTCCGACGCTTTGCATTAGAAGACTTTGAGCATCAACCTCGTTATCGTGGAATCGCCGGCCAAGGCGAAGACCATCAAGAAATACCTCGGCAAAGACTTCGAAGTCCTAGCCTCCTACGGCCACGTTCGCGACCTCGTACCCAAGGAAGGCGCCGTCGATCCCGAGCACCACTTCGCAATGAAGTATCAGGTCGTCGAACGCAACCAGAAGCACGTCGACGCGATCTCGCGCGCTCTGAAGAAGGCCAAATCGCTGTTCCTCGCGACTGACCCCGACCGCGAGGGCGAAGCCATCTCATGGCATCTGCATGAGCTGCTGAAGGCCCAAGGCGAGCTGAAAGGCAAGGATGTGCAGCGGGTGGTGTTCTATGAGATCACCAAAAACGCGGTCCGCGAGGCGATGGCGAACCCGCGGGCGCTGTCGATCGACCTGGTAAACGCACAACAGGCGCGGCGCGCATTGGATTTTTTGGTCGGGTTCAACCTCTCGCCGCTGCTATGGAAGAAAGTGCGTCCGGGCCTGTCGGCGGGACGGGTGCAAAGTCCCGCACTGCGGATGATCTGCGAGCGCGAGGACGAGATAGCAGCCTTCATCCCCCGGGAATACTGGACCATCGATGCCGAGCTCGAGCATTCGCAGCAGAAGTTTCCGGGCAAGCTGGTCGAATACCAGGGTACCAAGGTCGAGCAGTTCAGTTTCACGAGTGAACAGCAAGCCCGCGACGTCGAGCGCACACTGCAAGGCACCGCCAAGGGTGAACTGACCGTGCTGACGGTGGATCGCAAGCAACGCAAGCGCAATCCCGCCGCCCCGTTCACGACCTCCACCTTGCAGCAAGAAGCCGCCCGCAAATTAGGCTTCAGCGCGCAAAAGACCATGCGCGTGGCGCAGCAGCTGTATGAGGGCGTTGACATCGGCGAGGGCCAGGTAGGCCTCATTACTTACATGCGCACCGACTCGCTCAATCTGTCGCAGGAGGCCATCGGCCAGATTCGCGACGTGATCGTGCAGCTTTATGGACAGGAAGGCCTTGCCGAAGAGCCTCGCATTTACAAGACAAAGTCCAAGAACGCACAAGAAGCACATGAGGCCATTCGTCCCACGGCCGCCGGCGTTCTGCCGGCCGACATCGAGCAGAAGATGGAGAGCGATCAATACCGCCTTTACTCGCTGATCTGGAAACGAACGGTGGCCTGTCAAATGGCTCCGGCGATTTTCGATACGGTTGCCGTGGACATGCTCGCAGGTGCCCCGGTAGGAATGCCCGCCGCAATCGACGCGCCGGGGCGAACTGTGCTGCGCGCGAACGGCTCGACTCTGGTGAAGCCCGGATACATCTCCGTGTACCAGGAAGGATTGGATGACGCGGTGCAGGATGATTCTGACCACGTGCTACCGCCAATGAAAGAAGGCGATCGAGTCAGCTTGACCGCAATCGTCCCTGTGCAGCATTTCACCGAGCCGCCGCCGCGATTCTCCGAGGCGTCCCTGGTCAAGGCATTGGAGGAATTCGGCATCGGCCGGCCATCGACATACGCGTCCATCATTTCCACGTTGCGCGATCGTCAGTACGTCGATATCGAAAGCAGGCGTTTCACCGCGACTGACATCGGTAAAATCGTCAGCCGGTTCCTGACCCAATATTTCACGACCTACGTCGACTACGACTTCACCGCCAAGATGGAGGATTCGCTCGATGGCGTGGCGAACGGCGAGCAGGAATGGGTCCCTTTGCTGGACAAGTTTTGGAAGCCATTCATCGAGCTCGTCAATCACACGGAAGTCTCGGTGAGCCGCGAGGAAGTGGCTCAGGCCCGGGACTTGGGGAAGGATCCCGCGAGCGGAAAGCCGATGAGTGTGCGCATGGGGCGGTTCGGTCCATTCGTCCAAATCGGCACCAAGGATGACGAGGATAAGCCGCGTTTCGCCGGCCTTCGCCCCGGTCAAAGGATGGACGCGATCACGCATGCCGAAGCGATGGAACTGTTCAAACTGCCACGCAAGCTCGGAACTACCGCGTCCGGCGAGGAGATCACGGCCAACGTCGGGCGTTTCGGTCCCTATGTGAAGTACGGCGCCAAGTATGTATCGCTCAAAACCGACGACCCTTACGAAATCACGCCCGAGCGCGCGCTGGAAGTCATACGCGACAAGGAAATCGCGGATGCAAACCGCCTCATCCTGGATTTTCCCGACGCCGGCATCCAGGTGTTGAATGGGCGGTATGGCCCCTACATCACCGACAAAGCTCGCAACGCGAAGATTCCCAAGGACAAGGAACCGAAGAGCCTGACCTTGGAGGAGTGCCAAGCTTTGCTGGCGGCCGCGCCGGCTCGCACCTTCGGTAAGTGGGGTCGCAAGGGGCAGAATGGCAAAGTCAAAACGGCCGGTGGACCATCCAAGGCAGCGCGGGCAAACGGCACCGCCGATGCGCTGAGCCCTGTCATCCCGCCCAAGAAGCGCGTTCCCACGAGTGCAGCCTTATCTCCCGCTGCGACGGCGGCGTCCCGACAAGCCTCAGTTATTCGCGCGGCCCCGTCCCGGCTGGCTGCCAAGGGCGCCAAGGCGTCCGCCGACAAGAAGGCGCCTGCGAAAGCTGCCGCGACTTCCAAGACCAAGGCTAAGAGTTCCGTAAAAAAGACGCCGTAACCTTCATGGATGCATCCGCGGTCAAGAGCTACTTGAACGACTTGCACGACCGCATCACTGCGGCCGTGGAAGCGATCGACGAGGCGAAATTCCGCCGCGATCCATGGGCAAGACCGGGTGCCGGCGGCGGCGAGAGCCGCATCTTGAGCGAGGGTACGGTGTTCGAGCGGGCGGGCGTGTCGTTCTCGCACGTTTTCGGCGAGAAGATGCCGCCGTCCGCATCCAGCCTGCGTTCGGAAATTGCCGGGGCGCCCTTCGAGGCCATGGGCCTTTCCCTGGTGTTTCATCCGCGCAACCCCCACGCGCCGACCACTCACTGCAATGTCCGCTTCCTTGTGGCCTCACCGCGGGACGCGGCTGCTCACTGGTGGTTTGGCGGCGGCTTCGATCTCACGCCGTACTATCCCTATGATGAGGATGTGCTGCACTGGCATCGCACGGCTCGGGACGCCTGCCGGCCTTTCGGCGCTGACGTCTACCAGAAATACAAGGAATGGTGCGATCGTTACTTCTTCCTCCCGCATCGGAACGAGACTCGCGGTGTCGGGGGCCTGTTCTTCGACGATCTCAACCAAGGCGGCTTCGAGCGGTCATTCGCTTTTTTGCGCAGTGTCGGCGATCACTTTCTGCCAGGATACCTACCCATCCTGGAGCGCCGCAAAGACCAGCGCTTCGATGAGCGAGAGCGCTGGTTCCAGCTGTATCGGCGCGGCCGGTATGTGGAGTTCAATCTGGTCTACGATCGTGGGACCTTGTTCGGCTTGCAATCCAGGGGCCGCACGGAATCGATTTTGATGTCGATGCCGCCGCTCGCGCGCTGGGACTACGATTGGCATCCGGAGCCGGGATCGCCCGAGGCACGTCTATACGCCGACTTTTTGCGTCCCAGGGATTATCTCTCCGAGCTCGATCGTCCCTGATTGCCGCGGCGGACGCGGAACAACCCTCAGCGTCTGGCGCCCTAGCGCGCTTTTATGTTTTCATGCGTGGTCTCGACCGCAAATGCACGCGCAAACGCCCCATGGATGATAAATCTGCTCTGCTCAACCAGCTGCGCATCGATCGTGCAAGCGCGCCGGAGCCGTCCGGCAAAACGAGGGGCTGGCTGTTTGCTGCCGCCGGCCTGTTGGGCGCCGCCGTCATTGGCGTCTGGTGGTGGATGCGACCCGTTGCGGTGCCCGTGCACGTCGTCACCGTGCGGGCGCCCGCCGAGGGTGGCAGTGCCGTGGCGGGCTCGATTTTGGATGCGTCGGGGTATGTGGTCGCTCGCCGTCAGGCCGCAGTGGCGGCGAAGATTACGGGCAAAATGGTCGAACTTGACATCGAGGAAGGCGATCGAGTCAAGGCCGGGCAGGTGATTGCGCGACTCGACGATACCAATACTCGCGCCTCGCTCAACGCGGCTCGAGCCCAGGTCGAATTAGCCAAGGCCGGACTCGCCGAGACTCAGGTCAACTTGGCCAACGCCCAGCGCGATTACGACCGCCAGAAGACCCTGCTTCAAGGACGGTTCGTCAGTCAGTCGATCGTCGATAACGCGCAAACATCGGTGGATGCGCTGCGCGCCCAGCTCGCGACTCAACGAAGCAGTATCGAGGTTGCGCAGCGGAACGTCGATTTGGCAGCGCGTAATCTCGACGACACAATCGTGCGTGCGCCATTCAGCGGCGTTGTGATCGCCAAGTCGGCTCAGGTAGGCGAAATGGTGTCGCCGGTTTCGGCGGGCGGTGGCTTCACCCGTACGGGTATTGGTACCATCGTCGACATGGATTCGCTCGAGGTTGAAGTCGACGTCAATGAGGCTTACATCAATCGCGTGCAGCCGAACCAACCGGTGAATTCCGTGTTGAACGCTTATCCGGATTGGAAAATTCCCTCGCACGTCATCGCGATAATCCCGACGGCCGATCGCTCCAAGGCGACGGTGAAGGTGCGCGTTGGTCTCGACCTCAAGGATGTTCGCATCGTGCCGGATATGGGGGTGCGAGTTTCGTTCCTCGAGGACAGGAAACCCGCCGAGCGCGACCAGCCGCCGCCGCGCGGCGTGCTGGTGCCAAACCGGGCATTGCTGAGGCAGGGCGACGAGAACGTCGTGTTCGTTCTGAAGGGGCAGAAGGCGCAGCGCCGCACTGTGACGCTCGGTGGCACGGTCGGCGATTCCCGCCAGGTAGTGGCCGGCGTGAGCCCCGGCGAGACGGTGCTCGTCGATGCTCCGGCCGGACTCAAGGACGATGCGGCGGTAACGGAGGTCAAGTAATGAGCGAGTCCATGGTTCAGATCCGGAGCGTCACCAAGGTTTACGAGCGCGGAAAGCAGAAAATCGAAGTCCTGCACGAGCTCACCTTGGATATCCCCAAAGGCGATTTCGTCGCGCTGATGGGTCCGTCCGGTTCGGGCAAGACCACGCTCCTCAATCTGATCGGCGGTCTTGACCGGCCGAGCGCGGGGGAGATCAGCGTGGGCGGCAGCCGCATCGATCAACTCTCCAGCGGCCAGCTCGCGCGCTGGCGCGCACTCAATATCGGCTTCGTCTTCCAGTTTTATAATCTCATGCCGGTTTTGAGCGCCGAGGGCAATGTCGAATTGCCCCTCCTGCTGACCAAGCTGTCGGGTGCGCAGCGCAAGAAGAATGTCGCCGCTGCCTTGGCGGTGGTCGGACTCGCTGACCGCGCCAAGCACAAGCCCAGGGAACTGTCGGGGGGTCAAGAGCAACGCGTCGCGATTGCGAGGGCGCTCGTGTCGGATCCGCAACTCTTGGTCTGCGACGAGCCGACCGGCGACTTGGATCGCAAGACTGCCGACGAGATTCTCGGCTTGCTGCAGGTTTTGAACCGCGAGCACGGCAAGACGATAGTAATGGTGACGCACGATCCGAAAGCTGCGGAGTTTGCCAGGCATACGCTGCACCTGGAGAAGGGCCAGCTCCTCGAGCAGGCGGCATGAGGCTCGCCGTAGGAAATCAACCCAGGGCGCAGGATTCGCCATGACCCGGACCGGGTTCGTGATCGCCAATATGTTCCGCAAGAAGACGCGCACGGTCCTCACCATGCTGTCGATCATCATGGCGTTCCTGCTGTTCGGGCTGTTGCAGTCGCTGAGCCATATCTTCAATGCAGGAGCCGACTTCCTCGGTGCGACCCGCCTGGTGACGCAGGCACGCGTATCGTTCACGCAGGCGTTGCCGCTCAGCATGGTGCCCAAGCTCGAAGCCGTTCCCGGCGTCGCAAGAGTGGCGCATTCGCAGTGGTTCGGGGGCGTATGGCAAACGAACACGCAAGTGTTCACTTTTGCGGTCGATCCGCAGCGTTATCACGATGTCTATCCCGAACTGGTCATGCCGGAGGAGCATTGGAAGGCGTTCGCCGATACGCGCACCGCGATGATCGCGGGCAAGCAGCTGGCGGACCAGTACGGTTGGAAGGTCGGCCAGAGGATTCCGCTCTCCTCCAACATCTATCCGCAGAAAAACGGCAGCAAGTCCTGGGCCTTCGATCTGGTCGGCATCTACGACGGCAAGGACGAGAACTGGAAGAAGCAGACCAATGCGGCCTTCATCAACCACGATTACTTCGACGAGGCCAACCAGGTCGGCAAGGGGCGCACGAATTTCTACATACTGAAGCTCGCCGCGGGCAGCAACGCCGAGGCGGTCGGCAAGACCATAGACGCGATGTTCGAGAATTCTCCGGACGAGACCAAGACGCAGACCGAGAAGGAGTTCAATCTAAGCTTCATCAAGCAGATCGGCGACATCGGGTTGATCGTGCGGTGGATCCTGTTCGCGGTTTTCTTCACCCTGCTGCTCGTCGTCGGCAACACCATGGCGCAAAGCGTCCGCGAACGCGTGCCCGAACTCGCCGTGCTGAAGACATTGGGATTCTCGGATCGCAGCGTACTCGGCTTCGTGCTCGCGGAAGCGCTCGTCCTGTGCCTCGTTGGCGGGACGGTCGGGTTGGCGCTGGCTACCGTGCTCGGCGGAATGGTGGGCAAGGCCACCGGGGGCCGATTTCAGCTGCCGGTGGATGCATTTGTGTGGTCTGTCGGATTCGCGGCCATTCTGCTGATGAGCATCGCCGTGGGCCTGCTGCCGGCGCTGCGAGCGCGGCGCCTGAATATTGTCGATGCGTTGTCTGCGCATTGAAATGGCATTCAATCGAGCAAGAGTCCAACGGTCATGTTCAGTCAAGTAAGCGCCATCATCGTCATCAACATCAAGAGCATTCCCGAGCGCTGGGCATCCTCGTTGGTCATTGTCGTAGGTCTCGCCGGTGTGGTAGCGGTTTTCACCGCGTTGTTGGCGATGGCTACCGGCTTCGAAATGACCCTCAAAGCCAGCGGCCGCACCGACGTAGCGATCATCATGCGGGGCGGCTCGGACGCCGAGCTCAATTCCGGAATGGATCGCGATTCGACGGACCTGATCAAGCACGCGCCCGGCATTCGCATGGGCAGCGACGGCAAACCTCTGGCTTCGGCCGAGATGATGGTGATCGCCGAGCTGATCCGCAAGGACGAGGTCAAGGATGGCGCCAACATCACCCTGCGCGGAGTCGAACCTGCCGCATTCGCGCTGCGCCCGCAATTGAAAATCGTTGCAGGCCGAAACTTCACGCCCGGCCTGAGAGAATTGATCGTCGGACGCGGCGTGCTGCGCCAGTTCCAGGGCGCCGAACCCGGCAAGACCCTGCGGATGCGTGGTTCGGACTGGACGGTGGTCGGCGTATTCGATTCGGGGGACGCTTACGACAGCGAATTGTGGGCTGACGTCAATGTCGCCCGGACGACGTTCGGTCGCACCGGGTCGAGCTCAGTGCTTGCGGCATTGGACGGCGCGGAGGGCTTTGACAGGCTTAAACGAAGCCTTGCCGCCGATCCGCGCCTGACCGTTGATGTCATGCGCCAGCAGGACTACTTCAGCGGGCAGACGAAACAGTTTCGCAGGACAATCGGGGTCCTTGCGAGTGTGGTGACGGCCATCATGGCGCTCGGCGCGATCTTCGCGGCGCTCAACAGCATGTATGCCGCGGTTGCAGCCCGCAGCACGGAAATCGCGACGCTGCGCGCGATCGGCTTCGGCGGTCTGCCCGTTCTGGCCTCGGTGATGGTCGAATCGCTGTTACTGGCGCTGATTGGCGGATTACTCGGTGCTGCGATCGCCTACGTCTTGTTCAACAATCTATCGGTGTCGACGCTTGGGCAAAACTTCACTCAAGTAGTGTTCAGTTTCAAGGTTACCCCTGGGCTCGTCGTGCGGGGCATTGTCATCTCCCTGATCATCGGCATGGCCGGCGGTTTTCTGCCGGCCATCCGCGCTGCGCGGGTGCCTGTCGTGGACGCGCTGCGCGCAGGCTGAACGCGCGCACGCGATGAACTACAAGCACATTTATCATGCGGGAAACTTTGCGGACGTGGCAAAGCACGTCGGCTTGGTGTACTGCATCCGAGCATTGCAGCGCAAGGAATCGGCGTTCTTCGCGCTCGACAGCCACGCGGGCCGCGGCTACTACGACCTGCAGGCTCCGGAAGCGCGAAAATCCGGCGAGGCGGAGCGCGGCGTCCAGCGCTTGATCGAAACCAGCATCGGCGCGACGGCGCTTGCCGGCTACTTCGCGGCTATCGGCGCGCGGCGCGGCAAACGTTTGGCGCGCTATCCGGGTTCGCCCATGCTGATCGCGGGCGCCCTGCGTGACCAAGATCGCGCTCTCTTCGTCGAGCTGATGCCGGCCGAGGCGCGCGCCGCGGAGCGCGAAGTCGAAGGGCTTGGCCGTGTGCGCACCGAAATCGGAGACGGTTATGCGGCGCTCAGAGCGTTTCTGCCGCCGGACGAGCGCCGCGGCCTGGTACTGATCGACCCTCCCTACGAAAGCCTCGACGAGTTGAAGCTGATGCTGCAGGCGTTCACCGATGCTTACCGGCGCTGGCCGAGCGGTATATTCTTGTTGTGGTACCCGATCCGCAGCGCATCACAACGCGGCATGGTCCACACTCGGTTCGAGGCGCTGCGGATTCCGAAAGTGCTGTTCGCCGATCTTGCCGTGCATCCGGACGATGCCGGAGTCGGACTCGCCGGCAGCGGCTTGATCATCGTCAACCCGCCCTATGGAGCCGACGACTACCTCACCGCCGCTTATTCCGCAATCCACAAGGGAATCGCAACGCCCGGGGCGGGCTACGTTGAAGTAGGCCGCCTGAGTCCAGAGCGAATGGCACAATAGGCAGCAGAACTGCGCACCCGTTTTAGGACTCGAAATATGGAAAAAAATTCTTTGCACGATCTGGTCGCCAAGCTGCGCGCGGAACTCTCCGAGGCTCTTCGGGCGGACCCCAAATCGCGGGAATCGCTGAGCGAGATGCTGCAGGACATCAATCGACTGGTGGACAGGCCCGCTGATCCGCCAAGCTCAGAGCGCGGTTCGCTTGCCAAGCGGTTGGAAAGAGTCGCCGTCCAATTCGAGGCCGATCATCCGACCCTGGCCGCGAGCGCACGGCGGCTGGTGGATTTACTCGGCGAAGTCGGAATTTAACGCGCCGACCACATCCTAGCCGGTCCAAGCGATCGCATCGAGCACTCGATCGGCGATGCTTGCGACGGTCTTGGGATCCGTGTCCCCGCCGCGCGTGAGCACTGCCAGGCTGCCGTGGCCCGGCACGGGCACGATAATTCCGCGATAGCCCTGCTCGTCGAAAGGCGTGGACTTGGACACCCTTTCATGCACCAGCACCATCACGGTGGCCGGACCCGCTTCGGTTTGGATCACGAGGTGCGGCACCTGGTATCCGCGAAAACGACAGCTTCTGGCATAGCTGACTGGCCCCCCGTCACGGGCCAAACGTAGGTGCGAATCGCGCAGCACGTTCTGAAGCGCGGCCTCCGGAACCGTCTCCTCGGTGCGAAGCCAGGCTTGCGGCTCCCCCCTCATGTGCGTGACCACATCGGCGGCGAGGCTTGGGCCCGGAATGCCCAGCCAAAGGCCTGCCGCAACGACAAAACCGAACAGTACGCTCGCTGCCATGGCCAGCCATCCTCTGCCAGAGGTCAGCCAGCGCCCCCCTGCCGGGCGCCATTTGGCGCGCAGCTGCACCGACCGGCCGGACGGGGACGCAGTCGTTTCCGCTTGCGCCGTTGGAACTGCGACTCCAAGAGCGCGCTCGAGACGCGACTCAAAACGCAACAATCGTTCCGTGAAAGAGGCGCAGTCCCGGCAGCTTTCGCGGTGTTCGCTCAACGCTGGATCCGATTCACGCGGTTGCGCCAATATCGCTTGCCGGTAGCGGGTACAGTCCATCATTCTTCGGGATCCAAGCTCGTGTCTTCCCCGCAGAGCCTGCGCAACTGCTTGCGCGCCCGAAACAGGCGCGTCAGCACCGCGGCGCCGGAAAGATTCAGTTCGCGGGCTATTTCCGCGGTGGAGAAGCCCATCAATACTTGCAGCACCAACGGTTCGCGGTACTCGTCTGGTAATTTGAACAGCGCGGCACGCAATTCGGCGATATTTTGCTCCTCGGCGGCGGCCAGCATCGGCTCCTCGCGGGCGACCAATTCGTCGACATCTACGGTCACGAATCGCTTGCGTTCGAAGCTGCGTGCATATTCCCGGCGAATGATGGTCATGAACCAAGGTTTGGCTGCGGTCTCGTCCAACAGCGAGTCCTGCGCCTTCCAGGCACGCAGCATGGTTTCCTGCACCACATCTTCGGCCAAGGCGCGGTCGCGGGACAGCCAGAAGGCGAATCGCAGCAGATCAGGCCGCAAGGATTGGCATAGCGCCTGGAAGCGGGCGTGCTTGTGATTTCCGCCAACCTGATCCTTCATGGTTAAATCAGCACCCGGCTTAAGATATCTATCCAGCGATAGTACCGCGTTATGCCGAAAACGCCGACGGCGGGAAGCCTCGCCGAGGGGCGGTCGGACCGAAGTAGCTGCGCTGGCGCTAAAGTGAGGAGTCACAGTTCAGATGACCGGATCTGCCGCCAATTCATTTCCACATGCCCGCATGCGGCGCATGCGGCGCGACGAGTTTTCCCGCCGCTTGATGCGAGAGACCCGCTTGAGCGTGGATGCGCTGATTTACCCGATTTTCGTGGTCGAAGGCAGCGGCGAGCGCCAGACGGTGGCGTCAATGCCCGGAATCGAGCGGTTGTCTGTCGATCAGCTGCTGCGCGAGTGCGAAACCTTGATGCGTCTCAAGATCCCGGCCATCGCCCTATTTCCCGTCACGCCCAAGGAGAAGAAGACACTTGACGCGCGCGAGTCCTGGAATCCGAACGGTATCGCCCAAGCGGCAGCCCGGGCGGTGAAAAAGGAGTTTCCGACGCTCGGTGTCATCACCGACGTTGCGCTCGATCCGTTTACGACGCATGGGCAGGACGGCCTGATCGATGATGCGGGCTACGTCCAAAACGATTTGACCGTGGAGACTCTCGTGCGTCAGGCACGCTCCCACGCCGATGCGGGCGCCGATGTAGTTGCGCCCTCGGACATGATGGACGGACGCATCGCTGCGATTCGCAATGCCTTTGAGACTGCCGGCTTGTTCAACACGCGAATTTTGGCCTATGCGGCAAAATATGCCTCTAGTTTTTACGGACCATTTCGGGACGCAGTCGGATCAGCCGGACAGCTTGGCACCGGCAACAAGCACACCTATCAAATGGACCCCGCTAATTCCGACGAAGCCCTGCGCGAAGTCGCCCTGGATATCAGCGAGGGCGCTGACATGGTCATGGTCAAACCCGGTCTTCCTTATCTAGATATTGTGCGCCGCATCAAAGACCGATTCGGGATGCCGACTTTCGTTTATCAGGTGAGCGGCGAGTACGCCATGATCATGGCGGCGGCCGGCAATGGTTGGCTGGAAGAACGCTCCGCGGCGCTGGAATCGCTGGTATCGATGAAGCGCGCGGGGGCTGACGGCATTCTGACTTATTTCGCCAAGCGTGCGGCGGGGTGGCTGCAGGAGTGAGCTTAGGATCCGACATACCGGATCAATACGGGCTCGTGGGTCACCCGGTCGCCCACAGCTGGTCGCCTTTTATCCACGGAATGTTCGCCAAAGCAACCGCGCAGAATTTGGTATACCGGTTGTTCGACATCGTCCCCGATGATTTTCGGCGCGAAGCCCTGCGCCTGTTCGCGAGCGGCGTGCGCGGACTGAATGTCACGCTTCCCCACAAGCAAGCGGCGGCGGAGCTCGTCAACGAGCTCACTCCGCGGGCAGACCGCGCACAAGCGGTCAACACGATTGCCTTTTTCAAGGACACTTCCCTGCTCGGCGACAACACCGACGGACTTGGGCTCACCGCCGATCTCGAACGCAACCTCGGCATCATGCTTGCCGGCAAGAGAGTCCTGATTCTCGGGGCCGGCGGCGCCGTGCGCGGCGTTCTAGGTCCGCTGTTGGAGCGCGATTTGGCCGAAGTGGTCATTGCCAATCGCACACTCGATCGAGCGCGCAAGTTGGCGGGCGAGTTTGCCGACATGGGCAAGGTATCCGGTTGTGGGTTCGCCGAGGTCGCCGGCCCCTCCTACGATTTGATCATCAACGCCACCTCGGCGAGCCTGCGCGGCGAAATGCCCGACATGCCGCTAGGGCTGGTCGGAGATGAGACGGTTTGCTACGACATGGCCTACGGCCGCGGCCACACCCCTTTCACATTGTGGGCGAAATCGTTGCATGCGGCGCGCACCACCAAGGGGTGGGGGATGCTGGTGGAGCAGGCCGCGGAGTCCTTTTTGCTCTGGCGCGGCATTCGGCCGGACACCCGACCCGTTCTGGAAGCCCTCGCGCAGCACTCCTAGCCGGGTAGGATGGCGCAGAGCGCGCTAGCGCATGGTGACCAGTTCTTCTGCGCTGGTCGGATGAATGGCGACGGTATCGTCAAAGTCCTGTTTGGTTGCGCCCATGCGAATCGCCACGGCAAAGCCCTGCAGCATTTCATCGGCGCCGGTGCCGATGATGTGGCAGCCGATGATCCGCTGTTCGGGACCCACGCACACGAGCTTCATATCCGTGTGTGTTTTTCGCGCTGTCAAGGCGTGGTACATCGGCGTGAAGTCCGCGACGTAGACTTTGACGGCGTCCCCATATTGCGCGCGTGCCTCCGCTTCGCTCGCACCGATGGTACCAATCGGCGGGTGCGTGAATACGACGGTTGGAATCATGCTGTATTCCAAGCGGCGCTCGCTCTTGTTGCCGAACAGGCGATCGCTCAAGCGTCGACCGGCCGCGATCGCCACCGGCGTTAGGGCGGCACGACCCGTGACGTCGCCGACCGCGTATATGCCAGGTACGCTGGTGTTCTGAAATCCGTCGGTGACGACGAAACCGCTGTCGTCCGCCACGATACCGGCGTGGCCCAGCCCGAGGTCGGCCACATTGGCCGTGCGTCCGACCGCCCATAGCAAGCAATCGAACCCGGAGAATTCCCGGCCGTCAACGGCGATTAGGGTCTTGATGCCCGACCGCTCATGAACCGACCTAGGCACTACGTGGGGGTGAATCGCGATTCCCTGCTCGGACATTTCGCGCATCAGCGATTTGCCCAGCATCGCATCGAAGCTCGTCAGCACATGATCCTTGCGGATGAAGAGCTCGACCTTGCTACCGAGTGCGTGAAGCGCTCCGGACAACTCGCAGGCGACATAGCCGCTGCCGACTACGGCTACCCGCTTTGGCCGCTGCTCGAGCGAAAAAAAGCCGTCCGAGACTATGCCGAGCTCTGCGCCGGGTAAATCCGGTACCACGGGCTGACCACCGGTCGCGATCACGATGTGCCGGGCCGCCAAACGCTCACCATTCACTTCGACCGTGTTCTTATCAAGGAAACGCGCGGCACCGCGTATGAAGGCGACTCCCTTGGTCGTGAGCGTGCGCTCGTAGATGGCATTCAGCTTTAGCACATAAGCATCGCGCTTGCGCTTCAGAGTCGGCCAATCGTTGCCGGCCACAGCGACATCGAAGCCGTAGTCGCCCGCGTCGATGAGGCACACTGCGACGCCCGCCGCATTCCACATCACCTTTTTGGGGACGCAGCCGACGTTCACGCAGGTTCCGCCCAAGCGATGCGATTCGATGACCGCTGCCTTGGCCCCAAACTCCGCTGCCCGCTGTGCACAGGCTAGGCCGCCGCTGCCGCCGCCGATGCTGATGAGATCGAAGGCTTGGTCCGACACTGTGAACTCCATCGAGAGGGACTGGTAAAACTCGATGATATACCGGCCGCGTCCGAAAACTTACGGCGAGGAGCCGCGAATTCTACAACGGCGCGCAGCGGTTTCGTCGCCGCGCCTTGGCGGGGCCCGGCGGGTTCGTTGGTACTATGGCGGCGCTCACCTGGATCTTGACGCACCTCTGATAGAATCAGGCAGTGAACAACCCACTGCTTGAATTTGAATCGTTGCCCGCTTTCGGCCGGATAGAAGCGGGCCATGCGCGTCCCGCGTTGGAGAAGGTGTTGGCGGAGAATCGGGCGCGTCTTGCGGCACTGACTGCCGAGCCCAATCCGACATTTGCTTCTCTCGTCGTCCCGGTAGAGGAATTGAGCTATCGATTGAGCCGAGTCTGGAGCCCGATAGGCCATTTGAATGCCGTCGCCAATTCCGCAAAGATGCGCGAGGCGTACAACGAATGCGTGCCGCTGCTGACCGCATATTCCTCGGAACTTGGCCAAAACACCGCCTTGCAGGCTGGCTACGCTCATGTGTTGCAACATGAAGGGAGCGCACTCGATGCGGAGCAGCGCAAGGTCGTCGAAAATGCGCTACGCGATTTTCGGCTTGCGGGGGTGGATCTGCGTTCCGATGAGAAGACCCGTTACTGCGAGGTCGCACAGCGGCTGGCACAATTGGCAACCAAGTTTTCCGAAAATGTGCTCGACGCGAGCCGTGCCTACACCCGCAGCGTCGCCGACAGTTCGGAACTCGCGGGTTTACCCGCGAACGCCATCGATCGTGCCGCCGCCGACGCGCGCGAGGCAAACCAGGCCGGCTGGCTGTTCAAACTCGATCAGCCCACCTACATGACGGTCATGGCGAGTGCCGAGAGCGCGCAACTTCGTCGCGACATCTACGAGGCGTGGGTCACGAGAGCATCCGAGTTGGGACCGAGCGCCGGACGATTCGACAACAACCCCATCATTGCGGAGATACTGCCATTGCGCCATGAGCTGGCCCGCTTGGTCGGTTTCAAGAATTTTGCCGACTACGCGCTGGCCACGCGAATGGCGAAGAGCAGCAAGCAGGTGCTCGCATTTTTGGGCGACCTGGCGCGGCGCTGCCTGCCCGCTGCGCGGCAGGAATTCTCCGATCTCGAAGAGTTCGCAGGCCGCAAACTCCACGCCTGGGACATGACGTTCTACGGCGAGCGGCTGCAGGAAAGCCGATTCAAGGTATCGCAGGAAGCCCTGCGTCCCTATTTTCCGTTGCCCAAGGTGCTCGGCGGTTTATTTGCTCTCATTCGGCGCCTTTACGGCATCAGCGTTCGCGAACGGGCGGGCGTCGGCGTTTGGCATCCCAGTGTGCGGTTTTATGATCTGATCGACCAGAACGAGCAGGTCGTCGCCGGCTTTTTCCTGGACCCGTATTCGCGCACTGAAAAGCGCAGCGGCGCCTGGATGGACGAATGCGTGATCGCCAAATCGTTGCCCGCCGGAACGGCGTTGCCGGTGGCCCAATTGGTATGCAATTTTACCGCTCCGGTGGGCAGCGGACCGGCACTTCTAACTCATGACGAAGTGACGACGTTATTTCATGAATTCGGCCACGGCTTGCACCACATGCTGACACGCGTGGCTTACCCCAGCATCGCCGGAATCAACGGCGTGGCGTGGGACGCCGTGGAGCTTCCCAGCCAATTCATGGAGAACTTCGCCTGGCGTGCGGAGGTGCTGCCGCTCATATCTGCGCATGAGGAAACCGGCGAACCTTTGCCCGTGGATATGCTGCGGCGCTTATTGGGTACCCGGACGTTCAACGCGGCGCTTGATACGCTGAGGCAAATCGAACTTGCGAGCTTTGATTTTGAATTGCATGCAAAATTCGACCCGGTGGTAGGACCGAATGTTGCCGCAACGCTCGCAGGCGTGCGGCAGCGAGTCGCCGTGGTGCCGGCTGCTCCCTTCAATCGGATGCCGGCAAGCTTCGCGCATGTGTTCGCGGGCGGATATGCTGCGGGCTACTACAGCTACAAATGGGCGGAGGTTCTTGCGGCCGACGCATTCGAAGCGTTCGAAGAGGCCGGAGTGTTCGACAGCGCGACGGCCACGCGGTTTCTCGATTCGATCCTTGCGAGAGGCGGCAGTTTGGATGCGATGGATGCTTTCGTTCGGTTTCGGGGGCGTGAGCCCGACGTTCGGCCGCTGCTCAAGCAAACGGGAATCGCGGCGTGAAACGCGCGGAAGCGCTGAGATTGGCGGCGGCCGGCCTGGCGGCAGCCAGCCTCTCGGCTTCGAGCGCCTCGGCGGCAGGCGCCTACGTCAGCGATGAACTCGTGCTCGGGGTGTACGCGGAACAGAACGGCCAAGGACAGCGCTTGGCGACCCTGCATTCCGGAGCCGGCGTGGAGACGACGGGTATCAACGGAGAGTTCACCCAGGTCCGCTTGAACGACGGGACTATCGGGTGGGTGAAAACCGCCTACCTCACTTCCCGGGAGCCCGCCACGGTGCGGATCAAGCGCCTCGAGGAGGAATTGGACCGCAGCCGCGCGACGACCCCGGCGCTGGCCGAAGCCGCGGCACGCAATGAGCTCGAGCAACTGAAGCGCGAGCTTGCAATCAAGCAATCCGAACTCGATGCCGAAAGAAGAACGACGACGCCCGCGGGAGCGGCAGGGGCGAAGGGGAGCGCAACGGCGGCAAGCGGTAGCGCTGCAGACGTTGCAGCAGCCGTATCGGTGCGGCCGTATATTGAAATTCTCGCAGTCTTCACGGCACTCGCCGGGGGCTTCTGGCTGGGATACGCCACCTTGGCGCGCCGCATCCGGCACAAATTTGGCGGACTAAAGGTCTACTGATGAGGTACAGGTGCAGGTCAAGACCATTTGACAATAATGTGTGATGCGGCGCTCATGCCCGCTGCATTAAAAGAGAACTGCGCACGTGGCGCTCACCACGGTAAGCGCCTACACTTCCGTGGATGCACGATCTTCGCCGTAACGACTATGATGTTACGAATTCGGTACAAGTTAGCTCCACCGAGGCGGTGACCGCTGCCGTGCGCGAACTGTTTATCGCCGCCTTTCCGGGCGAGCCGTTCGATCGAGTCGCCGTTGCGTTTGAAGAATTCGACAAGCTCTTTACGGGCCGCATGCCCGGCTACCACGGCGTCGATACCGTCTACCATGATCGCCAGCACTCGCTCGATATGACCTTGGCGATGGCGCGCCTGCTGGTAGGGTACGAGCGCACCGTCGAGAGCAGAATGCGTTTTGGTGCCGAGCGTGCCGTCATGGCTCTCGTCACGTCGCTGTTTCATGATTCAGGCTACATACGCGAGTTTGGCGACCGGCAGCACCGCAATGGGGCGGAGTTCACGCTTTATCACGTGACTCGCAGCGCCCGCTTCCTGGCTAGATTCCTGCCGAGCATCGGCATGGAAAATTGGGTGCCCATTTCCACCCGCATCGTGCATTTCACCGGCTATGAAATAAAACTCGATCAGATCCAGCTGGCCGATGCTCGCGATCGCAAACTCGGGCATCTGCTGGGTACCGCGGATCTGATCGCGCAGATGGCGGATCGATGCTATCTCGAGAAGTGCCGCGACCGGCTGTATCCGGAATTCGTCCTGGGTGGAATTGCCGCAGCCCCCGGCAACGACGGCGCTCTGCAGGTGCGATACAGCTCGGGCCTGGATTTGCTGCGGCAGACCCCAGAGTTCGTGCGAGAGACACGCGTGCAGCGCCTCGAGGGCGAATTCGAACATGCGTACCGGTATGTCGAACCCCTGTTCGGCGGAAAGAATCCCTATCTCGAGGCGATCGATCGCAATCTCGGTTATCTGCACCGCGTTTTGCGCACCGAGCGCTGGCCGATGTTGCGGCGAAATCCGCCCCTGTTCACCTCGGGCGAGAATCAATTGGGCCAAGTGCGTGGCCTCATGCTGACTCATCTGAAGGCTCTCTGGGCCTAGGGTTCTCCCTGCGCCTGTCGGCCTCGCTCGTTCTCGCTCGGCCGTTAAGGCCAATCGATCGCCGCTACGTACCGCGCATGCAACTCCTCGAGTCGCGCGAGTACCTCTTTTTTCCCCAGTAACGGCGCTGCGGCGATGGCTTTCTGCAAGACGGCGGGGGTCAGGGCGCGGCGAGCAGCCTCAGCCACCGGCGCGAAGCTGAAATGCCACGGTTCGGGTTGAACGCCCGACAAAACCCCGCGAAACGGACGGAAAAATCCAAAACGGTCCGCGTTGGCGGCCAACCACAGGCTAAGCGCCGCGTAGGGGCCGCCGGGCTCGAACTCCTCGATTGTCAGCTGCACCCGGTATCCGGTCGAGGTGGCATTACGATCAATGAGATCAACATCCGTTCCCCAGTGATGGCGGCTCGCTCCAGGGAGCGCTGACCACAGCAGAATCGCCTCGATGCGCTCGCTCGGGGCGAGCGCCAAGATGTCGATGAGCTGCCCCGATGCGCCGTACACGGGTCTCTCGCCGCAGAATTTTTCGTTCCAAATCACCAATTGGCGCGAAAAGTCCCGGAAGCTACTTTGGGGGATTACGTCAAAACCGTCAGCCAGAGCGGCAAAGCGTAAATTGCAAAATGGGGTGACCACGTACTTGTGCAACGCACAAACCGGGTCGTGCAGGTCCGCGATATGGGTACGCGCCTGACCTGTAAGTTCGCGGTCGTTCACGACACCGCATCGCGGGCTGCGGCAAGATCGGCAACTTGATCAAAGACTTGCGCAAAAGTTCCGACCTCCTGGGCACCCGAAATCGTGTATTGGCCGTCGAATACCAAGGTGGGCACCCCGGTAATTCCCAACACCGTTGCATGACGTTCGGCGGCGATCACACCGTCTTGGCCCGCGCGCAAAATCAGTGCCGAGCGCGACTCGTGCTCCGCGAGACCCGCCTCGACTGCCAGTTGCACCAGCACCTCAATGTCCCCAATGTCGCAGCCCTCCTCGAAATAGGCGCGCATTACGCGATCCTTGACGGCCGCCTGCCGGCCGGCGCGGGCCGCATGGGCGATCAGCAGGTGTGACCTGCGGGTGTTCGGCATGCGCTGCATGAGGTCGAAACGGAATTCGATGCCGCTTGCCTCACCGTGACGCTTCAATTCGGCCTGCGTTTGCATCACACGCTCCGGCGTCCCCATTCTGGCGGCAAGGTATGGAGCTAGGTCGACGCCCTCGGGGGGCAAGTCGGGATTCAGCTCGAAAGGCCGCCAGATCACGCGCGGCTCATACTGCGGCCGTGCCGCCAACGCGAGTTCGAAGCGACGTTTGCCCAGATAGCACCAAGGGCAAACCGTGTCGGAATAGATATCTATACGCATTTTTCAGGTCCAATTGAGACGGATTCTACCGATCCCCTTATGGGGTTTGGCGTGAACAGGTATCATTCCTTTCAGTTCCAGGACGCGAACCGGCCGGTGTAAAAAATGGCGCGAAGCCTTAAAACCAAGTATTTGCTGCTTGCACTGGCGGTGGGCGCCGTGCTGTCGCTGCTACTCGGCGGTCTGTCGTACTACGAACACCGCGTGGACGCCGCGGATCTCAATCAGCTTACCTATGCCACTGTCGCGCAGAAATTGGAAGCCGACCTGGAAACCCGCGCGAGCAGTTTAAGCGAGATCACCGGTACTTCGCTCGCGCCGGCGCTCGTATCGAGCAACAAGGTGGCAGTCGCATCGATCGCCGAGCGGTTGCTCGACGAACGCGATATCGAAAGAGTCGAGGTAATGGATGCCCGCGGCACGGTTCTGTTCAGCGGCGGTGATCCCGCTGCCCAACAGAACGGCGACTGGTTCGTTTTCCAAAGCACCATTCACTCGAACCTCGTGTCGGCTCCGGTGCAGCGAGTCGGCAGCTTGCGCATCTCGATGAGCCGCGCCGAAATGCGCGAGACCCTGGCCAGCATCGGCAAGCAGCTCGAAAGCCAACAGGGCATGCAGATCAAGCGCATGCGCGGCTTGCTTGCCGGCATCACATTGCCGCTGCTCGTGTTGGGATTGGCCGGCGCATGGTTCATTGCCCGTCAGTTGTCAGGACCCATCTCGGCGCTCGTCAAGAGTGCTGATCGAATCGGTCGGGGCGACTACACCCGGCCGCTAGCCGTCGTGCGCCAGGATGAACTGGGCGATCTGCAATTCGCCCTCGAACGCATGCGGCAAAAGCTGAATGAAACCACCATCACCAAGAATTATCTGAACACAGTGCTCAACAGCCTGAGCGATGCCGTCTTGGTGACCTCGCCTGAAGGCATCGTGAAAAGCTGCAACGAGGCAGCGCAGAGGCTGCTCGGCTATCGGGACGAGGACTTGGTGGGCAAGCCGCTGGTCAGCTTCATCGACGACGCTCACCGCAATACTTTCGATTTGACGAATTCGGCGCCCGAAGCCCGCGAGACCGTGCTGCGCACGGCAAGCGGACAAACGATTCCCGTGTCCATGGCTTCATCCTCGATCACCACGGAAGATCCGCAATTCCAGGGCAACATTTATGTGGCGCGCAATATAACGGAGCGCAAACGCGCTGAACGGCGCATCCGGTATCTGGCGCGCTACGACACGCTCACCAAAATGCCCAATCGCATGCAGTTTCAGCATTTGCTGCAGCAGGCCATCGCGCGCGCGCGCCGCAGCCAACGATCGCTCGCGCTTCTTTATTTGGATCTGGATCGGTTCAAAGAAGTCAACGACACGTTTGGACATGCCGCGGGCGACCGGACTTTGGAGATATTGAGCGAACGCCTGACCCGAAACCTGAGCAAGGACACGGTTATCGGCCGGCTGGCAGGCGACGAGTTCGCCATGTTCATCGACGATCTCCCGATGGATATCGACAATCGCGCCAGCATCAGCACGCTGGCGCGGACCTTGCTCGACGAAATAAGCCGCACGTTTTATGTGAACCAACAAGAGGTTTACCTGACCGCCAGCGTCGGTGTAGCGATTTGCCCTTACGACGCCGAAAATGTCATCGATTTGATTCGAAATGCCGACGCGGCGATGTACCACTCGAAACAGAACGGCGGCAACTCCTGCGCCTTCTATGTCCCCGAAATGAATGCGGCCGCGGTCGAGAGGCTCATGTTGAAGAGCAAGTTGCGGCGCGCGCTCGAACGGGATGAGTTGGTAATTCTGTACCAGTCAAAAGTCGACCTCAGAACCGGCCGCGTGGTCGGCGCCGAGGCGCTGCTCCGCTGGCGTCTGCCCGGGTATGGAGACATATCGCCTTCGCATTTCATTCCTCTTGCCGAAGAAACCAGCTTGATATTGGATATCGGCGAATGGGTGTTGAATCGAGTGTGCTCTGACTACCGCGAATGGCAGAAAAGCGTGCCGGAACCCGGCAGGATCGCGATCAATCTGTCGCTTCGTCAGCTGAAGCAGGCAAGCTTCATTGCGCGCTGCCGCGGCGTGTTCCGCAAGCACGGTGTCTCGCCCACCTGCTTCGAATTGGAAGTCACGGAAACCACGTTGATGACCGATCCAAAGCGCACCATCGGCTTGCTGAACGAGTTGTATGCGATGGGTTTGAACCTGGCCATCGACGATTTCGGCACTGGCTATTCTTCGCTCTCTGCGTTGCAGCAATTTCCGATCGGAACGCTGAAAATCGATCAGTCGTTCGTCCGCGACGTGGCGGTCGACTCGGACGATGCCGCCATAGTCCGCACGATCATCGACATGGGAAAGAGCCTCGATCTCGAAGTGATTGCGGAAGGGGTCGAAGCAAGCGAGCAGCTCGAATTCTTGCGCAAGCACGGCTGCTACTACGCTCAGGGGCGCTTGTTCGGCGATGCCATGCAAGCGAGCAAGTTGCTGGGCATCCTGTGCGGCCAGCTTGGCGGTGCCGACCATCACGCGGCATTGTGCGTCCCCACGGTGTTGCGGCCGATTCGCTTGTCTTCATAGCAAATCGCCGTGATATCTGCCCGGGATCTCACCCTGCGGCGCGGTCCGGAGCCGCTTTTCGAGCAGGTCGACTTCACCATATTTCGCGGCGACAAGGTCGGAATAACCGGCGCGAACGGCTCGGGCAAAACCAGTCTATTCGCGGCAATCCGCGGTGAACTCTCGGCCGACCGCGGCGCGATCGAGCTGCCTGCGAACATCAAGATCGCACATGTCGAACAAGAGATCGCGGCGTCCGATCGCGAAGCGATCGAGTTCGTGTTGGATGGCGACTGCGAGTTGCGCGGCGTGCTCGGCGCAATCGCAGACGCCGAGCGGCATGGCGCGGCCATGGCGCTCGCCAATGCCTATGCGTCGCTACAGGCGATCGACGGCTATCGCGCCGCGGCCCGCGCCGCCGCGATCATGCATGGACTCGGCTTCAAGACTGCGGACCACGAACGCAAGGTCGCGGAATTCTCCGGAGGCTGGCGCGTGCGCCTCGCCATGGCGCGAGCGCTGTGTTCTCGCGCCGACCTGCTCCTGCTCGACGAACCCACCAACCACCTGGATCTGGACGCCATCGTGTGGCTCGAGGACTGGCTGCGTGCGTTCCCGGGCACTCTACTGATGATTTCCCACGATCGTGAATTTCTCGATGCGATCATCGATCGGGTGCTGCACATCGAGAATCGCGCCATCCGCGGCTATGCGGGCAATTATTCGCAATTCGAACTGAAGCGCGCGGAGGAATTGGCGCTTCAGCGGGTACTTCAAGCACGGCAAGTAAAGCGCGTGGCGGAAATTACTTCCTTCGTTAATCGCTTTCGGGCGAGCGCCACCAAGTCACGTCAGGCGCAGAGCAGGCTGAAGATGCTGGAGCGAATGGAGCGTATCGTACCGGCGCATGTCGATAGCCCATTCGAGTTTGAATTCGCTGCTCCCCTCAAAGTGCCGCGGCCTCTCTTGACGGTGGAGGACGCTGCCTGCGGCTATGCAGACACCCGCATCGTCAGCGGTATCAACATTTCGATCGGGCCCCACGATCGGATCGCCCTTCTCGGGCCGAATGGTGCAGGTAAATCGACCTTAACGAAAATGCTGGCAGGCCATGCGGCTCCGCTCGCGGGCCGGCGCGTTGCGGCAGCGGATCTGAGCATCGGATACTTTGCCCAGCAGCAGATGGAACAGCTGCAGCCGGATTGCGATGCATTTTGGCATTTGCGCAATTTGGGGGGGCCGGACTTCGCAAAAGGCGATGAGCAGCGCGTGCGCGATATGTTGGGTAGATTCGGTTTCGAGGGTGATCGAGCCTTCGAACGGGTGGGACGATTTTCAGGCGGCGAAAAGGCGCGCTTGACCCTTGCTTTGCTCGTGGCACGGCGCCCCAACCTCCTCTTGTTGGATGAGCCGACCAATCACCTCGATATCGACATGCGTCAAGCACTCACCATCGCGTTGCAAAGCTTCGAGGGAGGAATGCTGATCGTGTCCCATGACCGCCATTTGATCAAGACCGTGGCGGACTCCTTATGGTTGGTAGTCGACGGCCGACTCGATATTTTCGACGGCGATTTGGACGACTATCAACGAGGAGTGACGTCGCGCGGCAAGACGCAGCCGTCGACCGTCAAGAGGGAAACGCGCCGGCGCCCTCCGCCGAACACCGCTGCACAATCCGCCTCGAAATCGCGCCGCCGGCTGAGCGGACTGCGGAGCGGAATCGTCGAGATCGAGAAGCGCATCGCCGCGATTGCCGCGCAGCGCGCTCTGATTGAACTCGAGCTGTGCAAGGAGCCGATGCATGGCGGCCTGCAGGCCCAGCACGCGGCGTTGAGCCACGAGGAGACGTCCGCGGAGGCGCGCTGGATGGAAGTTGCGACGGCGATCGAGGAAGCTGAGGCGGCTGAAGCGCAGATCGAATATCGGGATTGACTACATATGTCCGGCACGAAGCCGCTAGGCAGTTCGCCGACGGGGCCGCCGGCAGGCCAAGCCACCTCGCGATTCAGGCGGTTCGCCAAGGCCGTATGTTCGCTGTTGGTGCTCGCGTGGCTCTCCCTGGCATTTTGGAATACAGCGAAGCCGCTGCCGCCCGGGACCCACCTTGTGTCGCAAGTTTCCCGGTTGTCGGAAGCAGACGTCGATTTTCTGTACGATTCACCGCGGCGCAGCGACATTCGCACGCGGGAAAAGTCCGCGATCGATCATGCCGAGCAGATGATCGTGCTTGATCGATCTCCCGTGACTCTTAAGCTCGCGCAACGCTTGTTGGCGAGAAAGCGCTTGCGGCCCCTTCTTAAAGTCGTTGTGTTGACCGACCCGGGCAATGAACGGTTCGGCGGTACGCCCGTGTCAATTCTAGCGTCGCTAGAAGAGGCGGGCATCATCGTCGTGCGCATCCGCCTCGATCGCTTGCGCGATTCAAATCCGTTGTATTCGGCCCTTTGGCGTCTGGTGTTCGGTTGGTGGAGCGATCCGTTCGACGAGACGTCGGGAGAAGTCTCGCTGCCGGCATGGTCGCGCATGCAGAATTTCAAGTCGGACCGGCGGCAACTCGTGGTTGCTGACGATGGGAGCGGCGGGTGGGCCGCCGTCATCGGACCCGCCGGCGCCGCCGCGGGCTTGGTGTTGCGCGGATCCTTGGCGCACGCAATGATCGCGGGGGAACTGAAGATCGCAGCGTGGTCGGCTGACGACGACCGCCTGCCTTCGGAACCGCAAACGGACGATCGCGGTGTCGGAACCATCGATGCCAGATTTCTCACCGAGGGCGCCATCGCGACCGCGCTGCTCGACGCGATGGCGGCGGCCGGCCGCGGTGACCAAATCAGCATGGTCGTGGAAAACTTGAGCGACAGGCGGCTGATCGCGGCTGCCGTGCGGGCGGCAGCGCGCGGTGCAAGCCTGAAGATCCTGCTCGCTCGCAACCGGGTGCCGAACCAGGCGGTGGCCGGCGAACTGCGCCGTGACGGCGGCTCACGCATTGAAGTGCGCTGGTATCCGAGCGAACAAGGAGCATCGCAGCCGAAGCTGCTAGTTCTCCGGCATCGCGCCGATCTGTGGATGAACTTGGGCGCCGCGAATTTCACCCGCCGCAATCTCGAGGATCTGAATCTCGCCGCAAGCGTCGAGTTGCGCATGCCCGCACGAGCCGCGCCTGCCCGGGCGGTAGTCGACTACTTCGCCGAAGCTTGGTCAGGCGCATCTGGCGATGACGACTTTGCCGACGACTCCGCCGTCGCCTATTGGCGTTACAGGTTTGCTGAGGCGACCGGCCTTTCGAGGTTCTGATCGCTATATGCTAGGAAGTCACTGACCCACGGTTCGAGGGAAGGATGCATTATAACGATCCGCTGCTGCAAATCCTGATCTTGCTCGCGGCGTCGGTGTGCGTGGTTGCAGGCGTGCGCAAGCTGAAATTGCCGGCGATACTCGGATATCTCGCCGTCGGGATGCTTCTCGGGCCGCATGCCTTGGCCCTCGCGGCCGACAATGATACGACCCGGCTGTTGGCGGACTTCGGCGTCGTATTCCTGGTCTTTACTTTGGGACTGGAATTTTCCCTTCCGCGCTTGGTGGCAATGCGTGGGGAAGTCCTCGGCGTCGGCGGCTCGCAGGTGTTGGTTACCACGGCCCTGGTTGCCGCCGGCGCGGTCACGGCCTTTCATGTGGTTCCTGCAGTAGCCGTGGTGATCGGCGGTGCCGTGGCCATGTCCTCGACCGCGATCATCATTTCCCAGCTCACCGAACAGTCCGAAAACAACCGCACGCATGGCCGTCTCGCCGTGGCGATTTGTCTGTTTCAGGATCTGAGCTTTCCGTTGTTTCTAGCACTGGTATCCGTGCTGAGCGGCGGCGGGCAGACCGCGGACGCCCTACATATCGTGAGTGCCATCGGTATCGCCGTGCTCGCGCTGCTTCTGGTGCTGGCCGCCGGTCGATGGCTGCTGCGGCCGCTGTTCCTCCTTATCGCCTCGGTGCGATCCTCGGAGCTGTTCTCTATCGCCGTGCTGCTCGCTGTCCTGGCGTCGGCGTGGGCAACTCATGCCGTCGGCTTATCGCTCGCCCTCGGAGCTTTCCTCGCCGGCATGATGCTCGCGGAAACCGAGTTTCGGCACCAGATCGAAGCGACGATCCGTTCGTATCGCGAGGTACTGCTTGGCCTCTTCTTCATCACTGTCGGCATGCTGCTCGATGTCGGGTTGCTGCTACGTCACTTCCCGATGGTGGCTGCCATCGTCGTCGGAATGCTGCTGCTCAAGGCGGCAGTGGTGACCGTCGCCGCCAAGCCCGCGACAGGAAGCTGGTTCAAGTCATTGCGTACGGGCGTGGTGGTGGCACAAGGTGGGGAATTCGGATTTGCGCTTTTGACCCTGTTGCTGAGGCGCGAATTGCTCGATCCAGCCGTCGTGCAGCCGCTGCTCGCGGCGATCGTGCTCAGCATGGTCCTGTCGCCCATCCTGATCCGGCACAACCGTCGGATCACGCGCGGCCTGCTGGGCGAAACCGGCCCTTCGCACAGCGAGGCGATGCGCGAAACCCGGGCGACCCTCGCCGTCGCCGAGCGCGATCACGTGGTCATCTGCGGATTCGGCCGCGTCGGCCAGAACATCGCGCGGGTGCTGGAACAGACGGGCTTCGAGTATATTGCTCTCGATCTCGACGCCTACCGCATTCGCGTCGGCAGGCAAGCCGGCGATCCGGTCATTTACGGCGACGCAGGCCAGATCAAGGTGCTGGAAAACGTGGGGCTCGCGCATGCAAGCTGCGTGGTGATCACGTTTGCCAATCCCGAGGTGGCGCTTCGCATTCTGAGGGCGGTCCGCGAATTGCGGGGCGACGTGCCGATTCTGGTGCGTACCCAGGACGATACCAAGCTCGAACAGCTGCAATCGGCCGGAGCGACGGAGGTGGTGCCGGAAACCTTCGAGGCCAGCCTCATGTTGTTGTCGCACCTCTTGTTGCTGCTCAAGGTGGCGGTGCCGCGCGTGATCCGGACCGTAAACGACATACGGAGCCATCGCTACAGTATGTTGCGTCAGTACTTTCCTGCCGCAGACGCCGAGCATCTCGATGACAGTCACGCCTTTCGCGAGGAACTGCACAGCGTCATCCTGCCCCCGCAAGCGTGGGCGGTGGGCCGAAGTATCGCGGAGCTCACGGCCCAGGGCTCCAGAGCGGCCGTGAGCGCTGTGCGCCGCGACGGCATCGTCGGCCGGGATCCCGGCGCGGATACCTTGTTCAAGGAGGGGGACGTCGTGGTCGTGTGCGGCACCCCGGAAGCCGTCGAGCACGCCGAAACCCTGCTGCTGATGGGTTAAGCGAAAAAAGCGCTTTACATCCACGCGGCTTCCAACGCATAGTAGTGTCGCTGTTTAAGGGCAAACCCGCCGAAAGGTGGGGACGCAAAACCACCGGTCTAAGAGACTTCTACTGCAGAAGTCTGACGATAGCGGGGTCGCCAGTATCTCAAGGTGCAGCATGCACCCCGGAGCCATCCGGTTTTGTAGCCCCCCACAGCAGGCGGTTTAGCTTGTTCAAGTCTTCCGGGGGGAAGCAATATGGTAAATAGAGTCACTCGGTCGCCCAGTGCGGATTCATCGGGTATTTATCGCCGGCCGCGGCTCGTGCTCAAGCTCAAGCGCTTCGAGGACCTGCCGACGGTTCTAAGCAAAACGAAGAGTTATCCGACTCCCATTCGAATGATCGGCGCCGATTATTCGCAGACCCGATGTGTGGGCGGCGACGGCGGCACCACCGTCGACCTGGGTCAGCTCGACAAAATCGTGGAATTCGGCGAGACCTTCGTGCGTGCACAGGCAGGCGTCCGCGTGGGTAGCTTGGTCCATGCGCTCGCCGAGCGCGGTCTGGAGCTGCCGCTAACCCCGGAAATGGGGCAGATCTCCCTGGGCGCACTCGCCGTTACGACACTGCCGCAACCCTCGTTCACGGCCGGCGCCGCGCAACTGTCCTCCCTGGTTACGGAGCTGAAGCTGATCACTCCGCAGGGCAAGCAAATGGTCGTGACCGAGCGGGAGCGCGATCTGATGCGCGTGCTGCGCTCGAGCTACGGCTTGCTGGGCATAGTGCACGAGATCGTGCTTCGCGTGCGGCCGCTGACGCCGGTCAAAATCGACTATCAAGTGCTGTCTCTCAAGGAATTCAGCGGTCGATTCTCATCCATCATCAATGCACCCGGCGCATTGCGGCTGCACATATCGCCCTTCAACGATCGCATCACGGTGGAGCGCCGGACGCTCGACGAATCAGTTTCATTGAGCCGCTCCGGGATTTGGCAGATTCGAAAATCGGTGATGCGCAACGTGTTGCCTGCATTCGGCTCGACCGTCGGCAGCGTGCTAGCCGCGCCGGGACTTCGCGCCGTGATGCTGTCCGGCATGCAGAGGGCGCTGCGCGGAAGCAATCGGGGCGTGGTGATGTATGCGCACGAGTGGATGCGCGATATGCCGGCCGAAGCATGGAAGGCGCGCCATACCTATAGTCTGTGGGCGTTCGCCCAGGCGGATTATCCGAAAGTGTTGGCCGAATACTTTTCGTTCTGCAAGTCATACTACCGAGAACATCGATACCGCTGTAACGTGGTCACCGGCGCGAGCCGGCTGCATCAAGACCGTGGCTCATTGTTCAGCGCCAGCTATTCTGGCCCGATGTTCACCCTCGAGCCTTCATCCACCGGCGATAGCGGCTGGGACGATTTCTTGATCGATTTCAATGATTTCGCGTCCTCCTTGCGCGGTACTCCGACCTTCAACCAGACGCGCGCCTTGCAGCCTGAACATGTGGCGAAAGCGTTCGGCGAACGCGTCAAGCTCTTTCGGGCGCTGCGTCAGAGGACGGACCCGCTCAATCGACTGCGCAACAGCTACTTTTCCTATCTTCTGGGCTAGATCAAGAGGCGCCGCGTTGTCTACAAGCCGGATACGATCTTGGCCTTGATCGATTCGAATTCGGAGTCGCTGATGAGTTTGGCGTCGAGCATTTCGCGCGCCTGACGTAAGCGTCGAGCCGGCTCTGATTCCGCGCCTGCAGCATCCGCCGCCGAATAAGAATTTTGCGCAGTGCCGATTTGCACGCCGCCGGATTTTGCGCGCAGTTCCTCGAGCTCGCGGATCCGGCGCTTTTCGCGCCACACTTGGTCGTGCTGCTGGCAAATTCGATAAAGCGCCTGTGCTTGCTGCTTACGCAGTCCGGTAAAGGTCCATACGCGATTGACTTCCGATCCGAGGTTGAGATCCGAGCTGCTCTGCGCCACCAAGGTGAGGTCGGCGGCGAGGATGCCGGCACTGATGCGGGTTTCCTTGAGGTCCTGCCACCGGATATCCGCCGAATCGTAGCCCCCCAGCAAGCGCCGATTGAGCGATAGAAAGCGCCCGCTGGTGGCCGCGACGCACGCGCGGCGATGCGTCAGTGCATACAAGCGATGTTGCACCGCCCAGGCCTCCAAGGTTTCGCCGACGGTGAGCAAGCCCCGCAAGGTGGCGAGAGCCGCATCGAGGTCCGGCTGCTGCGGGCCGTTTATGGATGGATCGCTCATCATGCCTTCTCTTGCAGATGCGCTTCGAGAAACCACAGGTACTTGTCGATTTCGCGGGACATGCCCGTGAATAAATCCGCGGTGTCGGCATCGCCGAGCTTGTCGGTTTCCTCGATGGCGGCGCGAACTGCCTTGCCGAACACGGAAAGCTGAGTGGACAAATAGAACAGATGATCCTTGCCGGCCGTGATGCTCAACGGGTAATTCTTCAGTTTACTGCGCTTGGCGGCGACGGCCACCGTGCCTTCGGCAGTGCCGCCCAGGCTGGTCACGCGCTCGGCGATTTCGTCGATTTGTTCCAAGCAAAGATCGGAGATCTTATCGAACAACTCATGCAGGGCGATGAAGTTCGGACCCTTCACGTTCCAGTGCGCTTGTTTGACCTGGCTCTGCAAATCAATTGCATCTGCCAATCGATCGTTGAGTATGGCAATGACGTTGCGGCGAATTTTGTCCGAAAGGTCGATCTTGGTCTTGTACATTGGCGCTCCTCAAAATATCGATTCGAACTGAAGGGCTATTTTGCGCTGCTTGGCCGAGAATCCAAAGAGTTCATATTTCTGTGCGTCGCGTACGCAACTGAACGGCGCACACGATCAGGGTGATGCCGACGCCGGCCCCGGCCCAAGTTTCCGGACTGGAAAAGAACCCATAGGCATCCAGCAGACTCCAGAGGCTCGCCGGCGTCCGGATGACGCCGTTGTCGACGACGCTCGGCCCCCAAAATTTGTCGCCCAGGTCGGTGTGAAACGCCACGCGGGGGAGGCTCAGCAACCTGTTCGCAAGCTCGTTAAAAATCACGTGGGTAGCGAAGAACCAGCGTTCCGCAAGAATCAACGCGAGCGGAGGGAGGATTGACCACAGCATCACCGCGCGCTTGGCCCAGGCGGAAACCACCAGCAAATAGCCCGCCACCGGCAGGTACCAGATTGCAGCCGTCATGATCAAGTAAATCCACAGAACCTGCATTTGCAGCCACAGATCGAAGTGCCAGACTGAACCGCCGATGGATGAACTTGCGCGCACCGAGATGATGAATGCCATCAAGAGCGTCGCCAGATCGGCCGCCGCAAAATACACCACGGGGATGACCAACAAGGCAGTGACCAACTTCGCCAGGACCGTCGTGGTATCGGAAATCGGCATCGACTTCCAGAACAGCACGCTGCGGTCCTTGCGGTCGGCGTACAAGCAATCCAGCAGGTACCAGGTCGAATAAATCGACATGATGGCGAAAAAAGTGGCCCCGACGGCCACCAGGAACGCCTCGCCGACGGCACGGCTCGGCATCTGCGATGGCATCGACATCAGGTCGATCCTGCCGAACAAAGCAGCGAGAGTCATGATTGCGCCGATGACTGCAGGAATCATCCAAATCGCGCGGTTTTCCCAAAATTCCCGGCGTATCAGCCAAATGGCGGTGTTCATTCCGCACCTCCCGACAGCTTGGCGACGAACAAATCCGCGATGCTCGGCACATGAACTTCGCCAAGGCCGGCTAGCTTCGCGAGGTTGGGATGCTCGTAGTACAGCACCACCTTGCCCAGCATGCGCCGCTCGTAGAACGGCCCTTCGGCGCGCGCCGCATCGATGCGATCGGCGGCCACCGCTACTGCCGCGTAGCGAGTCGCAATGTCTTCCAGCGATGAATCGAGGACGATGCGGCCCTTATCGATGAACAAAACATCGGTAAGCAGGTTTTCTATCTCTTCGACCTGGTGTGTGGTGATCAATATTGTCCGCGTCTCATCCATGTAATCATTGACGAGCGCATCGTAAAAGGCGCTGCGTGCCAGGATATCTAGGCCCAAAGTGGGTTCGTCGAGGACCAGTAGTTTGGCATCGATGGCCATGGTCAGGGCCAAGTGCACCTGGGTCTTCATGCCTTTCGACAATTCGCGCATGCGGCGCTTTCCCGTGATCTGGGTTTTGGCCAGCAGCGCCGCTGCCCGATCGCGGCGGAATCGCGGGTGCACCCCGGCGACGAAATCGATCGCACGATCGACCCGCAACCAGCCGGGAAGCACGGCGACATCGGCAATGAAGCACGCATCATGCATGAGTTCGCTGCGTTTACGGAACGGTTCGCGGCCCAACACTCGAAGCTGACCCTCGTAGGCGGTCAAACCCAGGATGGCGCGCAGAGCACTGGTTTTGCCGGCGCCGTTGGGGCCGATGAGTCCGACGATGCGGCCGGCCTCGACGGTGAAGCTGGCACGATCGAGCGCAACATGCGCGCCATACCTCTTAGTCAAATCACGAGCTTCGATGAGCGCAGGCATGATGTCTCTCATTCTTCTTTGGCGTCGCCGCCGCGCGGCGGCGGCGCCGGGTGGGTGATAGCCGGCGTCTGCGCGAACAGTTCCTGCGCGGAGAAGCCGAGCCTATGGATGACCGCCAAAATTTGCGGCCATTCCTCGTGCAGGAACCGTTCTCGCTCTCCGGCAAGAAGCTGCCGCCGAGCGCCTTCGCTCACGTACATGCCCCGACCGCGGCGTTTCTCGACCAGGCGTTCGTCGACCAGCTGCTGATAACCCTTGAGCACGGTGAGCGGATTGAGCCGGTAATCGGCCGCCACCGCCCGCACGGAGGGGAGCGGGTCCCCCTCTTTGAGCGCACCCTCGAGAATGAGGGCGACCATTCGATCGCGCAGTTGCCGATAAATGGGTTGGTTGTCGTTCCAATTAGGATCCATTCCTCACTCGATGCGCTGTGACGGCTGTGTAGCACGCTAGTCTAAGGCAACACCCGAACAATCCGCTCAGACGGTCTCGGACGGCGCCGATATGGCAGCGTGCGCCAGCGATATCGTTGTCGTCTGGTGCAGCTGGCTGTTGAACAGGTAAGCCACGCCGCCGATGAGCAGGCTGTTCATCATAAGGGCCACGCCGAGGGCTACGAGCTTGGTTGAAATCTGGTTGTTCATTTGAAGTTTCCTTGAGGGGTTGGCTGATGAATCCGTGATCATCGAGGTGTTTCGGTGACCTGGTGATATACTTACATACATCACTGGTACATACAAGCACCTTTCCGAATTTTTTGATCCGCGGTCATGTGGCAGTGCAGTATCTCCGCTGAGCCATGAAGGCTCGGGAGCGAGAACAAGAGTTATGCTTGCGCCCATGGAATTCCTCGACGAAGACGCGACGTTAATGACTCGTTACCGAGACGGCGACTCGGCCGCATTCACGACCTTGTACTCTCGCCACAAAGGCCCGCTTTATCGATACCTGTTGAGGCAGGTCCGCAATGCAGGCGCCGCTGCGGACTTGTTTCAGGAAGTCTGGTCGCGCTTGATCGCGACTCGCAGCCGCTATGTGGCGCGCGCAAAATTCGCCACCTACTTGTTCCATATCGCGCACAACTGCACCGTCGATTTTTTCCGACGCGATCTCGCTGTGCGTCGCCGCGCGCCAACCGATGAAGTCGGGCAGCCGTCGGAGCCCGAAGTGCCGGAGTATCAACGACCAGACGTGATCGCGGAATTCGCCGAGCAACAGTCGGCGTTGCTCGCGGCATTGGGCGCCCTTCCGCGGGAACAGCGCGAGGCGTTTCTTCTCCACGAAGAGACCGGATTGACCATCGAGGAAATAGCACGTGTGACGGATGTCGGGCTCGAGACGGCCAAGAGCCGGCTGCGTTATGCGATACGTAAATTGAAGAAATCGTTGGCTTCGCTGCACGGCGACGGGACACAGCCGCTTCGTTCGCGAGGAAATTTGAAGGACACGCTCGTAAATGGATCCGCCTGACGACTTGGATAACTATCTGCGGGGCGGCAGCGCGCTGTCGCATCAGTACAAACGAGAATCCGCGCCGATTCCGCCGAATGCGCTCGATCGTCGCGTGCTTGAATTGTCGCGCGACCTGCATGCCAAGCCGCCGTGTTTGGCGCCCCTCGCCTTCGCGGCCAGCGTCTTACTATCAGTGGCGCTGGTGCTCGCCATCGTGTTTGGGCCGCAGCGCGCCAATCGTGCCGACAATGCGCCGCATTTGGTGCGCGTCGCGGCAGATGCGAATGCAGCCACGAGCGCGCCGCTCAATCGCAAGCTCGCGCGCCCCCCCTCGGTTTGGCTCGCAGACATCGCCGCCCTCCGCCGCGCCGGCCGCACCGCCGAAGCCGACGCCGAATTGCGCCGCTTTCGCAGCACTTACGCCGATTTTTGCAGCCGTGGGGCTTGCGACTAGCGATACAGCCGGCTTGCGGTAGCGCCCGCGGCGCGGCGATTTCGGCTACCATTCCTCGCTTTTGCCGCCGGAGCTAGTCATGAAGAAGCCAGTCACTGTCACCATCACGGGAGCGGCCGGGAATATCGGTTATGCGCTCGCTTTTCGCGTCGCCTCGGGCCAGATGCTGGGTGCAGATCAACCGATCAACTTGAATTTGCTGGAGATCCCCGCGGCGAGTGCGGCGGTCCAGGGCGTCGTGATGGAGTTGAATGACTGCGCCTTCCGAACGCTCAACAAGGTTACGGCCACGAGCGAGCCGAGCATCGCTTTCAAGGAGTGCAAGTTCGCGATGCTGGTCGGCGCACGTCCGCGCGGACCGGGCATGGAACGCAAGGACCTGCTGCTGGAAAACGCCAAGATCTTTTCCGCTCAGGGCAAGGCGCTGGACGCGGTGGCCGACCGAGATGTGCGCGTCCTGGTGGTTGGCAATCCGGCGAACACCAATGCACTGATCGCTCAACGCAATGCCCCCTCGCTCCCGCCGCACCGGTTCACGGCGATGACCAGATTGGATCACAACCGTGGATTGGCGCAGCTCAGCGAAAAGACCGGGGCGCCCGTGACGGAGGTCAAGAGGGTCACCGTTTGGGGGAACCATTCGGCGACCCAGTATCCCGATCTGCATCATGCGACGGTGGCCGGCAAGCCGGCGCTGTCCGTGGTCGAGGAGAGCTGGTTCAAGGACGTTTTTATTCCGACCGTGCAGCAACGCGGCGCGGCAGTCATCAAGGCGCGCGGAACGTCCTCCGCGGCTTCCGCGGCAGCTGCCGCGCTGGATCATGTGCACGATTGGATGCTCGGGACGCCGCCGGGAGATTGGGCAAGCATGGCGATCGCCTCCGATGGCAGCTATGGGATAGCCGAAGGGGTCATTTACTCCTATCCGGTGATCTGCAAGGGCGGCGAATACAGCATCGTTCAAGGGTTGAGCATCAGCGATTTCAGCCGCGACAAGATGCAGGCGACGCTCCGTGAATTGCTTGAAGAAAGAGATGGCGTGAAAGACCTGATTTGAACATGAGCTGCGTATGACTGACCTGGCCGTCGATGCGGGCGTATTTCTCGCCTGGGCCGTGTTGTTCATGGGAGCCATTCTCTTTCTCGCCTATCGACGCGCGACTCTGGGTCTAAGCTCCGGGGTGCTGGGACTTTTGCTGCTGGCCTACTGGGCGCTCGGATCGGCGCCCGATTGGTGGAAAATTGCCGTTTCCATCCCTTATGCCGTGCTGCTGCTCCTGAACATCCGCCCGCTGCGGATGACGGTGCTGACGCGGCCTTTTCTGCGCAGCTATCGCCGGTTGCTGCCGCCGATGTCCTCGACCGAGCGCGAAGCCTTGGACGCCGGAACCGTGTGGTGGGACGGCGAATTGTTCACGGGAGGTCCCGATTGGACAAAGCTCATGTCGGCGAAGACACCGACGCTGAACGCAGCAGAGCAGGCGTTTCTCGATGGACCGTGCGAGGACTTGTGCGCGATGCTCGATGATTGGGACATCACACATCGCCGCGCCGATCTGCCTCCGGAGGTGTGGTTGTTCATCAAATCCCGCGGATTCTTCGCCATGATCATTCCGCAGCGTTACGGCGGGCTGGAATTTTCGGCGTATGCGCATTCCTGCGTGCTCATCAAGATTGCCTCACGCTCCGCGGTGGCGTCCTCCACCATCGCGGTGCCAAATTCCTTGGGACCGGCCGAGTTGCTGCTGCACTACGGTACCGAAGCGCAAAAAAAACATTTCCTGCCGCGCCTGGCTAGCGGCGAGGAAGTGCCTTGTTTTGCACTCACCGGTCCGCGCGCGGGTTCTGATGCCGCCTCCATTCCCGACACCGGGCTCATTTGCAAGGGCCGGTGGCAAGGGTCGGAAATCGTCGGCATCAAGCTCAACTTCTCCAAGCGCTACATCACGTTGGCGCCGGTCGCCACGTTGGTGGGGCTGGCTTTTCGCCTTTTCGACCCCGAACGTCTCATGGGCGATCGCACTGACCTCGGCATTACCTGTGCTCTGATTCCGCACGACACCGCCGGCGTGACCATTGGCCGCCGGCACTTCCCGCTCAATGTCCCCTTTCAGAACGGGCCGATTCAAGGACACGATGTGTTCGTGCCGGTCGACGCCATCATCGGAGGCTTCGAGATGGCCGGCCAGGGCTGGCGCATGTTGGTGGAGCAATTGTCGGTGGGCCGATGCATTTCGCTTCCTTCGAGCGCCACCGGCGGCGCCCAGGCCGCCGTGTACGCATCGGCAGCGTACGCGCGGATACGGCGTCAGTTCAACATGCCGATCGGACGCTTCGAGGGTGTCGAGCAAGTCTTGGCGCGCATGGCGGCGCGCACCTACATCATGGATGCCGCGCGCTCCGTTACCGCCGGCGCCATCGACGGCGGCGAAAAGCCCTCGGTTCCGTCCGCCATGCTGAAATATCACGTGACAGAATTAGGCCGTATGATCGCCAATGATGCGATGGACGTGCATGGCGGCAAGGGTATTTGCCTGGGACCGAAAAATTATCTGGGTCGCGGTTATCAAATCGTGCCGGTGGCGATCACGGTCGAGGGTGCAAACATCCTCACGCGTAGCCTGATCATTTTTGGCCAAGGAGCGGTACGCTGCCATCCGTTTGTGTTGAAGGAGATGAATGCGGCGCGCAACCCGGACCGGGCGACCGGCATCGCGGAGTTCGACCGCGCGCTGATGGGCCACATCGGCTTTGCCATTTCCAACGCCGTGCGCTCGCTGGTCTTGGGCGTAACGCTCGCGCGCTTCACCCGAGTACCGCGGGTTGGGCCCACCGGGCGTTACTTCCAGCACGTGAACCGTTTCAGCGCATCATTTGCACTGGCGGCCGATATCGCGATGCTCGCGCTCGGCGGTTATCTCAAAAAGAAGGAAACCCTGTCGGCCCGCTTGGGCGACGTGCTCTCCGCAATGTACCTGGCTTCAATGGTATTGAAGCATCACGAGAACCAAGGCCGCGAGGCTGCCGATCTGCCGCTGGTCGAATGGGCCTGCCGTAGCTTGCTGTATCAAGCCCAAGAACAGCTGCATTTGTTCTTGCGCAATTTTCCGAACCGCCCTTTGGCAGCGATCATGCGGCTGCTCATCTTTCCGCGCGGACTCACGTATTCGCCGCCGAGCGACCGCTTGGGCCGCGACATCGTCGATCTGATCATGAACCCGACCGCTGCCAGGGAACGCCTGACCCGGTACATCTACAAGACCAACAGCTCGAACAATCCGCTTGGCCTGCTGCAAGAAGCATTGATCATGTCGACGCTGGCGGAATCCCTCGAGAAGCGCATTCGAGTGGATGGAATCAAGACCGGCCGCGTGAGCGCATTGGAGCTTCCGGGTCAGATTGCGCAAGCTGTGCAGGCGGGCATCCTGAGCGAGGCCGAGGCAGCTGTTTTGCGTGACTACGATGCCAAGGTCTCTGATCTCACCGGTGTCGATGATTTTGCGCCCCATGAACTGACGGCGGGAATCAACCCGGAATCATGATTCCGAACACCGGGGCCCTCGACCGAGCTGTAAGATGGAGAGCCGTCCGCCTTTTTGAGGAGATCGAGCGATGCGGCACGAGGACGCCCGGGCGATTCTGCACATCGACATGGACGCTTTCTATGCGTCCGTGGAAGAAAGGGATCGCCCGGAACTCAAAGGTAAGCCCTTGATCGTCGGTGGCACCGGCGGCCGCGGCGTGGTCGCCGCCGCTAACTATGTCGTGCGTCGTTTCGGCGTGCGCTCGGCCATGCCCATGAGCGAAGCGTTGCGCCGCTGCCCCCAGGCCATCTGCGTGCGGCCACGCATGACTCGCTATCATGAGGTCTCGCAACAAGTGTTCGCGATCTTTCACGCATTCACGCCGCTCGTGGAAGGTCTGTCGCTGGACGAGGCGTTTCTCGATGTAACCTCGAGTCAACAAGTCTTCGGCAGCGCGGAGTCGATCGGCTGCGAAATCCGTCGCCGCGTCGTCGGGCAGACCGGCCTGACCGCATCGGTGGGAATCGCGCCGAACAAATTGCTGGCCAAAATCGCGTCCGACCTGAACAAACCCGACGGCATGTGCCGCATCGGCGCGGACAATATGCGCGATATCCTGGATGGTTTGCCGATCGAGAAATTGTTCGGCGTCGGCGCGCGGACGTTGCCATCGGTGCATGCGGCGGGAATTCGCAGATTCGTCGATTTGCGCCAAGCCGGCGACGACGTGTTGTGGCATCTCTTCGGCAAGCACGCACGATCCATGCGCGAACGCGCATCCGGTCTCGATGACCGGCCCGTCGAGCCGCATCGCGAGGAGAAATCGATCAGCGCCGAAGAGACGTTCGCTGCCGATATCCGCAGCACGTCGCAACTCGGCGCGCGCTTGTTGGGGCTCGCGGACCGGGCGGCCTCGCGCCTTCGGACGCACGAACTCGCCGCAGGCTCCGTGAGCGTCAAGATTCGCCGTGCTGATTTCAGGACCTTTACCCGTCAACACGTCCTGGAGCCGCCGACCCAGGACACCGCGGTCCTTGCGGCGGCCGCGAGAGCGTTGCTCGAGGGGTGGCTCGCAGCCCAGCCGAATGCGGCAGTGCGGCTGCTGGGCGTCGCAGTCAGCAACTTGCAAATGCTGCGTCAGGCGGATTTATTCGCCCCTGGCCCCACCCCAAATGCGCGATTGGATCTGGCGATCGACGGTATCCGGAACCGCTTTGGATCGGATATGCTGACCCGCGCCAGTCTGTTGTCGCGGTCTTCACGAGGTTCGGAACCCGGCTGAGCGTATCCTAGGCAGCCATGTACTTACGCTTCTTCGGTCTCAGCGAAAAGCCCTTTGCCATCACGCCGGACCCGCGCTATCTCTATTTGAGCGAGCGCCACGCCGAAGCGTTGGCGCACTTGCTGTATGGCGTCAACGAATCCGGCGGATTCATCCAGCTTACCGGCGAGGTGGGCACCGGCAAAACCACCGTCGTGCGCACCCTGCTGTCGCGCGTTCCGCATCATGCCGATGTCGCGGTCATCTTGAATCCGCGGGTAACGCCGGTGGAATTCCTGCTGACGATCTGCGAAGAACTGGGAATAGACATCGCCGAGGCGGATAGCGACAGCGTCAAGCAAATGGTCGATGCGTTGAATCGGCGCTTGATGGCGGCCCACGCCGCCGGGCGGCGCATCATCGTCATCGTGGACGAGGCGCAGAACCTATCCGCCGAAGTCCTCGAACAAGTCCGGCTCCTGACCAATCTGGAAACCCCCACACAGAAGCTGCTGCAAATCATTCTGATTGGACAGCCGGAGCTTCGCGAGCTGCTCGACCGCACGGAACTGCGCCAGCTGGCACAGCGCATTACCGGCCGTTACCACCTGGAGCCGCTATCGCGGGAAGAGACAAGAGGCTATGTGCGCCATCGGCTGCGGGTGGCCGGTTCTCCGGAGGAAATCTTCACTCCCTCCGCGCTGAGCGAAGTGCACCGCCTAGCGGCGGGTATACCGCGCGTCATCAACGTGACATGCGACCGCGCGTTGCTGGGTGCCTACACGCGAGAAACGAGAAAAGTCACGGCCGCTCTGGTGCGAGTCGCGGCCGGCGAAGTGTACGGCCGGCGATTCCTGCCAGTGTGGTTTGGCTGGCTCGCAGGGATTTTGGGCCTTGCCAGCATTGCCGGCATCGCCTTTTTGGCGTGGCACTTCTGGCAGCGGCAACTTCTGCCCTTACAGAACGCCGGCAACAAGTCGGCTCACCTCGCGGCCCAGCCGGCGGCGCTGAAATCCCCCCCCACTGCGGCGGTTTCCGCGCAGACGGCCGTCACGCTCAGGACCGTATCCCTGAACGCCGTGCTCGCGGACAACAGTGCCAATACCACGGATGCGGCAGCCTTCCGCCGTCTCCTCTCGCTATGGGGAATCGCTATGGCGGATGACCGGGACCCCTGTGCACAAGCGGCAAAGGCCGGTTTAGCGTGCCTGGACCAACGCGGCTCATGGGCCCAAGTAAGAGCCTTGAACAGACCTGCGATCCTCACCCTGACCGACGATCGCGGACAACGGCATCGCGTGGTGCTGTCCGCCTTGGATGATCAATTTGCGACCCTGAATTTGGGCGAACATAACGAGCAAGTGACTGTTGACGAGATTTCCCGGGAATGGTTCGGAGAATTCACTGTCGTGTGGAAGCCCAAGACAGTCCGCACCCGTCTGTTGTCGGTGGGGATGAAGGGTGACGAGGTCCGTTGGCTGCGTCGTAGTTTGAACGCCCTCCAGGGCGCCGCCTCCGATCCCGAGCACGCTGATGTCTACGACGAACAATTGGCGATCGCCGTACAGAATTTCCAACGCGAACATCGCCTCACCGTCGACGGCATTGCGGGAGTGCAAACGCAAGTCGTGCTCGACACCGCGTTAGCCGAACCGGGTTCTCCATTGTTGTTGGCCGGCGCACCGCGCGGCAGTTAGGAATTTATGTCCTTCATTCTCGACGCCCTCAAGAAATCGGAAATGGAACGGCAGCGGCAATCAGTGCCGGGCCTGATGGACACTCGCTCTGCATCCAGACGCAACCGCCTGCCTGTCTGGGCAGTCGTCCTCGGCGTATTGCTGGGTATCAATTTGCTTGTCTTGACGTTCGTCTTGACACGAAAAGGTGTTACTAGCGCGTACGTGTCGCCGCCCGTGAAAGCTACGTCCCCTTCCGACGCGAATTCGGCACTGCCCACGCCGCGCCCGTTCAGTCCATTGGACGCCGCACCGGAGTACGCGCCGGAAATTCCTGTCGCGCCGGCGATGAGCGCGGCCCCCGTGCTAGCGGCGCCGGCGCGCGCGGCGTCCGCCGGAGTCGCAGCCGTCCACCACCCACGTCGTTCAGACCCGCTTTTGACCGACCGGGAGGCCAACCTCGAAACCCAGGAAGTGTTGCCGACGATCAGTGAAATCAGCTTGACGGGTTCCCAAGCGCTGCCCGAGCTGCACCTCGATGTGCACGTCTATGCGACATCACCCTCCGACCGCTTTGTGTACGTCAACATGCGCAAGTATCACGAAGGCAGCACCTTGCAGGAAGGTCCCACCGTTGAGCGCATTCGACGCGATGGCGTAGTGCTGAATTACCAGGGTCTGAGATTTATTCTGCCGCGGCAGCCGTAATGAGCGTTTCCCGCACACGCGGCACCATGGTGGTGACACAGTACTTCGTGTGGAATCCGGAAAATTCCACGCTCGTACAGAGCGGTGAAAATAAGCGTACTTCGCCGGCGTTTTGTGAGGTTGCAGCACGTTGAGCCCGATCATGCGATGATTAACCCCATGCGCAAGATCTTAACGCTGACCATGAGCGGCCTGGTAACCGTCCTACCCTTGGCGTTGACGGTCTATGTGATCTGGTGGCTGGTGAATACGGTCGAAGGATGGCTGCGGCGAGCGCTGATCGCGTTGGGCATCGTCAGCCCGGAACATTACTGGCCCGGCTTGGGGCTGATCGCAGGGTTTGTGCTGCTGCTGCTCGTGGGCAGCTTGGTCAACGCTTATGCCGGCAGGATTTTGCTCAAGTATTGGGACGATTTTTTGGGCCGAATTCCATTCGTGAAGACGCTCTACGGCGGATTTCGCGACGTCGTGAGTTTGCTGCCGTCGGGCAGCGGCGAGAAGCGCGACTTGCAGCGTGTCGTCCTGGCCCGGTTCGCGGAAGTACGTGCGATCGGCTTTGTGACCCGCGAGGATGTTCCTTCGGTGCTGCATGCGCACGGCGGTCATAAGTGGGTCACGGTATATTTTCCCATGAGCTACGCCTTCGGCGGCTATACGATTTATCTTCCTCGCGATCACATTGAACCCCTCGACATTTCGGTGGAGGACGCCATGCGATTGGCAATCACCGCCGGGCTGACGGCTGCCGGTAGCCGAATCCACAGCTAGCGGCCGGGTTAGTCTCATGGTCAAGCACTGTCTGCTGCTCGCGGCATTCGCGGCGACTTGCGCGGCGGGCGCAACGGGATCGAGGGTCAAGCCCCCAACCGGGGTAGAAAAATACCAGGCCTGGAGAACCGCCGCCGCCGCCGCGCTCATCGCCCGAGCGGATGCAAACTCGCTGGCGACAGCCGCGGCACTGCGCCGGGTCGGCTCCGCGGTCAAGCCGACGGCGCTGGACCTGGCGGTTCGAGCCAGTGAATTGGCTCCGCAAGACCCGAGCATCGGCTGGCTGCATTTGCAATTGTGTCAATCAACGCCAAGCTGCGACACCGGCGACGTAGCGACGGTCATGCGCTGGGTGGATGCGGAAAATGGCGCTGCATGGTTGCAGACTCTCGCTGCGGCGCAAAAGGACGGTGATGCGACGGAAATCGACCGGATCCTTGCCGACATGGCCCATACTGCGCGCTTCGACATCTACTGGAATCGCATAATAGTTCTGATGGTCGATGCCCTCAATGAAGCGCGCGGCAAACTGCCGGCCGGAGTCGCGGCGTCCGACTCCGCGCGGCTGACTACCGTCAGTGCAATCGCCGGCGATGAAATTGTTCCGACGTTCGCCGCTCTGACGGAGGCGTGCCGCGCATCGAGTGCCGCACCGGAACGCCGCGAACTCTGCTTGGAATTGTCGAAGACCATGCAGCGAGGCGATACCATTGTCGCGCAACTGCTGGGCTTCAGCATCGAGCGGCGCCTGCTCGCGCCTGAAAGCAAGGAGGCGCGAGTGATTGCCGAGCGAAAGCATGTGTTGGAGTGGCGAAGGGCGGCCGCTGCAAGACTCGACAATCCGCTGATGCCCTGGACCAAGAATGCCCGCGCGCGGGCGCGTCTCGCGCACATGCGCGCCATGCCGCGGGAAGAGGACGTTTGCATAGCAATTCTGCGCGACCACAAGATGGCGCTCGACCCCCCGGAGGTACACCCGTGATCGACCTGTATTATTGGCCGACCCCCAACGGCCACAAGATCACTCTTTTTCTGGAAGAGACCGGCGTGCCGTACACGATCATTCCGGTCAATATCGGCAAGGGCGAGCAATTTCGCCCGGAATTCCTGGCTATTTCGCCGAATAACCGCATGCCGGCCATCGTCGATCACACGCCGACGGAGCGCGGGGCGCCGATATCCGTCTTTGAATCCGGCGCAATTTTGTTGTACCTGGCGGAGAAGACAGAGCAATTCATCGCGCAGGACTTGCGCGGCCGAGTCGAGATTATGCAGTGGTTGTTCTGGCAAGTAGGAGGTCTAGGACCGATGGCGGGTCAGAATCATCATTTCGCCAGGTATGCCCCCGAGAAAATTCCCTATGCCGTCGAGCGGTATGTCAATGAAACGAATCGGCTGTACGGAGTATTGAACAATCGCCTCGCCGACCGCGAATTCATCGCCGGCGCCTACTCCATCGCGGATATGGCGGCCTATCCTTGGATCTTGCCGCATGAAGCGCAGGGTCAGAATCTCGACGATTTTCCGCACCTGAAGCGCTGGTTCGAGGCCATCAAAGGCCGTCCTGCAACGCTGCGTGCCTACGAACGCGGCGCCGCGGTCAGCAGCAAACCAACGGTCAGCGAAGAATCGCGAAATATACTGTTCGGCCAGACTGCACGGAGCATCCGCAACCCGTGACTCACGGCGATTTGACGTCGTGCGACTTGAGCCAGGCGAGCACGTAGGCAACCTTCGAGATCAGCAAGCTGGGACGCGCGGAGATGTCATGTGAGGCATTCGGAACACGCACCAGAGCCGTATCGATTCTGCGCAATTTCAGCGCTTGATAGAATTGTTCCGCTTCGCTCGAAGGAGTTCGATAGTCCACTTCCCCCGTCATCAGCATCGTCGGCGTGTGCACGTTGCCCACGTAGGCGAGCGGCGAACGCTTCCAATAGGATTGCACGTCGTCCCAAGGAAAGCCGTCGAACCAGTAGCGGTAAAAATAATTGGTCATGTCCGCCGTGAGCACGAAACTCGCCCAATTGATCACGGGTTTGACAACCACCGCAGCGCGAAACCGGTCGGTATGGCCTACGATCCACGCGGTGAGCACGCCGCCGCCGCTGCCGCCGGTGACGAATAAGCGGGTCGAGTCGACGTAGCCTCGTGCGAGCACGGCGTCGACGCCCGACATGAGATCGCCGTAATCGTTGTCCGGGTAATCGTGATGGATCAGATCGGCGAACTCCTCGCCGTAACCCGTGCTGCCGCGCGGATTCAGATATAGCACGACATAACCGGCCGCGGCATACAGCTGGATTTCGGCGGCAAAAGACGGCCCGTAACTTGCAAACGGTCCGCCGTGAATCTCGAGCAGCAAGGGGTACTTCTTGCTTCTGTCGAACCCCGGCGGTTTGACGATCCATCCCTGGATGCGGCGATGGTCGACCGACGACTCGATGAGAATCTCCTCTACAGCGCCGAGCGTTCGCTGGTCGAGCAGGGTATCGCTTAAGGATGCGAGCGTCGCGATATCGCGATTTGAGGTGCCGGTGGCGAGCGCGGCCGGGGCGAGGGGAGCAGCCCTTGTATATGCGAATCTGGGATTGGCCCCCTTGGCCGCCTTCGCCACCGAGAACGAGCCTCCGGAATACGGCCTGGTGATGTCGTTGCCGCCCACATCATCGGCCAGAACGCGAATTTTGCCGCCGAGATCGACGGCTGCGATTTTTGTCGAGCCCTGGTCGCCGTACTGAAAAATCAATTGCCGGCTGTCGCCGGTCCATACTGGTTCGGCAGCGTCGCGGTCGAGTTGCGCCGTGATCGAGTGCGGGCGGGAACCGTCGCTGTCCATGACGTACAGCTGTGTCGCCTGATAACCCAATCGTTTATCGTCGAATCCCAAGTAAGCAATATGCTTGCCGTCGGGCGAAACCACGGGATGTTGATCCGGTCCACGGCGGTCGGTCAGCGCGTGAATGGAGTCGTCCGACAGATCCACCCGATAAATTTCGCTATCGAGAGGCTCATAGTCCGCATCGGGCCGTCGATTCGCCGTGATCAGCACGCTCTTGCCGTCGACGGTGAATGCGGGTGTGCCGTCGTGTTCGAAATCGCCACGAGTCAGCTGGCGGACCGGACCGCCGTCGGCGCCGATGATAAAAAGCTGACTGAACACGTTCTGCAAATAGCCTTCACCGTCGACCCGAAACACCATCCGATCGATGAGCTTCGGGGGATCGGCCCATTTCGCATTCTTCGGAGCCTCCGGCAAATCCGCCTTCAGAGGCTTGCGTTCGGCGGCCACCGGCATGGTGAAGGCGAGCCATCGTCCGTCGGGCGACCACGCGGGGCTTGCGGGTGGTTCGGTAAAGTTACTGATGGCAGTGCTGACGCCGCTCTCGACCCAGTATACGAATAGCTGCGTCGAGCCGTCCCCGGACGCGCCGAAGTACGTGAGGCGGGTGCCGTCCGGCGACCAGCGCGGCGTGGAACTGATCGGAGCGCTGGAGAGCGGCCGCGGGTGCTTCCCGTCGGCGCCGACGAGCCAAATGGCGCTCTGCGGCCTATCCATCTTGATGTCGTAATTCATGCGCACGTAAGCGATGCTGCGGCCGTCGGGTGAGATTTGCGGATCGCTTACCCACTGCAGGTCAAAGACGTCGAGAGGCTTCAAACCAGGTTTCGACGTTTGCGCGAACCCTGGCGCTAGCAGCGCCGTTGAGAGCACGACCGCGATGCCGGCCCGGCGACTCAAGCGTCGCCCACTCCGGTTCCGATTATCCATGGCGATTCCCTTTGACCGCGACCCAGCAGTTACGTTGATGTTCATCGACGATTCCCACGGCTTGCATGAAGGCGTGGCAGATGGTGGGTCCGACGAAACGGAAGCCTCTTTTTTTGAGATCCTTGCTCATTGCATCGCTTTGCGCGGTCGATTGAGCAATGCCGCCCAAGTACAACGGCCGCCGGCGTACCACCCTGCCGTCGGTAAACTGCCATAAATACCCGTCGAACGAACCGACTTCGGCACACGTTTCAAGGTAGGCCCGGGCATTTGCAATGAAGGCATCCACCTTGAGCCGATTTCTGACGATGCCCGGTTCCCGCAACAGCCGCCTACGCTTGGCCGCGTCGTATCGTGCCATTTTCTGCGGGTCGAAACCGTCAAAGGCTTTGCGGTAGGACTCGCGCTTGCGCAAGATGGTGAGCCAGCTCAAGCCCGCCTGGGCGCCTTCGAGGCACAGCATTTCGAACAGCTGCCGGTCTGAATGGACGGGCACGCCCCATTCGACATCGTGATACGCGAGGTACAGTGGATCGGCCGGGCACCACGCGCAGCGCAGTTTGCCGTCGGCATGGCGCTGTGCTCGTAATTTCTGCCGTTCTAGTTGGCTCGCCAAGCGTCGGTCAGCCGTGCAGGCGCACGGCGTGGCAGTCCTTGTACACGAGTTCGATGCAATCGACTCCCCTCGTGCGGCGAGCGGTGCTGCGGATCTCATGCATCAGCTTGAGCAGCACGCGCGTGTTCATCTCGGGGGTTGCGCTCAAGCGTGGCTCCACTCCGAGATGCAATACTGCGAATCGTTCATGCGCGGCCCTTACGAAAACGGCAAAGCCAAGAGGTCTTCCCAAATCGGACACTGCGAACAACGTTTGTACGCCGGCGATGTCGCCCACACGCACCCGCAGGCCGCCATCCTGCTCATAGATTTCCGGCACCCCATAGGTGTCTATGGATTGCTGGATTCCAATACGTACCCGATGTTGGTTGACGTTGAAGAACAGCAGTTGCTCCAGCGCGGCACGCTGGTCCGCCGGCAATTTAGAGGTAATCTCGATTGATCCGCGCAATGCTCCCTCGCCCGGGGCGCTTTGCCGCTCCGTCTTTGAGTGTTCGTTCACAGATTTAATTTGTCGCACTGCAACAGACATTGTCTGTTCCTAAAGTCTCCATATCGTATAGCGTCGCCAATGGAATGACACTAGCCTAGGAGGGCAGTGGTTGTTGGGCTGCTGCAGTGCGATCTGAGCAGTGTTTTCCACCCCTCAAGGCATCAATGAAAGGAAATTACCGGTGCTAGCTTCGGACGAAGAGGGCGCCACGCTGGGCACGCTGCAATTCAGCTTGGCGAGCGACATCGTCGAACTTGTGGTGCTCACGGTCGACGAAGTATTCCTGCAGACCTTTCGCGACGCCGTGGGCGGCGCGCGGCGCCTCTGGCATGTACCGTCTGCCGACAAGGTCAGCGACCTTCTGCTGGCGGGTGAAGTCGGCATCTTGGTGCTTGACGTACAAACCGTGAACGAAACTCCGAGCGTCTTCATCGCACAGATCAAGCGTCAGTTCCCCGATCTCGTGGTGGTGGTTGCCGGGAATCGTGACGCGGAGACTTCGCTTGCAGGATTGATCAGCGCCGGTACCATCTATCGATTCATCCACAAGCCTATGTCGCCGGGTAGGGCTAAACTGTTTGCGGATGCCGCCGTCAAGAAATACGCAGCGCAGCGCAGGCGGGTCGCCACCGCTCCCACGGTCAAAAGCCGCTCGCAACCCCATCGCGGTGCGTTGCTCATAGGCGCAATAGCCGCGTTGGGAGTGATCGCGGTAGCAGCGTGGGTAATGCATAGAACCTCCGATGACGGCCCCGTTCCCACATACGCCACACGGGTCGCCCGACCAATCCCGGCCGAAACCCTGCTTCTCACGCAGGCAGCTGCCGCGCTTGCGGCGAATCGGCTGACGGAACCCGCAGGCGATAATGCATTGGAGTTATACCTGAAGGAGCAGGCGCGCAATCCGCTCGGAAAGCAAGCCCTCGCCGGCCTCGCCGAGGTCCGCGACCGGCTATTGGCCAGAGCCGAGAACGCCATGCTTGAGGAACGCCTCGATGAGGCGTCGGCTGCGATCGACACGGCGCGTAAGTCGGGTGCGGACGACGGGCGCATCGCGTTCTTGACGGGCCGGCTGGCTAAGTTGCGTGAACGGGTGAAGGCCGCTCAAGCGGCGCTGCGGATGCACAATGAACTCCCGGCCGACTCGGGCAAAGTGCCGCCGTTGCTGACTCTTGCAGCCCAACGCATCGGTGAGGCGCACCTCATCGATCCGAAGCGCGACAGTGCGCTCTTCTATATTAAAGAGGCGCTGCGCCTCGACCCCAACAGCGAAGCCGCGCGACGGGCGGAGGACGATCTGACCATGCGGCTTCTCTCGGAAGCCCGCGGCGCCATCGATCGGCGCGATTTTGCGCACGCATCCGCCTGGCTGGAGGCCGCCAAAGGAATAACTGCCCGCGCCAATATCGAGGCGGCGGAAGCATCTCTCACGGCCGCGCGCCAGCAGGCCGATGCGGAGGCGTTGGCGCAGCTGTTGAAGAACGCCGCGGAACGGCTACAGCAGGATCGGCTCATCGAACCAGCCAATGACAGCGCCAAGTATTACTTGCTTACTTTGCGCAACCTCGCTCCGGGTCACGCCGGTCTCGCTTCCGCCACACAGGGTTTGGGTATCCGCCTGGTGGCGAAGGCTCGCCTCGCTTTGGAGCTGCGGCAATACGAGGCGGCGCGGAACTGGCTGGATGAAGCAACTGGCATCGGTTTTGCTTCGCCCGAATCGAGCTCGGTGCAGCATGACCTGGACACCGCGCTTAGCGGCCAGAAATTTCTGGCGAACGTCGTAGCAGCCAGCGACCTTACGCTCCTCAAGTCCGTACAACCGGTCTATCCGAGAAAGGCGGAATTGAGCAAGATCGAGGGATGGGTTGAGTTGGATTTCACTGTTGCGGAAAGCGGCGCAGTGAAGGATGTTGCGGTCCATGCGGCCAACCCCACCGGCGTTTTCGAGAATGCCGCAACGAGCGCCTTATCGCAGTGGCATTACAAGCCGATCCTGCGCGATGCGACGCCTCACGCGCAGCGCGCCCGCATTCGAATCCGTTTCGTTCTTCCCGGGGAAAGTGTGCGCCGCCTAGGCCGCTGAACTCTGCGTCAGAGTCGGGCCGAGCTCCTGCGTGAGCGCGCCGATCTCAGCCCCGATCCTGAGATCATCGACTGCGCCGAATGCGTGCTTGCGCACCACGCCGTGCCGATCGATCAAGACGAGGCTTGGTGTGCCGCGCATTTTGTACCGCTCCATGGTCTGTGGAATCGGGCTCGCCGGATTCGGCTGATCGAGCGCGATGGGAAACTTGAGCCGATATTCATGAATGAACGCTTTGAGCATTGCCGGATTGAAGGCATCATGATGCTCGAAAGTGGTGTGCAACCCGATCACGACCACATCCTTCGGTTCGAAGGTCTCATACACTCGCTGTGCTTGAGGAACTCCGCCGCCTATGGATTTTGGGCACAGCACCTGGAACGCCGATAGCACCACAACCCGCCCGCGCAGGCCGGACAGAGCCAGGGGTCGATCGGTATTGAACCACGTTTGCACGAGTAGCTCGGGCGCGTACGTCGGGTTTGTCATGAGTTTGGCGCCGCCGGTGGCCCACCATTGGCGTGTCATTCCTTGCGTTGGTCTTTTTAATGCCTCGTTACCGCCATTGTGTGCCTAAAGTAGGCACTGAATACAAGCGGCAAATGAACTACGCCCCAACGCCTTGTGAATTCACGCGAGATCGGCTAGTGAGCCGGCGCCAGGTGGGGCGAAAATCTACAGCGCGAGCCCAGCTGCCCTCACCCGCGCCGCGCGGGCTTACTGTGCGGGCTCGCGATGCGCGGGTTCACGTTCGCGCTGCTTGCGCTCGGCGATCTCCTCGCGATCGACTGCAATGTTGCGGGGTGCTTTGATGCCGATGCGGACCTGTGAACCGTTCACCGCCATTACGGTCACCTCGACATCATCCCCGATGCGCAGGCTCTCGCCGGTGCGGCGAGTGAGTATCAGCATGAGAAGCTCCGGCTGGCTGTTTGAGCCCCATTGACGCATGCCAAGGGCTTTGCCGCTGTGGGCGCTTTTCTGCGAGCCGTTGTAGGAGCCGACCTACGTCTCGGGTAGCGCTTCATCGAGCGAGGGTGACGCAGTCACTGCCCAGTCGTTCACCGTGGCTTCATAAATGGCAAGTTCCTGCAGCAGATCCTCCAGCGGCTGGCCCTTCCCCATCGCGAAACCTTGGCCGTAATCGACTCCGAGATCCGTCATGCGCGCGCGCAGTGCATCGGTCTCGACGTATTCGGCGATGGTTTCCATGCACATGACTTTCGCCAGCTGTGCGATGGCCTTGATCATCGATTCGGAACGCGAATTGGCGATTGCATCGCGGACGAACGTGCCGTCGATCTTGAGATAATTGACGGACAAATCCTTGAGGTACGCGAGCGAACTGACGCCGGTGCCGAAATCGTCCAGCGCAAACTGGCAACCGATATCCTGCAGGCTGCGTATAAAATTCTGCGCTTTGACCAGATTGCCGATGGTCGCGGTTTCGGTCAGCTCAAAGCAAAGGACCCCGGGGGCAAGGTTGCTTGCTTTGATCTGATCGCGCACGTATTCCAGGAACGAATCGTCCTGAATTGATTGACCGGAAAGGTTGATGGCGAACCGCGCGATATCTTCGCCGACTGATGTGCTGTGCCGACCGAGAAGTTCGCAAGCTCGATGCACCACCCAGCGGTCCACCGTCGGCATGAGCTGATAACGCTCCGCCGCGGATAGAAATTTGCTGGGCGGAATGATTTCGCCGTGATCGCCCAACATGCGGATCAGCAATTCGAAGCGCGGACGGCCGTAGTTGCCTCGCAACGGAAGAATCGGCTGCGCGTCCAGGCGGAATTTATCGTTGTCGAGCGCATCGCGAAGCTTGCCGATGACCAGCATGTCGGTATGGCGCCGGATGATGCTCTGGTCGGAATCCTGGAATATTTCCACACGGTTTCGGCCGCGATCCTTGGCGGCTTTACAGGCGATTTCCGCCGTGGCCAAGGCGTGAGCCAGCGGGTTGTCAGAACGGCCTATCGACGCTACGCCGAGGCAGGCGGATACTTCGAACGAGCCGTGTCCGGCGCGCAGGACGATCGCGGCGGCGGCGGCACGGATTTTCTCAGCGACGATCGCTGCTGCTTCCAAATTGGAATTCGGGACGAGAGCGGCGAGCCTATCCCCTGAAATTCGCGCCGACAACGCCTGGGCGGGTAAGGATTTAGCCATGCATTCCGCAACATTGGCGATCACATCGTCGCCGACATGCATGCCGAACGTTTCGTTGATGACGTGCAGTCGATCGATGTCGAGATAAAGAATAATGTGCGCCTTCGCCAAGGACGTCGATCCGAGCAGCGCCGAGGCCTGGCGCTCGAATGCGTGGCGAGTCATCAGGCCCGTGCTGGAATCGTAGTGCGCCTGGATGATGCTGGTCGCCCTCTTCGCCAGCAGCTCGGCAATTCGCGTTTGATGCGCGTCGAAGTCCGGTGCGCTCGGCGGATTGAAAAGAGCGAGCACGCCCATGACGCGCTCCGAAGCGTGCCGCACCGGGCAGGCCAGGATCTTGTAAGGAGCGGCAATGTCGCTGGCGACCTTGGAAATATGATTGACCACAATGGTGCGCTGCTGCAGCTGCATCCACGCGGTCAAATGATGCTGCGCGCGCTGCAGCGATTGCGGGGACATGGGCTGTCCACTGCGCGTCAAAGACAATGAGATATTTTTGTCCGGCACCCACATCGCCGCGAGCGAGCAGCCCATGCGCTCAATCGCGGTCTTCAGAATGAGGCTGAATTCGTCGCCGTCGCTCGCGGCCAGCGACTGATGCGAAGAAATCTCCAGCATGAGATCGAGGTCGCGTTCGCGTACATCGAGGTCGCGTTCGCGAGAACCGAGCTTCGAGCGCAGGGTTAGTTCGCGCCGCAGGCATTCCAGCGCGGGCTGTACCAGTTGACGAACGGTCTGCAGCGGGCGCGCCTCGGTCAGCTTCCCAGATAGCCGGGCAATCAGGCTGACGACGCCAAGCAATTCAGTGCTTTCACCGCGGAGTGCGAAGCAGTAAACGGCGCTGTCGGCATCGAGAGTGTGCACGACACCGGCAAATTCGGCAGGATCCGATAATGCATTCGCGATGGCGTTTTTGATGACGTCTGGCTGGGCTGGAAGTTCCCATTCGTCCGATGCCCACATGAGATTGGAGAAGCCGTCATGCACAACGATCCCGCGCAAGCTCGGCATGAGCATTCGAAGCAAGCGCCCATACGGCTCGAACGAAGCGTCCGCGGCGGCAGTGCCGATGGGGATAGACTCCGTTTCCAGCACTGCTGCAGCCATCGTAGCGTGTCCGAGCTTGGAACTCACATCTCACTGTGCTGCAACCGTGCCGGGACATCCTTGACGAGCGTCGCAAATCGAGGTATCCGCATCGGGGTTGCCCGATTCCTTCTCCAAGATCGACCGGTTCTTGTGATGCCGATCGCGGATTCAAGGCGAATCGCGGCGTCGCCGCGCCAAAACGCCGAGCAGATAGCGGCCGCCGGGTATCCGCACGATGCGAAAAATGCTGCGCCAAAATCGCCTGTGCTTTGCATCGACGCTCGCCAACGGCAGCGCTTCGTAGAGAAAAGGCAGGGGCTCATGCACAATCGCGCTTTTCGCTTCGACAATATTCGGTGGGTCGGCGGAGCTCACCGTCAACAGCACCCCATTACAGCTCCATTCAATCGCGATTTCGCGGACATTGGGCGTGCCCAATATTTGGGCTGCTTGGGAGCCTGCGCCCCGCAGGAACACATCCACCGCCGTATGATCGCTAGCCGAAAGCCGCCACGAGCCCTGTGCGAGGTAGCGCGTCACAAATGTCCCGGGTAAATTGCGTCGCATGTTGGGCCCCATTACTTCATCCTACCCGCGTGGACGCACCCTTAACACTACTCCCAGGACAGAGCCTGAGCTCGAGCGGCCGGCCTCGGCTCGACTACCTTGCCGTCGGCGCGCTGGCCTTTCCCTTCATGTTGAACAGCGCCGTGCAAGCCTTTCTGAACGCGACGGACACCTGGTTCATCGGGCGGTTGTCCCCCGCCGCGACGGCAGCCATCGGCGCAGTGTACTGGCCGATATTGGTATTCGTGCTGCTGTTCGGCGGCGTCGGCCTATCGGTTCAGACGTTGGTTGCGCAGGCTTACGGCGGCCGCCGTTACACGCGTGCCGCGCAGGCCACGTGGACTGCCCTGTGGGCGTCGCTGCTGATCACCCCTGCATTCGTTCTGCTTAGCTTATCTGGCTCGTCGATTTTCGCGCCCTTTCACATCCCCCCGCAGACTCTGCGACTGGCGCTGGAATACTGGTACCCGCGCATGCTCGGCGGATCCCTCGGCATCGCACTGTGGTCGCTGCTCGGTTTCTTCAACGGCATCGGTCGCCCGATGATTACTCTGTGGATAACCATTGGTGTCGCGGCCGCCAATGCAATCCTGAATCAATTGTTCATGTTCAATTTCGGGCTGGGGATTGCCGGATCGGGTTGGGCAACGAACGTTGCTCAGCTGATCGGGGTCGCGGCGACGTTGGCTTTGTTTTTGGGACCCGCTACACGCAGGCTCTACCGCTCTCATCTTAGCGTGCGATTGCGCGGTCGGGTGCTGTTGCGCCAGGTCGAACTGGGATTCCCGATGGGACTGTTGATCGCCGCCGACATCCTGGGGTTCGCGCTGTTTCAGCTGATGCAGGTGCGGCTTGGGACCGTCGACGGTGCTGCCACCCAAATCGTCATGATGCTCACCTCGTTTTGCTACATGCCCGCGGTTGGCGTCGCAATGGCGGGTACCACTCTCGTCGGGCAGGCGATCGGCGCGCACCGTCGCGATTGGGCGTTCGAGGTGGGTAACGGCATCATATGGATGGCGGTGCTCTATATGGGAGCCATTGGCGTGCTGCTTGCCGCCACCGGTCCTTGGGTGTTGCCGTTTTTTACCAATCGCGCTGCTCCGGACGCCGCCGGAGTGGTGACGCGAGGATGTCAATTGCTCTGGATAGCCGCCGGATACCAATTATTCGATGGGCTCAATATCAGCGCAGGCGCTTGCCTGCGGGGCGCCGGCGATGTGCGCCTTCCCGCCATCATGGTGCTTGCCTTGTCCTGGCTGCTGTTCGTGCCGCTCGCGCATAGTCTTTCGTTCGCCCCGGGTACCGGGTGGGTAAATTGGCTGCCGCAGTTCGGTATGGGCGCGGTGGGCGGATGGATTGCGGCACTGATCTACGTATGTTGCCTGGGATTGATGCTTTCCTTTCGCTGGTGGTCCTGTGCCTGGCAACGCATCGCCTTGCCACTCACTTGAAAAACATGAAATCGAGAGAGGGCACGTGTGGCCTGTTGAAGCGAGCGGCTCTCGCGTCGCTTGCCTGTCTGCCGCTCTGCGCCTGGGGAATCGCGGGGGGGGCGCCGCCGCCGGTCGGTGAAGCGGTCGCGGCGCAGCGGTTACCGCCCGGTGCGGTCAGTATCGCAATCATTGACCCGGATGACGGCCGCTTGGTGCTCGGCCAGAACGCAGACACTCCGCGCAGTCCAGCCTCGACCATTAAGGTGGTCACGACGTTCGCCGCTCTGGACACGCTGGGGCCTGCTTACGTCTGGCATACGCGAGCGTTGATTCACGGGTCGCTCAATGACGGCGTGCTCGACGGAGATCTCATCCTGCAGGGCGGCGGCGATCCATATATGACCCTTGAGCGATGGTGGAGCTTTGCTCATGCGTTGCGCGGGAAGGGCCTGAAAGTGATTCACGGCGATATTGTCATCGACAACTCTGCCTTTTCTCTGCCGCCCGCCGACCCGGGAGAGTTCGACGGCAGGCCGAACCGGCCTTATAACGTCGTGCCGGATGCATTGATGGTGAACTTCCAATCCGTCGAATTCCGCGTGCTGCCCGACGCCGATGCGCGCCGGGTCGACATCGTTGCCAGCCCGATGCCCGTCAATCTCGCGATTGAAAATCACCTGCGGCTGGCAGACGGCCGCTGCGGCGGCGCGGCTAGCCAGGTCGATTTCAAGGTCGCCTCCGCTCATTGGGATCGGGTGGTATTCAGCGGCGCGCTGTCGCCGAATTGCGCGGAACGCAGTTTTACCCGGGTGCTGCTGGAGCCAGCCACCTATGCGTACGGCACGTTCGTCGAGCTGTGGCACGAGCTAGGCGGTGAGTTTGCCGGGAAGCTGCGCGTCGAGACGGCGCCCGCCGATGCCCAGCCGCTCCTCGTTTTCGATTCATTGAGCCTGGGCGAGATCGTGCGGCTTACCAACAAGTTCAGCAGCAATTTGATGGCGCGCCACATGCTGTTGACCGTCGGCGAAGAGCGTTACGGCGCGCCCGCCACGCTCGCGAAGGGCTCTGCTGCAATCGCGGAATGGAGCCGCAATCGCGGCCTCGATTTTCAGTCCATGGACATCGACAACGGTTCAGGACTTTCGCGCAGCACGCAGATCTCGGCCCGGCAGATGGCGCAGACCCTGTCTGCCGCCTATCACAGCCGCTATGCGCCGGAATTCCTCGCGTCGCTGCCGCTGGCAGGAATCGACGGCACATTGCGGTCACGGATGAAGACGAGCCCCGCCGGCGCAGTACGCTTGAAGACCGGCCACCTCGACGGCGTCAGCGGAGTCGCAGGATATGTCACGACGAGCAGCGGAAAAACCTATGTGCTCGTGTCGCTGATCAACCACAGTCGTGCGGACATCGGCGCGGGCGACCCCGTGCATGCCGCGCTGGTGACGTGGATTATCGATAACCTTTAGGCCTACGGCCGCTCCATTTCCCAGAGAATCGCGGCGGCGTCCTTGCGAAGCCAGACGCCGAAACCCAGGTAACTGAATCTTCGTTGCAAGCGCCGCCGGTACCAGGCGCCGGATCGTAAGTGCACGGACCGGTCGGTGCGGGAGCGATCGCAATTGGCGCGCCAGTCCTCGCGGGTCAGTGCCGAAATATATAACGCCGCTCTCGTCAGCTTGGCGAGATTGCCGATGGCGAGAGTCGCGTCGCCGTCGTTGAGGTATTGCAGAACGTCGTAGCAGACCACCAGATCGCTCGCTGAATGCGGCGCGAAGTCGACCACCGAGCCCCTGGTCCATCGGTATCGAGCACATAGATACTCGCTTGCCTCGAGGCCCGAATAGCGCGCACGCGGCATTGCCGCTGCAAACGGCTTGCGCAACAGACCGATGCCGGCGCCCGCATCGAGGATGCTGCGGACCGGAATGCCGGCGTGCCGCAGAATCGCAGCGATGAGTTGCGCGCGCCCGCGCATCTCGGCAGCCGTCGTGACGCGGGTTGACGCATTGAAATAGTACTTGCGAAAGTAGGCGGAATCGAACGCCGTTCCCTTCGCCTTGGGCCTCACTCGCTTATTCGACCGTCAGGCTCTTCGCGAGATTACGCGGCTGGTCGACGTCCGTGCCCTTCAACACCGCAACGTGATATGCGAGCAGCTGAAGCGGGATGGCGAACGCGATCGGCGCTTGTAGCGGGGAAGACGGCGCGGGCATCTCGATCACCGTCACTCCATCCTCGCTGCGCATGCCGGCCTGAGGGTCCGCGAACACGAACAGCTTGCCGCCGCGTGCGCGCACCTCCTGAAGATTGGATTTTAGCTTTTCCAGCAATTCGTTGTTCGGCGCCACGGCCACCACGGGCATGTCTTCGTCGATCAGCGCCAAAGGTCCATGTTTGAGTTCGGCAGCGGCGTAGCCCTCTGCGTGGATGTAGGAAATCTCTTTGAGCTTGAGCGCACCCTCCATTGCGATGGCGTGCAGCGGTCCGCGGCCGAGAAACAGCGCGTGGTGCTTGTCCACGAACACTTCCGCCAGCGCTTGGATGGTTGCGTCGAGCTTCAGCGTTTTCTCTACCAGACCGGGCAGCTGCAACAGCTGCGAGATCAGCTCGCGCTCCTGAATCGCGTGCGGCCGATTTTTGGCCAATGCAATCGTCAACATTGCGAGCGCGGTCAGTTGCGTCGTAAATGCCTTGGTCGATGCAACGCCGATTTCAGGGCCGGCGCGGGTCAGCAGCGTGAGGTCCGATTCACGAACCATCGAGCTTTCTGCGACATTGCAAATCGTGAGGGTCGACAGATACTGCGCCCGCTTTGCATTGCGCAGGGCCGCCAAGGTATCGGCGGTTTCGCCGGATTGCGATATGGTTACGAAAAGGGTATCGGGAGTGATCACGGGATCGCGATAACGGTATTCGCTCGCGATTTCGATGCGCGCCGGAATGCGGCAGATTTGTTCAATGAAATAGCTCGCGACCAGTCCGGCGTGAAAGCTGGTGCCGCAAGCCGCGATGTGGACTGCCTTGACCTCCTGGAATATTTGTTGGGCAGTTGGTCCAAACGCCGCATCCAGCAGTTTCCCGCCCGCCACCCTCTCCTCCAAGGTCTGCGCAATCGCGCGCGGCTGCTCGTGAATTTCCTTGAGCATGAAGTGGCGATACTGCCCGCGCTCCACTGCATCGGCCGGCAGATCGCTCTCGCGAATCGCCCGTACGGCGCTCTTTCCTGCGGCGTCGAGAACCTTGATCGACTTGCGGCGAATCTCGGCGACGTCCCCTTCTTCTAGGAACATAAAGCGGCGTGTGACGGATAACAGCGCTGCAACGTCCGATGCGACGAAATTTTCGTCGATACCGAGTCCGATCACCACGGGACATCCCTGGCGCGCCACCACGATGCATTCGGCATCGGTCTCAGAGATCACCGCCAGCGCGTAAGCGCCCTGCAGTTCAGCCACGGTCTTGCGCACCGCGTCGTAAAGGTCTATCGAGGCCGCCAAGTGATGATGGATGCGGTGAGCGATCACTTCGGTGTCGGTCTCGGAGGTGAAGGTGTAGCCCATCCCGGTCAAATCCGCGCGCAACGCCTCGTGATTCTCGATG
>JBBROC010000003.1:0-114886 GCA_038229815.1 Steroidobacterales bacterium | reverse complement strand
GTGTTTTAAAAGCGTTTGCGCAGGGGTATCCAATGGCATTGGCTGAAACCGAACAACTCACACGAATGATTTCTGGTGCGGCGCTGAGTCGCGCGATCTGCACAATCGGCGAACTTGGCGTTTCTGATCACATTGAGATCGGCGCTCCGCAACCGGTCAAGACGCTCGCCCGCCTCACGGCGACACACGAACGATCCCTCTACCGTCTGCTGCGATTCACCGCCAGTTATGGAATCTTTCGGGAAATGGACGATCGCAAATTTGACCAGACCCCACTATCGGCAGCTTTGAGGACCGATGCAAAGGGAACGTTCCGGCCGGCGGCGCAAATGTTCCACCGCGTATTTGCGGCATGGGATGGACTGGATCATTCCGTAAGAACGGGAGAATCCGGCTTTCGAAAGGTATATGGAAAACCGATGTTCGACTACATTGGCCAGCACCCGGATATGGCGCCGCTGTTCGACGCGGGAATGACCGCGTTCCATGGGCACGAGACCGCGGCGATGCTGGAAGCCTACGATTTCAGTGACATCAAGACTCTGGCCGACATCGGCGGCGGCAATGGCACACTGCTCGCCGCGGTCCTGGGACGCTACCCGCAGCTTCAGGGCATGCTGTTTGACTTAGGCCATGTGGTAGACCGCGCGCGTTCCGGGATGCTGACGCTCGGTCTTGACCACCGGTGCTCGGTGATCGAGGGTAATTTCTTCGAATCGGTCCCTGCTGGAGCTGATGCATATCTCATGCGACACATCATCCACGACTGGACCGACGAGCAATCGGTTGAGATTCTGAATAACTGCCGGAGGGTGATTCTGATGCACGGGCGGGTGCTGTTGGTCGAATTCACCGTGCCAACCGCCAACCAGGCGTCGCTCGGCAAGGATGCGGACATGATGATGCTCACTTATCCAGGCGGCATGGAACGAACCGACGAAGAATATAAAGCGTTGTTCGAGCAATCCGGATTCCGTTTAAGCAAGGTTACGAAGACGAAATCGTCAGTTAGCGTGATTGAGGCAAGACCCGTTTGACGCGCACCGGATGACTGCTTTCGAGCGAAATGCGGATGGCCGATCGCGGTGCGTGGTGGAACCCAGAAACAGTCAGCACAACGCGATTTCGCGGAATGGCCGCCACGACAGGCACTAGTGCGGTGAGTGCACTACAAAGCCTCGGCGCCGCCGCCGATGCACTTGGGTGGTCCCGCCGGCATTGTTAGCCGTCGCCGTCGACATCGCCGACGGACGCTACGTGAGCATAAACGCAGACGGTATCGACAACGTGGCGCGCTGTCGATGAGGTCGTCACGAAGCCAGCACTCTTCATCTCAGCGGCGCCGTATTAGCCACTCTTTGAAGTGTGCCAGCAAGTGAATTAGCAAGAACTGTAGCACCCGCAATTCCGATGATCGGTAGCGTAGGTTGAACGCGGATAGCGTTCGGGGCTGCGAATGAGATTGCTGGATCACATCGCTCAATGCCAGGCGCCATTTCTGGTCAAGAGCAACACCACCGGTGAGGTCACCCGATTGTCGGGTGCAAACGATTGCGCACCGCTGTTGCAGCGTTGCCCAATACGATGTGTGCTGAGTGATGAGCTCACTAGGCTGTGTACGGAGATAGCCTATTCCAAAGGTACTCAGGTCTGGGACTGCATTGATCTAATTCGTATTCCCTCGGAACTCCTCTGGATCGAGTGGTGTGATGCACCGTGGCGTGAAACGCTATGTGAGTACGGCTTTAGCCACCCGGAAGATGAGGAGCAGGGTGGTGGAAGACGGGGTGTCCTGGTCCGCTCCGCGCCCACCGGTCTGCGCGGCTCGATGCGCTCGTTCTGGAACACCGGGGACAATGACCAGGATGTCTTTGCCAGCGCCATGGAGGCGCACTTCTACCTGGATGCGCCGACGGATCCGGATGGGGTGGTTGCGCCAGATCCGGAGATTCTGCGGGTCTCTGATCGGAAAATTGACCGCAATTCGGTACTGACGCGCTGCTTCCATTTTGAGTTCGAGAAGTCCTGGGCGAGTTACTATCAGCTCCAGGCTCAGCGCCCGAGCCACTACCGGGAGTTGCAGCTGCATGCGGCGGGGACGATTGCCGTGGCGGTGCCCGTGTTGCTGGCATTCTTTCTGCTGCTGGGAACGCGCATCGGGTTACCGCGGCAAGTTGCAGACCTATCCCGACTAAATCGTGCCCGTCTGAAAGCGGGGCGCATGCCGCTGCTTGATCACATTGAGATGTGCGCCCCGGTACTGCCTCCCTACCAAAGGGCTTCGTCCGCGATCAAATCACCCGGCGGACGCCGCGGGCCACGGTTGCATCACGTGCGGGGACATCTAGTACGCCGAGGCAACACGCTCTATTGGCGGGTGCCGCACGTGCGCGGTAAGGCGCGTTGGGGATCAGTACGAACGCGAACCATAACTTGGACGTTCGCTTGTCCGGGGGCAGTGCCGTCACCAGTCCGCCGGGCGACGGCGTGAGATTAATCTTCACTGCCGACTACGTGCAACCTCGTTTGAGTTTAGATTTAACTCACCGCGTTGAGGATGTTCGGAGAGAATCGGCGATGCCGCTTCTGAGTTCGCGCGGCGACATGCCATAGGTCGATGACACCTGCCGGAACAGGCTGGTGCGACTTCCAAGTCCGACGTGGGCGGCAATCTTCGACATCGACCAGTCCGACTGTTCAAGGAGCCGTTTGGCTGCCGTAGCCCGTTTGTGGGCAAGAAACTGCATTGGTGTGGTGCGATATACGGCCTTGAAAGTTCGTAGAAAATGGAATGGCGACATGTGGGCCGCGGCGGCGATGTCACCAAGTTGAATAGAGTCCCGATAGCGCGCATGAATGAAGTCGACACCATATTCGACTCGCTTCAGCAGTTCGCGCCGCGTGGACAGTTTAGTGCTCGGTACTTTCCGCTCAAGGTACAAGCGGTCGTGGTACAGACGGAGCATGCGCTCGAGCAGAAACATATACTGCTCCTCCAGCCAGTTCGGATCGTCAATTCCTGCATCCACCGCGTCCCGTATATACCGCAACACCGGGCTGACCCGTTGGTCGTGTGCGTAGAGCTTTTCGGGAAACTCAATTGCCCGGGGCCGATCGGTCGCGCGCTCATCAAATACCTGATCCTGCGTGTGCAACACCAGGTGGTTGACCTCGGAAACCAGCCGGGGGTGAAAGAATATTGAAAATGAGTGAACTGGCGTTAGATTCTCAATGACACTGCCATAGGCCCGATCCGCGTTCAGGATGGCGAAAGTGTCATCGTCGACACACAGACGGCGACCGTCGAGTAAATATTTCTCGGACCCGCCGAAGGCCGCCTTGATCGAGAGCAACTGGCGGTACTCGGGGAATTCCGCTCGATACGTGCGCGCAGAGATGACGGCGGATTCGTGGCCCCAGCGCTGATAGAACCATGCCCTGAAGGCCGGCTTCCCAATTGCAGGCATCTCCCTATAGACCGTCACGTCGCTTACCTCAAAGCGCTTCCGCGGATGCAGTCACGCACAGTACATGGGTTGGGGAGGGCGTGTGGTGCATGAATTGCTAGTTTTGCGTAGCCAAATAGACACACTCACCGCCCCCGCAGTTCCTTAGGGTACTTCTGTAACATCTGTCGCCTCCAGGCAACAGAAAAAAGCAATCACTGTGGCAGGTTCCGCGGGGCGTTTCCCTAGACTTAGTTGCATCTGGGAGCCCTCTCTGGGGCTAAACAAAACTACTAGTCATGGGGTACGTCCAATGCGCTTTAGACACTATTTTAATGCAGCTTTGACATCGCTATTTCTTTTATGCTGCGGATTTGCAACAACTGCGGCGCAGGCCCAATCTACACTGAAGGTGTCCGATAACAGCACGCTCGATGAAGTGATCGTGACCGGATCGCGAATCAAGGATAACCCGGACGTCCTGAGCTCCAATCCGATTACCGTGATCAGCGCCGCCGATATTCAGAACAGCAACTCAGTTGATATCGAATCAATCATCGCCAAGATGCCCGCGGTCGGCAGCAACGGGTTGAACAACGCAGAGTCGAGCAATTTTGGCGGCAACGGGTTTGAATTTGTCGATTTGCGCAATCTCGGACCTCAGCGCACATTGGTGCTCGTCGACGGTCAGCGTTTTGTCACGAGCGCTAATTCGGGTGCGTTCGCGGGCGTTGACTTCAATAACATCCCGACCGAATTCGTCGACCATATCGAAATCCTGCGAGACGGCGCCTCACCGGTCTATGGTTCGGACGCGGTTGCGGGTGTTATCAATATCATCACGAAGAAGCATTTCAACGGGGTCCAGTTTGATACTTCTGGCGGGGAAACCAGTAAGAGCGACAAAAAGACCTACGCGGTCTCAGCCACGATGGGCACGGACTTTGATCGAGGCAATATTATTTTTAACTTGGGCTATAACAAAGCTGATCCGATCTACCAGCGAGATCGCTCGTGGTCTAGAAGCATCAACAGCAGTGGCAATAGCTCATTTTTTCCGGATGGCCATTATCGGGGGACCAACCCGAACGGTTCACCCTACGATTTGATCGGCAATGGCCACGGCGGATTTTCACAAGCGCCCACTGCGTTTGATACGACGATAATTCCAAACCTCTTTGGCGGGACAACCCGTAAGACGTTCAATGCCGCAGCACACTATGAGCTTAACCCCAATTCTGCAGACTGGCCGGTGCAATTCGTAGCCCAAGTTATGTATACAGATCGCAGTGCCTTCGGTCTCGCCAACCCCGACCCTCAGGTCGGCCTCGCCAACACTAACGGCGCGACGGGCCATCAGAATATCGGCGGTCTGCCGGGCCCGCTGAATTGTGACAGTAGCGATTGCACCGATCCCACCAGCATGGGCTACAAAACGGCGAGCGTGAACTTTCGTTCGACGGTCATCGGCAATCGTGAATACCTCACGGATGTTCAGACCATTCGTACCATCGTCGGGTTAGAAGGTACTCTCTTCAAGAAATTTGCGTGGGAGGTCAAATTTAATCGGGGTCAAAGTGACGGTCAGGCGCATACCAACAATCTGGTTGACATGCCCAACCTGGCAACCTTCACCGGAGATATCAATAACCTGACCGCGGCCGACATAACGCTATTGCGCGTCAATACGACGGACATTGTCAAAACAACGCAGAATACTTTTTCGGCCCAAATATCGGGTCCGGCGTTTCCCCTGCCTGCCGGCGACGTGGGCTTCGCGATCGGCGGCGACGTGCGGCGGGAATCGCTCAGTGACACCCCCGATTTTGCCAATGCAACCGGACGGACCGACCAGGGCGGAATAGCGACGTTGGGTTCATACGATCTCAAGGAAGGTTTCGTCGAGCTCAATGTGCCGATTCTTAAGGATCAGTTCCTAGCCAAAGAATTGTCGCTCAACGCTGCTGGACGCTCTTCGCACTACAGCAATTTTGGGAGCGCCACAACCTGGAAGGCGACCGTTAACTGGGCGCCCAGTGATGACGTCCGTTTACGCAGCTCCATCTCGACTTCTTTCCGGGCGCCGACCATCCAGGAATTGTACCTCGCCAATACGACTACCTTTAACGGAGTCAACGATCCTTGCGATGCCAATCCAGCCTCGAACTCGCTGCTGACGACGACGACCGGAACGAAACACGCGACCTTGGTCGCCAATTGTGCCGCTACGTTGGGTCCGGTCGGCGTCAATCCGGCCACATTTCAGCCCTCCCTGACCAGCTCGCAGCAGATTGCCGGCGTCTCGGGCGGCAATCCCAATCTGACTCCCGAACGCACCCACGACTTCACGGTCGGCTTAGTGCTGACGCCCACGTTCGTGCGCACGTTGCAGGTCACGGTGGACTATTGGCGCATTAGGCTGGCTAATCAGATCATTCAGCTTCCCGATCCGCAGACAGCCCTCAATACTTGCTATTCATCGCCAGGACTCTCCGATCCGTCTTGTGCAACGATTGGCCCTCGCACGCCGGTCCCGATTTCTGCGCAGCCGGCGGCCGGCGGTATAACGACACAGAGCTTGACCAGTCTTAATAGGGGCACGATCAGCACCGATGGAATCGACTATGGTGTTTATTACACTCTCCCGCTCGGCGCCGGTGCGGGTAAATTGTCCTTCAGCGATACCGCCACGAACACGTTGAGCTTCTTGGCCGCTGATCAAAGCGGCACAATCAACAACTTTCTGGGCAAGATTCAGCAGACCAGCGCCTCGTTCACCAGCGCGAACGCAAAGTTCCAGAATCGGTTCACCGCTGGCTGGTCCAACGACGCCTGGTCGGTGTCCTGGTCGTCGCGCTATATCCAGAACGTGAGGCGTTATACGGACTCCCATGCACCAGCGGCCAATTGCTCGACGCCGGGGGATTGCTTACCGCCCGTCTGGTACCACGACCTCGTCGCATCTTTTGGCGTCAAGAAGGTCACGTTTGTAGGGGGCGTTGACAATCTATTCGACAAGGCTCCGCCGTTCTTCAAGGATACGATCGGTCGTACCAATTCGAATCCGTTTGTTTACGACTACATCGGCCGTTACCTGTACTTGAAAGCAATTGTCAAACTCTGAGGTTCAGGCGCCATGCATTGACGAAACGGCGCGGGGACTTTCGCCGCGTCGTCGTTCTGTAGGCGCAGCGGGCGTTGGTTTAGCGCTTGCAAACCTTGGCGGGTTGGTGAATTCATAATGCCAACCCGCGGCTGCCGGATGCATTGCCTGAGCTGGCGGTCGAGATAAACTTTTCGGCCGCGCCGGACGAGTGATGCACGGTCGTCGTAGGTATCGTGAACACCACACGCAAGCCGCTCGCACCGGACGCGGCTTCGGCCCAGATTTTGCCTCGATGCAGAGATATGATGCTCCGACAAATGGCGAGACCTAGTCCGCTGCCGGTGACTCTGTCGGGCTTGTCCGGCGTCAAACGAAAGAAACGTTCGAAGATTTTCTCCATATATTCCGCAGGTACGCCGCAGCCCTGATCCTCGAGTGCAACCCGCCAAACGCCATCGTGAACGACGGAGCTGAGCGTTACCGTGCCGCCGGGCGCGGAGGCGTTCAACGCGTTAGCCAGCAAATTCAACAAAACTCGCCGCAACCATCGGGGTTCGATCAGAACCGTGCCCGAGCCTTCATGCGTGTGCACGAAGCGCAAACCGTTATGTTCGGACAAGACCCGAGCATCTTGGCTCAGATTTCCCAAGAGAACTTCAGGGTTGCACGGCGCCAGTTCCAGATTGATGTCCCGCGACTCCGCACGAGAAAGGAAAAGGAGCTCTTCGATAATCTGACTGAGCCGCGATAGCTCCTCGAGCTGCACGTGCACGGATTCCTCGTTGGCGCCATGGAGGTTGCCTTCCACCAGCAACTTTTCGGCTTGAAGACGGATCAACGACAGGGGGGTCTTCAATTCGTGCGAAGCGTCCGCCGTGAAGCGGCGTATTTGGTCAAATGCCGATTCAAGGCGATCGAACATCTGGTTCAAAAGCTGCGCAAGCTCGGATATCTCGTCGCGGACTTCTGCGACCGGAATCCGTTCGCTCAAGTTGTCGAAACTAATATGATTGGCCGTCTCGCGAATCACTCGGACCGGGCGAAGCGCAATCCGCGAGAGACCCCAGCCGATTGCGAAGCTGATCCCGACCATCACAGCCAGCAGCCATAGACAAATTTCGCTGTAATCGTGCATCGCGGAACGAACGCTGCGGAGCGGCGTCGCAATGGTGACGTCGAAGGGCCCGAGGATGAATTCCGCCACACGCAGTTCACCGATGCCGGTCAATGTCGCATTGAACACGCGTTGTCCCGGAACGTCAGGGATGGCTTGGCCGCGCAGATTAGTGGAATAGAAAATCGTCCGCACGGCACCGTTGCGGTCGTCAATGGTGATGAAGAACAGTACTGACGAATAATTGGTGGTCTCGCGTATGCGCGTGTCGATGACCTGTGCGTTGAGCGCCCCGTAATCCGCCCCTAGGTGTGCGCTGATCTGCGCGAACTGCGCGCGATTCAGCAGGTCGAGACCGCTCACCAAGTGAGACTGAAGAAGGTAGTAACCAGCGACGAACAGGCAACCCAACGTCAATGTCGTCGCCCCGGCGTACCATAGCGCCAGCCGTGCGCCGATTGATTTCACAGAAGTTGATAGCCGACGCCGCGCAGAGTCTTGAACAGCGGCGGCCCGGGTACGCTTTCGAATTTCGTGCGCAGTCGACTCATATACACGTCCAAGAGATTCGCTTCGTTGTCGTAATGCGAGGACCAGCACTTTTCACAGATCAATTTGCGCGGCAGGATTCGACCGACGTTTTGCATGAAGATTTCCAGCAGCGAAAACTCTCGGCTCGTCAAATCAACGGGTGCGCCGTTGAAGTGTACCGTGCGCCCGATCAGATCGAGCTTGATGCCGCGGTGCTCGAGCACGGCCTCTTTGACGGTCGACTGCCGCCGCAATAAGGAGCGCAGGCGCGCAAGGAGCTCTTCCATGCTGAAGGGCTTCGACAGATAGTCATCAGCTCCCAGATCTAACCCGGCGATTCGATCCTGAACCGCGTCGCGCGCGCTCAAAATCAGCACCGGCTCGTTGAACCCTGATTTTCGCCACTGCTGCAGCAGCTTTAGCCCATCGCCATCCGGCAATCCCAAATCAAGGATGATGGCATCATGATTCGATTCGCATAGAGCGTCGCTCGCCTCGCGGCAGGACCGCACCCACGTTACAGCGTAGGCACGTTCCAACAAGGCTTGCTTGAGAAACTGCCCTATTCGCTGCTGATCTTCGACAATCAGTATCTTCGTAGGCCCCCCGGGGGCTTAACGGCGCAATCGCGCCCACCGCCATGCTACCGCGTCAGCGCCCTCATGCCACCTTGCCGAGCATGAGGGCGGGGCGGGACCGTCCGGGTTAGCGTTGCGGCGGCATCCAAGATTTCGCGAACGAACTCGTGCCGTCGGTATACGTCGTCCATACCTGATGGGTCGCCGGATCAACCGCGACGTTCTTTGCCGTCGCGGCCGTCGCAAAGGCTCCCAGCGTCACTACTTTTCCGTCAGTGGTGCGCACCACCGACATCTTGTCGGGTCCCGCACTGTAAACCAAGCCGTTGTCGGCATCGAACGCGATCTGGTCCACTTTGGGCACGATGTCAACGGAACCGATGACCGAGCCTGTCTTGGTGTCGATCACCGCCAGTATGCCGTTGCCGCCGGCGGCGAAGACCCGATGGTTCGCGCCATCCAGCGCCAGACCGTGGGGCTGTAGAGCCGGTGCGGTCGGCCACTGGGCGACAATCTCGTTGCTGGACGGATCGATGACGGCGACGACGTCCTTGGTCTTGATGTTCAAGTAAATGCGGTCGGCTTGCTCGTCGTAGACCATGAATTCCGGTATGCCCGGGATGACGATGGTGGCTACGACTTTGGCGCTGGCCGGATCGATCACCCACACGTGCCCACCGTTATCGTGGGTGACATAGACCATATGGTTCTTCGGTTCGAAAATTATCGCATCGGTCGGACCGGGCGTCTTGATCGACTTTATTTCCTTTAGATCAGCTGCGTCGACCACCGCAACCCGTTTGGCTTCCTGCACGCTGACGTAATAGTACTTGGACTCGGAATCGACCGCCGTATCGACTGCGCCGCCTACTTTCAGGCGGGTGATCAAACTGTGCTTCTGTATGTCGACAATATCTGAGGTACCGTCATTCTCGTGAGCCGCGAGCAAACGGTGACGCTTGGAATCGATTCGCAGGAAATCGAATTTGCCGGTGGAGTTCGGTATTTCGATGGACGCCCCCGGTGCCAGTTGCAGCATCTGGTCGGAGGCGGCCGCGGTGCCAATCGAACAAGCAGCCAAAGCAACGTTAATCAAAACATGTACGGGTTTCATAAAATATCTTCTTGGTGAGTAGAGATTCAGTCATTAATATTTGGCCGTGAGGCCAAGGAATAAGTATCGTCCGAGCGTGTCGTACATACCGGCTGTCATGTTGCCGTTCACAAGTCCCGGATTCGCGAAGAAGCCCGTGACCGGCGGTTTTTTGTCGGCCAAGTTGTTGACGCCGACGCGCACGTTGAAGTGCGGCGTCACATCGTAGTTGCCGTCAATGTCGAAGTAGTCGTAAGCGCCTATGTGTGAGTCCACGGCGTAGGCTGTGTTGGTCGCAATGACGGCATTTCCGCTGAGGGATTCGGACTTCATATGACCGATATGGCGCCAATTGAGCGACAATTCGACACCATGTTTGTTTTCCCAGGTGGTGCGCAAGCGATGCCGCCAGCGCGGCACGGGCGAGGTCGGTCCCGCTCCTGAGCAATTGACACCGTAGTATCCGGTGCAGTCAAATTCCGGTGTGCCGGGTGTGACGTCGATGGGATTTTCGAGAGCCAGACTGCCGGTGAAGCTGAATGTCAGGTTGCCGGCCATGGCGTGCATGGATTCGAGGTCGAGGATGTAGCGGCCTTCGAAATCGACGCCCTTGTTGCCGTAAGTGCCCGTGTTGAAACGCGTACCGTAGATGCGACCGGCACCAGCGCCATTGCCGGTTGACAAGGATCCGTTGATGTCGCGGTGGATCAATCCGCAGTAGAACGCATCGCCGGTAGCGAGGCAGGTGTTAAGTGAAAATGCACCCGGCACGCCGCCGACGTACTGTTTCACTTTGATGCGCCAGTAGTCGGCGCTGAACAGCAAATTGGTAAACGGGGTCAGCACGAAACCCATGGTGACGCTGTCGGCCGTTTCGGGCTTGAGGTTGGGATTTCCGCCGGTCACCACATTGATCGACGTTTGATCCGCAATGTGACCGTATTGCGCGGCGGCGACGCCGCTGCGGGCGCATTCGGCCAGCGACGCGGAAGGAGTTTGGGCCCCCGCGGCGAAGCTGCCAGCGCACGGGTCGGTGCCGCCGGGCTGTCCCAAAACTTGCGAGCTGAACAATTCATAGGCGTTCGGTGCGCGCACCGCGCGGCTGATGCTGCCGCGCAGCCGAATCGGACTGATCGGTGCCCACTCCAAGCCCAACCCGAAGGCATTGACGTTGCCTTGCGGGTGGTATTGAGCGTAGCGGTCGCTAGCATTGAGGACCAAAGATTTGGTCCAAGGCTGGTCTTCAATCAGCGGCATTTTTATTTCCGCGAACGCTTCCGAGACCCGAAATGTGCCTTCGGTGGGATGCGCGGCACCGCTCACAAGCAGATCGCCCGTAGCGTAGGCCGCATCCGGATTGTAGCGCACCGATTCCGAACGGTGCTCGGCGCCGAGCGCGACGCCGAAGCCGCTGCCCGCAAGCGGGCTCTTGACGCCGTATTTCTCCAGATCACCGATCAGTTCGGCGGTCACGATGGTGCGTTCCGCGAACCCCGACTGCATGCCGCCGCGGGTGATGTACTTGAGCGCAGCCGGCGTCACGCCGCCGACGGAATAGATGTTGTAGGGAACGCACGAGGGGTCCGAACCGTCGACGACGGATTGGCAGGTGGGTACGCCGCCCACGCTCACCACATTGAGCGCATTGGTCAGGTTGTTCGACGAGATATCGTTGGTCAGGGTTTCGCGTTCGTTGACGCGTCCATGAGTCACGCTCGCGTCATAGGACCACGGTTCGCTGATTTCTCCCTTGATGCCCAACACTATGCGGTAGGACTGGTGATGGAATTCGTCGGCGCGCTGGCCGCCTTCGATGTTGCGCCGGCCGATGGCCACCTGCGCGATGTCGGTTGGATTGACAAGCCCCTGACTGGTGCACAGGTCATTGAGCTGACTCGCGGAGAGCAGCGGATTGCTGCAGGGCACTCCAAAGACGCTTAAACCCGCGCCGGTCGGCGTGGTGCCGGAGGGCTCGTAGCGCACGCTGGTTTTAGAGTCCGTGTACTGCGCTTCGGTGTAGAGGTTCGCGGCTTCGCTGAACTTGTATGAGGCAAAGGCGCCGAGGTTGTAACGCGTGTCGGGGCGCTGCAAGTACTGATATGGAGCCGGATTGAACGCATCGCCCGCACCGAATGCGCGAAATGCATGGCCGTTGGCGGCGTCGAGCGTGAGCGGCGTACCAGCGCCGGCGCTTGGCACGAATTGACCGCCCGCCGAAGTGGGGTCGAGAAGGCAGGCATAGGAGGTGCCGGTCTCGGTCAAAGTGCAGGAACTGAAATCTCGGCTCGCGCCCGTCACCGATTGCGCATGCCGATAACCCGCATACGCGGTCACGTGGCCGTTGCCGCCGAAGATGTCCTTGCCGAACACGACCGACAAATCCATCGATCCACCGTCGTAGACGCTGCTGGTCGGCGGCGTGACGCCGCTGGCGCGCTCGACGCTTTGCAAGTCGCCGCGGTTGTTGCTGCCGCGATTGATGCCGCCTTCCAAGTCCACCTTGAGGCCGGTGAAGCCGGTATCCATGATGAAGTTGACGACGCCGGCGATCGCGTCCGATCCGTATATGGCGGAGGCGCCGCCTGTCAAAACCTCGACTCGCTTAATGAGCGCGCTCGGTATCGTATTCAGGTCGGCAGAGGGATTGATGGGATCTCCTGGGGCCGTGCGCCTGCCGTTTACCAGCACCAGCGTTCGGAACGCGCCGATGCCGCGCAAGTCAGCTGTGGCCGTGCCGGTGAGCGGCGCGACGGAAGCGCCGTTCGCGCCCAACGTCAAACCGGAGTTCACTTGCGGCAGACTATTCAAGAAGTCTTCGGCCCTCGGAGTCCCCTGGTGCAGCAACTCTTCATTGTCGAGCACGACGATGGGGCTGGGACTAGTGGCGTTGGCGGACGACAAGCGCGAGCCGGTTACGACGATCGCGATCAGAGGCTCGTCGGCCTCGGGGTCCGCGGCATAAACGGTCGTGCTCGAAAACGCCGCTGCCAGCATCAATACGAGCACGGCAGCGGCCGTACCGGCAAGACTCAGCGAAGTTCTCATCGATTCGTAGCGCGAAATTCGCGGTGCGGCGTGCGTGGCAAAATAGCTCATGTTGTCTCCCGTCAATCGCGAATAGTTTTACTCGACGCCGAATTATTATGGTCAAACCGAAGCACCGGCGCGTTCAACCTTAACTTAGAAACCTGAATCTAGGCTTAACGAAAACGCGAATTGTCTAGTTCGTGGCCGCGGGTGCATTAGCATGCGTGCTTAGTCGCCGTCTTTGATACCAAGGGATGAACGGGAACGCCATGCTTACCCTCCAACAACGCAAAGACAAAGTAAAAACCGTGCTGCGTGTGTCAAGCGGCAATTTCCTTGAAATGTACGATTTCATGATTTTCGGCTACTTCAGCGCGGCGATAGGGCGTGCCTATTTTCCGGCCAACAGCGAATTCGCATCATTGATGCTGGCGATGACCACGTTTGCCGTCGGCTTCATGATTCGGCCGTTGGGCGCCATTTTCTTGGGTGCATATATCGATCACATCGGGCGGCGCAAGGGATTGCTGGTGACTCTCGGGTTGATGTCGATCGGCACGCTGACCATCGCTCTGGTGCCCGGCTATGAAACAATCGGACTATTCGCCCCCATCCTGGTGGTGCTGGGACGGCTGTGTCAAGGCTTCTCGGCCGGGGTCGAGTTGGGCGGAGTCTCGGTCTATCTGTCCGAGATCGCAACTCCCGGTCACAAGGGTTTCTATGTGTCTTGGCAGTCGGCCAGCCAGCAGGTGGCCGTCGTCTTTGCGGGAGTGCTCGGTTATGCGCTCGCCCATCTCTTGTCGCCGGATGATCTGCAAGCCTGGGGCTGGCGCATCCCTCTGATCATTGGTTGCTTGATCATTCCCTTCATTTACACGATTCGCAGGTCTTTGCAGGAGACCGAAGAGTTCGCGGCCCGAAAACATCACCCGACACCCTCTGAAGTCTACTGGAGCATTCTCACGCATTGGCGAATCGTGCTGTCGGGCGTCGCCATGGTGCTCATGACGAGCGTTTCGTTTTACACGATCACGGCATACACCCCGACCTTCGGCAAAGAAGTGCTCAATCTGTCGCAGAGCGACGCGCTGCTGGTCACGCTGTGTGTGGGGCTGTCGAATTTGTTTTGGCTGCCGGTGATGGGAACCCTTTCCGATCGAATCGGCCGACGGCCGCTGCTGATCACATTCGCTACGCTGGCGGTATTGACCGCCTATCCAGCGATGTCCTGGTTGGCCAACGCGCCGAGTTTTGCAAGGCTTCTGGAAGTCGAGTTGTGGCTGTCGTTTATGTATGCCAGCTACAATGGCGCGATGGTCGTGCATCTGACGGAAATCGTGCCCGTGGCGGTGCGCACAGCGGGGTTCTCCCTGGCATACAGCCTTGCGACGACCGTGGGAGGATCCACGCCGGTGATCGTCACCTACCTGATTCATATCAGCCACAACCGGGCAATGCCCGGCGCGTGGTTGTCGTTCGCAGCGGCCATCGCGCTGCTCGGAGTATGGGTAAGTCGCCCGGCGCGCGAACCGGCACCCCCTCTTATCGCGTGACGAATCGCCTCAACCCGCATCCGCCAGTTGTGGCGCCGTCCGGCGCAGGGTTACGTAAACGACTACGTAGCCTGCGAATGCGGTGGCGACATAAGCACCGAATAGGATCAGCAATCGGGGATAGCCCAGCTTGTGGTCAAGGAGCCAGCCTGCCCACGCGGGGGACACGACATACCCCACCATTTGTGCCCCTTGAATACGGGAAGCGAATACTCCGCTCTTGTCGATGTTGGCGATGGTACCGAATTGATAGATGTCGGTAAAACTCCAGAAAAAGTTTACTGCTACGAGCCCGATCAGGAAAGCAGCGGGTCCGAACAACACTCCGCCGCCGACATGCGTGATGGCGATGATCCCGAGCGCAAACAGCAGCGGCTTGGACTGACCCAGGCGCTGGCTGAGCCGATACGCGGCGAGACAGGAAAGGATACTCAGTAGGATGCCCGCTGAGAGCATTTGTCCGACGAAGCCGGTGTCGAAACCGATGGAGACGCCGATCGGCACGATAAAGGCCCAATACCCTCCGATCATCATATAGAAGCAGAACACGGCAAAGAGACAAAGCCACAGCACCCAGTGATGCGGCTGAGATCTTTCTTGCAATCCGCCGTCTTCGAACAGGAGCCTTCGCGCCAGCGCAAATCCAGCCGGCAGCCAGGGTACGCAAAACGAGGTGGCGATGAGCACTGCGCAATAGGCGACGAATATCCCTGCAAGGTGCCAGTGGCCCAGTATGGAAGGAAATGCTATGAGGACGAGGACATTGGTAACGGCATTGGCGAAGACTAGGAACATGAAGTTGCGCACCGTGTGGCTGGTGCCGGCGAGCACGGCAACGGCGACCGCGTAGGCGATTCCGCATCCGAGGCCCGACAGAAACCTGATCGCGAGCACGAGGCCAAGCGCGGTCACGGCCAGGCTCATGGCATTACTGGCGACGGCGATCATGATGCCCGTCAGCGCAAGCTTCCGGCGGCTTACTTTGAGAACGAGCGCCGACACGATGGCGGACGCGGCAAACATTCCCAGGTACTCGGTCGACGCGACATAGCCGGCGTCGCCCTCGGTGTAGCCGTACTGCTGGATCAGCGCGGCTACCACCATGGGCATCCCCATGCTCGTCAAAAATCCCACGGTCGCAAGCACTAGGCAGGAAGCGATTACCGAGTAACGGTCAGCGACTGCGGGCGGTCCTATAAGTGAACGGCTTCCCGGGACCGCGAGTTCCCGTGCCGTCATCCTCGATTCGTCACTCAAACACCACGCGCGGCAGGTAAAACGACACCACCCAGTTGGGTATATCGACGATTTCGCTGATGCGGAGGTCCCCGCAGACGCTGCACAGCATGTAGGCATGCTCGGCGCTCAAGCCCTGAGTCCGGCCAAGCAGCTCGATCATTTCACGCACGGCATTTTGCGACGCCTCCATGAGATCCGGACCTATGCCGGTCGTGACGTCATATCCTTTTTCATCCAAATGGCGGGAGACGGGGCCACGTGACAGAAATCGCGGGAACCGCTGATTGCCACCCTTGATGAGATCAATATGCGCCGTGACGTTCATCGGCGACTCAATGGCAGTTCCGCAAACCTCACCGTCTCCCTGAGCGGCGTGGGGATCTCCGATGGAGAACAATGCGCCCTTCACTTTGATGGGCAAATACAACTCCACGCCAACCCCAAGGTCGCGAATGTCCATATTGCCGCCGGTCTCGTACGGCGGGATGGTGCCGAAGCTACCGGGCTCTGCACGTGCAACACCTATGGTTCCGCAAAACGGCTTCAACGGTACGCGAGCCCATTTTCCGTACGCGGCCGGCACGGCGAACGAGTGGTCATAGCTCCAGATGTGCAGCGCGTAGGAGGGAAAATCCGCCGCCAGCAGCCCAAATTCCGGAAATACTCCCGTCCAGCCCCAACCGGAGGTCTCAAACCCGAGCAACATCACCTTCAGTGTATCGCCGGGCTCCGCGCCGTCGACATACACGGGTCCTGCGATCGGATTGACCTGATCGGGATCGAGCGTCGCGAGTTCCGCGACCGTCGACTTGGCCGTGATCTGCCCGCACATCGCATCGACGTCTTTGAAGTCCACCGTATCCCCCGGCGCGATCGTGATGGCAGCGGGGCGGGCATTGTCCCAGCTCAGATGCTGCTGGTGCCGGTGGATGGTATGCGCTCTATTCTGATCATGTCTCGGCTGGTTCACTGAGAATGTCCTAATGGTTTCGAGTGAGTCTCACACAGCGCACACGCCAGCGTCCACCATCAAACGTCGCTCCATAACGGCTTTGTTCAACCGATCGCGTCGCCCGAAAGAGCATGGCGGCGTTTATTGTGATTGATCGATCGTTTAGTTATCCTCGGGTCGTTTTCGTTCGTTTGCTTACTATGGCAGGCACCGCCGCTCGATGGTCCCTGGCATTACCGGAGGAGTCGACGTGGTAGTCCGTTCGCACGCGATCGAAGAGGCCTTGGCGAAATATAGGGCAGGCTGGTCCCTCGACCAGTTCTTCTACACGAATGCGGAGCTATTCGATTACGAGCGCCGGACCTGGCTTGCACGCCAGTGGTTTCTGATCGGGCACAGTAGCGAAGTGCCACAGACGGGAAGTTACATCGTTCGCGAGGTGCTAGCGGAATCCCTGATCGTCGTGCGTACCTCTCCCGATACGGTGAAAGGATTCTTCAATGTGTGCCGGCACCGCGGCTCGCGCATTTGCAGCGATGACGGGTTAGCCGCCGCGTTCACCTGCCCCTATCACGCCTGGTCTTATGGGATCGACGGTCGCCTGCGAAGCGCCGCGGCGCTGATGGACGGCATCGACAAGGCCGAACTCGGCCTCAAAACAGTGCAGCTGCGAGAGATCGGCGGTCTCCTATTCTGCACTTTGGATCCCAACACACCGAACCTCGATTCCGCGTCGTTTCTTCCAGGCCTCGAGTATCAAGGGGTACCGAGCGCACGGATAGCTGCCCGCCGCCAATATCCAACCGCAGCGAACTGGAAGCTCGTGATGGAGAACTTCCACGAGTGCTATCACTGTCTCCCGGCGCATCCGCAATACTCGGGCGTCATGGGGCATGTAAAACGGTACGCGATGGATGCGGCGGGGCCGGCAGCCGCTTGGAACAGCGAAGTCGACGCGTGGGCCCGCACACAGGCGATAGCCGATTTTCCGCAGTCGGTGGTGGAAACGGCAGAGGCCGACTGGAGCTACACGGAAATTACGCGTTTTCCCATAGGCGGCGGACGCCGAACTCAATCCGAGGATGGGCAGCCGGTTGCCCCGCTTATGGGGCGGTACACCCGCTACGACGGCGGCGTCGCCACCTTCGGCGTACCCCCGTTCTCTTTTTTCTTCTTGCTCAATGACCACGCGGTGCTTTTTCAATTCCTGCCGCGGGCTACCGAGTTCACTGATGTGACGGTTACCTGGCTGGTGGACGCAGCGTCGGTACCCGATGCCGTAGATGTCGAGCGAATGGTCTGGTTGTGGGACGTCACGACACTGCAGGACAAGGCGATCATCGAGGCCAACGCCGCCGGTGTACGGTCGCGGGCCTATGAGCCAGGTCCGTTTTCAAAGCTGGAGCAGTGGGGCGTGCCCCTGATTACACAGTACATCGACGATTTGCGATCCCAATGACCGCGCGCCGGAGATACAAAAATACGTGAGGGATTCGGAATGAATTCAAACCCGCAATTGGGTTTGACGATCGCTGCGATCTTAGGCGGTGGTTCGTACACCGGCTTGGCGCACTCGGCAGCAGAAGCCGACGCCGAAGCCATTCAAGAGATCACGGTAACGGCCCAGCGCCGCACTGAGAACATGCAGAATGTGCCCATCACGATCCAAGCGCTGACGGCGGAAACGTTGGCGCAGCTGAGCGTCGCGACTTTCGAAGACTTTGTGAAGTATCTCCCGAACGTGACTGCGGCGAGCAATGGTCCCGGCCAGGGCAACATCTACATGCGCGGGCTCAGCACCGGGGGTGTCGGCAACCAAGGTTCGGGTGTCGTCGGCAGCTTTCCCAACGTAGCGATTTATCTCGACGAGCAATCGGGGCAAGTACCGGGCCGCAACCTCGACATCTACGCGGCCGATCTGGAGCGCATCGAAGTGCTCGAAGGGCCTCAAGGCACGCTGTTCGGCGCCGGCGCCGAGGCGGGCCTACTGCGTTACATCACGAACAAACCGAAACTGGACGTGACCGAAGGCAGTGTTGATGCCGGCTACGGATATACCAGTCATGGGGATCCGAGCAGCAACGTTATCGGGATCATCAATGTACCGCTCATCTCCGGCACCTTGGCTGTGCGTGCCATGGTCTACAACGACACGCGCGGCGGCTACATCAACAACGTGCCCGGCACGTTCGTGCGCTCGAGCACGGACGGAGGCATTCACTATGCCAACTACATCAACAACATTCCCAGCTACACCAATACGCTTAATAACAATGAAAACGTCGCCAATGCCATCAATCCAGTCACGTATCAAGGGCTGCGCGCTTCGGCATTGTTCAGGTTCAGCGAGGACTGGAGTGCGTTGCTGACCCAGTCACACCAAAGCATGAACGCGCAGGGGGTCTTTTACGAGATGCCGTACTCCTCGGGTCCCGCCGTGGCGCCGAATCTCGGCGGTCCAGCCGCTGTGACCTTGCCGGACCTTTCTGTGCAGCTGTACAACGCGTCGTACGACAAGGACCGGTTCGAAAACTCCGCCTTGACCATAGAGGGCCGAGTCGGCAACCTCAAGCTCATCTATAGCGGCAGCTATCTAGTGCGTAATGTGGAACAGGTCCAGGACTACACGAACTATGCTCGGGGCGTGTACTCCGACTACTACCAATGCGTGCCGGGGCCAAATGGTGCGCCGGGCCAATGCTACTCGCCGAGTACGACGTGGCATGATCGGGAGCGCGATACCCACAATAGTCAGGAACTGCGCCTAAGCACGCCGGATGACTGGAGCATCCGCGGCCTCGGAGGTATTTTCTGGGAAGATTATTCGATTGCCGAACAGACTAACTGGCTGTACAAAACGGCCCCCGGATTTGCGCCCCTCATTCCGCCGGCGGAATCAGGCGCGAATGACCCCGGCGTGCGCAATGACAACACGGCGTTCTTCGACGACATCATGCGCGGCTACAAGCAAAAAGCCGCCTTCGGATCTGCTGACGTCGAGATCATTCCCAAGCGACTGACCCTCACGGTCGGTACGCGCTACTACCATTTCGACAACACCGAGGTCGGCAGTACGGGCGGAAGTTTCGGTTGCTATGTCGGGTACACGACGACGGTGCCGTGCAGCACTCCGAGCACGGAGAGGAATCTCGCTGCCCAGCATCTTCATAGCGTGTACTCGGGTTTCAGGAGCCGCGCCAATTTGAGCTGGAAGATCGCCGACGATGTTCTTCTGTACTACACGTGGTCGCAAGGCTTCCGTCCCGGTGGGTTCAATCCAGCCAGCAGGCTGGTGCTGAATGGCACGTTTGAGATTCCCCAAAAATTCGCCCCGGATAGCCTGGTCAACAACGAAATAGGCTGGAAGACGGAGTGGTTCGATCGGCGCTTCGAGTTCAATGGCGCGATTTACCAGGAGGACTGGAAGAACGTCCAGGTGCAGTTCTTCGACCCACAAGGCGGGCTCAGCAATCTTACCTTCGAGACCAATGGCCCAAACTATCGAGTGAGAGGCGTTGAGACGTCATTGGTCGCGCGTGTGACCCATGGACTCACGTTGACCGGCGCGGCATCGTGGAACAGCAGTAACCTGAACAACTCTCCGTATCTCATCGACGTCAACGGACATTCGATCACTGCGATCCCGAATCCTTACGGAACTAAAAATAGCCCGCTCGCGCAGTCGCCGCCATTCCAGGCCAATCTGCGCGCCCGGTACGAGTTCACATGCAGCGACTATCACGTGTTTTGGCAAGTGGGCGGCATCCATCAAGCGCATTCGTATTCCGCGACGGGGCATGTCCAAGCTTTTGAACAGCTCGGCTTTACCACCTTTGAGGCATCGTTGGGCATTGCAAAAAATGCCTGGCTGGTGCAGGTTCACGGGGAAAATATCACCGACAGGCGTTATGTGACGTTCATCAATTCCGATCAATTCGTCAAGCAAGACTTCGTCGGGCGTCCGCGAACGGTGGGCCTAAGTTATAGCTATAAGTTTTGACGCTGCAAGGGCTCGGCGTAGTGCCATCCTTCAGCAGGCCCGACGTCGAGCTGTGTGGATGATCTCCGTAATTCATCATGAGGTGTATGTATGCACGCGTCCGGCATAGACCGCCGCAAGCTGCTGGCTTTGCGGGCGTCCGAGGATGCGAAGTTCGCGCTGCGCACCCCGCGATCCGCTGCGCTTCAGGCCCGTGGGCTCGCGCACCTTCCTAATGGCGTGCCCATGTCCTGGATGGCGGGACTCTACCGGACACCGCCGATCTATATCGAGCATGGAGCCGGCGCCATTTTCACCGACGTCGACGGCAACGAATACCTCGATTTCAACTTATGCGACCTCAGCATGACGATCGGCTTCGGCAACGAGGTCGTGGCTTCAGCACTATCCCGACAGGCGCGTCGCGGGGCTCACTTTTTGCTCCCTGGAGAGGATGCGGTAATCGTTGCGGAGCTGCTCTCGCAGCGCATCGGTCGACCCTACTGGCAATTCACGCTTTCCGCGACCGGCGCGAATGCGGAAGTAATCCGAGTGGCGCGATTCATGACGGGGCGCCACAAGATTGTGATCTTCGGCGGTCATTATCACGGCCATCTCGATGAGACAATGGTTCGCGAGGATGAGGGGCGCGTAGTTCCAGACGCTTTCGGGCTGCCAGCGTGTTCTGCGGCGCACACGATCGTTTTGCCTTTCAATGATCTTGATTCGCTTGAGCGCACCCTGGCGGGTCGCGACGTGGCGCTGGTGCTGACGGAGCCCGCGCTGACGAATTGCAACGTTGTGTTGCCAGGGGAGGGATTTCATGCCGGAGTTCGCGAACTGACGCAGCGCCACGGCACGCTTTTGTGCTTAGACGAAGCTCACACTTTCCAGTTCGCTTACGGTGGGCTCGTCAATGCGTGGCAGTTGCCGTCCGATTTTGTCGTCGCGGGGAAGGGGTTCGGAAGCGGGGTGGCGTTCGGCGTTTACGGAATGAGCGCGGCCGTGGCCGAAATCTACGCCCGCCACAGCGATGTGGACATCGGGCCGCGCGGAATTGCAACCGGTGGTACTGCTTACGCTACCGCTCTGGCTATAGCGGCTGCCCGCGCAGTGCTTGAAGGGGTTCTCAAACCCGCGGTTTACGAGCGTATCTGCACGCTCGGAGCCATGCTGTCAGACGGGCTTGAAGCACAGTTTCAGAAGCACCGGCTTTCCTGGCGAGCTTTTCGGGCTGGGCCGCGTTCGGGATTTTGTCTTGAGCCCTCATTGCCAAAAAACGGTATGGAGGCGGCGCGCTCGCTCGACTTTGAGTTCATCGATACTCGGCGGGTCTATATGGCGAATCGGGGGATCTGGGATGCCGTCGCGACGGCGGGTCCGCAAGCGTGTCTAGTCCATACGACTCGCGACATCGAGCGCTATGTCGCTGCTACCGGCGATTTTCTGGATGCCGTGTTCGCCTAGCTTAATCCCCCTCAACCAGAGTGAGGGCGAGCGGGGCGGCGTACAATGGCGGCCGGCAAGTAAATCGAGGGTTGCGGCATGGCATCGGAACCGAGAATCGTGATCAATGGAACGGCATTGTCCGACCAAGAGGCAATGACGGTGCGGCTCGCTGTCGACTCCCTGGCAAACATCCTCGGCGAAGAACCGGGCTCGAAGGACGACGTCGTCCCCGGTCGCGAGACCTACATGATCGCTATCAGCCGCGTGCAGGCGCTTTTGTCTGGGGAAGCAAGCGAAACGACGACGGTAAATTAAGTGGCGAAGGGCCGCGATAGCGGTATGCCACCCGTGGACACATGGGAAAAATTCTTCGACCCGGCGGGCGTCCTGGAGGCGCTAGGGTGCTTTAGAACGAACGGCGACGCCGTCGAATTTGGGTGCGGATACGGCACTTTCACGCTCGCGCTGGCCCAACGAATCTCCGGTAAAGTCTACGCCGTCGACATCGAGCCCTTGATGGTTGAAGCGACAGCCGCGCGCGCGTCGGAGGCAGACCTCCGCAACATAGTGGTGGAGCAACGAGACTTCATGACCGCGGGCAGCGGTCGACCCGACGGTTCGACGGGGCTCGTGCTGTTATTCAACATCTTGCACATTGAAAACCCTGTTGGTCTGCTGCGCGAAGCTCACAGAAACCTTCGCTGCGGGGGCACTGTTGCGGTGATTCACTGGCGTCATGACATTGAGACTCCTCGGGGCCCTCCGCCTGGAATTCGCCCGCGTCCCGATCAATGCCGGACCTGGGCCGAGCAGGCTGGATTGCGCTGTCAAGCCGTATGCGCCTTGCCGAATTCACCGTGGCACTGGGGAATGTCGGCGCACCGGCACACGGCGAATAGCTCATGAATGTAATGCTTTACAATCGTGTTGACCGACGTGCGCGCTGTGTTTAGGATGCCGATTACATAGAAAATTCCCGGCGCTTCAAAATATAATCTGCGGTGTGGCGGCGACACGACCAGACGCGGGGGATTCGATATGGTCATTTTACGCAGAACATTCCTTGAGTGCCTGACGGCAGCCCAGGTTTCGTTGCGGCGTCTGATGGGCGAAATCTAGCGCTGACGGCGAACAGATATGGGAGTCCAGACTCGTCTCTGCGTCATGATGTTCCTCCAGTTCTTTATCTGGGGTGGTTGGTTCGTGACAATGGGCAGCTTTCTGGCGTCGAATCTGGCCGCGAGCGGCGCTCAGATCGGCATGGCGTACAGCACTCAATCGTGGGGGGCGATACTTGCTCCGTTCATTTTCGGACTGCTGGCCGATCGCTTCTTCCAGGCGCAAAAATTGTTGTGCGTCCTTCATCTGGCGGGCGCCGCGTTGCTGTTTGCGCTGGCGAAAGCCCCCGATTTCCGGGTTTTCTATCCGTGCCTGCTCGCCTACATGATTCTATACATGCCGACTTTGGCCTTGGTGAATTCGATCTCCTTCCGGCAGCTCGAGGATCCGTCCAAGCAATTCGCGCGCATTCGCGTTTGGGGCACAATCGGATGGATCGCCGTCGGACTTGCTATCAGCTATGTTTTCGGGTGGGACGCTCATGAGGCGGTGAGCCGGGGCGCCCTGAAGAACACTTTCATGATGTGCTCCATCGCCTCGCTGATCTTGGGCATATACAGCTTGACGCTGCCAAGCACCGCGCCCACCTTGCGTCGCACTGCCGAGGTCCGATTGGGGGACTATTTCGGTGCGCAGGCGCTCAAGCTTCTCTACAACCGAAATTTCTTCGTCTTCTTTCTTTCATCCATCTTGATTTGCATTCCGCTGGCATTTTACTACCAGCATGCAAACCAATTCCTTACCGAGCTGCACGTGCCAAATCCGACCGGCAAGCAGACTATAGGACAAATGTCCGAGGTGCTTTTCATGCTGTTGATTCCGGTATTTCTGCGTCGCTTTGGCATGAAGACGACGCTGCTGGTAGGCATGTTTGCATGGGCGCTCCGCTACATCATGTTCGCATTCGGTAACGCCGAAAGCGGACTGGCGCTCTTGATCATCGGGATCGCGCTGCACGGGGTGTGCTACGACTTCTTCTTTGTCTCGGGGCAGATTTTCATCGACACGAAAGCCGGCAAGGAAATCAAAAGCGCCGCTCAGGGCTTGATCACGCTTGCAACCTACGGCGTCGGAATGTTGATCGGATTCTGGGCCGCCGGCCGCATTACCGATTTCTACGCGGTAGATGGTCTGCATCAGTGGCGCAGCATATGGCTGGCGCCTGCCGGCTTTGCCGCACTGGTATTCGTATTTTTCGCCCTATCATTCAAGAACGAAAGCGTTCGTTACGAGATCCCATGACACGCTCGAAAATACGTTGGGGTCTGGTGGGCGGCGGCCCTGACTCGCTTATCGGAATCGTGCATCGAATTGCGGCGCTCATGGGCGAGGACTGCCAGCTCGTCGGCGGGGTGTTCAACGCGGAACACGCGTTGGGACAGCGATTCGCTGCGAGTCTGGAGTTGGATGCGAGCCGCGCTTATGCGGATCTCGATGCCCTCATTCAAAGTGAAAATCGGCGGCCGGTCGATGAGCGCATGTCACTTGTAACGGTCGCGACACCAAACTACCTTCACTATGAGATGGCACACAAGCTGGTGGTTGCCGGCTTCAATGTGGTCTGCGAGAAGCCTGTCACAACCACCGCGGCGCAGGCCGCAGAACTTGCAGTTCTCGTGCGTCAGCGCGGCACGGTTTTCGCGATCGCGCATACTTATACCGGCTACCCGATGGTGCGGCAAATGCGCAGCATGATCGCGCGCGGCGCGATCGGCGCGGTGCAGAAGGTGCACGCGCAGTATCTTCAAGGCTGGATTAATCCGGTTATTCATAATCCCGGGAAATGGGCATCCGTTTGGCGGCTGAACCCCGAGTTGGCCGGACAAAGCTGCTGTATCGGCGACATCGGCGTGCATGCGTTTAATCTGATCGAATACACCACTGGCCTCGCGGTGGCGCAATTGCTGGCGGATATCGACACGCTAAACCCGGCTAATCCCCTGGACGTGGATGGTTCGGCGCTGCTGCGCTTCAGCAACGGCGTGAGAGGCGTCTTGGTTGCGAGTCAAATTGCCACAGCCGAAGAGAATGATCTGCGAATTGCGGTGTACGGGCGCAGCGGTGCACTCAAGTGGGCACAAGAAGTGCCTAATCGGCTCGACTACCTGCGCGAAGGCGAGCCGGCTGCGGTACTGACGCCAGGTCATGCTTACAACGCACCCGAGGCTCGGGCCGCCGCCAAGTTGCCGCCCGGCCACCCCGAAGGGTTTATCGATGCAATGGCGAATATTTACCGCGGAGTCGTCCGTACGATCCGCGGCGCGGCGTCTGAAGCCGGCGATTTTCCGGGCATCGAGGAGGGTGTGCGCGGCATGCGTTTCGTGGAAGCAGTTCTTCAATCGGCACGGGCCGGAAATCAGTGGACGATGATATGAAGCGGACACGCTCATGCGGATTGGCAGCGTATGCAATCCTCGGCCTGGCGGAGCCCGTCGCAACATCAACTACCGGCGACAGCGGTCAGCTGCGATAGGGCTCACGCCCGATCCCCTGGATCGGGATATCGAGCGAGGCGAGCACCTCGTGCTGGAGGGAATACATGGCCGCGGCGGCGCTGTCGATGGCGTGGACGAAGGCCAATGAACCGGCGAGAATCGGCGCCAATTGCGTGCGATCCTGGAGCCGCGCCTTGGGATACTCGTGCTCGAGTACCAGCACCGTCTTTTCGGCATCAATGCCTAGCACCTCGCGAGCCGCTAATTGATGGTCGAGCCAATCGACGCTGCGATTCTGAAGGTATGCCAGGGGGTCGTGATGCGCGGTGCCCGGTAATTCGTGCTCGCTGAATACCGTCTGCTTCTTCCAGGCATTGGCATGATCCGCGGGCGAGGATGATGGAACGCTGCCGTGCCAGTCACCCCGCAGGAAGGTCTGGCCTCCGTAGCCCCACGCGGAAATTCCGCGCGAGTCGATCACCTGTCCCTTGACGTGGAAACCATCGATCAGGAACGCGTAGCCCTCATCCTTCAAATACTGGAAAACGGAGCGCGAGTCCTGACCCATGAGAATTGCATGCGAGGGATCATAGTGGATTCGAAACTGGTCGCCCACGCCATGCCGCTCGCAAATGCGGTGTAACGCGATCCAAGGACCCGGCGCGTAAGCCAGATTGTTATGCCACTCATCTCCGATCGTCCACCCGGGCATCGGGCAATGTTCTATTCGATAGGTAAGTCCGCGGGATTTAGCATCCTTGAGCAGGGGTATGAATTCCTGCTCGAACATCTCGAGGTTGGCATCCATGCCGAGCTTTGGATTGCGGCCGACGAATCCGCACACGGCGTGCACGCCGAGGGCGACAGATGCGTCGAAAACGCGCCGCATGAAGTCATGCTTGCGACGGCGTATCGCAGCATCAGCGGCCAACATGTTGTCGAAGTACCCCAGATCCGACAGTCCGACCCGACTCGAGCGCATGGCGGCGAGTACTCGCGCGGCGCGGTGCTCATCGAAGGGCGCGCGCAAGTCCAATGTGTTCGCAACGGGATCGAGCATCGCTTCCGCGGGAATCTCCGATTCGTCGGGGTGCAATGCGGCCGAGAGCTGGATGTTCGGCGAGCCGATTTCGCTTGCGAACTCGAGCCACTCCTCGATGGCGCGATCGGGGTCGGCATCGCGGACGGCCCGCGGCGTTAATTCCTGCAGTGCCGCTGTCAAAATGCTCAGCTGCATGGGTTTGGAACGGAACGGCTTGATAGACATTCTTCCCTGCTCTTTCATGGCAGCGGGCTGAATCTCCGCATCGAACTAATGTAATCGGTATGACCAACGGCCGCAAATAGCCCCGACCTTCGCCGGCACGGCGCATCAGAAAGTGATCTTCACCGCGTGCCCATCACGAGCACCGTGAAAGTGTCGGCGACCGGAGCGGGGCGAGGGTGGGGCTGCTCCGCGGTCGCGGCGGGAGGCGGCCCGAAATCGGCGCTCACGAGATAGACTTTTCCGCCAGCTTCGCTCAGCGCCATGGTGCGCGCGCCGCGCTGCGTCGGAACGGTAGCCTGCACCGTATAGTGGTCGGCGGTATCCTGCCGGACAACCGTCAACGTACCTTCTCCGTTGGAACTGAATACCAGCCCACGCTTCGCGTCGAACGCGGCCGCGTCCGGACCCTCGCCGATCGGCACTCGAGCGACTTGCTTGCCCGAGTCGGCGTCGGTAACCGCCATGGTTTTGCCGTCGCAGACGGAGAACAACCGATGATGCACTCTGTCAATGGCAAGTCCGCTCGGGCTCGCGCAGCCGGGTAGTGGAACGGTGCGGGTAACCGAGAGCTTACGGCTGTCGATCACGCTCATTTGGCCCGGTTCGCTTTCAATGTTGACGTAGATATGGCCGTTTTCATCGCTTACCGCGAATTCGGGCTTGTCGGGAACCCGGAGGGTCGCGATCACGGCCAAACTCGACGCATCGAGAACCGTCACATCCTTGCTCTTGCCGTTGAACGTAAAAACATGTTTGCCGACAGGCTCGTACAAAATGGCGTCCGGATTGTGTCCGGGAATCTTTACTTCTTGAATCACCGCGAAGGTCTTCAAATCGAAAGCCGTCACGGAGTCGGATTTGCCGTTGCTCGAAAAACCGCGATTCAAATCCTCGGCCAGCGCGATTCCGTGGACACCCGCTGTGTTCGGAACGGTGCCGATCACTTTTCCGGTTTGGGTATTGACGACTTCCACCCGTGTCGCGCGACTCAAAAAAAGATGCTCGCCGGCTGAGTCCAGCGTGAGATAGTCCCAACCCCCCTCGCCTCCCAACTTCCAACGCTGCACCACCTGGAAACCCGAAGCGGTTGATGTTGAGCCGCCCATGGCTGCGCCCGCGACAATCGCCCCGAGCAGCCCAAACCCAGCGGAGCGAAGTATCGTCGTAAATTGCGCGCGCATGGAATCTCCTCAGTAATACGATTATTCAGCTGGCCGGGCTCTACTATGCCTCGTGCGACTCCCGGAATTGCTTACAAATTTGTATAGAAAATGGCTTTCAATTCGCGCAAGCCTATCGCCGGGACGTTCATGCTCGGGGCTGAGCGCGGACGAACGGGCTCTTCTGGGAGGGCGGCACGGGCCGGCGCCGGGACTTGCGCCACAGGTCGTAGATCGCCAGCGCGCCGCTGAGCGTTGCAAGCGTGGCGAAATAGGCGCGGGGCCCGAAAGCGGTCATCAAGCTGCCGGCAAGCAAGGGGCCGATCGCCGCCGCACCTCCATTCAACAGCAGCAGTGTACTGCTCGAGGCAACCATCTGCGCAGGCTCGAGCTTATCGTTGACGTGCGAGACCGAAAGAGAATAGAGCGTCAAGGCGAATCCGCTGAACAAGGCAGCGAGCGTCAGAAACGCCGCATGAGGCAGCTGGGGGAATGCGACGATACTGGCCGCAACAATCATTGCGAGCGTACAGACGCCGGCAATGACAGTGCGCCGGTCCATGCGGTCGGACAGCCGGCCGATGGGGTATTGCGTAGCGACCGCGGCCAAAATGCTCACCGCCATGAAGGTGGCGACGCTCGTAGTCTCCAAGCCGCTCAAGCGCGCATAGACCGGACCCATTGAGAAAATGATGGCGGAAATCAAGCCCGACATGGTGACCGCCACGACTCCAAGCGGCGAGTTCCGGTACAGCTCCCTGAGTCGCACATTGCGTGGGACTGCGTGATTCGGCACCTTCTGCGCCGAAACCACGATCGGCACCATCGCCAGAGAAATCAGCACGGACACCAGCATGAACGGAGCAGGGGTTCTCGGATCCGAGACGATCAGCAGGAACTGTGCGGCTCCGAGACCCACGTACAGTATCAGCATGTACATCGCGAACAGGCGGCCGCGGTTCGCGCGGGTCGCGCGATCATTGAGCCAGCTTTCGGCCACTACGTAGATGCCGGCGAAGCATAGGCCGGACACGAGACGCATGGCGCCCCAAGTCCAAGGGTTGACGAAGCAGCCTTGAATCAGGATGGCCACCGACGCGACGGCTGCGAGAGCGGCGAATACGCGGATGTGTCCGAGTTGGCGCAGCAACGGCGGCGCGATGATGGTTCCGACAACATAGCCGACGTAATAGCCGGACATGACGATGCCGATGACCACCGTCGGGAATCCGTCGAGCGTGGCGCGCAGCCCAAGAAGCGTGCTTTGCAGCCCGGCGCCCAGCATGAGCACCCCCATGCCGAGCAACAGCGGCCAGTTCGTCGTGATCACACTAAGCGGCACGAAAGCTCCGATCGGGGAGTTGCGCCAACCTTGCACCCTTTGAAGACAATTATTGATTGCTCGAAAGTATATATCGAGCGCCGCCGAACCGCTTACCTCGTGGCAACGGCATCCTGCAGGCATGGTACCCGTCCCGGCATCATGGGTTTCCGGCGAAGTGCGGAATTATGCCGGGCACGACGTATTGCTGAATGATGACTATGACGACGAGCACCAATGTCAGCACGACGCTATGAACAAAAGTGCGAGCCAACACGGCGCCCTCTTTGCCCTTGAGGTCCGTCACGCATACGCCGGTTGCGATATTCTGCGGCGAGATCATCTTGCCGAGAACGCCTCCTGAGGAATTTGTGGCGGCGAAAAGCAAAGGATTGAGCTGCAGCTGACGAGCTGCGACGACTTGCAAGTTGCCGAACAGCGCATTGCCCGAGGTATCGCTTCCCGACAGGAACACCGCGACCCATCCCAGGAACGGTGAAAACAAGATGAACGCATGCCCGGTCGAGGCGACCGCAAGACCCAGCGTGTAAGCGAGACCTGAGTAGTTCATCACGTACGCGAGGGCGACGATCAGCATGACGGTCAGGACTGCCTGCCAGATCTGCCGAATGGTGCGCACTGCGCATTTGAAAAAATCGGCGGCCGGCAGTCCGACGAGAAGTGCAGTGATTATCGCCGCCACCAGGATCGCCGTGCCCGTGCCGAGCGGCTGGAAGTTCCAGACAGCGGCGTATGGCTTATCGTGATAGAGCGTGATCGAGACCGCATTGTCCAAGCCCGGCCAATGAATCGAGTGTTGCCCGATCGTGGCTATCTTCAGGTAGGTCCAGACGATCACGATAGCCGTTACGATCAACCAAGGCATCCAGCCTTGCCAGACAGGCACCGGGCGCGAGACCGGAACGAGCGATTCGGTCGGCACTCGCGAGATCGCAAACTCGGCATCCGGCGCGGGGCGCCATACCTGCAGGAAAAGCAAGGTGAAGGCCAGCGATCCCAGCGCGGCGAATACGTCGGTGAGCGTGTAGTCCAGATAATTGGAGGCGGCAAACTGTGCCAGGCCAAAACTAAAGCCGGCGACCATCAGCATCGGCCACAAGGCCCGGATCGAGCGCCATCCGCCATAAAGCGCCATGACATAGAACGGCAGCACGCCGGCGATGAACGGCAACTGACGGCCGATCATCGCCGCCAAGGCAGGCGCCGGTAGTCCGGTCACCGCACCCAGGACCGTGACCGGGGTGCCAAGGGCGCCGAACGCCACCGGAGTGGTATTGAAGATCAGGACGAACACCAGCGCCTCGAGGGCGGGAAAGCCGCACATGATCAGCAGTGACGCGGTGATGGCAACAGGCGCTCCGAACCCCGCGATGCCTTCGAGCAGGGCACCGAAGCAAAAACCGATGGCGATCAAGATTACCCGCCGGTCATTCGGCAAATGCGTGATCAACCAGGCCCGGAATGCATCGAAGCGGCCTGAGGCGACGGCGACGTTATAGAGTAGCAGCGCATTGATGACTATCCACATCACCGGCCAAAGCGCGAACACCCCGCCGTTGAGCGCAGAGGCGACGGCAATACTCGCCGGCATGCCCCATGCCGTGACGGCGATCAATAACCCGACGGCGAGTCCCCCTAAGGCCGCTTGCCACGCCGGCCGCTTCACTATTCCAAGAAGTACGAGAACCGTCGCGATCGGGAGGACCGCAACCAGAAAGGACAGCGCCAAACTGTCACCGACCGGTGTCAATAACTGTTGAAACATTTTTCTCCCGTGAGCGGTCTTCCGCGCCGCCGGTACGCTTTTTCTTGCCGCATGCTACTCCAGCGATGCGCCTGCCGCCACCGGCGGCCGCCAGGGAATCCTGTGCGACCGTCGGGGCGCGCGGAGTGATGCATAATATCGGCCATGAACACCGCACCGGCTGAGGTACCGCGCGCACAACTTCAAACCGATGTGGTAGCCGCGCTGGCCGAAGCCCTGCCCCGCGAGGCGATCCTTTTTCGTCATGAGGACACGGTCCCCTACGAGTGCGATGCGCTTACCGCGTACCGCACCTCGCCCATGGTGGTGGCGCTGCCGGAGACCGAGGCACAGGTAACGGCGATACTCAAGATCTGTCACCGGATGGGCGTGCCGGTCATCGCTCGCGGGGGCGGCACCGGTCTATCCGGCGGCGCGACACCGCATAACCGAGGCGTGGTCCTGTCGCTCGCCAAGTTCAACAGGATTCTGAAGATCGATGCCGCCGCGTGCACTGCGGTCGTGCAATGTGGCGTGCGTAATCTGGCCATCAGCGAGGCGGCGGCGCCGCACGGGCTGTACTATGCACCGGATCCCAGCAGCCAGATCGCCTGCACGATCGGCGGCAACGTGGCCGAAAATTCCGGCGGCGTACATTGCTTGAAATACGGCCTCACCCTGCACAACGTGTTGCGGGTCCGCGGCTTCATGGTAGACGGGGAGCCCGTTGAGTTCGGTTCGGAGGCCTTGGACGTGGCGGGCCTCGATCTCCTTGCGGTGATCGTGGGCAGCGAGGGCATGCTGGCCGTAATCAGCGAAGTCACTGTAAGGCTCGTTCCCAAGCCGCAGTTAGCCCGCTGCATCATGGCCAGTTTCGATGACATCGAATCGGCCGGCGCCGCGGTGGCGAGTGTAATCGCGCGCGGCATCATACCCGCGGGCCTCGAGCTCATGGACAAGGCCATGACCGCCGCGGTTGAAGCGTTCGTGCACGCCGATTACGACCTCGGCGCCGCCGCCATCCTATTGTGCGAGAGCGACGGCACGCCGGAGGAAGTCGCAGAGGAAATTGCTCGGATGGAGGACGTGCTCAAAGCCGCGGGGGCATCGCGAATCGAGGTCAGCGCCGACGAAGCGCAACGGCTCAAATTTTGGAGCGGCCGAAAGAACGCATTTCCCGCATCGGGCGGGATCAGTCCTGATTACATGTGCATGGATTCGACCATTCCCCGCAAGCGGTTGGCGCAAATGTTGCACGCGATACAAAAAATGCAGGAAACCTACGGCCTGCGTTGCGTCAATGTGTTTCATGCCGGCGACGGCAATTTGCATCCTTTGATACTGTTCGACGCCGAGAACCCGGACGAGCTGCGACGCTGCGAGCTATTTGGCGCCGATATCCTGGAGACCAGCGTTCGTTTGGGAGGCACCATCACCGGCGAGCACGGCGTGGGCGTCGAGAAGTTGAACTCAATGTGCGTGCAATTCTCGCCGGCGGAGCGCGTGCAATTCCTCGCCGTCAAACATGCATTCGATCCGCGCGGTTTGTTGAATCCAGGGAAGGTGATCCCGACACTGCATCGCTGTGCCGAATACGGCAAGATGCACGTCCACCGCGGCCTGCTGCCGTTCCCTAATCTGCCGAGATTCTGATGGATATCCAGGATCCGGCGCTCGCTCGTTTGATAGACCAGGTCCGCCTCGCGCGAGCTCGCGGTGCGCCGCTGAATATTCGCGGCGGCGGCACCAAAGGCTTTTACGGCGAGCCGGCGAGAGGCGAGCCGTTGGACGTGACCGGGCTTTCCGGTATCAGCTCCTACGAACCGACGGAACTGGTGGTGACGGCTCGCGCTGGGACGCCGCTCCGGGATTTGGAAGCCGAACTCGAGGCCCAGGGGCAGTGCCTGCCATTCGAACCCCCGCGTTTCACCGCCGGCGGCACGGTGGGTGGGATGGTGGCGGCGGGGCTGTCGGGCCCCGCACGCGCAAACTCCGGAGGAGTGCGCGATCACGTCTTGGGTGTGACGTTGCTCAATGGGCGCGGCGAGCTGCTGACGTTCGGCGGGCAGGTTGCCAAGAATGTGGCTGGCTATGATGTTTCGCGCCTGATTGCGGGGTCCTTGGGTATTTTGGGCGTCATCTGCGAGGTCTCGCTCAAAGTTTTGCCGGTCAGTCGAGCCTCCGCGACGCTGTGCTTCGCTCGGGACGAGAATCAGACGCTTCGGCAATTCAACACATGGGCCTCGCAGCCGTTACCAGTCACCGCCGGCGCCTGGCACGACGGGCGGCTGCGCTTACGTCTGGCCGGCGCCGCTGCAGCCGTGAATGCGGCATGCGGCAAATTGGGCGGAACGATGATCGCCTCCGACGCGGCGATGAGCTGGTGGCTGAGCGTACGAGATCAGACGCAGGATTTTTTTTCACTCGATGAAGCCAGCCTGGCTCGCGGCGAACGTCTCTGGCGGTTGTCGGTGCCCAGCACCGCTGCGCCGATTCGATTGCCTGGGCGGCAGTTCATCGAGTGGCACGGTGCGCAGCGCTGGTGGCGCAGCACCGCCGAAACTCCAGAGGTACGCGCGGCGGCTGCCCGGGCAGGGGGGCATGCCACGCTGCTTCAAGGAGCCGACAAGTCCGGCGGAGTGTTCACGCCACTGAACGATGTGCTGATGCGCTGTCACCGAGGTTTGAAGCAGGCTTTCGATCCGGCGGGCGTGTTCAATCCCGGGCGTTTGTACGCCGAGCTTTGAGGGCACCATGCAAACGCACTTGAGTCCGGAATTCGAAGAGACCGATGACGGCGAGAAGGCAAAAGCCATCGTCCGGAAATGTGTGCACTGCGGGTTCTGCAATGCCACCTGTCCGACTTATCAACTCTTGGGCGATGAACTCGATGGCCCGCGGGGGCGCATCTACTTGATCAAGCAAGTCCTCGAAGGCGGAGAAATCACGCGCAGCACGCAACAGCATCTGGATCGGTGCCTCACGTGCCTCAATTGCCAAACGACCTGTCCGAGCGGTGTCGAGTACGGGCACCTGGTCGATATTGGCCGAAAGATTGTCGACGCGCGCGTAACTCGCCCTCCGGCCGAACGGGCGATGCGCTGGCTGCTCAAGGAGGGTCTCACGTCGCCGCTGTTTGCGCCGGCAATGCGGGCGGGTCAAGCGGTGCGCCCGCTGTTGCCGGCCGTAATCAAGAACAAAGTTCCGCCCCGCAGACCTGCGCGCGCTCGGCCAGTGCCGGCTCGCGGATTTCAGCGCAAGGTTTTGATGCTGCAGGGTTGCGTGCAGCCTGCGATGATGCCCAATATCGACAAGGCCGCCGCGCGCGTGCTCGCCAGGGCAGGGATTAAGACTGAATTTGCGCCCGGCACCGGCTGCTGCGGCGCCGTGCGCACGCACTTGGGCGACCCGGAAGGCGGCCTTCGGGATATCCGGCGCAATATCGATGCCTGGACGCCGATCGTCTCTCGAGGGGATGTGCAAGCCATCGTCAGTTCCGCCTCGGCCTGCAGTCTCTCCCTCAAGGGGTACGGATATGCCTTGTCCGGCGATGCGAAGTACGCGCAAATGGCGGCGCTCATCAGCACTCTCGCGCGCGACTTGAGCGAATTGCTGCCGAGCCTCCTGCCGGCACTGAAAGGCCAGCTGCGGCTCGACGAAGGTCAGCGCCTTGCGTTTCACCCGCCGTGTACGTTGCAACACGGTCAAAGCTTGACTGGCGCCGTTGAAACCGCGTTGCGAGCCCTCGGGTTCGACCTTCTTGCGAGCGCTGAAAGCCACCTTTGCTGCGGTTCTGCAGGAACTTATTCGATACTGCAGCCGGATCTCGCCACACGGCTGCGCGACCGCAAGCTCGCCAATCTCGCGACGCTCGAACCGCAAACGATTGTCTCGGCCAACGTGGGCTGCATTCAACACCTGCAGTCCGGCACGCTCACTCCGGTGAAGCATTGGATCGAGGTGTTGGACGAGGCCTTATTCCCCATGATCGGCGCCGAGGCCGGCGGCGAGACTTGAATGTGCCTGGTCTTAGTCGTCTGGCGCGCGCATCAGCTGTATCCTTGCCTGCTGGCGGCGAACCGCGATGAGTTTCACGCGCGTCCGGCGACTCCTGCCGGGTGGTGGCCCGACCACCCGCAGATACTTGGGGGCAGGGACCTCCAGGCCGGCGGGACTTGGCTTGGACTGACCCGCTCGGGTCGATTTGCTGCGCTCACGAATTACCGCGACCCGGAACACCGCCATCGGGTGGCACCCAGCCGCGGGGCATTGGTCACCTCCATGCTCGAATCGGCCGCCACGGTTGCGGAGAGTTTGACTTTTCTTCGCGGCGTGGGGGCCGACTATAATGGCTTCAATCTGATCTTTTCCGATGGCCACCGGCTCGGCATATACGAGAGCGTGCGCGGCTCTGGACGCGAACTCGGACCGGGGATTTACGGACTGTCGAATCACCTGCTCGACACGCCTTGGCCAAAAGTTCAAAACGCGAAAAGTCGCCTGGAAGCAGCGCTTAACGGCTCCGCAGATACGGAGCTTCTGCTCGATTTATTGCGCGATGATCAGCCCGCGCCCGATGAGCTATTGCCGCGGACGGGGGTGAGCCTTGAGTGGGAGCGGCTGCTGTCGAGCGCGTTCGTGCGAGCCCCGGATTACGGAACGCGATGCTCCACAATTATTCGCATTGAGCAGCGAGGCCGAGCATACTTTGACGAGTGGAGTTGGAACTCAGTCGGTGCGGGCATTGGCAGAATCAGTCTGCAGTTCGAACTGGGGTGAGATTATGTTCAAACGAGTGCTGCTCTGTTATGACGGTTCAGAAGTGGGTCGCCGCGCCCTGAAGCGCGGCGCGGAGCTCGCGATACTCGTCGGCGCGCAAGTTTACGTGTTGTCGATCATTCCTGGCGGCCTCGCGGATCCCGCGGTCGTCGCCGGCGCTGCCGGCCATTGCTGTCTGGTCGATGAAGAAGGCGGCTATCGCAAGCTGCTCGATGAGTCCATCGAGTGGCTGAAAACGCGCGGCGTCGCCGCCGAGGGCTACTTGGCTAGCGGCAACACGATCGAGCAGATCGTCGCGTTCGCGCGGCGGCTGGCGGTCGATCTCATCGTGCTGGGCCACTACCCCCAAGCTTCCGGAGGCTTCTGGTGGGGCAGTCCGCATCGCGTGTCACTCGCGGAGCGCGCAAATTGCTGCGTGTTTGTGGCTGTCGATATGCAGGAACAAGTGCCGTCAATCGGCACTTAACGCGGCGTCGATTGCACGTGCCATCTTGGTGACGATTTCCTCCAGTTCGCCGTCGCTCGCGTTGTAGGGCGGGGCAAGGATGATGGTGTCGCCCGCCGTGCCGTCGACGTTTCCCGCGCACGGATAACAAATCAGTCCGTCAGCAAAAGCGCGCGCTCCGACGTCGAAACTAAGAGCCCGCTCGGCGGAGTACGGCGACTTGGTCTGCCGATCGCTGACCAGCTCGATGCCGACAAAGAATCCCCGCCCGCGCACATCGCCGACCTCGTCGAATTTCGACAAGGACCGGCGGACCGATTCCTGAAAGCTCGCGCCGGCAGTACGCACTCGCTCGAGAAGGCGGTCTCGCTGCACGATGTCCTGGACAGCGAGGCCTGCCGCGCACGCGGCGGTATGACCCGTAAATGTGTGTCCGGTCATGAATGCACCGTGCTCGTCGTGAATGGGGGCCGCGACGGCCGCAGTCACGAGGGTGGCGGCCAAGGGGATATAACCGCCGGCCAATCCCTTGGCGATACTCATGATGTCCGGAACGATGCCGTCATGCTCAAGCGCGCGCCAGGTGCCGCTGCGCCCAGAGCCGCACATCACCTCGTCCGCGATCAACAACACGTCGAATTTCCGGCAGACTTTCTGCACGGCTTGCGCGTAGCCGTCTGGCGCCGGGACGACCCCGCCGGCCGCACCCACGATGGGTTCGAATACGAAGGCGGCAACGCGTTCCGGTCCTAACGACACTATGGTGCGCTCGAGCTCCGCGGCGAGATGACTCACCAGATTCTCGTTTGAGACCCCATCGGGCATCCGGTATGCGTTCGCCGCCGATACGAACGTGACATCGAGGAGGCTCCCCTCGAATGCGCGGCGCCGCTGGGCGAAACCAGAAATCGAAAGCGCGCCCAAAGTGTTGCCATGCCAAGACCGCTGCCGCGCTATGAAGTGACGCTTGCTCATCAAACCGCGCGCGGCGAAGTACTGAAGCGCGATCTTCATTGCCGATTCGACGGCTTCCGATCCGCTGCCGGTGTACACGATGTCTTGGAAAGTGCCGCCGCACTGACGCAGAACCGCTTCGGTCAGGCTTTCGAGCGCCGAGCTCGTAAAGAGATATCGATAGGCGTAGGCAATCTCTTGCAGCTGTCGCGTGATTGCCGCATTGACCTCGGGGTGGGCATGCCCCACGCAAAATACCGCCGGGCCGCCCGAGCCGTCGAGATAACGCTTTCCCGCAGTGTCGAACAAGTAGCTGCCCTGGCCGCGCACAATCCGCGGCAATCTTTCGATTCCGAATCCGCTGGGGCGTTTTTTCATTGAATATCCTCTCTTGCCGATGTGCGAATATATCGCATGGTCTCGCCAGTCTCTCCCGAACCCGATCCGTCGTCTCTGGGCCATGTGGGCGCGCCCGCGATCCGTATCCGCTGGCGCATTTTCTCTCTGCTGTTCGGTTTCGGCTTTCTGGCGTATTTGCAGCAGAAAAGCATCACTGTGACGGCCGCGCCCATGATGCCGGAATTGGGACTTAGCCAGTTTCAAATCGGTCTCATCGAGTGGGCATTCGTTCTTGGCTACGGGCTCTTCCAGCTACCCGGCGGTATCTTTGGGCAGCGCCAAGGGGCGCGGCGCACCTTTGTCATCATCGGGATCGCCGCGTTCCTGGCCACCGTCGCTACGCCGCTGGCGCCTTACTGGTTGGCGGGCGCTGGGTTGTTTGCCGCGCTACTCGTCCTGCAGCTGCTGCTGGGCTGCTCACAGGCGGCGATTTTTCCGGTCTCCGCAGGAGTGTTCGAGGTGTGGTTTGCACCGCGCCACTGGTCTTTCGTGCAGGGCCTGCAGACCATGGGACTGGGACTCGGCGCGGCGCTGACTCCGCCGCTAATCGCTCACCTCATGTCGGCGTTGGGCTGGCAGAGGGCCCTGCTGTGGGCGAGCCTGCCCGCCGTTGCGTTGATTTCGATTTGGGCTTGGTATGGACGCAACACGCCACGCGAGCATGCATCGGTGTCGGCTGAAGAGCTGGCGGAGATCGGCAGCCAAAGCACTGCGCCCGTAGATACAAAGATCAGCGCAAAGCAGCTTGTCGAGATTCTCACGAACCGCAACGTACTGTTGCTTGCAATCTCCTATTTGTGCATGAATTATTCGTTTTATTTGCTTTCCAACTGGGTATTTCTGTATCTGGTGCAAGAACGCAAATTCTCCATCTTGGAAAGCGGCTGGCTCGCGAGTACGCCGCCGTTGGCGGCAGCCTTGGGTGCGGGCGTCGGCGGGTTGATCACCGGCGCACTGTGCCTGCGTGTCGGCAATCGTTGGGGCTACCGTCTGGTGCCGCTGATATCGATGCCGGTTGCCGGCGCGTTGCTGTTGACCTCGGTCAGTGCAACCAATCCTTACCTGGCGGTGGTGGGACTCGCCTGCTGTTTTGCGGCCGTCGAGCTCAATGAAGGGGCGTTCTGGGGCGCCGCCATGACGATCGGTCGCGGCGAAACCATGGCAGTAAGCGGCGTCATGAACACCGGCGGCAATCTCGGCGGCATACTCGGAATACCCATCATCGGCTATTTGTCGGGAGAACATATGTGGCGCGCTGCATTCGTCATCGGGGCGGGATTCGCACTGGCCAGCGCCGTTGCATGGCTGGGAATCGAGGTTGAGCAACCGGTCGATTCCGACGCGTTTCACGGCGGTATGGCGCAATGAACACCATCGTCGTTACGGGAGCGGCGCAAGGCGTCGGCCTTGCGACTGCCTCGCTGCTGGCACGACGCAATTGGCGCGTGATTCTTCTGGACCTTCAGCCGGTCGACGAACACGTAGATCGGCTGCGCAGCGGCGGCGCGCAGGTCGCGGGACTGTCGGGCGATGTCTCCTCGGAGCCGTTCGTACAGCAATTGGCGCAATGGATAGCCCGCGAGTACGGTTGGGTCGACGGTTTGGTCAACAACGCTGGCATCAGTCTCATTGCACCAGCGGAGGAAACGACCGCCGCGCAATGGCAACGCGTCATGAACGTCAATTTATTCGGCCCGTTCCTGTTGTGCCGATATCTCGGCGCTCAGATGCTGGAAAGACGCCAGGGCAGCATCATCAACGTAGCGTCGGTGGCGGGCCTTGCCGGCGTCAGTCACCGCAGCGCCTATAACGCGTCGAAGCACGGCGTGCTCGGCTTGACGAAGACGCTCGCCGCCGAATGGGGCGGGCGCGGCGTGCGCGTCAACGCCGTCTGTCCCGGATGGATCAAGACCGAAATGGACGTCGCGGACCAGGGTAGCGGCGCCTATTCGGATGCCGATATAGTCAACCGAGTGCCCCTGGCGCGCTTCGCCCGGGCGGAAGACGTGGCCGAAGCGATCGCCTTTCTCGCCGACGGCGATCGGAGTGGCTTCGTCAACGGGGTCAGCCTGCCCGTGGACGGCGGTTGGATTGCCGACGCAAGCTGGGACAGCTTGCGCATACGCACTCGAAGCTAGCCGTGTGGCTCATGACGACGAACGAGAATGAACGCAGGGCGATGCTGGCCGCTTACGCCCTGGTCGTGATCGCGGCCGAGCGCTCACGCTGGAGGCGGGCGCCGCCGCCTAAGTCATGAGCGGGCGTTGGCAGTTCTGGATCGATCGGGGCGGCACATTCACCGATATCGTGGGCTGCGCACCGGACGGCCGGTTGGAGACAGAAAAATTGCTGTCGGAGAATCCATCGCAGTACCCCGACGCCGCGGTGGAAGGCATCCGCCGGATGTTGGGTTTGGCGCCGAACGAGTCGATCACGCCTAAACGCGTGGCCTGCGTGAAGATGGGAACCACGGTGGCCACGAACGCGCTGCTGGAGCGTAAGGGCGAACGCACGGTATTGGTCATTACCCGCGGCTTCCGCGATGCGCTGCGGATCGCAAACCAGTCGCGGCCGCGGCTGTTCGACCGGCACATCGTGCTCCCCGAAATGCTGTACGAACGCGTGATCGAGGCTTCGGAACGGGTCAGCGCCCGGGGCGATCTCGTGAAGCCCTTGGACGAATCCCTGCTCCATCGGCAATTGCAGACGGCGTTCGACGCAGGCTTGCGTTCCTGCGCAATAGTATTCCTTCACGGCTATTTGTACGTCCAGCACGAACTCGCCGCCGAAGCTGCGGCACGGCAAATCGGCTTCACACAAATATCGGTCTCGCACCGCGTCAGCCCGCTCATGAAGCTCGTGCCGCGCGGCGATACGACGGTGGTGGATGCCTATCTCTCGCCGATTCTGCGGCGTTACGTCGATCGCGTGGCAGAGTTCATGCCTGAAGTTCCGCTTTTTTTCATGCAGAGTTCTGGCGGCTTGGCCCAGGCGCATCATTTCCAAGGCAAGGACGCGATTTTGTCGGGTCCGGCGGGCGGGATCGTCGGCATGGCACGCACGGCGCGGGCGGCCGGACACTTAAAAGTCATAGGCTTCGACATGGGCGGTACGTCCACGGACGTAAGTCATTTCGCGGGCGAGTATGAGCGCGCTTTCGATACCGAGGTGGGCGGAGTGCGGATACGCGCGCCGATGATGAGCATTCACAGCATCGCGGCCGGCGGCGGCTCGATCATTCGCTTCGATGGCGCTCGCTTGAGGGTCGGACCTGAATCGGCAGGAGCGAGTCCTGGACCTGCATGCTATCGACGCGCAGGCCCTTTGACGATTACGGACGCGAACGTCTTGCTCGGGCGCATCCAACCGGAATTCTTTCCCCGCGTTTTCGGTGCCGAGGCCAATGAATGTCTGGATGGCGCGGTCGTTGCCCGGCGCTTCACCGCGCTGGCAGAGCAGGTGGCATCTGCGACGGGCAAGCCCATGGGACCCGAACAAGTGGCGGCGGGCGCGCTGCAGATAGCCGTGGGCAGCATGGCCAACGCCGTGAAGCGCATCTCGGTGTTGCGCGGCTATGACGTGAGCGGCTACACGTTGCAAAGTTTCGGGGGTGCCGGCGGTCAACACGCCTGTCAGGTGGCGGACGCGCTCGGCATGACGCGCGTGTTCATCCATCCCTTGGCGGGCGTGCTCTCCGCGTACGGGATGGGACTCGCGGACCAAATCGCAATAAGGGATGCGGCAGTGGAGCTCGAACTCAACGAAGCCGGGATTCAGAGCGCGCGCATCCGCGCCGCGGGTCTGCAAACCGCGGCGGCCGCCGAGCTCGCGGCACAAGGCCTGACCGGCGCTGCGCAGGGGGGCGCCGGAACGTTGCGGACCGAGAGACGCGTGCAAATCCGCTACCAGGGCACCGACACGGCGTTGGGCGTAGATCTGCCGATGCAGGGCCCGCCGACCGAGGCCGTGGCGATCATCCGCAACGACTTTGAGAAACGCTATCGACGCCGGTTCGCCTTTTTGATGCGGACTAAATCGTTGGTGATCGAGTCGGTGTCGGTAGAGTGCATCTCCGCGGGTGCGGCGACCCCGGGCGCCCCAGCGAAACACGGCGAGGCGGCGCCTGCTTGGAGCGCGAGCCACGACGCAGTGGCGGAAGCTACCGTAAGCATGTACTGCTTTGCCGATGACCGGTCCGCCGGCGCTCGTGACACACGTCTGTTCCGCATCGAGACTTTGCGCCCCGGTGCGAATATCGAGGGCCCGGCCATCCTCACCGACCGCAACGCCACCACGGTGGTCGAGCCGGGCTGGCGCGCTGCGGTGACCGCGGGCGCATGCATCGAATTGCGCCGGGTCCACCCGCGCGCTGCCCGCTTTGCCGCCGGCACACAGGTCGATCCGGTAACGCTCGAGCTGTTCAACAATGTGTTCATGAACATCGCCGAGCAAATGGGGCTGCGACTGCAGAACACTGCCTACTCGGTGAACATCAAGGAGCGCTTGGATTTCAGCTGCGCCTTGTTCGATGCCGAAGGTTCGTTGATCGCCAATGCACCACATATGCCGGTGCACTTAGGCTCGATGAGCGAATCGATCCACGCGGTCATTGCACGCAATCCCCGGATGCAGAGCGGCGATGTCTATGTGTTGAACGATCCCTATCATGGAGGGACGCATCTGCCGGACGTGACGGTGGTGACGCCGGTTTATCTCGAGGACGGCGAGGCTCACCCAACTTTCTTCGTGGCCTCGCGCGGCCACCATGCCGACATCGGGGGGATCACGCCGGGTTCCATGCCGCCGTTCTCGACCAGCATTGCCGACGAAGGCGTGCTGATCGATAACTTCAAGCTCATCGCGCAGGGCATTCTGCGTGAAAAAGCGCTCGCGGATGTGCTCGCCAGCGGCCCCCATCCGGCGCGCAATCCGGCGCAAAACCTCGCCGACCTGCGTGCGCAAATCGCCGCGAACGAGAAAGGCGCGCTGGAACTCAAAGCGACTGTCGCGGAGTATGGTCGCGAGACCGTGACCGCCTATATGCACCATGTGCAAGACAACGCCGAGGAGTCGGTGCGCCGCGCCATCACGGCGCTCAAGGACGGGCAGTTTACGCTGCCGCTCGATAACGGGGCGCGGATCCGGGTGAGCGTGCGGGTCGATGCACGGCGGAGGAGCGCCAGGATCGACTTCCGCGGCACCAGTGCGCAGTTGACAAACAATTTCAATGCGCCGCGGGCCATCACCACGGCCGCAGTCCTGTATGTGTTTCGGACTCTTATAGCCGACGATATTCCCCTGAATGCGGGCTGCCTCAAGCCGTTGCGGATCATTCTGCCGCAGTCCTCGATGCTCAATCCTCGATCTCCGGCAGCCGTGGTTGCGGGAAACGTCGAAACTTCGACGTGCGTGACGAATGCCCTATTCGGGGCGCTTGGGGTCATGGCGGCAAGCCAATGCACCATGAATAATTTCACTTTCGGCAATTCCCGGCATCAATATTACGAGACCATCGCCGGCGGATCGGGTGCCGGACCCGAATTCGCCGGTACCAGCGTGGTCCAAACGCACATGACAAACTCACGGTTAACCGATCCGGAGGTTTTGGAATTTCGATTTCCGGTGCGGCTCGAGTCCTATGAGATTCGAATCGGTTCGGGTGGCCGAGGGCAATGGCGTGGCGGCGACGGGGGGATTCGTCGGATTCGTTTCCTGGAAGCAATGACGGCCTCCATTTTGAGCAACGGCCGGCACCACGGCGCATTCGGCTTGGCAGGCGGTGAGGCTGGTGTCGTGGGTGAGAACTGGATAGAGCGAGTGGGTGGCCGAGTCGAGCGTCTCGATCATCTCGCCGAAGTCGAAATGCAATGCGGCGACATATTCGTTATATCGACCCCGGGCGGCGGTGGGTACGGCACGGCGATTGATTGAGATTTAACACGATATTATATTCGTAATGTATTGAAATTAAAGAGTTAATAATGCCAGACATAGAGTTGGTGGAAGTCGGTCCGCGCGACGGGTTGCAGAATGAGTCGGTGCTGTTCACGACCTCGCAAAAACTGGAACTCATCGGCCGAGCACTCGATGCCGGGGTGCGCCGCATCGAGGCGACCAGCTTTGTGAGCCCGAAGCTGGTCCCGCAGATGGCCGATGCCGATGCCGTGGCGGCCGGACTACCGCGCCGTGAGGGCCTTATCTTCATCGGTCTCGTATTGAACAAACGCGGTGCGCTCCGCGCCATTGAGGCCGGCATGGATGAGCTCGGCGCGGTGTGCGCGGCATCCGACGGCTTCGCCACCCGCAATCAGGGCGCAACCTCGGACGCCTCGCTCGCCATGTGCTGCGAGGTCGTCCGCCTGGCGCGAGCGCAGGGGCGACGTGCGCAAATCACCATTTCGACGGCTTTCGGCTGCCCGTTCGACGGCGAGGTCGACCCCTCGAGAGTCGTGGAGATGGCGCGCGTGGCTGCGGCGGCGGGTCCCGTGGAAGTTGCCATTGCCGACACCATCGGCGTCGCGAGCCCGGGAGAGGTGTCGACTCTGGTCGCGAGAGTGGCCGCCGTCATCAAGCCGTTGCCGGTGCGCGTGCACTTTCATAACACGCGAAATACCGGACTTGCCAATGTGTGGGCGGCGGTGCAAACCGGGGCCACGATCGTGGATGCATCGTTGGGCGGTATCGGGGGGTGTCCGTTTGCACCGCGTGCGACCGGGAACGTGCCCACCGAAGATGTGGTGTACATGTTGCAGCGGTCGGGTTATCAAACGGGATTGGATATCGATCGCTTGATTGCATCGGCAAGATGGTTGGGGAGCGCCATGGGCCGTGACGTTCCGGGGATGCTGAGCCGGGCGGGCGGCTTTCCCACCCGGTTAATGGATCCTACATCGATTGCTTAATAAACAAAGAGATACGGGGGCCTCCGCGCCGATGTTGCAAATTCGCTCATTCCTAGCAGCCGATTTGGGCATTTGTTTCGCTGCAGGCGTTCTCTAAAATGATGCTTCCGATTCTCAATCGCAGCACTGCAACCGCGAGCAGCCCATGAGCGCCGTTTCCATCGCCGCCAAGCCGGTTTACCAGGCCACGAACAAAATTCGTTTCGTGACCGCCACGTCGCTGTTCGATGGGCATGATGCCTCAGTCAACATCATGCGCCGGGTGCTGCAGGCCTCGGGCGCCGAGGTCATTCATCTCGGGCACAACCGCTCGGTCCAGGAGATCGTCAACGCCGCCGTGCAGGAGGATGTGCAGGGGGTTGCCATCACCTCGTACCAGGGCGGCCATGTGGAATTTTTCAAATACATGATGGACCTGTTGCGCGAGAACGGCGGCGAGAACATCAAGGTGTTCGGCGGCGGCGGCGGCGTCATCGTGCCTGCGGAGATCCGAGAGCTGATGGCGTACGGCGTGACGCGCCTGTATTCGCCCGAGGACGGCGCCAAGTTAGGGCTGCAGGGCATGATCGACGATGTCATCCGCAGCAGCGACTACGATCTGTCCGCGCTCGCCCCCGCGGAGAGTGATGCACTCGAAGCGTTGCGGACCGGCAACCGACGGCACCTCGCGCGTATCATCACCGCGGTCGAAGGCCGCGCCTACTCCATGAAAACCCGCCAGGCGCTGCTGCAAGCCGCCGTGGGTGTCAAGATTCCGATCTTGGGCATTACCGGCACCGGCGGTGCCGGCAAAAGCTCGCTCACCGACGAACTCATCTTGCGGCTGCGTCTCGATCAAGACGATCGGGTCCGCGTCGCCGTCATCTCGATCGACCCGTCGCGCAAGCGCACGGGCGGTGCTCTTTTAGGCGATCGGATTCGAATGAACGCGATCGATTCCGATAAGATTTTCATGCGCTCGCTGGCGACGCGCGACACAGGCACCGAGATCTCGGCGGCGCTGCCGGAGGTGCTCGCGTGTTGCAAGATCAGCGGCTTCGACCTGATCGTGGTGGAGACCTCCGGCATAGGGCAGGGCGAATCGGCCATTGTTCCGCTGGCCGATGCTTCGCTCTACGTCATGACGCCCGAATTCGGCGCGGCCTCGCAGTTGGAAAAGATCGATATGCTCGATTTTGCCGACTTCGTTGCCATCAACAAGTTCGACCGCAAGGGCTCGCAGGACGCGTTACGAGACGTGCGCAAGCAATATCAGCGCAACCATGAATCGTTCGCGCAGAGTCCGGAGAGCATGCCGGTTTTCGGCACCATGGCCTCGCGCTTCAACGACGACGGCGTCACTGCGCTATATCAAGCGATGCTGCCGCTCTTGATGGCCAAGGGACTCAAACTGGGTGCCGCCAAGCTGCCGCTTGCAGCGGTGAAGGCTTCTTCGCGGGGGCGCGCCATCGTGCCGCCCGAGCGAGTGCGCTACCTGGCGGAGATTTCCGAAGCGCTGCGAGAGTTTCACCGGTCCGTCGGGCGCCAGGCTCGAATAGCGCGCGAGCGCCAAGCGCTCGGCACTTCCAAGACGCTGTTCGCTGCATCCGGACTAGGCCTTGCAGGCTTCGATGATCTGATTGCAGCCAAGAATGCCGAGCTCGACCCAAGCTGCGCGCAGTTGCTCGCGCAATGGCCGAAGACCCAGGAGCTGTACGCGCAGCCTGAATACGTTGTGAAGATCCGCGACCGGGAGATCCGCACCAAGCTCGACAGCGAATCACTTTCAGGCACGAAGATCCGCAAGGTGTCGCTGCCGCGGTTCGAGGATGACGGGGAAATTTTGCGCTTCCTGATGAAGGAGAACGTGCCGGGCTCTTACCCGTACACTGCCGGGGTATTTGCCTTCAAGCGCGAGGGCGAGGATCCAACGCGCATGTTCGCCGGCGAGGGCGACGCCTTTCGCACCAATCAGCGTTTCAAGCGCGTCTCCGAGGGTATGCCCGCGCATCGCCTCTCCACGGCCTTCGATTCAGTGACGCTTTACGGTTGGGATCCGGACCTGCGGCCGGATATATACGGCAAGGTCGGCAATTCCGGCGTTTCGATCGCGACGCTCGATGACATGAAAGTGCTGTACTCGGGCTTCGATCTGTGCGCGCCCAGCACTTCCGTGTCGATGACGATCAACGGCCCGGCCCCGATGATACTCGCGATGTACATGAATACCGCCGTCGATCAGCAGGTGGAGAAGTTTCAGCAGCAGAACGGTCGGGATCCGACCGCCGACGAATACCAGAAAATCAAGGCTTGGACTCTGTCGACGGTGCGCGGCACCGTGCAGGCGGACATATTGAAGGAAGACCAGGGCCAGAACACCTGTATTTTTTCCACCGAATTCGCTCTCAAGATGATGGGCGACATCCAACAATATTTCGTGCGCCATCGCGTGCAGAATTTCTACTCGGTATCGATCTCCGGCTATCACATCGCCGAAGCGGGAGCGAATCCCATATCGCAGCTGGCATTCACGCTTGCCAACGGCTTTACTTACGTCGAGTCCTACCTCGCCCGCGGCATGCATGTCGACGACTTCGCGCAGAACCTATCGTTCTTTTTCTCCAACGGCATGGATCCGGAATACTCGGTGATCGGCCGCGTGGCGCGCCGCATTTGGGCCATTGCGATGAAGAAAAAATACGGGGCGAACGAACGCAGTCAGAAGCTCAAATATCATGTGCAGACCTCCGGCCGTTCGTTGCACGCCCAGGAGATGGCGTTCAACGACATCCGCACCACGCTGCAGGCGCTGTGCGCCATTTACGATAATTGCAACAGCTTGCACACCAACGCCTATGACGAGGCCGTCACCACCCCTACGGAGGAAAGCGTACGCCGCGCCATGGCCATTCAGCTGATCATCAATCGCGAGTGGGGCTTGGCCAAAAATGAGAACCCCAACCAGGGAAGTTTTATTATCGACGAGCTGACCGAACTGGTCGAAGAGGCGGTGCTCAAGGAATTCGACGCCATTGCCGATCGCGGCGGAGTGCTCGGTGCCATGGAAACGGGTTATCAACGCGGAAAAATTCAGGAGGAGTCGCTGTACTACGAACGCCGCAAGCACGACGGCTCGTATCCCATCATCGGCGTCAATACATTTCGCAATCCGAACAGCGAGGCCGCGCCGGCAGCGATCGAGCTGGCGCGCTCAACCGATGCCGAGAAGCAATCGCAGCTCAAGCGTCTCGAGGCGTTCCGGCAATCGCATGCCGAGGAGTCGGTCCGGCTGCTCGAGCGGCTGCGCCGAACGGTGATCGAAGACGGCAATACATTCGAAGTTCTAATGGATGCCGTGCGCGGGTGTTCGCTCGGCCAGATCACGCACACCTTGTACGATGTCGGCGGCCGTTATCGCCGCAACATGTAGGACCAGAATGCACGAATACCAGGCGCCGTTGGCCGACATGAAGTTCGTTTTGCGCGAGCTAGCGGGCTTTGACGCGCTCGCCGAGCTGCCGGGTTTCGAGGATTTGACACCGGACGTCGCGGAGGCCGTGCTGGACGAAGCCGCCAAATTCGCCTCCAGCGTACTGTCGCCGCTCAACCAGAGCGGCGATACGCAAGGCGCGCGCTGGGAAAACGGCCGGGTGTTGACCGCGGACGGCTGGAAAGACGCGTACGATCGATTCGTTGCCGGAGGCTGGGCGGCACTGTCGTGTCCGCCGGAATTCGGCGGTCAAAATCTGCCTCGAGTCCTGTCCGCTCTGATTGAGGAGATGTGGAACGGCGCCAACATTGCTTTTGCGCTCTGCCCGATGCTGACGCGCGGCACGGTCGACGCCATCGAACTCAAGGGATCGGCGGCACTGAAGGCCTGTTATCTCGCGAAGCTCGTGAGCGGGGAGTGGAGCGGGACCATGAATCTGACGGAACCGCAGGCGGGCTCGGACCTGGCGGCGGTGCGTACGCGAGCGGTGCCGACGGGCGACGGCCGTTACCGGATCGACGGTCAGAAGATCTTCATCACGTACGGCGAGCACGACCTCACCGAGAACGTCGTTCACCTGGTGTTGGCGCGGATCTCCGGAGCCCCGGAAGGCGTCAAGGGCATTTCATTGTTCGTCGTGCCGAAGTTTCTGGTCCAGGGCGATGGCTCCCTGGGTAAGCGCAACGATGTGCAGTGCGTGTCCATCGAGCACAAGCTTGGAATCCGCGCGAGCCCGACGTGCGTGCTCGCCTACGGGCAAGAAGGCGGCGCCATCGCCGAACTCGTCGGCGAGGAGAACCGCGGCCTCGAGTACATGTTCATCATGATGAACGCGGCTCGATTTTCGGTGGGTGTGGAGGGTATCGGCCTGTCGGAACGCGCGTACCAGACAGCACTCGCCTATGCGCGTGAACGGGTCCAGGGCATGGAGCCCGGCGTGAGGGGAGGCGCCCGCGTGGCCATAATCCGCCATCCCGACGTGCGCCGCATGCTGCTGCTCATGAAGTCGCAGTCCGAAGCCATGCGCGCGCTCGCCGCTGTCGCCGCCATGTCGCTGGACGCTGCCCGCCTGCATCCGCGCGCCGATGAACGTGAACGCCTTCAGGCCTTCGCCGATCTGTTGATTCCAGTGGTCAAGGGTTGGTGCACCGAGAATTCAATCGAGATCGCGTCCTTGGGGATCCAGGTTCATGGCGGCGTCGGATTCGTCGAAGAGACGGGCGCCGCGCAGTATTTACGCGATGCGCGCATCACGACGATCTACGAGGGCACCACCGGCATCCAAGCGAACGATTTGATCGGCCGCAAGCTCGCTCGCGACGGCGGCCGTGCGGCGCAGAGCGTGATCGCCGAGATGCGTGCGACGGTTGCCGCGGCACCGGCCGCCTCGGCAACCGCCGCCGCAGCGCCCGCAATCTCGGCGAGTCTGTCGCATACGGCAAATGCCCTTGCCGCCGCGGTCGACGCGCTGGAGCGAGCGGTTCACTACGTGGTGGAGAATTACGCCAAGGATATCCGCAGCGTGTCGGTGGGTGCCGTGCCGCTGCTCAAGCTGTTCGGCCTCACGGCAGGTGGCTGGCAGCTGCTGCGCTCGGCGTTGATCTCAGATCAAAGGCTTGCCGAACGCCCGGAGAAAGGCGTCGATGCAGCCTTTTATGAGGGGAAGATCGCCACCGCGCGATTTTACGCGGATCACGTGCTGTCGCAGGCATCGGGACTCGCGCACAGCATCGTGCACGGCGCGGCAGGCGCGCTGGCCGACGGCGTACTCTGAGTTCCTCGGCCCGACATGGACCACCGGTACCCGAGCCGAATCGTTTGCTTGACGGAAGAACCCACCGAGGTACTTTACGCGCTCGGGATGGAGGATCGAATCGTGGGCATCTCGGGCTTCACGGTACGCCCCAAACAGGCGCGCCGGGAGAAGCCCCGCGTCTCGGCGTTCACCAGTGCCAAAATCGATCGCATTCTCGCCCTCAGGCCGGATTTCGTGGTGGGCTTCTCCGATATCCAGGCCGACATTGCGCAGGCCTTGATCAAGAGCGGCGTCGAGGTCTGGATCAGCAATCACCGGTCAGTCGACGGAATCTTGGGCTATGTGCGCCGGCTCGGCGCACTGGTCGGAGCCGCCGACAGGGCCGAGCGCTATGCCATCGAACTCGAAGCGCATATCGAGCGGGTGCGGCGCGCCGGCGCTCTGCTGCCGAATCGTCCTCGTGTGTATTTCGAAGAATGGGACGAGCCCCTCATCACCGGCATTCGCTGGGTCAGCGAACTGATCGGCATTGCCGGCGGCGATGACGTATTTCCTGAGCGCGCGCTATGCGCGCTTGGCAAGGATCGCATCCTCGGCGACGCCGGCGAGGTGGTGCGCAGGGCGCCCGATATCATGCTTGGCTCCTGGTGCGGCAAGCGCTTCCGACCGGAGCAAGTGGCGGCCCGCGCCGGCTGGAATGCGATGCCTGCGGTGCGCAACGGGGAGCTGCACGAGATCAAATCGCCTCTCATTCTACAGCCGGGACCGGCGGCGCTCACTGATGGGCTCGATGCCATTCACAGAGTCGTGAAGCGATGGTCGATGCGCAGTTGACCGCGACTCCGGTGCCTTCTCCCTGCGTCGATGTATGCCGGCTGGATGCTCAGGGTGCGTATTGCGTCGGCTGCCGCCGGACGTTGCGCGAAATTTCCGAATGGCCGCAGGCGAGCGAGCAGCGCCGCCGAGAGATCTTGAGCACAGTGGCGCAGCGCAAGCGCTCTGCGGCCGCCGGCTGAGCTATTCGCGTTTCGCCGCAGCGATGGAATCGGCCTTGGTAATGAGCGCCTGCGCCATGCGGATGCTGGCGATATCGATGAGCCTTCCGTCCAACGAAACTGCGCCACGGCCTTGCTTTGCGGCCTGAGCCATGGCCTCGATGATCCGCTTCGCTTTGGTCACATCGGCCGCCGACGGGGTAAAGATCGCATTTGCCAGTTCTATTTGTGAAGGATGGATCGCCCATTTGCCTTCATATCCCAACACGGCCGCACGATTGGCCGCGGCACGATAGCCGTCTGGGTCGTTGAAGTCGCCGAACGGCCCATCGATCGGCCGCAATCCGTAGGCTCGGCAAGCCACCATCATGCGGGTTTGCGCTGCGTGCCATGGATCGGTCCAAAAATATTGGCGCCGGCCGTCGGCGTCGCTGTCGGCGAGCACTCCGGAATCCTGGTGCACGCCGCCGATTACCGTGGTGCGGGCACGGGTGGAAGCGGCGTAGTCCGCCACACCGAAGCTCATCGCTTCGAGGCGCCGGGATGATTGCGCGATGCTCTCCACGTTGGCCATTCCTAGCGCTGTTTCGATCAGCACCTCGAAGCCGATGCGCTTGTCGCGCTTTTTAGCCGATTCGATCTGGGTGACCAGCATGTCGACGGCATAGACGTCCTGAGCCACGCCGACTTTGGGAATGAGTATCATGTCGAGACGCGGGCAGGCCTCCAAAATGTCCACGACGTCGCGATACATGAAGTGGGTGTCGAGGCCGTTGATCCGCACCATCAGCGTTTTGTTGCCCCAATCGAGGTCATTGAGGCCTTCGATGATGTTCTTGCGCGCCTGCTCCTTGTCGTCAGGCGCCACCGCGTCCTCGCAATCAAGGAAAACGATATCTGCATTCGATTGCGCGGCCTTACTGAACAACGCCGGATTCGTTCCCGGCACCGCGAGTTCGGAGCGATGCAATCTCGGGTTGGCCTGCTCGATCGTCGTGAAACTCATTGCGATTCATCTCCTCAAGTGAACACGCCATCGACGGCGCAGAGTTGGGCGGCCGTCAGCCGGTGGAACCAAACCCCGCTGCGATACAATTGATCGAGAGAAGCAGGGACGCCTTGTACTGCTCCTTCTCCTTCTCGTTGTGCGTTTTGCGGAAGGACCCGAGCAGCTGCACTTGCTGTCGGTTCGCGGAGGCAATGGTTGGGAGCTTACGCGCCAGACGGCGCCGCAATAGGGGAAAGCGCTCGGCAATCTCCCCTCCGGCGCTGATCAAGAGCAGCATTTCCTTCGTCAATCGGTATTCAATCTCGATCGCGCGGAAGACAGATTCCCGAACGGTCGCATCGCCCACCAGCCCCGCATATTCCCAGGCTATGCCCAGATCCACCTGTAGCAAGGTCTTTTCCGCTTCATCGACGATCAGGCGGAATAGCCGGAAATCCTTGAACATGCGCCGCAACAGCGCGAGCCCCGATTCGCGCCGCACCTCCAAGACGGCGGCGATGCCGGTGCCCACGCCGTACCAGCCCGGCAAAACGTGCCGGTTCTGCGACCAGGAGAACACCCAAGGGATGGCGCGTAGGTCGGCAAGCGACTTGGCGCCGAAGCGGCGTGCCGGACGCGAGCCAATGTTGAGCAGAGCCAGCTCTTCCAGGGGACTCGCCGACTGCAAATAGATGATGAGACTCGGATTCTGGATTAGTCTGCTGTAGGCAGCCTGGGAGGTTCCGGAAAGCGCCTCCATGGCCTCGTCGAATTCCGGGACCGGAATCAGCGAGCGCTCCTGCTCTGATTTCAAAGTGTGCTCGATGATGCTGGTCGCCAGCAATTCGATCTGATAGCCGGCCGTCCCGCGATTGGCGTACTTGAATGAAACCACTTCACCCTGCTCGGTGACGCGGAACTGGCCGTTGATGGAGCCCGCAGGCTGGGCGGCGATGGCCCGTCCGGTGGGAGCGCCGCCGCGGCTCACGGAACCACCGCGCCCGTGAAAAAAGGCGATCGGGGCGCCGAGTTCCTTTCCCAGGCGGGTCAATTTCAGCTGCGCCTTGTAGAGTTCCCAGTTGGAGGCGAGAAAGCCCCCATCCTTGTTGGAATCCGAATAGCCGATCATCACTTCTTGCACGCCGCCTTGAGCGCGAATGCTGCGCCTCACCATCGGGACATTCAGCAATTCGCGCATGATGCCGGGGGCGGCGCGCAGATCGTTGATGGTCTCGAACAAGGGGACGATTGGAAGGGTGCAGGTCTCGACCGCTGCAGCATCGGCAAATAGCCCGGCTTCCTTGGCAAAAAGGTAGACGCCGAGCACATCGGCGGCGCTGTGGGTCATGCTCAGAATAAAGGCGCCAAAGGCTTCGCGATCGACACGGTCGCGCATCTCCTTGATCAGCTTGAACAGGCCGAAGGTTTCCACTGACTCTTCTGGCAAATTTGAAATCTCGCCGCCGGGATGGCGCGGGCGCGAAAGTGCCGCGAGCAGCCAGCCCTTCCATTCCGCAGACGCAACGGCAGGCGGCTCGCCGACGCCGCTTTTCGCGCGCCACAGCGACTGCAATGTCTGAGTCGTGCGGGTGGTGTTTTCTCTAACATCCAGCCGTACGGTGCTGAAGCGGAATGTTTGCACTTCCCGGCGCAGCGGCCGCACGAGAAACGCCGCGAGTTCCCTTGACCCGCAAGCGGACAATGCATCCTCCATCACCTTAAGATCCGTCACCATTTGATCCGCGTCCGCGTATCCGTCCGCGTCAACAGGGACGGTTTCGGATCCCGTCGAGGTCGCATCGAGCTTTCTCGCCATGCACGCGAGGTACTGGCGGAAGGGCTCGCCGGGATTCCTTGCGGCAATTCCCGCCGCGTCACCTGACTGACGCAGCGCCAAGGTCAACGCCTCTTGAAAGGCTGACGGCAGGTTCACCGACCGTTGCGCGATAGAGAAGTTGCGGATCAAGTCCATCAATCGCAAGCGGTAATGATTGAGGCTGGCGGCGCGATTTTTGTACAGCGTGCAGCGCGTCACTTCGTTGGTGACGAAAGAGTTTCCGTCACGGTCGCCGCCAATCCAAGCGCCAAACTGAAAGAATGGCTTGATCTCGAAGAATTCGCCGGGGAAGCTCCGCTGCAGGGCGTTGTCTAGCCGCGCCAACAGGGCCGGTACGGCGTCGAACAGGGTCTCGTTGAAGAAGTGCAATCCCCAGGCCACCTCCTGCGCCACTGTCGGCTTCTCGAGCCGCAGCTCTCCGGTCAGCCACAGAGTTTCGATCTCGCATTTGAGCGTCTGAATCAACTCCGCACGCTCCCTCGCGGTCCAGCGCGGCGATTCGAGCTCCAACAAGCGGCGGTAAATCGAGCGGTGGCGCTCCAGCACCGTCACGCGCTTCGCCTCGGTTGGGTGAGCTGTAATGACCGGCCTGATTTTCAGGCCGCCCAGGATCGACCGCAGCTGTTCAGCCGTCACTTCGGCATTCGCCGCGTCGGCCAGGAGTTGCGCGAAGGTTCCTCGCAAATTCTCATAGCCGCGTGCGTTCTCCGCCTCTCGGCGCCTTCGCATGGCGGCATTCTGTTCAGCGATTCCGAGCAACTGAAACCAAATGCCTTGGGCCTGAAGAGCGCGGCCAAGAATGTCCGGTGCGAGCTCCAACCCCGTCGCTTCGCCGCGCAACAACGGTACGATTTCCGGCTGATGGCGGCTCACGACCTCGATCAACAGATCGAACAGGAGCCCGGCGAGTCCCGCTTCGTAGAAATCGTCCGGAGACGTGTGCGCGAGGGGCGCGGCTCTCGGCCGATCAAGCATTGGCGAGTCGACCCCGGTTGCTGCCCAAGACCTTGGCGACTGTGGACCCCAATTCGGAGGCGCTGGGCGCCACTATCAAGCCATAGGACTTCATGATCTCCGCTTTCTCCGCGGCGCTGTCGCCGGCCGTGGAGATGATCGCCCCCGCATGTCCCATGCGCCTGCCCTTCGGGGCGGTGAGGCCGGCGACGTAACCGACCACGGGTTTGGTCATATTTTCCTTCACCCATCTCGACGCTTCCGCCTCCTGCGGGCCGCCGATCTCCCCGATCATGACGACGGCTTCAGTCTCCGAGTCCTGCTCGAAAAGCATCAGATGGTCAAGGAACGAGCTGCCGTTGATGGGATCTCCACCGATGCCCACGCTCGTGGTCTGACCTATCCCTACGGCATTCATCTGCGCCGCGGCTTCATACCCCAGTGTTCCAGAACGCGACACGATGCCGACGTTGCCGCGCCGGTAGATGTGCCCCGGCATGATCCCGAGCATGGCCTTCCCTGCGCTGATGATGCCGGCGCAGTTCGGCCCCACCACCATGGTGCGCTTGTCCTTCGGGTAGCGCATGAGGTAGCGCTTCACCCGCATCATGTCTTGGGCGGGGATTCCGTCTGTGATGATGCAGATCAATCGCAGGCCGGCATCTGCCGCTTCCATGAGGGCATCAGCGGCGAAGGGCGGCGGCACGAATGCGAGACTGGCGGTGGCGCCGGTGGCCTCGACGGCCTCCTTGACGGTGTTGTATACCGGCTGGTCGAGGTGCCGCTGGCCGCCCTTGCCGGGCGTTACGCCACCGACGACTTTCGTGCCATAGGCAATCATTTCCCTGGCGTGAAATGTCGCCTTGTCGCCGGTGAAACCCTGCAGTATCACCCGCGTGTTCTCGTCAATCAGAATGCTCAACTCACAACCTCCGGGGCCGCACGCGCGGCAGCCACGGATTTCTGCGCGGCCTCGGCTAGTGTCTCGGCGCTGATGATCGGCAGCCCGCTCTCGGTGATGATGTTGCGCCCCTCGATTTCATTGGTGCCTGCGAGGCGTACTATCAGCGGGACCTTGATCCCCATGTCGCGCACCGCCCGCACCACCCCCTGGGCCACCCAATCACACCGATTGATGCCGGCAAAGATGTTCACCAGGATGGCCTTGACGTTGCTGTCGGAGAGCACCAGCTTGAACGCCTTGGCCACCCGCTCAGGGGAGGCGCCGCCGCCCACGTCTAGAAAGTTGGCGGGCTTCCCGCCCGCGTACTTGATGGTGTCCATCGTGGCCATCGCCAGCCCGGCGCCGTTGATGATGCAACCGATGTCCCCCTCCAAGCCCACATAACTCAAGTTGTCCCGCGACGCTTCGGCTTCGCGGGAGTCTTCCTGGGATAAGTCGCGCATCTCGGTTACGTTGGTGTGGCGGAACAGCGCATTGTCGTCAAAGGACATCTTGGCGTCGAGTGCGATCACGCGGTCGTCTTTGGTTACCACCAGCGGATTGATCTCGAGCATGCTCGCGTCGAGGTCGCGGAATGCGCGGTAGGCTCCGAGGATTGCAGTCACGGCGCGGCTGACTTGCTTGATGTTGAGTCCGAGCCCGAAGGCGATCTCGCGCGCCTGAAAGGGCTGTAAACCAACCGCCGGCTCGACGATGACCTGCAAAATTGCGCCGGGCGAAGTCTTTGCGATCTCCTCGATCTCCATCCCGCCCTGAACCGATGCGATGATGCGTACTCGCTCGACTTTGCGATCAAGCACGATGCCGAAGTAAATCTCCCGTTCAAACTTCTCCGCGACCTCAACATAGACACGCTGCACGATCTTGCCTTCGGGGCCGGTTTGATGAGTCACCAGCTTTTTGCCCAGCATCCCTTTCGCCGCTTCATGCACGTCGTGGTAGGTCGTGCACAGTTTGATGCCGCCCGCCTTGCCACGCGCACCGGAATGGATCTGTGCCTTGACAGCCCAGTGCCAACCGCCCAATTCCGATGCCACGAACGAAGCCTGGTCGGCACTGTAGGCGACCGCCCCGGGCTGGACTGGAACGCCAAAACCCGAAAGCAGTTCCTTTGCCTGATATTCGTGGATGTCCATGGATTCTCCGCGTCAGCATGAGTCGATCATGCAGGACTTTAGAACGCGGATTTCATTGGTGTACAGTCAGTTATTGTAACGGTAAGGTTAAGCATTGCTTAATGAACGCAAAAAACTTCCTCGCCCAGGCGGGCAGCGGGTGCCTAACATGCTATTAGAAGTTTGACGTTTTGCCGCTTTGCAGGCCGCTAAAGCGACAAAACGTCAGCCCCAGAAAAAACGCATTCTGGCGAGCTGCGGCGGCGATCCTAACGAGGCTGCATCCTGATCGCACCGTCCAGCCGGATGGTTTCGCCGTTCAGCATGGAATTTTCCAGTATATGCGCGACGAGAGCCGCAAATTCATCGGGCTCGCCCAGCCGCGCCGGAAACGGCGTCTGCTTCGCCAATGAGTCCTGCGCCTCCTGCGGCAGCCCCTTCATCATGGGGGTCGCGAACAGCCCGGGGGCGACGGTCATGACGCGTATTCCGGAGGATGCGAGCTCACGGGCCATGGGCAGCGTCATGGCGACGATTCCGCCTTTCGAGGCGGCATAGGCTACCTGTCCAATCTGCCCGTCGAAGGCGGCTACCGAGGCCGTCATGACGATCACGCCTCTTTCGCCCGCGGCATTGACGGGATTCTGTTGCATCGCCGCCGCGGCAGCCTTGGCAATCAACACGGTACCGACCAAATTTATTTCAATCATTTTTCTGAAAAAAGCGCCGGCCATCGCCCCTTGGCGTCCGACCAGCCTTGCAGGTGTCGCGATGCCGGCGCAATTGACCGCCGCATTGACTGATCCCATGCGATCACGGGCCCGTTCGATTGCGCCATTGACGGCGGTTTCGTCGGTTACGTCGGCCGCAAAGAAGGCGGCGCACTCGCCAAGCGACGCGGCCGCCTCAGCGCCTTGAGTTGCGTTCACGTCGAGAAGCGTGACTTTCCCGCCCGCTGCGGCAATCCGGCTCGCTACCGCAAGGCCCAACCCCGAGGCACCGCCCGTGACGACGGCGTGTGTTTGCTTTAGCTGCATGCGATTTTCACTTAAGGCTGATGGTCGTATTCACGCCGGAGACCGTAGCGCCGTCGTCGAACCAGCGCGCGGTGACGGTTTTGGTCTGCGTGTAGAACTGCACCACCTGCTTGCCGTAGGGGCCTAGATCGCCGAGCTTGGAGCCGCGCGATCCGGTGAAGCTGAAGATCGGCACGGGCACCGGGATCGGGACGTTGATTCCCACCTGGCCCACGTCGATCTCATTTTGAAATCTGCGGGCGACGGCGCCGCTTTGCGTAAAGATGCCGGTGCCGTTGCCGAACGGATTGGCGTTGACGAGCGTGATGGCCTCGCTCAACGTATTCACGCCTACGATGACCATCACCGGCCCAAATATTTCCGTTGTATATATTTTCATCTCGGGGGTGACCCCGGAAAAAATCGTCGGACCGATGAAGTTGCCCTTCTCGTAGCCCGGCACCTTGATGGCGCGGCCGTCCAACTCGAGCTTGGCGCCTTCCTTGATGCCGTCCTCCACGAGACCAAGGATGCGATGCTTCGCGTTCTTCGAGACGACAGGGCCGAGGTCGGCGCCTTTTTCCACGCCCGCATTGACCTTGAGCGTTTTCGCCTTGGCGACGATGTCCGGTATCCATTTCTGCGCCTCGCCCACCAATACCGTGACGGACGTCGCCATGCAACGTTGTCCAGCGGCACCGAAGGTTGCTCCGACCAGGGCATTGAGTGACTGTTCCTTATTGGCGTCCGGCATCACGACTGCGTGGTTCTTCGCGCCCATCATGCATTGCACGCGTTTGCCGTGCTGCGAAGCCAAGCTATATACGTGCGTCCCCACGGCGGTCGAGCCGACGAAGGACACGGCGACGATGTCCGGGTGCGTGCAGATCGCGTCGACGGCACGTTTACCGCCGTGAATGATGTTCAATACGCCCGGCGGCACGCCGGCCTCGAGGGCAAGCTCGGCCAACAGCATGGGCGTCAATGGGTCCTGCTCGGAGGGCTTGAGTACAAACGTGTTGCCGCAGACGATGGCCATCGGAAACATCCACAGCGGAATCATCGCCGGAAAATTGAAAGGCGTTATGCCCGCGCACACGCCGATGGGCTGGCGCAAGGTATAGGTGTCGACGCCGCCGGCAACGTTTTCGGCAAATTCGCCGAGTTGCAGACTGCCGATCGAACAGGCGTGCTCGACGACTTCAAGCCCGCGAAATACATCCCCCTCGGCATCTGCCAGGGTCTTGCCTTGTTCCGCGCTCAAGGTTTGCGCTATGCGGCTCATGTGCTCGCGTACCAGCGCCTGGAGCTTCAGCATGATTCGGGCACGAGCCGCCAGCGGCGTGTTTTTCCAGGATTGGTACGCTCGCTTGGCCGAGGCTATCGCGGCGTTGATTTCGTCTTCGGTGGCGAAAGGGACGTGCGCGAGCATTTCTTGAGTCGCCGGATTGACGACGTCGTGCCATTCGCTGGTTTGCGAATCGACGAACTTCCCGTCGAGAAGCATCTTGACGGTCGGCACTTGATTGGCAAGCGTTGCGGCTTCGGTGTTCATGAGCGTTCCCTTGGAGTCGTTAAGATACGCGTATTCAGGACCGCATAGTTTAAACTATAGAGGTTCCGAACGATCAGCGGGTGCCTAAAGCAGTCAAAATGCGTAAGCGAAACGGCAACATGGAACCTTCCGGGGCTAATCGAGGGACGGCGGCGGCGCGGCCCGCGGAACCGGGAACCATTGCAATCTGCTTCGTTGCCGCTGCATTGCAGAGTGTGCGGGCCCGGGAGTTGAATGCCGAGGAGCTGCTGGCGAAGGTAGGGCTCTCCTCGAGCTTGCTGCGAGTGCCCCAGGCACGGGTTTCAGCGAAACACTATGGCGCGCTGTGGCGCACGATTGCGCTTGCGCTCGATGACGAGTTCTTCGGCCAGGACTCCCGCCGCATGAAGGCCGGAAGTTTCGCGATGCTGTGTCATTCCGTGTTGAGCTGCAAGACGTTGGGACAGGCGCTCGACCGAAGCCTCCGTTTCTACGCGTTGATCCTCGATGACATCTCGGGTAAATCCGAGCGCGATGGCCGCGATGCACGAATCGTTCTGCACGAGCGCGTGGCGGGCGCGGACCAACGAGTTTTTGCGCATGAACTATTGCTGATGCTTCTTTACGGGGTGTCTTGCTGGCTGGTGGGCCGGCGTATTCCCCTGCTGCGGGCGGAGTTCAGCTATGCGGAACCCGCATACAGTGCGGAGTATCGGTTGATGTACTGTGCGGATCTGCGCTTCAATCGGCCGAATACCGTGATTGCTTTCGACGCGAACCACCTCGACCTTCCGGTGGTGCAGAACGAGCGATCGCTCAAGGAGTTTCTGCGCACGGCGCCGGAGAGTATCCTATTGAAATACAAGAACGGCAGCAGCCTCAACGCACGGGTGCGCCGCCGGCTGCGCCAATGCTTGCCGGGCGAAGTGCCGGACTTCGAGAGGTTGGCCGAAGAGCTGAACATGACTCCCGCGACCTTGCGCCGCCGGCTGCGCGAGGAAGGCGAGTCGTATCAAACCATCAAGGACCAACTGCGCCGCGACCTTGCGATCAGTTATCTGAGCCATTCGAGCCGCAGCGTCATGGACATTGCTCTGGAGCTCGGCTTTTCCGAGCGCAGCGCGTTTCATCGGGCGTTCAGAAAATGGACCGGCGCGTCTCCGGGCGAATTCCGCCGTACTTTGCAGACTGAATAAGGCAGGCATGTTGCAATTTTGCTCAGTTATTTTGAGCGGTTTGGTCACCCTGATCCCATCGGCGAATCGAGGATAATTCCGCTATGAAACTGTCCGGCTTTGATCCCGGTGGTGGGGCGAGTATGACTGCCGGCTCGCCCGGCGCACGGTTTCGCGCCGCGCTCTCCGATGAGCGCCCGCTGCAAATCGTCGGCGCCATCAACGCCTATGCGGCGAGAATGGCCGCCGCTTGCGGATTCAGAGTCCTTTACCTGTCAGGCGGCGGCGTGGCCGCCAACTCGATGGGTGTTCCGGACCTGGGGATCAGCACCATGGATGATGTGCTGATCGATATCCGCCGCATCACCGATGCGTGCCCGTTGCCTCTCTTGGTGGATGCCGATACCGGATGGGGCGGCGCCTTTAATATCGCCCGCACCGTGAGATCCTTCATCAAAGCGGGCGCCGCCGGCCTGCACATCGAAGATCAAGTACAGGCCAAGCGTTGCGGTCACCGGCCCGGTAAAGAAGTCGTCTCCAAGCAGGAAATGGTTGATCGGGTCAAAGCGGCCGTCGATGCGCGCACCGAATCCGGATTCGTGATCATGGCGCGCACGGATGCGTTGGCCGTAGAAGGACTCGACAAGGCCATAGAGCGTGCGATCGCCTGCGTCGAGGCCGGAGCCGACATGATTTTTCCGGAAGCAATCACGAATCTAGCCATGTACGGGCGTTTCAAGGACGCCGTCAAGGTCCCCATTCTCGCCAATATCACCGAGTTCGGTCAGACACCTTTGTACACGCGCGACGAGTTACGTTCGGTCGGTGTCGACATCGTGCTGCATTGCTGCTCAGCTTACCGGGCGATGAATGCCGCCGCGCTTGCGACTTTTCAGGCGATACGCCGCGATGGCACGCAGAAGAACATCTTGGACTCGATGCAAACCCGCGCGGATCTGTACAAATTCCTCGACTATCACGCATACGAGTCAAAGCTGGACGAGCTATTCGCCGAGGGTAAGGAAAAGTGAGAGGATAAAAATGCCCGAAACGCAATCCGAAAGCAGCACATTCAGGCCCAAAAAATCCGTCGCCTTGTCCGGCGTGACTGCCGGCAATACCGCGCTCTGCACTGTTGGTAAGACCGGCAACGACTTGCACTATCGCGGCTACGATATTCTCGACGTCGCCACTGAGTGTGAATTCGAGGAGATCGCGCATCTCCTGGTTCACGAGAAGCTGCCGAATCGTGCGGAACTTGCCGCCTACAAGGCCAAGTTGAAAGCGTTGCGGGTGCTGCCGGCCGCGGTGGCGAGCGTGCTCGAACAACTGCCGGCCGCGAGCCACCCTATGGATGTACTGCGCACCGGCGTGTCGGCACTCGGCTGCTCGGTGCCCGAAGCCAACGATCATAAGAGCGCGGGCGCCCGCGCCATCGCCGATCGGTTGCTGGCGTCCTTGGGCTCGATGTTGTGCTATTGGTACCACTACGCCCGCAGCGGACGGCGTATCGACGTGCAAACCGAGGATGAGTCGATTGGTGCGCATTTTCTGCACTTGTTGCATGGGCGTAAGGCCTCGGCATCGTGGGTGCGCGCGATGCACACCTCGCTCAATCTATACGCCGAGCATGAATTCAATGCCTCGACCTTTACGGCCCGGGTGATTGCAGGTACCGGTTCGGATCTATACTCGTGCATCACCGGCGCTATCGGTGCGCTGCGCGGACCGAAGCATGGCGGCGCCACCGAGGTGGCATTCGAGATTCAGAACCGCGACCCGACGCCGGAGGCGGCCGACAAGGATATCCGCGTTCGAGTGGACAAGAAGGAGGTGATCATCGGATTCGGCCATCCGGTGTACACGATTTCCGATCCCCGCAATCAGGTGATCAAGGATGTCGCTCGGAGCCTGGCGCGAGAAGCGAAAGACATGCGTGGTTTCGAGGTGGCCGAGCGGATCGAGTCGGTAATGCATGAGATCAAAAACTTGTTCCCGAATCTAGACTGGTTCTCCGCGGTGTCCTATCATTTGATGGGCGTCCCGACCGCTATGTTCACGCCGCTGTTCGTGATCAGCCGCACCTCCGGTTGGGCGGCGCACGTCATCGAGCAGCGCGAGGACGGCAAGATCATCCGACCGAGCGCCAATTACGTCGGACCGGAGAATGTTCCTTTCGTGCCGCTTGCGCAGCGTTCGTGATCCGGCATGTCCCAAGATATTAAATCCGCCGAACGTCCCGAGCCTGACCACATTTTGACCGCGATCGCGGACTATGCGCTGAGCTTCGAGATCAAGAGCAAGCTTGCCTATGAGACGGCCACCTACTGCCTCATGGATACATTGGCTTGCGGCTTTCAGGCATTGAAATATCCGGCCTGTACGAAATTGATGGGACCAGTCGTGCCCGGCGCGACCCTCACCAACGGTGCGCGGGTCCCGGGCACTGCTTACGAGCTCGATCCCATCAATGCCGCCTTCAATATCGGCACGATGGTCCGCTGGCTCGATTTCAACGACACGTGGCTGGCGGCGGAGTGGGGACACCCATCGGATAATCTCGGTGCAATTCTCGCGGCGGCTGATTATCTTTCTCGCTCCGGCAGACCGGTCTCGGTGCGCCAAGTGCTCACCGGCATGATCAAGGCGCACGAAATCCAAGGAGTGCTCGCCTTGGAGAACAGCTTCAATCGAGTCGGGCTCGATCATGTGCTGCTGGTGCGGGTCGCATCCGCCGCCGTCGTCACGGCGCTCTTCGGGGGTTCGCGTGAGCAGATCATCAACGCCGTGTCCAACGCTTGGGTCGACGGGGGCGCCCTGCGCACTTACCGGCATGCGCCGAACACCGGCTCGCGCAAGAGCTGGGCCGCAGGCGATGCTACCAGCCGTGCCGTGCGCCATGCGCTGTTTGCCCTGAAGGGCGAGATGGGCTATCCCTCGGCGTTGTCCGCCCACACTTGGGGCTTCCAGGATGTATTGTTCAAGGGAAAGGCGCTCTCCTTGCCGCAGCCCTTCGGCAGCTACGTGATGGAAAACGTGTTATTCAAGATCTCCTACCCGGCGGAGTTTCATGCGCAAACCGCGGTCGAAGCGGCGATGACTCTACACAGTCAAATCGCGGCGAAGGTCGGGGAGATCGAGCGCATCACGATAGAAACTCAAGAACCCGGTGTGCGTATCATCGACAAGACCGGCCCTCTCGCGAATCCAGCGGATCGTGATCACTGCATTCAATACATGGTCGCCATTCCTCTGCTGTTCGGTAGGCTCGAGACCGCGGACTACGAGGATCGCATCGCCAAGGATCTGCGGGTCGACGAATTGCGCGCAAAGATGCAGGTCAAGGAAAACCCGACCTTCACGCAAGAATATTACGATCCGAACAAGCGTTTTATCGGCAATGCCGTGCAGGTGTTTTTCAGGGACGGGACCGCAAGTCAGCGCGTGCAGGTTGACTACCCCATTGGCCATCGCAAGCGCCGCGAGGAGGGTATGCCGGTGTTGGTGCGCAAGTTCGAGTCGAGCGTGGCGGCGCATTTCGGTCCGAGTCAAACCGAATCGATCAAGGCGATGTTCGCGAACTCCCGCGCCCTCGCGGCGATGCCGGTGAGCGAGTTCGTCGCCGCCCTGGTGACGGCATCGTAGAAAAATAACTGGTTGCCAAAGCACATTATGACGCATTGAGCTTGCTGAGCACCGGCACGACTAGGGATAGTGCATGGGATGAAGCGAGTGAACCGTTCAGAATTCCCAGTGACTCAGGAGCGCCGCGAGCGCGACGAGCGGCGCCGCCGGGTCTGGTGGTCGGTTTGCTACGGCAGTTTCAATCCGCGCCGCCGAACGGCGCAGCGCCGTCGCGACGACTCGGGCCATCAGTTCCTCGATTGGCATTCCTCTCATTTGCTGGCGGTGGCGATCGGCATCTTGTTATTGTGCGTGTTGGATGCCTTTCTGACGCTAGTACTGCTGCAGATGGGCGCCGCCGAGGTAAATCCCATCATGGCGCTGCTCGTCGACCGCAACGTGGCGGCCTTCGCCGCGGTAAAAATGACCTTGACCAGCATGAGCATCGTGTTCATGGTGTTTCTGGCGCGTTACCGATTCATGCGTCTGCTGCCGATCGCGTGGATGCTTTATGGGGTTCTTATCGTTTATGCGAGCCTCATCGGCTATGAGGTTTACATGCTCAGGGCTCCTCTCGAAGCTTCGATCTTATAATTCTGTCCGATTCCCTCACATTCCATATTGTGCCGCCTTCGGCTAAACTATAGGGAATTTCTAAACCCCGCCCCGACATCCCATCATATTGATGTACCTGAGGTTTTTACCGTCCTCGCCATGAGTCAATCACTTGCCGACCAATTGGCCACGACGGCGCTATCCGGTGGAAATGCCGGTTTCATCGAGGAACTCTACGAGAAGTTCTTGAAGGATCCGAACTCGGTCGAGCCGGCCTGGGCCGTCTACTTCCGTCAATTGCAGGGCGGCGAAACCGGCGAGGTAGCCCATGGCCCAATTCGCGAGCGGTTGTTGTCGCGGGCCATTTTACGGCGGGCGGGCGGCGACGATCGCGCGGAACCGGACGGCGCGAGTGCCAAGCAGGGCGCCGTGTCGCGGCTGGTCCAGGTGTACGCCAATCGCGGCCACCTGATCGCCAAGCTGGATCCGTTGGGGCTGCAGCAACGCGCCAAGCCCTATGTGCTCGAACTCGCGTATTTCGGGCTCTCGGATGCCGATTTCGACACGGAATTCTTTACCGGCAGCCGCAATGCCGCCATTCCCGCACGCGCCAAGCTCAAGGATATTCTCGCGGACCTGAAGTTCATTTACGCCGAAACGATAGGCGCCGAATTCGCGCACGTTTCGGATACGGACGAACGCCTTTGGCTCCAGAATGGTTTCCAGGTCGCACGCATGCGGCGCCGCTTCAGCGCCGATGAGAAAAAAAATATCCTGTGGCAATTGACTGCCGCGGAGGGTTTGGAACGCTATCTGCACACCAAGTACGTGGGGCAGAAGCGCTTCTCGCTCGAGGGCGCCGACAGCCTCATCCCCTTGCTCGACGATCTCGTGCAGCAGGGGGGCGGTGCCGGCGTCGAGGAGACCATCATCGGCATGGCGCATCGGGGCCGCCTCAATGTGCTGGTGAATCTGCTCGGAAAATCGCCCAAGGACTTGTTCAGCGAATTCGAAGGTCAGTACGATCTCGCGCAGCTGCGCGGTTCCGGGGACGTAAAGTATCACAAGGGATTTTCTTCGGATCTGAAAACCTCGTCAGGCAACGTGCACGTTGCGCTTGCTTTCAATCCCTCCCATCTCGAGGTTGTGAACCCTGTGGTGGAAGGCTCGGTACGGGCGCGACAGGAGCGGCGCGGCGATGCCCGCGGCAACAAGGTGTTGCCGGTCCAGATTCACGGCGATGCTGCGTTTGCCGGGCAGGGCGTGGTGATGGAAACCTTGCAGCTGTCGCAGGCTCGCGGCTTCTCCACCGGCGGCTCCGTGCACGTCATCGTCAACAATCAGGTGGGCTTCACGACCAGCGATCCGCGCGATATGCGCTCCACTTTGTATTGCTCCGACGTCGCGAAGATGATCGAGGCACCCATCTTTCACGTCAACGCGGATGATCCTGAAGCGGTGTGCTTCGTGGCCCGTTTCGCTCTCGAGTATCGCATGACATTCCACAAGGACGTCGTCATCGACCTGGTGTGCTATCGGCGACACGGCCACAACGAAGCCGACGAGCCGGCCGCGACGCAGCCGCTCATGTATCAGATCATTCGCAAGAAACCGACGGTGCGTCAAATCTACGCCGATAAGCTGGTGGCCGAGGGTGTACTGAGAGCTGCGGAGGCGGCGGCCATGATGGAGCAGTATCGCGCAGGCTTGGACGAGGGCAAGCCGCAGGCGCGCGCTGCATTGGGTCTCATCGGCAACAAGTATACGGTGGATTGGAGCGCCCACATGGACGCGGACTGGTCTGAGCCTGTTAAGACGGCGGTCGAGATGGCCCGTTTGCGGGCGCTGGGGAAGGCCATTACGTCGTATCCGTCGGACTGGAGTTTGCATCCGCGCGTCCTCGCCGTAATGCAGGCCCGCGAAAGAATGCTGAGCGGCGACCTTGCGCTCGATTGGGGTTGCGCGGAAAACTTGGCCTATGCGAGCCTGGTGCAGGAGGGATATCCGATCCGCCTCACCGGGCAGGACAGCGGGCGCGGCACCTTCTTTCATCGCCACGCCGTCCTGCACGACCAAGCCACGGGGCGCACCTACGTCCCCCTGCAGCACTTGGCGACCAATCAGCCGACGTTCACAGTGACCGATTCGATATTGTCCGAAGAGGCGGTCGTGGGTTTCGAGTACGGCTTCTCGACCGCCGAACCGCATTGCTTGACGATCTGGGAGGCTCAGTTCGGCGACTTTGCCAATGGCGCGCAAGTCATCATCGACCAGTTCATCAGTTCCGGCGAGGCAAAATGGGGCCGGCTGTCCGGCATCACGTTATTTTTGCCGCATGGTTACGAGGGCCAGGGCGCCGAGCATTCTTCGGCGCGCTTGGAGCGTTTCCTTCAGCTCTGTGCCGAGTACAACATGCAGGTGTGCGTGCCGTCGACGCCGTCGCAGATGTTTCACATGTTGCGCCGGCAAATGCTGCGGCCGCTGCGCAAACCGCTCATAGTCATGACGCCGAAGAGCTTGCTGCGCCACCCCTTGTCGGTGTCGCGGCTCGAAGAACTCGCGGGCGGCGGCTTCTATTCCGTGATCGATGAGATCGACGATCTCAAGCCCTCGGCAGTGACGCGAATCGTGCTTTGCAGCGGCAAGGTTTATTTCGACTTGCTGAAGTCGCGCCGTGAGGTGAAAGCCGACTCGGTTGCCATCGTCCGCCTCGAGCAACTCTATCCATTTCCCTCCGACGAATACGAAGCGATTCTGCGCAAGTACGCGAATGCCGTCGATATCGTCTGGTGCCAGGAAGAACCGCAGAACCAAGGCAGCTGGTATCAGATTCGTCATCGGTTGCAATCCAAGCTTGGCCCCCGACACGAACTGCTGTATGCGGGACGCGCCGGTGCGGCGGCGCCCGCGACGGGCATTTCCGCTCTGCATGAGCAGCAACAGAAAAATCTGGTCGCCGCGGCCTTGCAAGGCGTCCCACCGGAAGAAACCTCACGCCAAACGATGCGCCTACCGACGGCGGCCCAGGCTCACACTAGGACTGCGTCATGACTATAGAAGTGCGCGTGCCGCAGCTGCCGGAATCGGTGGCCGATGCGACGCTTGTCTCATGGCATAAGAAGCCGGGCGATGCCGTCGCGCGCGATGAAAATCTCGTCGATTTGGAAACCGACAAGGTGGTTCTCGAGGTTCCGGCGCCCACGGCCGGAGTTCTCAAGGAAATCCGGCTGGGGGACGGCACCACGGTGACCAGCGGCCAGCTTTTGGCCGTGATCGAAGAAGACGCCACTAGTTTGCCGGGAGCAAGCGCTCCGGCCATCATGACGACATCGGGCGGCGCCGCGACTGCAGCGACGGACGCCGTCAAGGCCGACACCGCTCCAGGCAAACTGAGTCCGGCCGCGAAACGCGTGGTGGAAGAGAACAAAGTGGACCCGACAGCGGTCGCCGGCTCCGGTCGAGGTGGTCGTGTCTCAAAGTCGGATGTGGTGAATTACCTATCCGCCAAGGAGGCCGCGCCGGCTCCTGCAGCGAGCGTCCCGTCCGCGCCTGCGTCAGGTGCCCGCGGCGCACGCGCCGAGCAGCGTGTGCCGATGACTCGCCTGCGTGCGCGGATCGCCGAACGCATGGTTCAGGCGCAGGCGACTCAAGCCTTGCTGACATCGTTCAACGAGGTGGATCTGAGGGCCGTCAACGAGCTGCGCACACGCTATAAGGATCAGTTTGAGAAGCAGCATGGCGTGAAACTCGGATTCATGTCGTTCTTCGCCAAGGCTTGCGTCGAAGCACTGAAAAAATTCCCTTCGGTGAACGCCTCGGTCGAGGGCAACGACATCGTTTATCACGAATATTTCGATATCGGCGTTGCCGTTTCCACCGATCGCGGCTTGATCGTGCCGATCTTGCGCGATGCGGATCTGCAAAGCTTCGCCGAGATCGAAAAATCGATCGCGAACTTCGCGGCCCGTGCCCGGGCCGGAACGATCACGATAGAAGAACTCACCGGGGGTACGTTCACCATTACGAATGGCGGAGTATTCGGATCTTTGCTGTCGACTCCCATCGTCAATTCTCCGCAGAGTGCAATTCTCGGGATGCACAAGATTCAGGATCGGGCAGTCGTGATCGATGGCCAGGTGGTGGTTCGACCCATGATGTATATCGCGCTAACCTACGATCATCGGCTCATCGACGGCCGTGAAGCGGTGCAGTTCCTGGTGACGGTCAAGCAGTGCCTCGAGGATCCGGCGCGCATGGTGCTCGGCTTATGAGCGAGCTTTACGATGTCATCGTGATCGGCGGCGGCCCCGCGGGATATCCCGCTGCCATTCGAGCGGCTCAGAACAAGCTGAAGGTCGCGTGCATCGACGAGTGGAGAAATACCGACGGCAGTTTTGCGTTCGGTGGAACATGCTTGAACGCAGGATGCATTCCCTCCAAGGCGCTGCTCGAGTCATCGGAACTCTATCAGCGTGCCAAGGATGAATTTTCCATCCATGGGATCAAGATCGGCGACCTCACGCTCGACCTTGCCGCCATGCAAAAGCGCCGCGCTTCGGTGGTGAAGACCATGACGGGCGGCATCACCGCTTTGTTCAAGGCGAACGGTGTGACCGGCGTTCAAGGACACGGCCGGCTATTGCGCGGGAACAAGGTGCTCGTGACGGGGCCCGACGGCATTGAAAAAACGTTGCAGGCGAAGCATGTGATTCTTGCCTCCGGCTCGGTGCCGGTGCGCCTCAAGAACGTTCCGCATGACGGAAAACATATCGTCGATTCGTGGAACGCCTTGGAGTTCGATGCGGTGCCCGCGCGTCTAGGGGTGATCGGCGCCGGCGTCATTGGACTCGAGCTCGGCAGCGTTTGGCGGCGCCTCGGCAGTGAGGTTACTGTACTGGAGGCGCTGGAGCAGTTCCTGCCGATTGCGGACGGCGCGATCGCCAAGGAGGCGCAACGGCATTTCAAGAAACAAGGACTCGACATCAAGCTTGGTGCGAAGGTAGTCAAAGCTTCGGTAGCCGGCGCCGCGGTGCAGCTGGTTTATTCCGATTCGCAAGGCGAGCATACCCTGCAGGTCGACAAGCTGGTGGTTGCCGCCGGGCGCAGCCCCTTCACTAAAGAGCTGCTGGCCGACGGTACCGGTGTCCGGCTCGATGACCGCGGCTTCATTCAAGTCGACGAACACTGCCGCACCGGCGTGCCGAACGTGTGGGCGGTCGGCGATGTGGTGCGCGGGCCGATGTTGGCGCACAAGGGCAAAGAGGAGGGCGTCATGGTCGCCGACCTGATCGCCGGGCATTTTGCGGAAGTTAATTATAAGGTCATCCCGTCGGTGATCTACACCGCCCCTGAAATCGCTTGGGTGGGACAAACCGAAGAGCAGGTCAAGGCAGGTGGTCGGCCTTACAAGGTGGGCACCTTCCCGTTCTCGGCCAGCGGCCGCGCGCGTGCAATGGAAGCCGCACAGGGCCTGGCGAAAGTCGTATCCGCCAAGGATGACGACGAGATTCTCGGTATTCATGTGATCGGACCCATGGCGGGCGAATTGATCAGCGAGGCAGTACTCGCGATGGAATATTCGGCGAGCACCGAGGACATCCAGCGCACCATTCACGCCCATCCGACGCTGTCCGAAGCCATTCACGAGGCCGCACTGGCGGTCGACAAGAAGGCGATCGACAGCATCAACCGCTAGCGACTGCCATACCCATGTTTTTGCTGCGCCACGGACAGAGTTACTTCAACCTGCTCTTTAACCAAACTCGAGTCGACCCGGGCATCGAAGACCCGGAGTTGACGCCCCTTGGCAAAGAACAAGCCGCGGCAGCCGCGCTGCAGCTGGCGGACGCTGCGTTGACCCGCGTCATCATTTCACCTTTCACTCGCGCGCTGCAGACCGCGCAGCCGGTACTGGCGCTGCATAAGGTGCCGGTTCAAATCATGCACGAGGTGCGTGAGCAAGCGGCTTTCGCGTGCGATATCGGCAGCCCCCCCGAGGTGCTTGCCCGGCGCTTTCCGCATCACGAGTTTGGGCATCTGCCACCGATGTGGTGGCATTCCGGCATCGAATCGGCGCGCGAGACTAGCGAACGCGCGAATGCGTTCCGCGCTCTGATGGCCGCTTGTAAAGACAGCGCGACGACGCTCCTCGTCGGTCATTGGGCGTTCATTCAAGCCTTGACCGGCATTGCGCTCGCCAACGGCGAAATCCTCCAGTATGACCCGCTCGTTACCCTCCGGGTCTCCCCAAACCGGGTTGTTCCCGGCTAATTCAGCATCGCGGCGCGATGGTGACAGGCCACGCAGCCCGACACCGGGCCATGCCGCGGAAAGCGCGGCTCGGGATTGCGATGGCAGTTAAAACAAAAACCATGAAACCGCGCCTCTACGCCGATTTCGAGGTCCGCACGCTGGCTGCGATGACAATGGATGCACGCATCGAAGCCGCGGCCGTCCGCATAGTTGTGGTGGCACACCAGACAGTTCACGGCCACGTGTTTGCCATGGTCGAAATTCAACGGCAAAGTTTCTGCGCGCCGGAGCAGAGGTTCACGGAGAGCGACGCCGGTGCGGCCGGAGATCAGCGTCCCGAGTCCAAGGATCGTGACAACGATGATGCCCGCAACGAGGGTCGAATGCCGTCCGAATGCGAGGCGGCGCAAGACCGGGGTGCCGTGGACTGCGGTTCCGGTACCACGCCTGCGCCGAAACAGCATCGCGATGCCGCTTGCCGCTACCGCGATGAATACAATCCGGCGAGCGTAGCCTCCGGTGTACCGGGCCGCCGGGATCACGTGCGCGGCGATGAGTGGGACGAGCAGGCAGCCAAAAATGATGTGAGCTGCTTGGAAGTCGCGGTGGCTCCGCCACAGCCGCCGGCGAGCACTTGCTAGCGAGGACGCTACGAGGAGAAGGAGTGCGACGAAAGCCGCGATTCCCGCCAGTTGGTAGAGCGGCAAAGTGGGCTTCAGATACTCGATGACGGTCGGGTCGGTCAGCACTGCCGCGAAAATGTGGAGCGCCGCTGCTCCAAAGGCTATCCAACCCAATATTTCGTGCCAGCGAAGCGACAGCAGAACAGCCGGCGTGGATTCCCGCGGACGGACCGGGCAAGCGCACAGGGCGAGGCATGCCAGCGCGCCTGCCAGCCCGAGTATTTCCGAAAATTCCCAGCCGAATCGGGTAAAGCCGGCGAAGATTGGCAGCACTGCGGCGACGGCCAATCCAATGCCCCAGGCCATGTAGCGCCGATCGGGTGACTTCATGCGTGCGCATTGTACCCATCCAGCGCGGGTTATCAGCCTGACACTAGGTCCGCGGCACGGCGTGCCCGCTGACGCCCTCACGCGTGAACTCGAACTGCAATATCCAGACTCGAGGGTCCGGTTTCTCCGCCGGCGCGAACCGCCATTTTACGGCGGCTTCGCTTGCCAGATGGGCGAAATACTTGCTGGTGCCGGAATACGCCAAGGTTTCCTTGGCGACCCGACCGGAGCGGTCGACGGTCACACGAATTGTAACCTTGATGCGGCCGCGAATCGACGCGCGTGCCCTGCGCGAAACTTCGGGAATTTCTTCGTGAATTACGCTCGATGCGGACACGGCCGTGCGAGGATTTTGTGGCACATCTGGAGGCAATTCAGGTAAGGGCGAGGCAGCGGCAGGAGCGGCCGGTGGTTGCGACGGGCTTTGTGAAATAGCCGTAACAGAAGTCCGTGAGCTGGGACTGCTTTTAAACGGGCGCAGACCGGCCCAAATCGCAACGAGCATCAAGAGGCCCACCGCCGTAGCCAGCATGAACTGGCGCGGAATGGCCGACTTTGGTGATGAAGCGGAAGCGTTCGCCGCCCCATCGGCGGCCGGTTGAGGCACCGTATTCGGCAATGCCGGCGAGGGCGGCGGAGCAACCGTATTGGAGGTCACCGGCAATGCGGGTTGAAGGGGCGGGTTCAGGTCCTCCGGGGCGGCTGATTTTATCCGGGTATGGAGTTCGGCGATCGTCGGACGGTTCGCAGGGTTTCTGCTCAAGCATCGACGTACGGTATCCACGAATGCCGGCGGCAGAGCGGCAGGCAGGAAGGCAGCCTCGGATCGTTCATCCGGCCACGTCGGGAGATGCTGGGAGAGAGACTCGACCAGCGTCACCCCAAGGCCCCAAATGTCAGCAGCGGCGGAAATCGTGCCGCTTTTGGATTCCGGAGCATCGTACACGGAAGTCTTGCCGCGGCTTGCCGTGGATGCGCCGGCGGGATGGACGTTATCGCTTGATATCTTGAGCTGATCGTTGACGACCAGGAAATTCGCCGGCTTCAGCTGGCCGTGCACCAAGTTTCTGCGCTGAAGGAAAGTCAATACGTCGAGGGTCGGAAGCAGCATTTCGCGTGCCTCGCCGGGCGTAAGGCTCCGATGCGGCAGGATTTGTGCCAGAGTCTGCTCCGCATGATCCATCACGACGAATAGAAATTTATGCCCGCCGAGTTGGCAACGTCCGAAGTCCAGAAGGCGCATAAGGTGAGGATGCGAGAGAGCAGCGACCGCTCTCCAGTGCGAGAGCTGTGCATCCTCTTCCAACGGGTCAGCCGGGACGATCTTGATCGCGGCGGTTGGCAAATTTTGTGCCCCGTACTCGGTAAGGAATACCACACTGTGGTTCGATCGACCCAGGAAGCGGCGCAAGGGAAAGACTCCATTAATAACCTGGCTTTCCCATTTCGCCCAATCGGTCATCGCTATTCTTGCCTCCACGCTCACACAGGACCTCATGCTCCGGGGATGACTATACGACGAAATCCACACACGCGACCTGGCGGTTGCCGATCCGGCACGCGGGTTCGCCTATTTTTTCCTTCTGGCACTGATGACATTGGGTAGTTGGGCGATGCGGGTCAGCACCTGCGACAGCTGAGGCAGCCCGGCCACTGATATCTTGATCAGCATGTGAGCCACGTTGTCGCGCTTGTCGGTGACCGTGTTCATCACCTGGATGCTGATCTTGTCGTCCGCCAGAGCAGCGCTCACGTCGCGCACCAGTCCGCGCCGGTCGAACGCTTGAACCTCGATATCCACCGGGAACTCGTTCGAACCCATCTGTCCCCAGGTGACTGCGAGCACCCGCGCCGGTGCTTTGATGCTGAGGCGGCCAAGATTAGCGCAGGATTGTGCGTGAATGCTGACCCCTCTGCCCACGGTGATATAGCCGACTATCGCCTCAGGCGGCACTGGCTTGCAACAGCGCGCATACGTGGACAGCAAGTCGCCGATGCCCTGCACCGCCATTTCAGGTTCCAATGCAGGCGCGATCTTCGGACGTCCGGCGTGCTCCGGCCGCACGTCGCGCGCGTGCAGAATGCGCTGGATGGCCCCCGCCACTTGGGCGGGGCTGACCTCGCCCAATCCCAAAGCTTCATGCAATGACTCGGCGCTTGGCAATTTGAGCTCGTTCAGCAGTTCAGGAACGGGGGGGCTGTTGATTCCCAATCGCTGCATTTCTCGATCGAACAACGCACGGCCCTCCGCCTTGTTCTGGGACTCATTCTGTTTGCGGAACCACGCACGCACCTTGTTGCGATGCCTCGGGCTTGCGAGATACCCCGACTGCGGCGAGAGCCAATCGCGGGACGGATTTCCGCTCTTGGCGGTGATGATCTCCACCGTGTCGCTGTTTTTGAGCCGGTAGTCGAGTCCTACCATGCGGCCATTGACCTTGGCGCCGCGTGTTCTATGACCTAGGTCCGTATGTACTTGATAGGCAAAATCCAGCGGCGTGCCGCCGACCGGAACGTCCACGATCTCCCCCTTGGGAGACACGACGTAGATCCGATCCTGGAATAGATCAACCCGCATGCGATCCAAAAAATCCCGCGATGTCTCGGCTGCCTCGGCAGGCGCCAACAGCGAGCGCAGCTGATTGATCTTGCGCGCATAGGCCTGATCGCCGCGGCCGCCCTCCTTGTAACGCCAGTGCGATGCCACGCCGCGCTCGGAATCCGCATGCATCTCATGCGTGCGAATTTGAATTTCGACCGCTTGCCCGCCCGGTCCGAGGACTGCGGTGTGAATCGAACGGTAACGATTGTCTTTCGGGGTTGCGATGTAATCGTCGAACTCCCCGGCAATGAACTGCCAAAGCGAGTGTACGATCCCAAGGGCGGCATAACATTCCGCAATGGTGTTCACGAGCACGCGCGCGGCGCGAATGTCCATCAGCTGCTCGAACGCGAGCTGCTTGGCCTGCATTTTGCGCCAAATGCTGTAGATGTGTTTAGGTCGGCCCTCGACCGTCGCGTCGATGCCCGCTTCGTGCAACTCAGCGCGCAGAAGCGTCTTTAATTCATCCATGTAGCGCTCTCGTTCGGAGCGGCGGACCTTGAGAGCGGCGGCAATGCGCTTGTAGTCGGCGGCCTGAAGGTAGCGAAACGCCAGGTCTTCCATTCCCATTTCAATTGCCAAACGCCCAATCGATTGGCGAGAGGTGCATAAACCTCGCGGGTTTCGATTGCGAGCTTTCGTTGCTGGAGGTGATCGAGCGACTTGGCGGCACGCATTTTCTGCAATTGCGCGGCCAGCCGCACGACTACCAAACGCACGTCGCCGATGACGGCGAGCAGCATCTTGCGCAAGCTCTCGGCCTGGCCCGACTCGAGTCCCTGCTCCGGAGTCCAATCCGGGGGAAGACCGAATTCGCCCAATTGGCTCAGGTTGCGCGCCAGGCGAGCAGCCTCGGCGCCGAAGCGCTGATCGGCCGTTTCTCGATCCATGAGTTTTGCATCGAGCAGCGGCTGCAGCATGGCGGCGATGACCACGTCGTCGTCGGCATCGAGCGTGCGCACGATCTCTGCGACATCCAGGGCCGCGCGTAACAGCTTGAGCTCGGCGGCAGGCGCTTCGAGACCGCGCACCACTGCAAAGGCTGCGTGCAGCCGCTCGCTCGCCGCTAACCGGGTTGAAGCCGTTGTTTCCACTAGAATTGCGCTGTTTTGCCGGTGGGTTTAAGCGCCTATTGTCGGGTATCATACGCCTCAATGTCGGATCCGAAGAATGCGGTTTGATGGCCCTGCCCGGGCACGGCCGGCAGTGACGGCGAATCACTTGCGCGCCATTGACGTGACAAGCGTGCGCGTGCTCGGCATCGACCCCGGCTCCCAGCGCACGGGTTTTGGTGTGTTGGATGCCGTCGGCCCTCGGTTGACCTATGTGGCAAGCGGGGTGATCCGGACCGAGAAAGGCGAATTCGCGGACCGCCTATGCGAGATCTTTCGTTGCGTGCAGGCGATCGTCGCTGAGTACCGGCCTCACGAAATCGCGATCGAACGAGTGTTCGTCAACCGCAATCCCGACAGCGCATTGAAACTGGGGCAGGCGAGGGGCGCTGCCATCTGCGGTACCGCGAATGCAAATGCCGAAGTATTCGAATATGCGACTCGGCAAATCAAGCAAGCAGTCGTCGGATCCGGCAGTGCCGAAAAAGCACAGGTCCAGCTCATGATGAAAAATATTCTCCGTCTCGACGGCCCGCTTTCGCCTGATGCAGCCGATGCGCTCGCGGCCGCAGTGTGCCACGCTCTACGGGGCCGAGTGCGGATCTCCGTATTGCGCAGTGCGAGCCGCAGGTGATCGGCTTTCTCAAAGGCCGCTTGGCGGTGAAGCAACCGCCCATGCTGATGGTGGATGTGAATGGCGTCGGTTACGAGATGGAAGCCCCAATGTCGACTTTTTATGGATTGCCGGCCACGGGCGAAGCCGTCGCGTTGTTCACGCACCTGGTGGTGCGCGAGGACGCACATATTCTTTACGCGTTCGGCACCGAAGGCGAACGGCGGCTGTTTCGCGGGCTGCTCAAGGTCTCAGGCGTCGGACCGAAGATCGCTCTCGGCATTCTTTCCGGCGCCAGCGTGGATGATTTTCTTCGCATCATCGAGGCAGAAGACATCGCGATGCTGACCCGGATTCCCGGAATCGGCCGCAAGACCGCCGAACGGGTGATAATCGAGATGCGCGACAGCGTCAAGAAACTGTCGATGCCGCCGGCCGCCGGTAGCGCCGCCGTCGCGGGCCAAGCCGCGACAGCGCAAAGCGAGGCGTTCAGCGCCCTCATCGCATTGGGTTACAAGCCGCCGGAAGTGGTTCGACTCTTGAAATTGGTCGATGAACCGGATCTTGCCACCACTGAGATCATACGGCGCGCTCTGAAGTCGGCGGCCAAGGCTTGAAGAACCAACATGGGCATTGAAGAGGATCGGATCATCGCGGGGCCGCTCAAGCGGGAAGACGAGGTGGTCGACCGCGCAGTGCGGCCGAAGAGTCTCGCCGACTATGTGGGACAGGCGAGCGTGAAGACCCAAATGGAGATCTTCATACAAGCGGCACGCAATCGGCACGAAGCTCTGGACCATGTGCTGATTTTCGGACCGCCGGGCCTCGGCAAGACCACGCTGGCAAACATCATTGCCAATGAGCTTAAGGTCAATTTACGGCAGACGTCGGGGCCGGTCCTGGAGCGTCCCGGCGATCTGGCGGCCTTGCTGACCAATCTCGAGCCGCGGGATGTATTGTTCGTCGATGAGATCCATCGATTGAGTCCCGTGGTCGAAGAGGTACTGTATCCCGCGATGGAGGATTCGCAGTTGGATCTCATGATCGGCGAAGGTCCAGGGGCCAGATCGATCAAGCTCGACTTGCCGCCGTTCACATTGGTGGGGGCCACCACCCGCGCGGGACTTTTGACTTCGCCATTGCGGGATCGCTTCGGCATCGTGCAGAGACTGGAGTTCTATTCGACGGAGGACTTGGAGAAAATCGTCACGCGCAGTGCGTCGATATTGAAACTGCAGCTGCAATCGGACGGCGCGCATCGAATCGCCGAGAGATCGCGCGGCACGCCCCGCATCGCCAATCGCTTGCTGCGCAGAGTGCGCGACTTTGCGGAGGTGAAGGCGTCGGGTGTCATCAGCGCGGAGGTCGCCATGGCGGCGCTCAACATGCTGGAAGTTGATCCTGAAGGGTTCGATATGCTGGACAGAAAGCTGCTGCTGACCGTAATCGAAAAGTTCGAAGGGGGGCCGGTCGGCGTGGACAGCCTGGCCGCGGCCATGAGCGAAGAGCGCGGCACCATCGAGGACGTAATCGAGCCCTTCTTGATACAGCAGGGGTTTCTCATGCGAACCGCTCGCGGCCGCGTCGCGACACGCAGTGCCTATGCGCATTTCGGGCTCGCCGCCCCTGCGATGGAGCGGGACTTGACCTTACCCCTGTTCAGAGATTCTTGAGTGCCGAACTTTTCGATCAATTGCCGCGTCTATTGGGAAGATACGGATGCAGGCGGCGTAGTGTACTACGCGAACTATCTGAAATTCATGGAGCGCTGCCGTACCGATTGGCTGCGAGCCCTGGGAATCGACCAGCTGCGCTTGCGAACCGAGCGGCAGTTGCAGTTTGCAGTAGTGAACGTCGTCGTGGATTTTTTGCGGCCGGCCGTGCTCAATGATGAAATACTCGTCACTGCGGAACTGGTGCGGCTGAGTGGAGCGACAATTCACTTCAAGCAAGCCATTTTGCGCGGCGGCGTGCGGCTTATCGACGCGAGCGCTCGCGTCGCCTGTCTCGAGTCCGGCACGTTGAAACCGCGGCCGATTCCAAAGGATCTTTTTGTGGAGTGGCGTAATTAATGGGCAATGACTTATCGATCTGGTCCTTAGTGCTTGATGCGAGCCCCATCGTGCAGGCCGTCATGGTTTTGCTCATGGGCGCTTCGATCGCGTCGTGGGCGGTCATCTTCAAGAAAGGGCGGGTCATCTCGTTCTCCCAGCGTCAGGCCGATCAATTTGAGGCGGCTTTCTGGTCGGGCGGCGATCTGTCCGCTCTATACCGGAGCATCGAGACCAAGGGGCGGGCGGGCACGGGCGAGCAAAGCATTTTTGAATCGGGATTCGGCGAATTCAGCCGCCTTCGCCAGCAGGGAACGCCGACGGATTTACTTCTCGAGGGGGCTCGCCGCGCCATGCGGGTAGCCCAGATGCGCGAAATGGATCGGCTCGAACGGAATCTGGCCATGCTGGCCACGGTCGGGTCAACCAGTCCTTATGTGGGCCTGTTCGGCACGGTCTGGGGCATCATGAGCGCCTTCCACAATCTCGGCAACGTGCAGCAGGCGACCTTGGCGGCGGTGGCGCCCGGCATTGCGGAGGCATTGATTGCGACGGCCATCGGCTTGTTCGCGGCCATTCCGGCGGTCGTCGCGTACAACCGATTTGCCGATCAGGTAAGCCGTCTCGAGCTTCGGTTCGACACCTTCGTGGAAGAGTTCTCGACGATTCTGCATCGTCACGGCCCGGTCCGCGGCGCGCAGGCGTAAGCGCATGGCCAAGCCGCTTCGCCGTCGCAAGCTGATGGGAGAGATCAATGTTGTGCCCTACATCGACGTGATGCTGGTGCTGCTGGTGATCTTCATGATTACGGCCCCGTTGCTCAAGGAGGGTGTCAAGGTGGATCTGCCCGATGCCGGTGCCAAACCCATCGACCCCGAATTCCTAAGCAAGCACGAACCGCTGATTGTGACCATAGACGCGCGGGGACGTTTGTACGTCAATTTTGGACCGAATCAGGACAAGCCTGCATCCGAAGAAACCGTGAGTGCCCGTACGGCCGCGCTTTTACGGCGCGATCCTCAGACACCTATCTTGGTCAAGGCCGATACGACCGTGCCTTATGGCACGGTCGTGCATGCCATGGTGCTGCTGCAACATGCAGGCGCCGCCAAGGTTGGTTTTTTAACGGATCCCGTGCGGCCTCCGGCGCGGGGGCAAGCCAATCGCGGCGCGGGTTGAATGCGGGATTTCTTGCACGAGCACTCGTGGGCCGTCATCGTTTCCGTGCTGCTGCACGGACTGCTGGTGGGAGCTCTAGTGGCCGCGGCGCTGATTTCCGCTCACAAGAAGCCACCCAGCTTGCAGCCGCTGCCGATCGACGCGGTGGTGATCGATTCCCAAGTTTTGCATGCTGCGCAGCACGCGCAGGACGAACGAGCAGCGCAGGAAGCTGCACGTGCGCGGGCCGCCGAGGAAGCGAAGGCTGCGGCTGCAGAGCGCGATGCCAAAGCCGCCGCAGATCAAGCGAAAGCGGTGGAAGACGCAAAAGTCGCGGAACAATCAAAGTCAGCTGAAACCGCCAAGGCGACCGAAGAGGCAGCGGCAGATGCAGCCGCCAAGGCCGCCGCGGCCGAGCAGCGACGCCTGATCGAAGCACAGAAAACAACCGCCGCGCAAAAAGCAGCGCTCGCCGAGGATGCGAAACGGGCAGCGGACGCCAAAAGAGCCGCGGAGGCCAGGCAGGCCTTGGAGGCCAAGCAAGCTGCAGAGTTCAAGCAGGCCGCAGAGGCCAAGCGAGTCGCGGATGCCAAGCGCGCGGCAGATGAGCGCGCCCGGCAAGACCGCGAGGCAGAATTGCGCAAGCAATTGGCAGACGAGGAGCATCGAAGCGCAGTCGAGTCCGGCCCGTTGCGCGACAGCTATATCGCCAAACTTCGCAATAGAATCCAAAATGCCTGGATCAAGCCTCCTTCCGCGAGCGTGGGGCTTGATTGCCTGGTCGAAGTCACGCAAATTCCGGGCGGCGAGGTCACAGGTGCGCGCGTCACGCAGTGCAACGGCGACGCCGCTGCCCGCCAATCGATCGAAAATGCGGTGTATCGTGCATCGCCTCTACCGGAACCGCCGGACCCGGCGCTCTTTGAACGAAACTTCGTATTTAGGTTTAAGCCCAATGAATAAAAGTTTTGCATGTTTGGCTGCAGTCGGATTTCTCCTGGTTTGCCCGCTGGCACGGGCCGAGCTCGTGGTCGAAATCACCAAGGGGCAGGCGGAGGCCATTCCGATCGCGATCGTCCCTTTCAGTTTGCCCGAAGCCGCCTCTTTCGACGTGGCGCAGCTCGTGAGCGACGATCTCTCCCATAGCGGGCGGTTCAAGTCCACCGACCGCAAGGACATGGTCGAGCAGCCACACACCGGCAGCGCAATATCTTTCGATGATTGGCGCCGGCTCAACAACGATTACATCGTAGTCGGCCAGGTCCAGAGCCTGGGCCAAGACCGCTTCAACATTACGTTCGAACTTTACAACGTTCTCACCCGCCAGCGGCTGCTGGGTTTCCAGATAGCTGCAAACAAACCCGGCCTGCGCCTCGCGAGCCACCAAGTGGCCGACATGGTATTCGAGAAGATCCTCGGAATACGCGGCGCATTTGCGACTCGCATCGCCTACATTTCCGTGCTGGGCTCATTGCCCCACAAGAATTACCGACTCATCGTGGCGGATGCCGACGGCGAAAATCCGCATGTGGTGATGCAATCGGGCGAGCCGTTGATGTCGCCCGCATGGTCGCCTGACGGGCAGAAATTGGCGTATGTGTCGTTCGAGAACCGCATGCCGTCAGTCTATGTACAGTACTTGAAGACCGGAGAACGGCAACGCGTATCGGCCCGCGCCGGGGTGAATCAGGCGCCGGCGTGGTCGCCGGACGGCAAGAAACTGGCTCTCACCCTGTCGACGCGGGAGGGCAATTTGGATATCTATGTGCTGGATTTGGCATCACAGGCGCTGACGCGCATCACCGACGATCCCGGCATCGACACGGAGCCTCAATGGTCCAAGGACGGGCAAAGCCTGTATTTCACGTCGGATCGGGCGGGCGGCCCGCAGATCTATCGTGTCAGCGCCGAAAGCGGCGGGAAGCCCCGGCGCCTGACGTTTCAAGGCAGCTACAATGCGCGTCCACGCCTGTCCGCCGATGAATCGCAACTGGCATTCGTCACCCAGGAAGACGGAGGCTATCGCATAGCGACGATGGATCTTCACGGGCGCGGCGAGGTCCAAGTGCTCACCAAGGGTCACTTTGACGTCTCTCCAAGTTTTGCACCGAATGGGGCAGAGATCATCTACGCAAGCCGCGACCGCGGACGGGGCGTGCTTGCGTTGGTCAGCGCCGACGGCCGCGTTCAAGAACGTTTGGTGTCGAGCGAGGGCGAGTTGCAAGAACCCGCGTGGGCGCCCTTTTAGCGCCGCGCAATCAAACAAAGTACACAAACAAGGTATTCGTCGGTAGGCTTGGAGTTACGTCAATCGGATGGAGATATAAATGAAACGAATTGTATCGATCGCGTTGCTGATGGTGGGGGCCGTGCTGCTCTCGGGTTGCCCCAAAAAGCACAATGTGATTGAACCGCCGTCTGCCGGCACCCAGGTCCCGGGGTCATCCAAAACGATACCGGGAGAAGGCGCATCGACCTCGGGGAGGGCGTTGGACAGTGACGCCGCGGCTCAGGGCGCAAACGGCATGAACGCGACAACGGGACCGCTCGCTAAGAGGATCATATACTTCGACTTCGACAAGTCGGAGATCAAACCCGAGTTTGCGGATCTCGTTTCCGCTCATGCACGCAATTTGACCAGCCATCCGAACCTGCACGTCAAGCTAGAGGGCAACACCGATGAGCGGGGGACGCGCGAATACAACATCGGCCTCGGCGAGCGTCGGGCGCAGGCTGTACGCCGTGCACTGATGCTTCAAGGGGTTGCGGAGTCTCAGCTCACGACGGTTAGCTTCGGCGCCGAAAGACCCGCGGTGGAAGGCGATGACGAGGCGGCCTGGTCGCAGAATCGCCGCGTAGAATTGGTTTACGGGCCGTGAATTTCCGCGCATCGTACCTTTTGATGGGAAGCTGTCTGGTTGGGCTCGCGATGGCGGGTTGCGCCAGCACGCCGCCCGAAGAAGATCCGGTGCAAATCAAACTGCACGATCTCGACACGCGGCTGGCTCGCATCGAGAGGGTGGTGGCCAACCAAAGTCTGCTCGATTTGGCCAACCAAAACGAGGCGATGCGTCGCGATTTGCGGGCCATGCATAACGACATCGATGAATTGACGAATACTCTGGAAGCAGGCCGCAAGCAGCAGCGCGATTTGTACGCCGATCTCGATCGACGCATGAAGAATCTGGAGGGACGCGGCGGTGTGGGCGCGGCCGCCGCCGCGGCGGCTGCGGGATCGGGCGAGGGAGGCGCGGCGGGAGCCGACGAGAAGGAGGCGTATCAGACTGCCTTCACCTTGTTGAAAGACAGTCAGTATGATCGCGCCATCGCGGCGTTTCAAAAGTTCCTGCTGTCCTTCCCGGTCAGTCCCCTCGCCGAGAACGCGCAGTATTGGTTGGGGGAGGCCTACTACGTCAACAAGTCCTTCCCCGAAGCGCAGGCGGCCTTTCAGCGCGTGCTCGACAGGTATCCGCAATCGCGGAAGCGTCCCGATGCCTTGCTCAAAATAGGTTTTTGCCAATACGAGTTGAAACAGTGGGATTCGGCCAAGCGTACTCTGTCGCTGGTTGCCACGCAGTTTCCGGATACATCGGCGGGACGGTTGGCGCAGCAGCGGCTGGAAAAAATGACGACTGAGCAACATTGATCGGAATCGAACCCAAAGCGGAACGCTTGCGCATCAATGAGATTTTCCATTCGTTGCAAGGGGAGGCCGATTCGGTCGGTTATCCGACGGTGTTCGTGCGGCTGACGGGTTGTCCACTGCGCTGTCAATATTGCGACACGCAGTACGCGTTCCACGCCGGCGACTGGATGGATCTCGAGGCCATCCTTGCGAAGGTGCGGGGCTACGATACCCGGCATGTTTGCGTGACCGGCGGAGAACCCCTGGCGCAGCCAAACTGCCTCAAGCTCCTCGAACGCTTGTGCGACCAGGGATTCGAGGTATCGCTCGAAACCAGCGGCGCGCTGGACATCGCCTCGGTCGATGACCGCGTCGCTCGAGTGGTCGATGTGAAAACTCCGGGATCGCACGAGGCGGCCCGCAACAGAATCGACAACTTTGAATTACTGACGGCGCGCGACCAGCTCAAATTCGTGATTTGTTCCCGTGACGATTATGACTGGAGCAAGGCGTTTTTGCGGCAGCACGGATTGACCGGGCACCGCCGGGTGCTGTTCTCGCCGAGTTACAACGAAGTTCCGGCCGCCGACTTGGCGCAATGGATCCTTGCGGACCGGCTGCCGGTGCGCTTTCAACTCCAGCTTCACAAGGTCCTGTGGGGCGATACGCCCGGGAAATGAACGCCGGTAATTCAGCCGCGCAACCTCAGCGCGCCGTCGTCTTGCTCTCCGGCGGATTGGATTCTTCCACGGTGCTGGCCATGGTCCACGCCGGCGGATTCGACTGCTATGCATTGAGCGTGCATTATGGCCAGCGGCACAGCGCGGAACTCGCGGCCGCGCGGCAGATCGCATCCGCGCTGGGAGCCCGGGAACATCGGGTGATGGGCGTTGATTTCGCAGGCATCGGCGGTTCCGCATTGACCGACGCCGGCATCTCGATACCCGAAATTCCCGGCGTCGGCATACCGGTCACGTATGTGCCGGCCCGCAATACCGTCTTGCTGTCGCTCGCGCTCGGTTGGGCGGAGGTCATAGGGGCCAATGACATTTTCCTGGGCGTGAACTCGGTCGACTATTCGGGGTACCCTGACTGCCGCCCCGAATTCATCGAGGCCTTCGAGCGTCTGGCTCGACTAGCAACCAAGGCCGGTGCCGAAGGCACCTCGTTTAAGATTCAGGCGCCCCTCATCGGTATGTCCAAGGCCGATATCATCCGCGCAGGCACCGATCTTGGTGTCGATTTCGGCATGACCGTGTCGTGTTATCAGGCAACGCCGGATGGTGCCGCCTGCGGAAAGTGTGATTCCTGCCGATTGCGCGCCGCCGGTTTTGCGGCAGCGCGTTTACTTGATCCAACGCGGTATCGCTGAAGGAATTGGCGGTGATCTGGCACTTAAGTTCCGCTATCATGCGCCCCTGATCGGGACGGTAGCTCAGCTGGTAGAGCAAGGCCCTTTTAAGGCTTTGGTCCTGGGTTCGAGTCCCAGCCGTCCCACCATTTCGGGTTTACCCACCTTTTCTCCGCTGATCATTGCTCATGTGGAAGGCCTAATCCTAGGCTTTTTGCACAGTCAAGCGTTGTCTAACATTGTCTTGACTTGCCAGATGCGCCAGGGGTACAACGCGGGGTATCTAAATAAACCCGCCAGACGGCACCCGATGCTGACGGACACAGCTATCAAGGCCGCAACACGCAAGTCTAGGGCCGCTAGGAAGCAATCAAGAGGTTCGACGATCCAGGCCTCTACGGCGGCCAATTGCAGGGGTAACGGCTCCCGAACTACTGAAGGCCGCGTAGGCCGCTAGTCATCCCCTCGATACGCGACCGGACGGTGCAGATGGCAACGGTGTTGGTCTTGGGACCGATATTTGAAGCCGATTTGCTTCCGGAACAATACGCGTATCGGCCGAAGCGCGACGCGCGACAAAAAGCGAACGACAACCGCGATGAGCATCGGGGAATTCCCCAAGCGTCACCCCTACTGCCGCGTACCGCGGCAACACTTCAACTTTTTGGGATATACGTTCGGGCGATAGCTACTCGCAGCGTTCGGGACGCGGCTGCCAGGCCATATACGCTCTTTATACTTGCATAATTGCGCAATATCGCAATTATTGATACCGTTGTCTCCGCTTTTCGTGACGAGGCATTCGCGTTGATCAATGGCAATCGTCTTTTGCGCCGGCCACATCGTTCCCGAGCGTGGCGCGACGTGCTCGTGGCGCTTTCGATCAAGCTCGTCTTGTTAGCCTGTCTCTATCTGCTATTTTTCAGCCCCTCTCATCGCCCGCCTTCGGACGCAGCCGCTACAGCAGGCGCGTTGGTGGGCGTAGATTTTTCCAAGGACTCCCGATGACCGCCTCACATTTGGTCGATCTATCGCGACTGCAATTTGCGGCCACGGCGATGTATCACTTCCTATTTGTGCCGCTCACGCTGGGACTGTCCATCCTGATTGCCATCATGGAGAGCGTCTATGTCATGACGGGCCGCTCCGTATGGCGAGAAATGACACGGTTCTGGGGCACGCTGTTCGGCATCAACTTCGCCATGGGGGTTGCCACGGGCATCACCATGGAATTTCAGTTCGGAACGAACTGGGCCTATTACTCTCACTATGTGGGCGACATTTTCGGCGTGCCACTCGCGATCGAAGGCCTCATGGCGTTCTTTCTCGAGGGAACGTTCATCGGATTGTTCTTTTTTGGGTGGGATCGCCTCAGCCGCCGGCAGCACCTCGTCGTCACCTGGTTGGTCGCCATCGGCAGCAACCTGTCGGCCCTATGGATTCTGATCGCGAATGCCTGGATGCAGAACCCCATCGGCGCACATTTCAATCCCAATACGATGCGGATGGAATTGGATTCCATCCGCGACGTGATTTTCAACCCGGTGGCGCAATCGAAGTTCGTGCACACGGTGAGCGCAGGATACGTCACCGGCGCGGTGTTTGTGCTCGCGATCAGCGCGTGGTACCTGCTCAAAGGGCGGCACATCGAGTTTGCCAAGCGCTCTGCGACGGTCGCCTTGAGCTTTGGGCTCGCCGCGTCCCTCTCGGTGGTGGTTCTAGGCGACGAAAGCGGCTACACCTTGACCGAACACCAAAAGATGAAGATTTCCGCGATGGAAGGCTTATGGCACACCGAACCCGCCCCCGAACCATTCACCGTCGTAGGTTTTCCCGACCAGGCCGCACGCGTCACTCGCGCAAAGATTCAAATTCCGTGGATGCTGGGGCTCATAGCCACCCGATCGACGGACATCGAGGTTCCAGGGATCTTTGAACTCGTCGACCGCGCGAAACAGCGGGTTATCAATGGGATTCCCGCCTATTCGGCGATCAAGGTCCTGCGCCGGGATCCGACGGATGCTGCCGCGCGCAAGACGTTGACCGAGCACGCGGACGATCTTGGTCACGCGCTGCTGCTCCGCAAATACGTGGAGGATCCGGCCCAGGCCACCCCAGCTCAGATCGAGCGCGCCGCGTGGGACACGGTACCGTCGGTAAGCCCGCTGTTCTGGTCGTTCCGGCTAATGGTTGGACTCGGTTTTTTCTTCATCGCGCTATTCGGTGCAGGGTTCGTTCTCGCGGCCAAACGCAGAATCAGCGAGAGCCGGACGTTCTTGCGAATTGCGCTCTGGACATTGCCGCTGCCGTGGATCGCCGCGGAGCTAGGGTGGTTCGTGGCCGAGCACGGGCGTCAGCCGTGGGCGATCGCAGGTGTGCTGCCTACCTTCCTCGCGGTATCACCCATTCCCGCCGCGAGCGTGGCATTGAGCCTCACGGGATTCGTGGTGTTCTACACGATTCTCGCGGTCATCGATGCGTATCTGCTCAAGAAATACATAAAACTCGGGCCCAGTGCAGAACTCACGGGCGCCAGGCCGATTGCCGGTGGTGCCGCGATTCCCGGCGCCGCGGTCGCCCCATAGGAATTGCCATGCTCGACTTTGAAACGCTGAAATTTATCTGGTGGCTGCTTCTCGGCGTCCTGTTGATCGGCTTTGCGATCATGGATGGCTTCGACTTGGGCGTCGGCATGCTGCTGCCCTTCATTGCACGCAACGACACGGAAAGACGCGTCGTCATCAATACCGTGGGTCCCGTGTGGGAGGGCAATCAGGTCTGGCTGATCTTGGGCGGCGGCGCAATTTTCGCTGCCTGGCCTGCCCTCTATGCGGCAAGCTTCTCGGGCTTCTATCTGGCCATGCTGCTGGTACTCGCCGCGCTCATCTTGAGGCCGGTGGGGTTCAAGTTCCGCAGCAAGATGCCGGGCGCGCGGTGGCGTTCCAATTGGGATTGGGCGCTGTTCGTCGGAGGCTTGGTGCCCACGCTGGTCTTCGGCGTTGCGATGGGCAATCTGCTCAAAGGAGTGCCTTTCAGCTTCGATTCGGAGCTCCGCGCCAGCTACGATTTCGGACTGTTTGATCTGCTCAATCCCTTTGCGCTTCTCAGCGGACTCGTGAGCGTCGCAATGCTCCTGACTCACGGAGCTGCCTATTTGGCCATGAAGACCGACGGGGAGCTGGCGCAACGAGCGCGTACCGCTTCGCGCTTTGCTGCGCTCACCTGGACGCTGCTGTTCGCCGTGGCCGGGGTATGGCTATGGAAGAGTGGCTTTGGTCTTTCAATCACTAGTGGTGCGGCCCCCGGCGCCGAACCTGATCCGTTGGCAAAGAGCGCCGTTCTACACAGCGGAGCGTGGCTCGGCAACTACGGGCGATGGCCATTGACCATGGTGGTCCCAGCCATCGGTCTCGGCGCCCCCTTGCTGGTCGCGGCCATGGCGGGGTTCCGTCATCGCTTGGTCGTACTGATCGTCAGTAGCTTAGGTATCGCCGGCGTGATTGGCGCCATGGGTGTCAGCTTGTTTCCGTTCCTCCTGCCGTCCTCTTCGAGTCCGGGCAGCAGCCTCACTGTCTGGGATGCCTCGAGCAGCCACCGCACGCTCGGCATCATGCTGATCGCCGTCATCATTTTTCTGCCGGTCATCCTCGCGTACACGAGCTGGGTGTACCACGTCCTGCGAGGCCCCGTGACGAGCGCCTATATCGACGCCAACAAAGACACGAGTTATTGAGGATAAACCATGTGGTATTTCAGCTGGATTTTGGGTTTAGGGCTTGCGTGCACCTTCGCGATTCTGAACGCAATGTGGTTTGAACTCGATGCGGACAAGAGCGCGACCACTCGTCCGGCGGATCTCAAGAACCTTCCGTGAGTTCACCTAATGACCCTGAAAGCAAATGCGCGAACAATGATAGAGGCTGAAGCCCTCAACGAGTCGGCGGATCGAGCCGCTGAATTTCTGCGTGCCGCAGCCCACCCGGGGCGCCTGCGAATCATCTGCGCACTGATTGATGGTGAGCGCTCCGCGAGCGAGCTGGCCCGTGAAGCGCAATTGAGCGCCACCGGCTTGTCTCAGCACGCCGCGGTGTTGGAAAGCGAGGGCATGATCGCCCGGCGCCGTGCCGCGCGATCGATCCTATATCGGCTGGTAGCTCCCGAAGCGAAGGCTCTAGCGAAGCTTCTGTATCGATTGTTCTGCAAACCGCCGCGCGCCCTGGTGGAGCGGCGCGCGCCCAAACCTGGAGTGATGCGATGACACAGCATTCAGAACCGATCGACACCTTGGAACCGGCGGAGATAGCCCGGCTGCTGAAGGCGAGCAAGGCCCTCTTGATCGATGTCCGGGAGCCAGCCGAGTATGCCGCCGAGCGAATCCCGGGCGCTTTGCTTTACCCCCTGTCGACCTTCGACGGCACCACACTGCCCGCCGACGGGCCGAGCCGGGTGATTTTCCACTGCGGCAGCGGCAAGCGTTCACTGACGGCCGCTGAAAAGCGGCTCGCAGCCGGTGAGACTCATGCCGCGCACATGCGCGGAGGAATCGCGGCCTGGAAGGCCGCTGGATTGCCGGTCATTGCATCCAATACCTAGGGCTATGGAGTTTGCGAGCGGAAATGCGTTCGGGAGCGGTAGCCATCAAGGTTCAAATAACGAGCTGACCTCGCTGCCAGTACGAACGGCAACGAATGCCCGAGTCGCTACAATGACGTCCTCATGAGCGCCGCGGTACTTCGATTATCGTTTTTTTTCGGGATTCTCTGTGTCCTCGGCGTCGTCGAACGAGCTTGGCCGCGCCACGCCGCGCCCCCGGACCGGCTGCGCCGCTGGCGCGTCAATCTTGGCCTGGGTGTCATCGACGTCGTTTGCGTACGGTTGCTGATGCCCTGGCTTGCCGTCGATGCGGCAATGTGGGTCGAGCAGCGCCAGTGGGGTTTGCTTCATATGGTGCCATTCCCGCCAATCGCACGCGGCGTGCTGGCATTCGTCGCACTGGATTTCGTGATCTATGCGCAGCACCGGCTGATGCATCGCATCCCAATCCTCTGGCGACTGCACCGCGTCCACCACACCGACGTGGTGCTCGATACCAGCACCGGCGTGCGCTTTCATCCGCTCGAAACGCTTGCATCATTGGGTATCAAAATGGGCGCGATCGCACTGATTGGCGCCACGCCCGCGATAGTGATCGTCTTTGAGATCGCGCTCAACGCGTTTTCGTTGCTGACCCATGCGAACATCGGCCTGCCGGTCCGTGTCGATCGTGCGGCACGCCTCCTCATCGTCACGCCCGACATGCACCGCATCCACCACTCGATCCGCCGCGAGGAGCACGATACCAATTTTGCCTTCCATCTTTCTTGCTGGGACAGGTTGTGCAGGAGCTACACCGCACAGCCGCGGGCGTCTCAAGCTACCATGCCGCTGGGCCTGACCCGCTTCCGCGATGCCGCCGCGCAGCGACTGTTCTCGCTTCTGCGTCAGCCGTTCGAGCGCTGATCGCGGTTCGACGCGATGCTCGACACCCACGCGCGCAAAATCGTCGATCCCTGGATCGATGGCGTGGCCCGCGTGTTGCGGCGGGCGCGGTTTACCCCAAATGCCGTTACGGCGCTCGCCATGCTGGTCGGCGTAGCCGCGGGGGTTGGCGCCGCCCGCGGATGGACCGGCACCGCCATCGCCCTGTTATGGATCTCCGGACTGCTCGATGCCGCCGACGGCGCTCTGGCGCGGATGACCCATTCGAGTCCCTTCGGCGCCATCTTGGACATCACGGCCGATCGGGTTGTCGAAGTCGCGGTCATCGTGGGTCTTGCCTGGCGCCATCCGGAAGCGAGCTGGGACCTCGTGATCCTCGCGGGTGTCATCGCCATTGCCATGTCGTTATTTCTGTCGATTGCGGCTGCCTTGCGAAATCGGTCGATGAAGTCGTTCCATTACGCACCGGGTCTAGGTGAACGAACCGAAGCATTCCTCTGCTTGAGTGCCATGATGGCGGGATCGGCGCACCTGCGCCAATGGACCTGGCTATTTATCGCCGTGATCGTCTTGACGATGGGACAACGGCTGCGACACGTGATGCTGGCCTTGCGCACCGATGCCCCCTGACGCATCGGAGTGCCGGTGCTGCAGTTATTCGGCTTCCTTCTGAGTACGCTGGCCAAGGAGTATCCTTGACGATAGCAGCGTATGACGGTGGGAATAAAAAAACAAAGTGCTCAGGAGAAAAAATATCGTGAGAAATTGCTGGTGAGCGATGCGGATGAAGTTCGGGGAACAAAAAAGCTCCGAGGCCTGCTTCTGATTGCGCTTATCGGCGCGGTCGTTCTTTTTTTTGCATTCGGATTGCAGCATCAATTCAGTCTTGACGCGCTCAAATCGCATCAGCAGTCTCTCGACGCTTACCGGCAGGCACATGCATTCGAGTTCGCTGCGGGCTTTTTGTTCATTTACATCGCTTTCACTGCGCTTTCGCTCCCTGCCGCGGCATTACTCACGGTCGCTGGCGGTGCCCGATTTGGTCTTCTGGAAGGCACCTTACTCGTTTCATTTGCCTCAAGCATCGGCGCTACATTAGCCTTCCTCGCCAGCCGGTTTGTATTTCGGGATGCCGTTCAGCGCCGCTTCGCCAATCGACTTGAGACGGTCAATCAGAATATCCGCCGCGAAGGAGCGTTCTACCTGCTCACGCTGCGGCTTGTGCCAGTTATTCCGTTTTTTATCGTCAATCTGGTGATGGGGCTGACGTCACTGTCGGTGTTTACTTTCTACTGGGTAAGCCAGCTCGGCATGCTCGCCGCCACGGTCGTGTTTGTGAACGCCGGCACTCAGTTGGCAGGGCTGCAATCCCTGTCCGGCATTTTATCGGCGAAATTGCTCGGCTCATTTGTGCTATTGGCTCTTTTGCCGCTACTTGCTCGCTGGATCGTTGCCGGGATCAAAAGACGACGAGTGTATGCGCGGTGGCCCGCGCCAAAGCGATTTGACCGCAATCTGGTCGTCATCGGCGCGGGGTCAGCCGGGCTGGTCGCCTCCTATATCGCCGCAACGGTGCGCGCGAGCGTCACGTTGATCGAGGCCCACGAGATGGGTGGGGACTGTCTCAATACCGGCTGCGTTCCCTCGAAAGCGTTGATTCACAGTGCGCGAATGCTCGCTCATATGAAAGAAGCCAAGAGCGTCGGTATCCGAGCCGATGTCATTGAGGTGAACTTTCGCGAGGTGATGGACAGCGTTCACCGAGCCATTGCCAGGGTGGCGCCTCACGATTCCGTAGAGCGTTACCGCGACCTGGGCGTGGATGTACGCCGCGGGCACGCACGAATCCTCTCGCCTTGGCAGGTACAGGTCGATGGAGCGATCATTTCCACCCGCGCGATCGTCATTGCCAGTGGCGCGGAACCGGTCGTACCGGCCTTGCCGGGGCTCGAGGGTTCTGTGTACTTCACATCGGAAACCTTGTGGCAATTACGCGATCTGCCCAAGCGCCTGCTGGTGCTGGGAGGCGGCCCAATCGGCTGCGAACTGGCGCAGGCATTCGCGCGACTGGGCTCCCGGGTCACACAGGTGCAATCGGCACGGCAGTTACTCGTGCGCGAAGATGAAGAGGTAGCCGAATTCGTCAGGCAGCGGCTCGTCGCCGACGGCATCGATGTACGTCTAAGGTGTCAGGCAGCCCGAATTGAGCACGACGCGAGTGGCCCTGCGTTGCTTTGCAAAGACACGGGCGGCGACTGTCGGCTGCCTTACGACGCTCTACTGATTGCGACCGGCCGTCGACCGCGCACGAGCGGCTTTGGTCTTGAAGAGCTTGGTATCCCCGCGGCAAAGACCGTGGAGACGGACGATTACCTCGCGACACTCTATCCGAATATCTATGCGTGCGGCGATGTGGCCGGCCCTTATCAGTTTACGCACACGGCGGCGCATCAGGCCTGGTATGCATCCGTGAATGCGCTGTTCGGACAAGTTCACCGCTTTCGCGCCGATTACCGGGTGATCCCTGCGGTCACCTTCGTCGATCCGGAGGTGGCTCGTGTGGGTCTCAATGAGCGTGAAGCGCAGGAAGCCAAAATTCCTTACGAAATCACGCGATATGATCTCAAGGAACTGGACCGGGCAATTACCGAGGACCAGGCAGACGGGTTTCTCAAGATACTCACGGTGCCGGGCAAGGATCGGATTTTAGGCGCCACCATCGTCGGCGCACATGCTGGCGAATTGCTGGCCGAGTTTGCTCTCGCCATGCGCAACGGTTTGGGACTGGGCAAAATCCTTGGCACGATTCACGCCTACCCGACTTGGGTGGAAGCCAATCGACATGCGGCTGGTTCCTGGAGGGCCGCCCATGCGCCCGAACCGTTGCTGCGTTTATTTGCGCGCTATCACGCCTGGAAGCGGCGATAACATCCGCGGCCGAATCCCTTACGGGCGACGCTCGATCTGCCTCGAGAGTGAACACCGAATGTTTGATGCTGTGACGCGAAACGATCAACGATATTCATTATTGGCCAAGGCTATTGCGGCCATCGTGGCTGGCAGTGCGCCGGGCTTCGTGTCCGGCGCTGATCTGCGACCATCGGACCTCGACTCAGTCCCGACGATAACCGTCACCGCGCAGCGCCGCACGCAGAACTTACAGGACGTGCCGGTCGCGATTCAAGTGCTTTCGGCGGACACTCTGTCGCAGCTGAACACCGAAACGCTCAGCGACTTTAGCAGATACCTTCCTAATGTGACGGTGCCCACGAATGGTCCGGCACAGGGCTACATTTACATGCGGGGGTTGAGCGCGGGTGGAACCGCAGGCACACAATCGAGCGGTTCCACCGGCGGGTTCCCCAATGTCGCCGTCTACCTCGACGACCAATCGGGTCAATTGCCTGGCCGAAACCTCGACATTTATGCGGCGGATCTCGAACGCATCGAGGTTCTCGAAGGCCCTCAAGGCACCCTCTTTGGCGCGGGCGCTCAGGCCGGCGCAATCCGCTACATTACGAACAAACCCAAATTCGACGTGACGGAGGGCAGCGCTGAGGCGAGCTATGGCACCACAGCGCATGGGGCCGATAACAGTCGGGCGACCGCGATGATCAACTTGCCATTGATTTCGGATACGCTCGCTGCGCGCGTGGTCATCTATAGTGACGGCCGTGGCGGCTATATCGACAATGTCGGCAGCGCCTTTACGCGGCGTCCGACCGATTTAGGAATCCATTTCGGCCACTATGCCAGCGCCTGCTCGGTCGGCATCCCTTCCGCCGCCGGCACGTGCGCCACCGGCGAACCGACCGCCTTTGGAGTACCCCCGGCGAGCGCGCCCATCAACAATGCCAGCACAGTCGGACGGGCCATCAATCCGGTCTCTTATGAGGGCATCCGCGCTTCCGCGCACTATAAGCTCAACGATGATTGGGAAGTGTTGATCCAACAGAGCTACCAGGACATGAACGCGCGAGGCGTGTTCTACCAGATGCCTTTCGGCTCCAACGGCCAACCGTTACATTCCTTGCAGGTGACGTTGTTCAACCCATCCGGCGATCGAGACAAATTCGAAAATACGGCATGGACGGTCAACGGAACCGTGGGCGCGCTGAGAGCCGTTTATTCGGGTAGCTATCTGGTGCGTAACGTCGAACAGATCCAGGACTACACGAACTATGCGCGTGGCGTTTATGCGGATTACTACCAATGTCACGGCGCGCAGCCAAACAATGGACTTTCCGCCACCTGCTACTCCCCCCGGAGCCACTGGCGGGAGTTGGAGCGCAACACCCATCAAAGCCATGAAGTTCGCATAAGTACCCCGGATTCCTGGCGAGCGCGCGCCATTGCGGGCGCGTTCTACGAGGACTTCGAGATCCAAGATCAGACGCAATGGTATTTCAAGTCCTTGCCTTCCTGCACCGGCACGGTGACCACAGGCTGTTTGACCGACGTCTATCCGGTGCCGGGTACCACCACGGCCGGCGCACCGCCGCCCAGTGGCAATACGTCGTTCTTTGAGGATATTCAGCGTGGCTATAAGCAGTATGCGTTTTTTGTATCCGGCGATCTGGACATCGTCCCGAAGGTGTTGACGGCTACCCTAGGTACACGCTATTTCCACTTTACCAACTTCGAAACCGGCTCGACGGTCAGCGGCTTTGGCTGTTATGAGGCGGGTCCCGCACCGTGTACCACCGAAAGCGGCATCAACATGAATGCCGAGAATCTGCACTCCACCGACTCCGGCTTCAAGAGCCGCGCCAATGTGACCTGGCACCCCGCGTCCGATGTACTCGTCTATTACACCTGGTCTCAGGGATTTCGTCCCGGTGGATTCAATCAAGATTCAACCTGTCACGCGCTGGGCGGAGCCAGCAACAATTTTTGCACACCATTGCGCTATGCGTCGGATTCGCTCACCAGTAATGAATTCGGATGGAAAACGCAGTTCTTCGGCCATCGTTTGCAGTGGAACGGGGCGATCTACCAAGAAAATTGGAACAATGTGCAGTTTGGATTCTTCGATCCGGGGCAGCTCGGCAATCTATCGTTCGAGACGAACGGACCGAATTATCGCATCCGCGGCGCTGAAACTTCGTTCGTCGCCCACATCACGGAACATCTAGGTGCGCTCGGCGGCGCCGCGTGGAACAGCAGTAGTCAGACAAATTCCCCTTACCTCACTGCAAACGATCCGACATTACTCCTCAAATCGGCCACCGCGCAGCAGTACGGAAAGCCCATTACCGCGGCCCAGAATCCCTACGGGCCGCTCGGCAGCCCTTCTGCCAATTCGCCGCCGCTGCAATTCAATCTGCGATTGCGCTATGAAATGACCTTTGCCGGTTACCACGCCTTTGTGCAAGCCGGCGGCACACACACGGGCCATTCCTTCACGCAAGCGGGCAGCAATCCACCGATCTCGAGCGGTGGCGCGGTCAACACGACGTTTTTACGTTTCGAGGACCCCGCGTACTCAGAGTTCGATGTGTCTGCGGGTTTCGCCAAGGATGCGTGGGATGTCCAGTTCTTTGCACAAAACGTCACCGACACGATCGCCAGTGTCTTCACCTCCACCGGCCAATTCGTCGTCGCTGAGACCGTCACTCGCCCGAGGGTTCTCGGCATCAAAGTCGGCTATCGGTTTTAATGTTCTGCCCCGTGATTGCAAAGGGTTTACGAGGGCGAACACTGCTGCTTGCACTGATGCTCAGCGTGGGTCTTGTCGCTTGCGAGCGGTCGGTGCCGCCTTCCGTTAGCCCGCCAACCGACTGGAAGCGAATTGAGGCCGCGGCACGGGGTCAAACGGTGACCATGGCAATGTGGCAGGGAGATCCGGCGATCAATGCCTATATGCTCGAGTTCGTAGTCCCGCACGTGCTACTCGAGCATGGGATCACACTGAAACTCGTCCCGCTGCAAGGCGACTCTATTGTCAGCGCTCTGTTGAGCGAATCCGAGGCCGGACGTGCCGTCAGTGCGCTTGATTTGGTTTGGATCAATGGCGAGACCTTTTATCAACTGCGCCAAATCCATGCGCTTTACGGACCCTTCACGGACAATCTTCCGAATCAGTTATATATCGACTGGAGTAATCCCTTTATCGGGCGGGATTTTCAACAGCCAATACAGGGCTACGAGTGTCCTTGGGGCAATGTCCAGTTGCTGTTGATTACCGATCATGATCGAGTGCCCCAGCCGCCCACCGATCCCGCGGCGTTGGCCGCATGGATTCACGCACATCCGGGTCGCTTTACGTTTGACACGGGATTTACCGGCATGAGTTTCCTGAAGTCATTGATGTATGCCTACCTCAGGCAACCAGACGCCTTGCAGGGCTCATTCGACCCAGCCGTGTATGCTCAGCTGCGTTCCGATGTGTTCGATTGGATCGTTTCGGTACGTCATGATCTGTGGCATCAAGGCGAGACGTTTCCGACGAGCACGGCGCAGCTGCACGAACTCTTCGCCAATGGAGAAGTTGACTTCAGCATGAGCTTCAATGATGGAGAGGTCGACAATCGAGTCGCCAGCGGATTATTTCCCGCGAATGCGATTGCCTTCGCGTTGAAGTCCGGGACGCTGCAAAATAGTCACTATATTGGCATTGTGAATCGGTCCTCGCAGGCTGCCGCCGCTATGGTAGTCGCGAACTTCTTGATTTCCCCGCAAGCGCAGCTAAGAAAGCTTGCGCCCGCCATTTGGGGAGATGGCACTGTACTCGATGCAAAAAAACTCCCCGAATTCTGGCGTAGTCAATTTGCGCAGGCCGAAGTTCGCAGCCACGCCCCAGCGCGTAAAGCCATTCAGCCGTATGCGCGTGCGGAGCCTTCGCCACAGTTGATGATCGAACTATCGAGCGATTTTCGGCGTCGGTTCTTGCATGATTAGAAGACCGGTATCTGATCCATGGATCTGGGTTTTACTGCTCCTGACCGCGGGCCCGTTGCTCGGCGGCTTGGTGTTCATGCTGCTGTACAGTATTGGACTCGTGGGACTCCTCACCGACGGCTTTACCCTGCGCTATTGGTCTTATGTGGTGACCGACGGTCAAACCTGGCGGTCGCTGCTTTACAGCCTATTCATCGGAAGCGCGAGTATGGGTGCGTCACTGGCACTGGCGCTTGCGCTGCAGGCGGCATTACGTGACCAATTGCGGCGGGGCGCTTTGGGCAGCTTGCTTTTTCTACCGTTGGCCGTGCCACCGCTGACGGCTGCTGTGTTGAGCGTGGAAATCATCGGCAACGGAGGGTTGCTGTCCCGTTTGGCCCGCGCCGCTGGTTGGATCAGCGCGCCGGCGGACTTCCCGACCGTATTATTCACCCCATCCGGGATCGGTATCGTAATCACGCATATGACACTCGTGACGCCGTTTCTGCTGCTGTTCCTTATACGGATCGCGGCGAATGAACGCCTCGGCGAATTGGCGCGGGTGGCTGAAACGCTCGGCGCGTCGCCTTGGCAGTCCTGGCGACGGGTATCACTGCCGATCCTCCTTCGCAGCAGTGCGCCGGCACTCACCGTTTACTCACTGGCGCTGGCCGGAGCTTTCGAGGTCCCGCTCCTCATCGGGGCGCAGTCTCCCGCGATGATCTCCGTATTCATCCAGCGCCGATTTGGGCAATTTGACCTTCGAACACGGCCAGAAGCCTACGCCTTGGCAACTCTATATGCGGGACTTGCAATAGGGGTGCTAATGGCATTGTCTGCCTGGCGTGCCAGGCGCGCTCCGTGCGAGCGCCGACTATGATGCGCCGAGCGCTGGGTTGGGTCGTCTCGAGCGTTTTACTCTTGCCGTTTCCGGTTTTGATCTTGTTATCGTTGGCGCGGCGATGGCCGTGGCCGGCGGTGTTCCCCCGCGATCTGCAAACTCAGCAGTGGCAGGTACTGTTGACCGATTCAAGCAGTCTCGGTGCAATTATTCTGCGTTCGCTCGGTATGGGAATCGGCGTTGCCGTAACGGCCACGGCGCTCGGTTTTGCCTGCAGTCGAAGCCTCGCGCGCCATCGACATCGCGATCGGCTGACGGTATTTCTCTATTTGCCGTTTGCGGTGTCGCCCGTGGTACTCGGCGTAAGCCTGCTCTACACGTTTTTGCGGCTGCATCTCGCCGGCCATTTTCTGGGTGTCATGTTGGCGCAAATGATTATCGCGTATGCGTATGCGGTACTCTTGTTGAGCGCCTTTTGGAATCAGCGTATCGAGGCCCTCGTCGAGCTTGCGAGCTCGCTCGGCGCGACGCCGTGGCAACTGTGGCGGCGAGCTTTAGTGCCGATGGCACGGCCGCTGCTCGCGGTGTGCTTGTTCCAAACCTTTCTCATCTCATGGTTCGACTATGCACTTGCGCTGGTGATCGGAAGTGCTCAAGTATCGACCGTGACTACGGCCCTTTATCAGTATTTCAGCTCTGGTGATCTCCGGCTTGCGGCGACGTGCTCGTTGCTGCTCATTTTGCCGCCGCTGTTGGGTCTGGCGCTCAACCGACGGCTCCTATCGGCAACAATCGCCACGCGGTTGGAGGATATTGATGGCTGATCCGATTGCCGCCGCCCTAAAGGTGGAGCATCTGCATGTCCGATTCGCCGAACGAGCTGTTTTTGAAGACATCTCGTTTGAATTGGCGGCGCATTCCACGCTCGCGATAATCGGGGCATCAGGATGCGGGAAGACTACGCTGCTGCGATCGATCGCGGGATTAATCACCGCAAATCGAGGTCGCGTAATGCTCGATAAGCAAACGATTGACCAACTTCCGGTCCATCAGCGCGGCGTCGTCTATCTGAACCAAGAGCCCCTGTTGTTTCCGCACCTGACCCTGTTCGACAATGTTGCGTTCGGTTTGCGTCTCCGTTGTTTGTCACCTGCAGTCATTCGTGAGCGAACGGGGAAGCTCCTCGCGCGCCTCGGGCTGGATGGATTGAGGGAGCGGTATCCGCATGCCCTGTCCGGCGGCGAGCGGCAGAGGGCGGCCTTTGGTCGGGCACTCGCCGTCGATCCGAAGTTACTGCTGCTCGATGAGCCCTTTACCAATCTTGATCCGGACACTCGCACAGGCATGCAGTCGCTATTCAAGGAGGTGTCGCGCGAGCAGGCCATCACATCTCTATTCGTCACGCATGATCTGAAGGAATGCTTGCGCATTGGCGATCGCTTTGCGATTTTAAGCAACGGCACACTCGCGCTGTATGAGGACAAGCAGACGTTTTCCGAAGATCCGAGAAGCGGCGTCTCAACCGAAATGCAGTTCTGGCGAGAGTTAATCGACAAAAATTCCGGCAAATGATCGGCGGTGTCAGCGGCGAACCACACGCGCAGCTGCCGCCGGCGGCGATGGCCCACAGCGCAACCGAACGCCGGGCGACTACCATCGCGCGGGAGCTGCGGGTAGTATTTGCTGCGGGGCCGGCGGCTGAGGACAGAAGGAGACTACATGCGCACCCACTCGGCGCGACGAGCGCTTTGCACGATCCTGTCGCTGGCAGCGGCCGCTCTCGCCACATGCGCGGCTGCCGCCGACGGCCCAGAGCCGCCGGTCAGCCTGCACATCGCAACCTTTGACTCAGGATTTGGCGGCTTCCTGACCGCCAAGAGCATCGAGGGTGAGTCGGACAAGATCCTGCGGGACTATGATGCCGAGATCACGATCCATCACTATGGCGACACTGCGAACCTGCCGTATGGCGAGAAGACGCCGGCGCAGATCGCAACCCTCGGCAGTGCCGGCGTCCTTAAGGCCTTTCACGAGGGCGCCGACATGGTGTTCATCGCGTGCAACACGGCATCGACGCAGTACGCGCGGATCCGCGACGCGGTGGACGCCGCCTATCCTGGCGAGAATCGCCCGGTCGTGTCGATCATCGACGTTTCCACCGAAGAGGCGAAACGCCGGCTGGACGCGGTCCTCGACAGCCGCCCGGCTGCGAGCCTGGTCGTCATGGCTACGCCGGCAACGGTGCGCAGCATGACCTACCCACGGCGCCTCGCCGCGCTGTACGGTGTCACGCTGCAGGAACAGCCGCCGGAGGCGCACACGCAGCCCCGCTGGTACAAGTCTCTCGGTGACACGGTCGAGAGCCTGACACAGAAAAGCGCCATTGCGCTTCCCGGAGGACGGCGCATCGATGTCTATCAGCTCGCCCCGGCGAACTGGGTTGAAATGATCGAGCACGGCGCCAATATCGCCGAGCGTCGCCGTGCGGTACGTCGGGACCTGGGACTGCTGACGTCGACGCTGTCGCCGCATGCTGGCCCGGACGTCGTTGGCTATTTCTGCACGCACTTTCCGGTGCTCGATCGAACGATTCGCGCCGAGCTCACCGCGCGACGGCCGTCCGCGGTCTCCACCAGCTACATCGCACAGGGGCAGCTGATGGCCAACCTGTTCCGCGGCATGGCGCTCGAGCGGCTGCAGGGCCACGAGCGGCACACGCCGGCGAGCGCAGCGGAACTTGCGCGTCTCGACGAGGAGGCGCGCCCGGGTATCACGATCAGCGGCCGCAACGGGCCGGTGACCGAGCAACTGGCCCGCACGGTGTTTCCGCATGACCCGCCGCCCCGTGTGACCGAGGAAGACCTCGGTAAGCTGGCGGCGGATCCGGCTGCGGCGGAGCAATAGCGGCGTGGAAAACCGACAGGTGGATTTACGTTCTCAGGCCCCCTCCCCGTGCTGAGGTGGACGATGGTAGTTCTGGGGAGCACCGTTCTCGCGGGATCGCTCTTCTCTGCGGACCGTACGCGGCCCGCAAAGGAGGACCTATTATGGGAGCAGTTGCGCGTCTCAATCGTCAATGTGGAGAGTCAAGTCAGTGGTGTTGTTGGAGTCGCGATTGAGGATCTCACGACGGGACGCGAGCTGCTGCTACATGCGGACGAGGTCTTCCCGCAAGCAAGTTCGATAAAGGTCGCCGTACTGGCCGAGCTATACCATCAGGATGCGCAGTCATCTGTGGGCATCCAGGGCAAGGCGCGGCTGACGGATCTATATAAAGTTCGCTCCGAGGATCTGGTTGCCGACAGCGCCATCATGGGGGGACTGACGCCGGGCGTTACACAACTCACGAATCGCGATCTCGCCACGATGATGATTGCAGTGAGCGACAATTCTGCGACGAACGTATTGATCGATCGCGTCGGAATGGAAAACGTAAGGCTATTGACGGACAGTCTCGGCCTCAAGAACACGCAGCTTCGCCGGAAAATGATGGATCTGAAGGCGGCGGTAGAAGGCCGAGAAAACATCTCCACGCCACGCGAGATGATGCATTTTCTTGGTTCGCTCTATCGAGGAAAAGTCATTTCGCCCGCGCTGCAGGATGATTTCTTCGCTGTCTTGGCAACGCCAAAAGACAGCTGGCTCCCCCTGGAACTGCCTCCTGATGTTCGAATAGCCAACAAACCTGGCTCGCTGGAGGGTGTGCGCAATGATTCCGGGATCGTCTTCGTTAAAAATCGCCCTTACGTAATTTGTGTGATGAGCACGTTCTTATCAAGCGAGCGCGCAGGGGAAACGGCCATCAGCCGAATCTCCGCAGCGACTTACAGTCTCTTTGATAGGCTTGCGAGAACCTCCGAGTACGGGCGGGTCATCTCTCCCGGCAACGGGAATACTCGATAACGAGATCAGCGAATGGCGGGTACGCGGGCCGAATCCACATGACAGGTCTGACATGGTCTTCTCCTCTCCTGTAGTGTGTCCAAATGAACACGACAGACATCGACGCTAAGACGTCGCAGGTATGGTTGGTCGGAGGCGGCATCGCCTCCATGGCGGCGGCCGCATTCCTGATTCGCGATGCCGGCGTTCCGGCGATGCACATCCACATTCTGGAGGAACTGGGGCTGGCGGGCGGCGCTCTGGACGGCGCGCTATCGCCGGTTCAGGCAGGCTACGTCACGCGCGGCGGTCGCATGCTCGAGGACGAGGCCTACCAGTGTCTGTGGAATCTGATGGCGAGTATTCCGTCCCTCGAAAACCCGCGCATCAGCGTGCGTCAGGAGACGGTGGAATTCAACGAGCGCGTCAAGACCGAGGCCCACGCTCGCTTGATCGACCCCCAACACCGGATTATCGATGCCAGTGTATATGGCTTCGATACCCGCGATCGCTTGGAATTGATGCGACTGATGGCCACGCCGGAGCGCGCCCTCGGCGCTCGCCGCATCGATGAGTTGTTCTCCGAGCATTTCTTCACCACCAATTTCTGGCAGATGTGGCGCACTACCTTTGCCTTTCAGAATTGGCATAGCGCGATTGAATTGAAGCGCTATTTCCTGCGCTTCATTCAGGAGTTCTCCCGCATTCATACACTGTCGGGCGTGGTGCGCACCAAGTATAATCAGTATGACTCCCTGGTCAGGCCGCTGCAGCGTTGGTTGCTCGAGGAGGGGGTGGACGTGCGCTTCGCCACGCGGGTGACCGATGTCGACTTCGATCAAACAGATATGAGCCGGCGCTGCGCCACCACCTTGCATGTCAGAACCCGGGATGGTGAATCCAGCATCGCGCTCGGGGCGAATGACATCTGCATGATCACCTTGGGTTCCGTCACCGCGGATTCAACTTATGCCGGCAACGACAGCATACCGGAGCTCATCCGCGACCGCCGCGACGGTGGATGGTCGCTATGGGATTCCATTGCGCGCAAGGCACGGGATTTCGGCCGGCCCAACACCTTTTACGGCAACATTGATGAAAACAAGTGGGAGTCGTTCACCCTAACCATGTACGGGGATCGGCTGTTGCGGCGCATCGTCGAGTATTCGAACAATGCGCCCGGCACCGGTGCACTGATGACCTTTGTGAAGTCGGGCTGGTTGCTGTCCATCGTCGTGCCGCATGAACCGCATTTTCTCGACATGCCCGCCGATACCTACACCCTGTGGGGCTACGGCCTGTTAATCGACGACAAGGGCAACTACGTTCAAAAGCCCATGGCGCAGTCTACGGGGCGCGAAATCCTGACCGAATTGATTTATCAATTGGGCTTCGATGACATTCTCGATGAGGTGTTGAAGACCACGGATGTGACCACGGTCATGATGCCGTACGCATCGGCCCTATTCAGCCGCCGCGTCCCGCATGATCGGCCGCTGGTCATCCCTACGGGCTCGCACAACTTCGCTTTTCTCGGCCAGTTCGTGGAATTGCCGGAGGATACGGTATTCACGGTCGAATATTCCGTGCACTGCGCCATGCACGCGGCCTACACGCTATTCGCGGTCGACAAGGCGATTCCGCCCATGTATCACGGGCTCATGGATCCTAAGGTCGGCCTGCAGGCACTTGAGACTGCATTCAAGTAGCAGGCTCTCAAGGCAGCCATGATGCCATCCGTCGAGTCAATGAGCTGGTCATCCGCGCCATATTTTCATAATCGCAATCATATAGTTACCATTTAATGTTCACCTAGTTTCTACTTCAAACTCTTCGATGAATCCGGCGATCTTGCGCCAGGTATCGCCGGCCACGATTAATTCGCAATCTTCGACCTCGTGCGCTTTCAGATCCATGTGCTTTGGGTTGCCATCCACCGTTACAATGAGTCTCGCGGTGTCGGGATGGGTTTGTATGCCGCCGGACTTGCACTGGATCGCTTGGAAGCGAACACCCGCACGGGCGAGTTCTTCGCGCAGATGCGCCGCTATCTTCAGTTTACCCCTATCGAATGGGCTTAATGCCATGAGGCAATTCTACTTCGAACAACCCTTGCTAGAGTAACTCGAAGGCGGGGAGTGGTTTGGATCGCCCCCCCGCGTCAATTGCCCCAGCCGCCGGCGGCTCGCTTACGCTTTGCCGTCTCGCCGCCCCCCACGCCGTATTTTACGGGCCCATCAGCCGATGGCATCTCGAGGGGCATTATCTCGACCTGGGCTAAGCCCTGCTTTCGATCGATGCCGATCTTCTGCGCTGTAGAGGGTGACAGATCGACGATTCGGCCGTCGACGAAGGGGCCCCGGTCGCGAATGGTGATGACGGCGCTTCGACCGGTTTCCAGGTCCGTCACCCGCGCCCTGGTACCAAGCGGTAGTGTCTTGCTAGCAGCATTATCGCCTTCGGGATGCATTGGCGTGCCATCCGCCATCGTTCTGCCGGCAAACTTCTCGGCATAGAACGATGCCGTGCCTACCCGCTTACGGCCGCTTCGATCCAAGTGCGGTTTCGCGTGCGACGGCGCACCTTGATCTGCAGCCGCGGCGGGCAGTAAATGGCCCACGCTGAATGCCAAGCCCGAGACGACCAGCAATCCGGAGAGAATTTTTAATAGCGTAGAGGCACTCATTGGAGAGTTTCGCGAGCTCGCGCCGGCGAGTCCGACTGGATTTTGCGGGTGTAGGGTTGTTCCGCCGCTACTCCAACGCCGCGAGCCGCACCCACGACGTCAGAGTTCCTGGCGGAGTGTTTTACTGCTTGGCAGCTGCCGAATCAGCCTTGGCGTTTGCCTTGGCAGCGTTGTAGTCTGCGTCAGCTTGATCCTTGCACCTCTTTTGCGCATCCCCCGCCAGGGCGGAACATTTGGCAAGCGCTACCTTGCGATCGCCGTCCGCCTTCGCAATGGCAACGTTCTCGGAATCCTTTGCCGCGGTGTTATTGAGATCGGTCAGTTTGTCGCCGACTTTGTCCGCAGCTTTACTGACGTCCTTGGAGGCGTCTTGTTCGCTCTTGGCCAAGTCAGTGGACGCCTTCTGCTCCGCTGTCGCAACATCGTGAGCGACTGTATCGGGTGATTTTGGCTTGTCGCAACCCGCCGCCAGAGCCATCGTCAGTGCAATCGCCGATGTCAGAAGTATGCGCATGTATATTTCTCCTTATTTAAAAAAATTGTAACCAGCTTGGTTACGCTAGCGAACGCGATCACGCTGCCTGCTACGCGAATGCTTTTCTAATTGTTAAAATTATACGGCGGGGCCCGACGAAACAAAGTAGGACTCAGCGGCGGTCAACCATCGGCTGTGCCGTAAGCATTCATAGGTGGGCGCCTACAATGCATAGCGTCACCCGGCGGCCGGGAAACCGCGATACTACGCGCGCGATCAGATCCTTTAGTGGTGAACCCAAGACAGCGGTGAGCGGAATTGAAACGATCGTTGGTGATCCGACGAGTGGCAGCCTGGACGGCGGCGTCATTGGGAGCCGTGATTGTCGTGGTTGCAGTGCTCTCGACGGCACTCGATGCTGGTTTTCTACGTGGCCCATTCGTCCGCTTCCTGACATCGCGTGCCGGTCGCCCAATTGAGATAGATGGGCCCCTCGAGACGCATATCTGGTCGCTGCATCCTCAGGTAATGGCGGCAAAAGTCACGATACGCAACCCGGCATGGACTCCGCCAGGGGTTGCCGCACGGGTCGAAAAGATCACGCTGGTTTTCCATTTTCCTCATCGGGGGGACTACTCGTGGGGCATTCAAAGACTCGAGATGGACGGTGCCAGTCTCACGCTGATAAGGGACCCAAAGGGTCACGCCAACTGGCAAACGACCGACCCGGATAGGGGTGGGGAGAGTAACCTGCCGCTCATCCGCACTCTTTCCATGCGCGCCGCCCAGGTCGACCTCGACGATGAACTGCGCCACCTTCGCTTCAGGGGTACGGTTTCTGCGGCAGAGGTGATCGGAGCGCCAAACCCGCCGCCGCTGCGGATCGCGGGGCAGGGAGAACTCAACGGCAGGACGGCGACGTTTGACGTCACCGGCGATTCTCTTGCGGCGGCCAGCCGCGAGCATCCCTACGGCTTCAATTTCTCCGAGCGTTCGAGCGGTTCAGTTCTAAATGGTAACGGCTCTCTGGTGCACGCTTTCGATTTTAGCGCGATCGACGCGAAATTCGAGGGAGCAGGCGAGGATCTCCTCGACCTCTATTTTCTGACCGGAGTGACTTTGATCAATACCGGCAGCTACCACCTGTCCGGCGAAGTTGCGCGGCGCGGATCTCTTACCGAATTCCGCAATCTCGCCGTGAAATCCGGCGACAGCGATGTACTCGCCAAGGTGTCGATTGAAAGCTCCAGCGGCCGCCCTAAATTCGATGCAGACCTGAGTTCTCAAGTGATCCGCACGTCGGATCTCGGCGCGCGTGCGGCGGGCCGCGAGCACGACCCCGATGCGGGCAAGTTCCTTTTATCTGGCGCAAAGCTGAGCCCCCGTGCCTTGCGTCACGGCGATTGGCGCGCGCATTTTCGTGCTCGGCGCGTCGATGTAGGCCACGTTTCATTGCAGGAGGTGTCGGCCAAGGTGACAATCGATCGGGGCATCCTCGTGGTCGATCGGTTGTCTGCCGGCTTGCTGGGCGGCAAAGTCAACGCGCACCTGAGGCTCGACGCTAAGACAGACGATCCCATTGCCGAAGTGGCCCTTAGGTTCACGGATCTGCAGCTCGCGCAATTTGGCCACAAAGATGCCGGACCGCCGCCCTTTGAAGGCTCGCTGCAGGCGCGAGCCAACGTCACGGGCCGCGGACGCTCGATTCATGAGGTCGCCGCGAGCGCCAACGGTCCAGTGACAGTCGTGCTTACGCACGGCGCCATTCGCGCCTCGCTCGCGGAACTCACCGGAATCGATTTTCGAGCGCTCGGTCTGATGCTCGCCAAGAGTAAGCAGGAGACAGGTATCCGCTGCGTCGTTGGCAGTTTCCAGGCGCGCGACGGCACTCTCGAGGCGCAAAGATTGGTCATCGACACGGACCCGGTTTTAATCACCGGCCAGGGCCGGCTGCATCTCGCCAGCGAATCTCTCGATTTCACATTTCGCGGCCACCCCAAAGGTTTGCGGCTCTTTCGACTGCGAGCGCCCGTGTTGGCGCGCGGAACCCTGCTCCATCCGGCAGTCTCGCTCGAGGCGCGCAAGGCTGTCGCTCAAAGCGCCGAAGCAATCGCGCTCGGCGTCGCGCTCACGCCGTTGGCCGCAGTATTGGCATTCGTCGATCCGGGACTCGCCAAGAATGCGGATTGTGCGTCGCTGGAGGAAGAAGCGGCCGCCGCAGCGCCGTAAATGAAAGCCGAGTACACTTGCGGCGACCACACACGGGCAACGAAAGTAACGCACCGATGCAGGCCTGCCAATTTTGAACATTTCGATGGCAATAGCGCGGCTCGATGATCCAGCGGCCATGGCGCAGTTTCTTTTTCCGATTCCGAATGGCGATCAGCTGGCCAAGCTTCTCTACGAGAGAAAATCCATTTCGTCGCGGGCTTACGACGACGAAACCTGGACAGGCAGGTTTGTCGCCAGCGACGGAACGGTGGTCAAGTGCTTCACGGTCGCCGATATCACCATCGACCAGGCTGAAATGATTGCCGCCGTCTGCATCGATCTATCCCACTGGCAGGAAGCTGAATTTCGCGACACAGTGGAGCAGGTGCTGGCCCCGACACCAGATCCCCCGACCTAGCTCGGAGGCTGAATGACAGCGTCATCTGTCATGCCGTGCTCATGTGAGTGCGTCGCCCTTCGGTGGATGTTTTCGCATCATCACTGCGCCGCTCAGGCTGAGAATCTTTCCTCGGACGGAGGAGGGTAGCGCATACATGATCAGTCCCAAAGGAAAGGCAAAGGGATAGGGTCGGTCCAATTTTGCAGACTGCTCGGCGCTCGTGATCACCCTGGCGGGATGCCATCCCGATTGCTTGAAGAACTCGAACCAGTCAACGACCTGAAACACGAACGGCGCGGCGCGCAATCGCTTCTCCCAAACCCGCGGCATCCGGCGCTTCCCGGCATTGTCGAAATCCATGATCCAATTCTTGAAAGACGGAATGGAATACAAATCTCCGGCAAGGCGCGCGACATCGCCATTTGAGAGATACGGAAGAACACCCTCTGATATCACCAATGTGTTCTTGGTCTCGGGACCGAGCCGGGCAAACAATGCATCCCTGGCTGAGCGATCCAATAAATCGAGTCCTACACGCTCGATGCGGCAAGCCGGTGTGCGCTCCGAAAGCTGGGAGTTTTTTAATTCGACGATATTTGGAAAATCGACCTCAATCCATCGAAGGGCGGAAGGAAGGGACATACGATAGGGCCGGGTGTCGAGGCCCGCACCCAAATTGAGCACGCAATCTATTCCGGTCGCAAGCGCCTCGAGTAGAAGCCGGTCTATCGCCACAGTCCGAATGATGAGGGCCCAAGCGACTATCGCCGAACGAGGCATCGCCGCAGCAATCTTGCATCCCCGGGTTCCCGCAAGCAGGTTGGCTAATGGATCATCGAATGCCGCGTCCCTGCGTTCGCCTTCATGCCCCCTAAAGGTCGCGACCCAAAGAGCCGTATCGGTAACATTCGAAATTTCGCCCTCGGGGCTCATCGCACCGTCATTTTTCATAGATTGCGACCGTAGGCGGCGGCTTACAGTGCTTCCCGGGGGTCGCTGCTTGCGGCATGCGATGCAAGTGCCACACTTCCTGCACCTAATGCCGGCTGATCGGAGCGCACATGAATCCTAGCATCCAATCGATCGCCTTTCTCGGGCTCTTTCTGATCGGATCGTATTCGCTTGCCGATAATTCCCTCAACCGCTCGATCATGACCAAGCGCCAAATGATAAGCGACTGCATCCAGAAGCAGAAAGCCTCTGACGTCACAATGTCGAAACTCGACATTTTTAGAGTCTGCAAGGATCAACTGAAGCAACAGAAAACAAGCGGAGCATTCCCCGAAGCGCCGCCCACGGAAGCTCCGCACAACTGAAGTCGATTGGGCGGTGAATTGCCCGGATCAGCCGACGGGAATGGTCGCGGCTGGACTTCCTTCCACCTGAATCAGCAACTTCACGTCCATCTTGAAGCCATACTTTTCGCCAAAATTGAGCCCGAAATCGGCGCGATTGAATGTGGCCGAAGCATCCGCTCCGCACACTTCCTTCTTGTTCATGGGATTCGGCTTGCACAAAAAGGAATTGATGGTCAAGGTCAACGGTTTCGTGACGCCGTGCATGTTCAGAGTGCCCTGGGCTTCGGACGGCGAGTCGCCGTTGAATTTCGTGAACTTACCGCTGAACGTCGCGGTGGGATACTTCGCCACGTCGAAGAGTTCGGCGGACTTCGCGTGTTCGTCCAATTTCGCATTGCCGAAGTTGACCGAGCTAATATCCACAGTGACTTCGATTGAACCGGTTTTGCCAGCCTTGTCGTATACGACTTTCCCGGAACTCGAGTTGAACTTGCCGCGCCATACCGACAAACCACCCATGTGATCCGCTTCGAAGCTAGGGTAGCTGTGCGCGGGATCGATTATGTAGGTAACCGGCGCTGCGAACACGCCCGCGCTTACCAGCGCTGCCATCGACGCCAAAACAATACGATTCATTGAAGGGCTCCTTGGAAGACTCTACGGGTATACTTTCGAGCTGCAAAGCATAACCGATATAGTTAATTTTCTCGTTTTTATCTTCCGCGGGGCCTTGAATGGAAATATTCGACGCAATAGAGACGCGATCCTCAGCGGGCCGGTTGGCCGAGCCGGGACCAAGTCCGGATGATATCGAGCGGCTGCTAAAGGCAGCTGCGCGTGCACCGGATCACGGGCGCCTCAAGCCATGGCGCTTCATCGTTCTCAATGGGCCCGACCGTTCGCGATTCGCGAAAGCTGCTGCCGCGGCGAAGCGTCTTCGGGTGCCGGCAATGACTGATGAGCAGGTGATCTCGGAGCAGCAGAAAATAGAGCGCTCGCCGACGGTGGTGTTGGCCGCGTGCGTGGTCGAACGTGGCAAGACCAAGGTGCCTGAAATCGAGCAGGTCATCGCCGTGGGTGCCGCGGTCGAAAATCTGTTCCTTGCTGCGCACGCACTGGGTTATGGCGTGATGTGGAAAACCGGGGCTGCGGCATATGACCCTGCCGTGAAGGCGGCGGTGGGTCTGCGGCCCGACGACCACATTGTGGCTATTTTGCATCTGGGAACGCCTTCAAAGTAGGGCGAGCACGGAGCGTTGCCGCTTTCACAAGTGCCCAAACGGGCAATCCAGGCGTGATAGACAGCTCGCGCGTCGACGATGCCGTAATGCGAGCCATGATTTCAGCGCCGCCGATCTCGATGCCGATCAAATCCCAATTCGCATCGTCGTGCGCCACGGAAGTAACCACTCCCGCCAAGCTGTTGCGAACGCTTAAAAATTGGGGCGGCCGCGTCGCGACGATGAGATCCCGCGCCAACAATTGCACGCGTAGTTGCGCTCCCATCGCGCCGCTTGCAGCCTGAACCCGGAGTTCGCCGGTTCCGACCTGTATCCGAGTCAATCCGCTCTGGGAATCCACGCCGAGTACGGTTCCCTCGATAATGGCGCCCACCGCGTCCGCGCCGATTATCGCCCTCAATCTAGGGTTCAGGCTCATTTCGGCGACCCCGCCCTGGGCGACGGCACGTCCGCAATCCAGCAGCACGATGTAGGTCGCGAGGCGCAACACTTCATCAAAATTGTGGCTGACATAAACCATGGGGATTGCCAGCTGATCTCGCAAACTCTCCAGATACGGCAAGACCTCTTCGCGCCGCGCCGCATCGAGCGCTGCCAATGGTTCATCCAAGAGCAGAAGGCGCGGCTGCGACAGCAGCGCCCGTCCGATGGCGACCCGTTGTCTTTCGCCCCCCGAGAGCTGGTGTACTCGCCGATCCATCAACAGTCCAAGATCGAGCAGATCTGCCACGGCATCGAGATTTACGTAGGGAAGAACCCGCGCTCGCTTCGCGGCGTAGCGCAAATTGGCCGCAACGTTCAAGTGCGGAAACAGGCGCGCCTCCTGGAACACGTAGCCGATGCGACGTTCTTCGGGCGGGACGTCGATCCCCCGTTCAGTGTCCAGCAGCACGTTGCCCTCGAGCGCTACGCGTCCACTATCGGGATCGAGCAGTCCGGCAATAATATTCACGAGCGTGCTCTTGCCGCAGCCGGAGCGCCCGAAAAAGGTTACGACGCCCGGAGTGGGAAGGTCGAATTTCGCATCGAGGTTGAATGTGCCGCGGCGCTTGTTGACGACGACGGTCAGCACCTAACGCCCCAGTAAGCGCCGCACGCGCCTCGCGAACCACTCAGACAACAGAAGGCCGCCCAGACCGAGTATCAACGAAATGCCCGCCAACCGCGCAGCGGCAGCGTCTCCTTCGGGAGTCTGCAGGGCCGTATAGAGGGCCAGCGGCAAAGTTCTAGTTTCTCCGGGAATGTTCGACACGAAGGTAATCACCGCTCCGAACTCGCCGATCGCCGCGGAAAAAGCAGTGATCGTCCCCGCCAGTATGCCTGGCAGCATCAGTGGGAGCGTGATGGTGACGAATCGATCGATTGCACCGGCGCCGAGGGTGCGCGCGGCATCTTCGAGTCCCTGGTCCACGTTTTCGAGCGAGATTCTCATCGCCCGTACCATCAGCGGGAACGACATCACCGCCGTTGCCAGTGCGGCGCCGTTGCGCGTGAAGATCAGTTCGATGCCGGCGGTTCGCTCGAGCCATGACCCGATGGGACCACGTGTGCCGAACAGCACCAGCAACAGGTAACCGATCACCACCGGCGGCAGCACCAACGGCAGATGCACGAGCGCGTCGAGCAGCGTGTGGCCGACGAATCGGCGTCGGCTCAGCACCCAGGCAAGCATGATCGCCAGCGGCAAGCTGAACACAACGCTGCGTGTCGCCACGCTCAAGCTGAGATGCAGGGCCTCAATCTCGCTGGTGCTGAGCCACATCATTCTGGACGAGAGACGGTGCGGGGCTTCATCAGTCTAACTAGTATACTGCGTCGGCAGATCGGCCAAAGGAATTGCTCATGACGTATTTTCGCGCCGCGGCGCCGGCGAGGACGGCGCCCGAACGTATCGGTGTGTTGGTGGTCAATCTCGGCACGCCCGATTCGCTGTCGTATTTCGCCGTGCAACGCTACTTGCGCGAATTCCTCGCCGACCGCAGGGTGATCAATACATCCCGGCTCATATGGCTGCCGCTGCTGTATGGAATCGTGCTGCCGTTTCGACCTATAGGGACGCTACGCAAGTACCGCAAGATCTGGATGAATGACGGCTCGCCCCTGGCGGTGTACTCCAAGCGACTCACCTTCAAAATCGGCGCATTGCTGCACGACAGCTTCGGCGATCGGATGAGGGTCGAACTCGCGATGACGTACGGCAACCCAAGCATCGCCGATGCCATCAAAATCTTGGCAGAGCAAAACGTAAAAAAATTGCTCGTCCTGCCGCTTTATCCGCAGTATTGTTCATCGACGACGGGCTCGGTATTCGACCGAACCACGAGCGCATTGCAACGGTGGCGGTGGCTGCCGGAAACCCGTTTCGTCAACGATTACTACGCCGACGAAGGATATATCGAGGCATTGGCGATGCGAATTCGCGAGCACTGGGGAGGGGCCGGTGAACGCTCGCATCTGCTGTTTTCATACCACGGGATTCCAGCTTCCTACGTCCTGGACGGCGATCCGTATCAGATTCAAGCCGAAGCGACGACGCGTCTCGTGGCATCGCAACTGGGACTGACGTCCGAGGAATATTCCCATTGCTATCAGTCGCGTTTCGGCTCCGTGGTTTGGCTGCAGCCCTATACGGCGGACACTCTTGAGGCCTTGGCCGGGCGCGGCGTGCGCAAGGTGACGGTCGTTTCCCCATCGTTCGCCGTGGACTGCTTGGAGACCCTGGAGGAAGTCGCTATCGAATATCGCGATATGTTTATAAAATTGGGCGGCGAGCAGTTGACCCTGGTACCCGCGCTGAACGATTGGGACCGGCATGCGGAAGTTCTGGCGTCGATTGTCAAAAATCAGCTTCTGGGTTGGAAGAGCGGCACCTGTTGAACGGCGGAATTGACTGATCGGCGGAATCGACGGGGGGTCTGGGCCCTTATTATTTCAGACGTTTTGCAGCTAAAGCGGCCGCTTTAACGTCAAAGCACCAAAAAAATCTAATAGAAGACCTTGAGGGAAGTCCGGTCCGAATCGGCTTTACTCGTCCCACGCGCGGCGGAGGATGGCCGGCGCATCAATTGCCGCGCTGCTGGCTCCAAAAACCGCACCCCAGCCGGAGTCGGTGTCTAGCCGGGTCGCGCAAAATGCCTCGGCCACGGTTCTAGACTCCGGGCTTACCGCGGCGCTCAGCAACACGCCCGCTTGCATCAGAGTCACGAACATCTGGGTGAAGCGGCGTGCATGCGCCGAGAGCACAGGCGCGTCGAGCGCGGCGGCGAAGCGCTCGAACGCCGCATCGAAGGTTGGATGCCGTCCTCGCGCGTGCATTAGCTCCTGAAGCACGGCGTCGCGCGTCGCGGTGGGTTTTCCAAACGCACGCAGCACATCGAGGCACATGATATTGCCCGATCCCTCCCAAATCGAATTGACGGGCATCTCGCGTGCGATGCGCGCGAGCGGCATTTCTTCCGTGTAGCCATTGCCGCCCAATACCTCCATTGCCTCGGCGGCCAATTCGCAGCCGCGTTTGCAAACCCAGAATTTTGCCGCGGACGTGAGGGCGCGGCGCAACGCCACCTCGCTTTCGCCTTCACTGTCGAAGGCGCGCGCCAGGCGCACGGCCAACGCTGTGGCAGCTTCGGATTCGATCGCCATGTCGGCGAGGACGGCTTGCATGAGGGGTTGCTGGATGAGCAGCGCGCCAAACGCCTTGCGGTGACGCGCATGATGCACTGACTGGACGACGGCTTGCCGCATCATTCCCGCGGTGCCCGTCAAGCAATCGAGGCGGGTGTACGTGCCCATTTCCAGAATGGTCGGAATGCCACGGCCTTCTTCACCCAATCTATGCGACCAGGCATCGATGAATTCGACTTCGGACGAGGCGTTGGAGCGATTGCCGAGCTTGTCCTTCAAGCGCTGCACGTAGATTGCATTGCGTGTGCCGTCGGGGAGCCTGCGCGGCATAAAAAAACACGAAAGGCCGCCATCCGTCTGCGCGCGCACCAAGTGTGCATCGCACTGTGGTGCCGAGAAGAACCACTTATGGCCCGTGATGCGATAAGACCCATCGTCGCATGGCACGGCGCGCGTCGTGTTGGCGCGCACGTCCGAGCCTCCCTGTTTTTCGGTCATTCCCATGCCGATCAAGGCCCCGAGCTTCTGGTCGACGGGTATGTCGCGCGGGTCGTATTCACGCGTGACAATGTGCGGTACCCAAGTCCGGTCCAACCATGCATCGCGGCGCATCGCCGCGATGGCGCCGTATGTCATGGTGGTCGGGCAAAGCGTGCCGCACTCGACTTGAGCTTGCATCAAGTAGCCCGCGGCGCGAGCCGCGTGAGCGCCTGGAATGCCGCGCCCGTTGACGAGCGTCCACGGGCCGGCGTGATAGCCGCGCTGGGCAATGCCCCGCATCAAGAGATGCCAGGAAGGATGGAACTCGATCCAATCGATCCGCTCGCCTTGCACATTAAAGCTATGTAATGCGGGAGGGTAGCGGTTGGCGAGGCGTGCATGCTCCCGCATCCCCGCGGTGCCGAGTGCCGCTCCGGCGCTGACCAGGTCGGGAACGGCTGCCGTCGCCCCTTCCCGGCCCACTGCCTCCTGCAGCGCAGAATCGGTGATAAAGACGTTGTAGTCCGCCAGGGGCGGGGTCTGATTGAAGACAGTGTGGGTGGGTTGCATCGGAGGAAACCCCTATGTCCGGTCGCGTTTGATGTTAATACGAAGGTGTCAGGGAGGTAACAGGCAAAAGGGGCCGGACCTTGCGTCTGGTGCGCAAGGAATGCTAGATTCCGCCGCAATGCACCGCTCTTCCTGCAAATCTTTCGCAATCCCCCGCGACATTTCGCGACCGGGTTTGCTTGCCCTGCTGCTGCGCCGCTAGGCGCCACAAATCCCGCGCTAACGGTCGGCGCTTACAAGACCGGAAAAATCAATAAAGTTGCGTCAAAGCCAAAGGGCGCCAGCCGTTCAGCGCAAGTGAGAGACCACAATGTTGCGTAATCCGTCGAGCAAATATCGTCCGTTTTCAGCTGTCGATCTACCCGGTAGAAGCTGGCCAAACCGCGTCATCGGCGCACCGCCGACCTGGTGCAGCGTCGACTTGCGTGATGGAAACCAAGCGCTGATCG
>JBBROC010000002.1:0-125307 GCA_038229815.1 Steroidobacterales bacterium | reverse complement strand
CTGCTGCGGTGGGCGGTCAATGCCCGGCGGCCTCTCAATTCACATACGGAGCCATTGCGGGCCCGAATCCCGACGGCATCATGTTCAACGACAACAATCCGAACGTTCTCAAGCAGGAAGCGATCTTCGGCGAGGCGAGCTCTAAAGTGACCCCCGCCCTCAAGGTTACAGCGGGCTTGCGCTTCTATAAATTCGACATCAGCAACAACTCCAACCAGCGCGGCCTAGGCACCGCCTCGGGAAATGCCACACCGACCATATCCAGCGCAGCCGGTAGCAATACCAGTCTGTTGCCGAAGGTCAACGTGTCGTACGAACCCACCTCGGATCTCACGGTGTACAGCACGATCTCCAAGGGTTCGCGCCCCGGCGGCGTGAACCTACCTATCCCGCTAAACCCGAACGGCTTTTACTATTGTGGCGGACCCGCACCCGGCACCATCTACGCGGGCGGTAGTGGTCCCAGTTATCTGACGAGTCAGCCGGCCTACTATTCCCCAGATGACCTTTGGAGCGTCGAATTGGGCGAGAAGGCCAAGTTCCACGATCGGCGCTTCACTGTGAATGCGGACGTCTTCTACGTCAAATGGCACAATATCCAGCAGTTGATCGTGCTCAGTTGCGGCTATCCCTACAATACCAATGTCGGCCAGGCCAAGGCGTACGGGCCGGAACTCGAAATGGCGGCGAAACTCACCGATTCGATTACGGCTAACATGTCCGCTGCGTATACCCAGTCCTACATCAGCCAGCCGAAAGACACTCCGGGACTTCCGATTTCTCCAGGAACACGTGTCACCAACATCCCGAAGTACACTGGCAACGTGGCCGTGAGCTACGAGACGATGTTGCCCCAGGAATATAGATTTACCTTCCGGGTGGCAGAGTCCTACGTCGGACCGACCGAGGACACGGCCTATTTCCGCGAGACCTTGCCATCGTACGGCTTGATGGACTTCCGGATGGGTGTGGGCAAGGAAGTTTGGACGGCATCGTTATTCGGCACGAATTTGACCAACAAGCACGCGGCGCTGACCATCGACAATACGGTCTTCGCCTGGCAGCAGCCCACGATCACGCGCGTCTCGACCAACCAGCCGCGAACGATTGGCTTGGCGTTCGAAACGAAGTTCTGAAGGCCGTGCTCGAAATTCGCGCGATGCGAATTGCGCGGCAATAAGGGGCAATCCGTAGTGACCATCAATGCCGGAAAACCGGTCGATACAGACGCCGAACAGCTTCGCGCGCTGGGCTACGTATCGCACTTCGACCGGACGATGTCGAAGTGGGAGAATTTTTCCCTTGGCTTCACCTACTTGTCGCCGGTCGTGGGCGTCTACACGCTGTTCGCGACGTCGTTCATGGTGGGCGGCCCGCCTATGTGGTGGACCTACATCGGCGTCGGCTTGGGTCAACTCATGGTATGCCTCGTGTTCGGCGAAATCGTCTCGCAATTTCCGATTTCCGGCGGAATCTATCCCTGGGCGCGCCGTCTCGTCGGTAAGCGCTGGGCGTGGATGGCGGGGTGGGTGTATGGCTGGGCCTTGTGCTGCACGATGGCCGGAGTGGCTACGGGGGTCGCGCCGTTTCTCGCTCAGCTCTTTGGCGTCGACAGTACTCCGCTGGCAACGACCACAATCGCGCTGGTGCTCATCGCCGGCACGACGCTCTTGAACTTGAGCGGCACGCGCCTGCTCGCCCGCGTCGCGATGTTCGGTTTCGTTTGCGAGCTCGTAGGCGCGATCGCCGTCGGCGGGTACCTGCTGCTGTACGCGCGCCACCAGCCGCTCAAGGTGCTGATCGATACCACGATCGTTCACCCGAACGGCAGTTACTTGCCGGTGTTTCTCGCCTCCTCGCTCGCAGCGATGTTCTGCTACTACGGTTTCGAAGCCTGCGGCGACGTGGCCGAGGAGACGCCCGATGCGAGCCGGCAGATTCCAAAAGCCATGCGCATGACGATCTATATCGGCGGCGCCGCGGCTTTGTGGGTGTGCCTGGCGTTCGTGCTGTCGATCAAGGACATGGATGCGGCGATCTCGGGCGCGGATAAAGATCCGATCGTCACGTTGCTGCGCGGCGCGATGGGAGACGTGGGTTTCCGCGCCGTCATCGTCGTGGTGCTCGTGTCGTTCATTTCCTGCCTGCTGAGTTTGCAAGCCGCAGCCAGCCGGCTGGTGTTTGCTTACGCACGCGATCGGATGATCTTCGGCAGCAAATACTTGAGCCGCATGTCGCCGGGCCACCACGTTCCGTCCACGGCGCTGATCGTGATGGGCGCGATACCGGCCGCGATCGCTCTTTCGGCGCTGTGGCTGCAGGACGCAATCGCCACCATCATCAGCTTCGCGGCCATCGGCATCTATGTCGCCTTTCAAATGATCGTGCTCGGGGCGTTGATCGCGCGCGTCAAGGGGTGGCGCCCGTCCGGACCCTTTACGCTCGGCGGTTGGGGTGGGCTCGTGAATGGACTGGCCCTGGCCTATGGCGTCGGCGCCATCATAAACATTTTATGGCCGCGGCCGCAGACCGCGGACGATCCGTGGTACGTGGTTTATGGAATGCTCGCTACGACTGCCGGCGTAATGTTGCTGGGCGCCATCTACATGACACTTGCCAGGCCGTACGAGCACGGCCAGGCGCCGGCTGGCGATGCTCACCGTTTAGGGGTAGGGACCGGCGGTGGCATCGTTGCCCCCGTCGACGCTTAAATTGGTGCCCGTCACATAGCTCGCTAGATCTGACGCCAAGAAATGCACGCATCGAGCGACTTCCACCGGATTTGCCAATCGACGCATCGGAATCCCGGCAGCAAGCTCGCGCAGATTCGTTGCCGGATCGCCGCCCCGCTTTGCCAGGATGTCATCGACCATGCGTGTATGAATTTCACCGGGGCATACAGAATTGACACGGATATTGTCGCGCGCATGATCCAGGGCCATGCAACGGGTGATCTGAACCACCGCCCCTTTGCTGGCACAGTAGGCCACATGATTGGCTTCGCCATTGAGCCCCCATTCCGATGCGATGTTCACGATCGCGCCTTTGCCCGCAACCCTCATGTGCTTGACCGCGGCGCGGCTCAAATAGAACAGCGCATTGACGTTCACCGCCATGGTATCGAGCCATTGCTCGTCGCTGGTGTCGAGCGCGTTGGCCGTGTAGAGAATGCCTGCATTGTTGATCAGGACGTCCAGGCCGCCCAGGCGCTCGACCGTATCGCCGATCAATCGCTCGCAGGCGCCGGCAACGCGCAAATCCACCGCGGAAAATTGCGCGCTGCCGCCGGCAGTTCGAATGGCCTCGACCACGGCGCGGCCGCGCTCGGCATGGCGGCCCGACACCATGACGATGGCTCCCGATTCCGCGAAACCTCTGGCGCAGGCCTCGCCGATTCCGGTTGTCGAACCCGTTACCAAAACGACTTTTCCCGCAAAAATCATGATTTTTCTCCTACGCGCAGCGCCGCTGCCGCACGGACATTATAACCAAGCAGGTTCAAGCGACCGCGCCTGAAGGAAACCCCATGGCCCGAGATCCCAAGCACGATGTATTGTTCGAGCCGATAAAGATCGGCCCCAAGATGCTCCGCAATCGATTCTGGCAGACCTCACACTGCGCCGGCCCCGGCGCTGAAAGACCCGGCGCGCAGGCGCATCTTCGCGGCATGAAGGCCGAAGGCGGTTGGGGCGCGGTGTTCACGGAGTTCTGCTCCATCCATCCCGAATCCGACGAGTATCCCTACACTTCCGCGCGCATCTGGGATCAGGGCGACGTCGCCAACTTGGGCTACATGTGCGAGGTGGCGCATAAGTATGGAAGTCTCGCCGGAATTCAGCTGTGGTACAGCGGCGGCAATGCGCCGTCGCTCGAGTCGCGCGAGTTCGGCCGCGCCCCAAGCCAATGGCTCTCGCCAATATTCGCCACCCGTTCGGTATACGGCTGCGAGATGGACGAGTTGGACATTCGCGCCGTGATCAACATGTACGTCGAAGCCGGAAAGCGCGCCGAACAAGCGGGATTCGATCTCTTGGAGGTCTCCGCGGGCGACGACACTCTGCCGAGCCAGTTTCTCGAGCCGCGCTTCAATCGGCGCACCGACGGCTATGGCGGCAGCTTTGCCAACCGGTCGCGCTTTTACATCGAATTGCTGCATGCCCTCAAGCGGGTTGTCGGGGCTACGTGCGCGATCACCACGCGCTTCGAGATCGACACGCTGCACGGTCCCGAGGGCCTCGAGGCTCGCGAAGACGGTGCACGGATGCTGGAGTTGTTCCGCAATGAAGGCGTAGTCGACGCGGTTGCGTTGAAGATCGGCGACTATGCGGAATGGGGCGAGGACGCAGGCGCCTCTCGTTTCCGCAAGTCCGGCTGGATGACGCCCTTCATCAAGCAAGGCAAGTCGATCTTGGGATCGGGGATACCCGTGGTCGGCAATGGCCGGCTCACCAGCCCGGACGATATGGTCGCATTGATCCGTACCGGTGTTCTGGACATCATCGGCGCTGCCCGACCCTCGATTGCAGACCCGTTCTTGCCCAGCAAGATTTCCGAAGGGAGGGTCGAGGACATCCGGGAATGCATCGGGTGCAACATCTGCGTCTCCAAGTTCCAGCAGGGCGGGCAGATCATGTGCACTCAAAACGTGACCATCGGCGAGGAATATCGCCGTGGCTGGCATCCGGAGAAATTCACCAAGACAACCCAACCCTGCTCGGTGCTTGTGGTGGGCGGCGGGCCTGCGGGCATGGAGTGCGCGCGCATCCTGGGCGAGCGCGGCTACGTGGTACACCTTCGCGAGGCCGAGCAGGAACTGGGCGGCCACTGGAAGGCCGTGGCGATGCTGCCGCGATTGAACGAATGGGGCCGCGTCATCACGTACCGGCAGGTGCAGCTCGCGAAGCTCAAGAAGGACGTCCAAGTTCACCTCGGCGTCGGCCAGATGACGGTGGACGACGTGCTGAGCTATGGTGCCGATCGCGTCGTGATCGCCACCGGCGCGCATTGGAGCGGCGATGGCCGGAGCGCCAATTTCGGCCCGATACCCGGTGCGGACGATTCCCTGCCGCATGTGCTGACGCCCTTCCAAGTCACTGCGGGCAAGCCGGTGCCGGGCAAACGCGTGCTGATCCTCGACGGCGATGGGCATTTCATGGGCATCACGCTCGCGGAGCATATGGCGAATCTGGGCAAAGAAGTGACCTATGTATGCGACGCACCCGACGTGGCGGAGTACGGAGTCTTTACGATGGAGTCCTTCAACAACAAACGCATGCTGTTCGAAAAGCGAATCCGCGTTTACTGCAGCCATTGGGTCGACAGTATCGAGCCAGGCAAGGTGCGGCTGAGCTACCTTTATAAATACGGCCCCGATCTCACGCCGCCCAATTCCGGCAAGATTCCGCGCAAGGACAATGGCGGTGAGTTCGACCTCGACGTCAACGCCGTCATCCTGGTGACCTCGCGCCGGTCTGATGATGGGCTGTGGCGCGGATTGAAGGCTCGCAAGTCCGAGTGGGCAGCCAATGAGATCGAGGATATTTTTCGAACGGGCGACTGCAAGGCGCCTGCGCAGCTCAACCAAGCTCTGTGGGACGCGCACCGGCTGGCACGCGAATTCGACAGCCCGCACCCCGCGTATCCGCTGCCCTGGATCCGCGAGCGGCAGCTGTGGGGCGCCCCTACGGTCCCGAAACTCGGCGATCCGCGAGTGGACGTCGAAGCAGGTAAGATGCAATCGGCAACAAAGGGATACAGATGAGCCATACGCACGCCCCCGCGCAGACCGCTCCGAAATACGAACTCAGCCGCTCGCTCAAAGGCCGGCATTTGACGATGATATCCATCGGCGGAATCATCGGGGCCGGTCTGTTCGTCAGCAGTAGCACCTCCATCATCGCCGCGGGACCGGCAAGCTTCATCAGCTACGCGATCTGCGGTTTGCTGATACTTCTGGTGATGCGCATGGTGGGAGAAATGACGACGGCCCTGCCCCATGTCCGCTCGTTCACCGAGTTTGCGCGCGCGGGCTTGGGCGAGGGAGCGGGTTTCGTGATCGGCTGGCTGTATTGGTACTTCTGGGTGTTGGTGGTGCCCGTGGAAGCAATCGCGGGCGCGAAGATTCTGCATAACTGGCTGCCGTCCTTCTCGCCGCTGCAGATAGGCATTGGGCTCATGTCCGTCATGACCTGCGTCAATCTCATGTCGGCGCGCTCTTATGCCGAATTCGAGTTCTGGTTTGCATCGATCAAGGTCGCCGCCATTATTGTGTTCATCGTCATTGCGGCTTCCTTTGCATTCGGCTGGTCGTCGCCGCAGGGCGCGACTTTCGGCAATCTTGTCAACTACGGCGGATTTACGCCGCATGGGTGGATTGCCGTGCTGGCCGCCGTGCCCACGGTGTTCTTCGCCATGACCGGTGCGGAAATCACCACCATAGCGGCGGCGGAGTCGGCTCAGCCGGGCCGCGCCGTGGCAAGAATGAGCACCACCGTGATCGTGCGCATCCTGTTTTTCTACGTCATATCGCTCTTTCTCATCGTCTCCGTGACGCCCTGGAACACGGTGCGCTCCGGCGAATCGCCGTTCACTCTCGCCCTCAACACCATGCACGTGCCTTGGGCCGGGACGATCATGAGCGTGATCATTCTGACCGCGGTGTTGTCATGCTTGAATTCTGCGTTTTACGTGAGCTCGCGAGTGATGTTCATCCTGGCCGATCGCGGCGATGCGCCGCAGGCACTGGTGAAGCTGAATGCGCGGCGCGTGCCGGTAGGCTCGGTGCTGATGGGCGCGGTCGCGGGATTCCTGGGAATCATTGCCGCCACCCAGGCTCCGCAGGTCGTGTTCGATTTTCTCGTCAGTTCCTCCGGCGCCGTCATTGTCTTTGTGTACATGACCATCTGCGTCGCGCAAATAAGGCTGCGGCGGCGCCGCGAACGGGAAGGGCTCCCCGAACCTGCTGTGCGTATGTGGCTGTTCCCATATTTGAGCGTCGCGGCGATCGCATCCATGGGAGGCGTCCTGATGGCAATGGCGTTTACGCCTGCGATGCAAAGAGATTTCTACGTGAGTTGCATCACGCTGGTGGTAGCGGTGACCGCGTATATCGTCGTGAATCGGGTGCGGCAGCCGCGCCCCGCGCCTGCCGCCGCATAGACATTTGATGCGTGTCAAACGAAAAAATCTTTACTGCCAGATATAAACCATACCCCACACCCGGATTTATCTTGGCACGATGACCTGGCTTCCATGCAACGCGCACGAAGCACGGTTTGGAGAATCTCGCGCCAGCAAGCCAGCCAACTCCCCCGCTGGTGCGATATCCCGGCGGCGTGGGCTCCTAAGGCCCACGCCGTTTTTTATAGCCCGACGAGTTACCCTCGATCGTTGCAGGGCGGCGTCGAGCCGTCTCGACATAGCGCGGGACCTGCATCCCTCTTCGTGGCACCGGGGCTATCCTCATGCGTGATATTGCTTCCGGCAACGCAACCTGCGGCGAGGTATGCTGCTATGAGCAGGCTAATGAATAGGTTCACGGTCCCTCCTTGGGATAGTCAAGCATGAGGTTCCTGCCCGATTGAAGATAGGGCATGAAAGACTCATCTGCCTGTCGGGTAGTGTCCTACCCTGGCCCCGGGGCGTCGAATGAATTGAGCGCTCGATGAATCGCGCTGGTACAGTTGCTCATCCTATGGGGCGGTCGAGCCTACTATGCGCGTTGACGTTCCTCGTTTTGGCCGGCGCCTTATCGGCGTGCGCGGCCTACAAAAAATGCGGGTTCCGGGGTTGCCCCGGCGACGCCGAAATCACCGGGTACGTAGAGGCGCTGCTCAACCAACACCCGGCGCTAGCATCTCCCAACCAAATTAATGTGCAGACCTTGGATCATGTCGTGTATTTGGGCGGGCTGGTGGATACGGATTTGCAACGGCAGATGGCGGAATCCCTCGCCCGGCAAGCCGCCGGCGTCACCACGGTTGTGAACTCGATCGGTCTCAACGGAGGTCGGTAAACTGATCGCGTCGCGTGTCTGCCGACCCTTGAAATGATTGCGCTGCTTCAGGCCAAAGCCGCCGGATTGTGGTCGCGAGCCCATATCGGCAACAATGTCCTCGCCGGTTTGGTGGTTGGCATCGTCGCCCTGCCGTTGGCGATGGCGTTCGCTATCGCTTCCGGTGCCCGGCCGGAGCAGGGGCTGTATACGGCGATTGTCGCGGCGCTGCTGACGTCCATTTTCGGCGGCACGCGGGTCCAAATTTCAGGCCCCACCGGCGCTTTCATCGCAGTGCTTGCGATCATTACGGCACAACACGGGATCGCGGGCTTGCAAATCGCCACGCTCATGGCGGGAGTGATACTGCTGGTGTTCGGCGTTGCGCGCCTGGGATCCGTGATCAAGTACATACCTGATCCAGTCATCGTCGGCTTCACGGCCGGGATTGGAGTCATCATCTTCGTCGGCCAGTGGAAAGACTTTCTGGGACTGACGCCCGCCCCATCCGGGTTGCGCTTCCACGAGAAACTCTGGTCGCTCATCGAAGCATTTCCGACCATCAATGCGCCGACCGCAGGTTTGGCGCTGCTCGCGCTTGCGATCCTGACATTTGGCGCCCGCTACTTGCGGCGCATACCCGCGCCTCTCGTCGCCCTCGTCGTGGTTACCGTCGTGCAATCGATATTCCATTTCAAGGGGGTCGCGACGATCGGCTCCGCCTTCGGAGGAATACCGCGCACACTGCCCGCATTTTCGATGCCCTCGCTGGATTTGCCGCGGGTGCTGTCATTGGTGGGCCCCGCGTTCACGATCGCCCTGTTGGGTGCGATCGAATCACTGTTATCCGCCGTGGTTGCGGATGGCATGTCCGGCACTCGGCACGACTCCAATCAGGAACTCATCGGTCAGGGCATCGCCAACATGGTCGCGCCGTTGTTCGGCGGCTTCGCCGCCACGGGCGCGATTGCACGCACGGCGACCAATATTCGCAATGGCGCCACCAGTCCGCTCGCCGGCATCGTGCACTCCGTATTCTTGATCTTGGTGATACTGCTCCTCGCGCCGCTCGCCTCCGCGATTCCTCTTTGCTGCCTCTCGGCCGTGCTGTTCGTCGTGGCCTGGAACATGAGCGAACTGCCGCACGTGGTGCGGCTGATACGGGGTGCGCCGAAAGTCGACGTCGGGATTCTTCTGCTGACATTTATTTTGACCGTGTTCGTCGATCTCGTGGTGGCCGTCAATGTTGGCGTGATTCTCGCGGCGCTTTTTTTCATGCGGCGGATGGCGGATTCGGTGAGTGTCGAACAACAAATTGATGCGCAGTCCAACGACGGTCTGGCGAGCTCGCTGCCGCTGGCGCCAAACAACGGCATTGTCATCTTCAATATCGACGGGCCGCTATTCTTCGGCGCCGCCGAGAAGCTCGCACGCACCCTGGAGCACATCCAGCGGCCGGCGACGACGCTCATATTGCGCATGGGGAGCGTGCCCTTCGTCGATGCGACCGGCATTTTCGCGATCGAGGAAATCATCACGGATTTCAAGCGACATGGCGCCGCCGTGCTGCTGGTTGAGGTCCGGCCCAATGTGCGCTACAAACTGGAACGAGGCGGCGTGATTGCCCACGTCGGGCCGGAGAACGTGATCGACACGCTAGAGCAGGCGCTGCAGCGTGCAAAAGAGCTGCGGCCTGTCATCCTCCCTTAATCTCATTTCGAGGATCAATCGATGCAACACCGCGCCACTGGGCAGCCCTCGCTCGCCGCCGCTCGCCACTCTGGGCGAACCGCGGCCATTCGGCACGTCGTGCTCGCGGCGGCGCTGGCCGGCGCGCGTGTTGCCGCGGCCGTTCCGCTCGACGGCGCCGAACCCGCGCGAGCAGCGCCGGCGTCCGTCGGCATGGACGCGGAACCGTTGGCGGCTTTCGACGCGGACATCGCGTCGGCGAAATTTCCGCTGATCGACAGCTTGCTCGTCATGCGGTGCGGCAAGGCGGTCTTTAGCCGACGCTATCCGCATGATTATGGGGCAATATACTCCAGGGAAGCGCACACCAAGGGTCCGCTGAACGCGCGGCTGACCGGGCGTTACAACTATTTCGACCCCACCTGGCATCCCTATTACCACGGCACGGATGAGCACACCATGCAGTCCGTGTCGAAGACAGTCACCTCCGCGATCATCGGTGTTGCCATGACACGCGGCGACTTCAAAGCCCCTCTTTCGACGCCGGTGCTGCATTACTTCAAGAAAGACAAGGTCAAAAATGTCGATGCACGCAAGCTTCGGATGACCCTGCGCGACTTGCTGACCATGACCAGCGGATTGGACTGGAACGAGGATCTACCGTACGACGATCCTTCCAACCCATCCGATTTGATGGAAGCCGCCGATGACTGGGTGCAATTCGTAATCGACCGGCCGATGAAAGATGAACCGGGGACAGTGTTCGCCTATTCGAGCGGCGCGACCGAGCTGCTGGCGTACGTATTCAAGCGCGAAACCGGCATCGACATCGAGAGATATGCTCATAGCCGGCTGTTTGCGCCGCTCGGAATCCGTCATTACTTCTGGAAGCGTACACCGCTCGGCGTGGTCGATACCGAAGGCGGCTTGTACCTGCGTGCGGAGGACTTGGCCAAGATCGGACTGCTGTACCTGAATGACGGACGCTGGAACGGGCGCCGGCTCGTGGCCGCGGAATGGATCAAAGAATCGTTGACGCCGAGAATTGACGCGGGCGATGGTTTCAAATACGGCTATCAGTGGTGGCTTCTGCCGCACGGGCAACCCGAACGCCTTGCGTGGGCTGCTCGCGGCATGGGCGGTCAACGGCTCATCGTATTCCCCGAAGAGCAGTTGATCGTGGTATCCACGGCTTGGCACATTTTGAATGAGGCGTCCATCGAATTCGACGTCGTGCGGCGTCTGTTGCCGGCTGCGCGCCCCCTACAGTGCGCGGCGCAAGCGGGCGGCTAGTTGCTTCAACGCTCGAATTTCGTCGACAGTATGATCGACGAGGTGGTGCGCTCTACGCCGTCCAACGCACCGATGCGATCAATGACCTCATCCATCTCGGCGACGGATGCCGTGGCCGCAACGGCGATCAAATCCACGTCGCCGCTCACCGAGTGCAGGACGCGCACCTGGTCGATGGCGCGCAGCGCCGCGCTGACGGCGCGCGCCTCCTTGGGCCCCACCTTGATCATGACGTGCGCACGCACCGCACCCATCCCATGTTCCGGCGCCAGCAGGACCCCATAGCCGACGATGACGCCCTGCTTCTCGAGCCGTTCGATGCGGCTCTGCACGCTGGTGCGCGAGCGCCCGACCAGTCGCGCCAACCGCGCCGTAGAAGCTCGGCCGTTCTCGCGCAGCGCCGACAGCAGCTTCTCGTCAATAGCATCCATGGCAATTCGCCGTCTGTGACCTACGTAATGCAGGCATGGTACCTTAAAAACGACTAAAATAACCCTACCATTTGCAGGGTCAAAGGGTCAAAAATAGCGCTCTTACACAGGGATCCCCAATGAAAGAAATCGTTATCGTGGGCGCCGGGAAAATTGGATCGATGATCGCGGAACTGCTGGGCGGGTCGGGCGATTACTCCGTGACCGTCATCGACCGCTCCCAGCACCAATTGGACCGCCTTGAAACCGCGGCCGCCATCAACAAGGTCGTCGCCGACATCAACCAAGTCGACGCCTTGCGTAAGTTGCTGGCGGGCAAGTTCGCCGTGCTGAGCGCTGCGCCTTACCATGCGACGAGGCTGATCGCCGAGGCGGCCAAAGCGGCAGGCGCGCATTATCTGGATCTAACCGAAGACGTCGCGAGCACCCGTGCGGTGAAGGAGCTCGCCGAGGGCGCCCGCACGGCGTTCATTCCGCAATGCGGCCTGGCGCCGGGATTCATTACCATCGTGGCGAGCGACTTGGCTTCCCGATTCGATGAGCTGCAGGATGTACGCATGCGCGTGGGCGCGTTGCCGAAGTTTCCCTCCAATGCGCTCAACTACAATCTGACTTGGAGCACGGACGGCGTCATCAACGAGTACTGCGAACCCTGCGAAGCCATCGTGAACGGCCAACTGCGCGAAACACAGCCTCTCGAGGAATTGGAAGAGTTTTCCCTCGACGGCGTTTTATATGAAGCGTTCAACACGTCGGGGGGCCTCGGCACTCTTTGCGAAACCCTTGCAGGCAAGGTACGCAACCTCAATTACCGCACCATCCGTTATCCAGGCCACGCGGCGATCATGAAGGCGCTGCTCAACGACCTGAGGCTACGAGATCGCCGCGAACTCCTGAAGGATATTCTGGAGAATGCCGTGCCCATCACTCTGCAGGATGTCGTCATCGTGTTCGTCACCGTGAGCGGCTTGCGCGGCGGGCAGCTCATGCAAGAGACTTACGCCAATAAAATCTATGCGGCGCCGTTGGGCGGCCGGGTGCGCAGCGCCATTCAGATCACAACTGCGGGCGGAATTTGTGCTGTGCTCGACATGTTGAGCGCGGGCAAGCTGCCGCAGTCCGGACTCATCCGCCAAGAGGACATCCGGCTGCCGGCATTCCTCGCGAATCGCTTCGGCCGCTGTTACGCCCTGGAATCGCCGGCGGCCGCCAACGCAGCCTGATCCCTTCGTTCAACGAACGCCGCTATGTCGGCGAGCGTTGGCGCCCGGCCCCGCGCCGGCAGGCTCAAGGCAGCCACCGTGTCGGCGTGCAGGACATTTGAATACAGCTTGAGCGTAACGGGAACGCCGCGCGAGCGCAGCGCGGTCGCCAGATTGCGCGAGTTCTTCGGCCACACCGTCTCGTCCTTCAAGCCGTGCACCAGCAGCATGGGCGGCGCGCCGGCGCGCACGAAATTGATCGGCTGCGAGTCTGGGTATTTGAGCGCGGGCCCGAACATATCCTGCACGTCCGCCTCGAGCAGCGGCAAAAAATCGTACGGTCCCGAGAGGCCGATCACGCCCGCAATGGGCGGCGCCGGGCCGGCTGCCGCGAAATATCGCGGATCGAGAGTTACCAGGGCGGCCATGTGAGCGCCCGCCGAATGCCCCATCAAGTACAGCCGGCTCGCATCCGCGCCGAACTTGGCCGCATTTTCCGAGGCCCATCGGCTGGCGCGCACGGCATCTTCCATGAAGCCCGGCATTTTGACTCTGGGGTAGTGACGATAATTCGCCAACACCGCTACGTACCCTAATTCGGCCAGCGCCGCGCCGACAAATCGATAATCGGCTTTGTCGCCGAAGCTCCAGCGGCCGCCATGCCAGAAAACGACGACGGGTCTCGGGGCCACCGCCTCGAGATGCGGCACGTAGACGTCCAGCCGATGCTGCGGGTCGGCGCCGAATGAGATATTCGTGTGACGGGCGTAGGCGCCGAAGGCGGCCGGCACGTTGGCGGCAAGGAAGGCGATGCGTGAACAGCCGGCTGCCGCCATTGCGGTCAATCCCGCAAGCGCGGTGCGACGCGACACGCTGACCCGCTCACCGGCAGGCATAAGTAATGTCGCCCTGCAAATCGAGAAGCCCATGCCGAATCAACCAATCACGCGCATCCTCGGCGTCCTTGCTGAACCAGTTCGCGGCACCGCCGACTCTGAAGCTGTATCCCCAGTCGTCCATATCGCGGCATATGCGCTCCCTGCCGACATTCGGAAGTCGCTCTGCGAGGGCCAGCTGCAGGTAGCACACCGCGCTTTCTTCTGCGTCGTCACCGCCGGCATCCGTATCTAATCCGGCGCGACGTTCCGGAGTCATGCAAATGAAGTGCGCGCTTTCGTGCAACACCGAGTGCAGAGGCGTATCGAGCCGCGCAAATATTTGCGCGCCGACCAGGCCCGCCTCGCGTTCGCCCCAATAGGATCCAGGAATGATTTCTTCAGGTGCCACGAGGCGCAATTCCAAGCCGTAGCGGTCCAAGAGCACTTGGAGGTTCAGCCGATCGACGCCGTTGACCAATAGCATCCGCCACGCCTTTACTTCAATCGCGTGAGCCGGCGCATCGCAATGGTCACGAGGTCGCGCGCCATTTGCTGCCGCAATATGTCCGCCTCATGTTCCTTCGCCAGCAGCACATTCTCTTCGAAGCTATAGTCCTTCGACAGGCTGATGGTCTGCGGCGCAAGCAATTCCTTGTCGGCACCTTGCACGGCGAAGGTGACTGTGTACGTGAGTTCGTATTCCGTCGGAATATTGAGCGCCGACACGGAGAGCGTACGCTGCTGGACGAGATCCTTGGTCACCTCGATGATCGCGGTGGCGTTCGCGCGTACCACCTGCAACGTGGCTCCCGAACTCTTGAGCTGGTGCTCGAACTCGCGCGAGAAATCGGTATAGGGGTCCTTGAGCGACAGATAGGGCCGCGCCAGAATGCCGGGCAGGGAATCGCCGCCCACGAGCCGAAAGCCGCACGCGGACAGCGCGACCACGGCACTCAAAGCGGCCAAGGCGCGGCGACCGTTCGGTATGACCATGGCGCAATTACACCACGATGTTGACGAGCTTACCCGGCACGACGATCAATTTGCGCGCGGCGGCATTGCCGATGAACTTTTGCACGTGGGGATCGGCCAACGCGGCAGCACGCACCGTGTCCTCGTCGGCGCCGACGGCGACGGTAATGTGGCCGCGCAACTTGCCATTGACCTGCACGACCATATCAATCGACGAGGTTTGCAGCGCGGCGGAATCAACGGGCATCCAGGGCTCGTCGATCAGCGCGGTGCGATGCCCCAAGGCGAGCCACAGTGCGTGAGTTACATGCGGAATGATCGGCGATAGGCCAAGCACCACGATTTCCAGGGCTTCCTGCACCACGGCGCGATCTTGCTGCGAAGCCGGGGGAAATTTCGCGAGCGCATTCAGGAGCTCCATCGCCGCCGCAATGGCTGTATTGAAGGTCCGGCGGCGCCCGATGTCGTCGGTGATCTTCGCCAAGGCCTGATGCGCTTGCCGCCGAATTGTTCTTTGCGTCCCGATCAGGGCCGACTTGTCGAGCGGCACGGGTGCGCCGTGCGTGACATGATCGTAAACGGCTTTCCACAGGCGCTTGATGAATCGATAGGCACCTTGCACGCCTTCGTCGGACCATTCCAACGTTTGATCCGGAGGTGCGGCGAACATGGTGAACAATCTTGCCGTGTCGGCGCCGAATTCGTCCACCAATGCCTGCGGGTCGACGCCGTTATTTTTCGATTTCGACATGGTGACGACGCCGCCCGATTCGACTTCTTCGCCGTCGGAGCGCAACACGGCTATGCGGCGCTGCGCTGTCTTGTCCAGCATGATCTCGACATCGCCAGGATTGTAGTACTCCACCCGCCCCGCACCGGGTTTGCGGAAAAATACCTCGTTCAGCACCATTCCCTGAGTGAACAGATTCTCGAAAGGCTCCCTGAAAGCCACCAACCCCAGCTCGTTCATTACGCGGGTCCAAAAGCGCGAGTACAACAGATGCAGAATCGCGTGCTCGATGCCGCCGATATATTGATCGACCGGCAGCCAGTACCCTACCCTGGGGTCGAGCATTGACTCCTCGTTGTCAGGGCACGCGAAACGCAGAAAATACCACGAGGAATCCACGAAAGTATCCATGGTATCGGTCTCGCGCCGCGCCTTTCCGCCGCATCGCGGGCAGGGAACCGTAAGGAAGGCGTCGTCTTTGAGCAACGGATTGCCGCTGCCGTCGGGCACGAGGTCCACCGGCAATACCACTGGCAACTGCTCATCGGGCACCGGGACCGCGCCGCACAGGGAGCAATGAATGATCGGTATCGGGCAGCCCCAATAGCGTTGCCTGGAAATGCCCCAATCGCGGAGGCGCCAGCTGGTTTGCTTTTCACCAAGACCCAAGCGGCTCAAATCGGCAGCGAGCGCATCGACGGCGGCTTGAAACTCCAAGCCGTCAAACGGCCCGGAATTGATGCACCGGCCGTGCGCGGCGTACCACGGCTCCCAGTTGTGAATGGAATATTCGCGGCCCCCGACATCGATCACGGGTTTGATCGGCAGACCATATTTTTTTGCGAATTCGAAGTCCCGCTCATCATGCGCGGGAACACCCATGACCGCGCCGTCGCCGTAACTCATGAGCACATAGTTGGCCACCCAAACCGGCGTCGCCTCGCCGCTGAGGGGATGGCGCACAACCAGCCCGGTAGGCATGCCTCGCTTTTCCTGCGTCGCAAGTTCCGATTCGGTGGCCGGGGCCTGCTTGCATTCCTCGATGAATGCCGCGAGTTTGGCGTCCTGGCGTGCCGCATAGCGCGCGAGTTGGTGTTCCGGCGCCACGGCGCAAAATGTCGCGCCCATGAGCGTATCCGCGCGCGTCGTGAACACCCAAAGCACTCCCGTCCCATCCGCGGTCGCCCCGCCGATTTGGTACGGAAATCCGAGCCTCACGCCCACGCTCATGCCGATCCAGTTGGCCTGCATCGCGCGCACGCGTTCCGGCCAGCCGGACATCTTGGTCAAGGAATCGAGCAAATCTTCCGCAAACGCAGTGATCTTGAGGTAATACATCGGAATTTCACGTTTCTCGACCGGCGCTCCGGTGCGCCAACCGCGGCCGTCGATCACTTGCTCGTTGGCCAGCACGGTTCTATCGACGGGATCCCAATTCACCACTCCGGTCTTCTGGTAGGCGATGCCTCTTTCCAGCATCCGGAGGAATAACCATTGGTTCCAGCGGTAGTATTCTGGGCTGCAGGTGGCTAGCTCGCGGCTCCAATCCAGTGCAAACCCCAAGGATTTCAGCTGACCTCTCATGTAGGCGATATTGTCGAAGGTCCACTTGGCCGGCGGCACGCCGTTTGCCATGGCCGCGTTCTCTGCGGGTAAGCCGAACGCATCCCAACCCATGGGCTGCAGAACGTTTTTGCCGTGCATACGCATGAAGCGCGACACGACGTCGCCGATGGTGTAGTTGCGCACATGTCCCATGTGCAAGCGGCCGCTCGGATACGGGAACATCGACAAGCAGTAATATTTCTCGAGGGCGCTGTCCTCCTTGGCTTCGAAGCAGCGCTCATCGTTCCAAAAATCCTGTGCTTCCGCCTCGACAACGGCAGGTTCGTATCTTTCTTGCATGGTTGGGCCTCAGAATACCCGACCGTCCCGTGGCCGTGAACTCAATTGACCTTGGATTAAGGATGCTTAAGCTCGATTTCTGGGTCGCTTTCGGCCTCGCCACACTCAGCGGATGTTTATGGTTCTTAGCGGTCACGCCGTTCGATCTGTCCGCGCTCGCTTGGATAGCTGCCGTGCCCATGCTATTTGCCGTCGATCGGGCCCCTACGCTCAAACGGGCGCTCTTTCTCGGTTGGTGGGCCGGAGTCGTCGAGACGGCCGGGGGCTTCTACTGGCTGATCGACGTGACGCAGCGATTCGCGGACTTCCCCTGGTGGGCGGCGGCGCTCATCCTGCTGCTCTTTTGCGCCGCGCGCGCCCTTATTTTCCTGCTGTTCACCGGAATCGTGTGGGCCATTCGGGCGAGGCGGCGCCTACCCATGACCGTACTCGCGCCGCTCGGCATGGTCAGCTGCGAGCTCGTGGTGCCGCAGCTGTTTCCTTGCGGCCAGTGGATATCACAAGCCTGGCATCCGCTCGTCATCCAGATCGCCGAGCTCACCGGCCCGCTCGGGGTTACCGCGCTCTTGATGATGGTCAATGGCGCACTCTACGATGCGCTTGTGGACGGCCGTGCCGCCCGTCATCCCGCATTCGCGGCCGCATTGCTTGTCGCAGCCACCCTCATTTTCGGAGCGGTGCGCATGCGCCAAGTGGACGACGTCATCGCGCGCGCGCCGCGATTGAACGTCGGATTGGTTCAGCCAAATTTTGCCTATCCGAACGGCGAGTTTTCCCAAGAGGAGGCCCTTCGCCAGCTGAGCGCCTTGCAAACGGAATCCCGCCGCCTTGAACAGGCCGGCGCGCAACTCATCGTCTGGAGCGAGGGCAGTTATCCCGTGACCTTGCCGCGGGATTTCAGCGCCGATTTTGCGTCCGAATCCTTGGCGATGATTCGCCGCGGCTTGAGCGTGCCCGTCGTCATCGGCGCCAGCATGCACGACCCCACGGTCCGAGATGCCTTCAACTCGGCCATCCTGCTCGATGGCGACGGGCGCGCGGTCGGCCGCTACGACAAGGTGCGGCTGCTGGCATTCGGCGAGTACATTCCCGCCATCGATGCCTTTCCTTGGCTGCGAAAATTTTTGCCCGAGGGCATCGGCCGATTCACCGCCGGCAAGGGGCCGGGCGTGTTGACCCTGCGAGGATCCGGGAGTGAAGTTTGGAAACTCGGGCCCGTGATCTGCTATGAAGACATTTTGCAAGGATTCCTCCGCGGCCTCGGACGCCTGCACCCCAACCTTCTCGTCAACCTCACGAGCGGCCAATGGTTCGGTGCCGACGCGGAACCGTGGGAACACCTTGCATTGTCAGTTTTCGCCGGTGTCGAGTTGCGCGTGAGCATGGTGCGCGCAGTCAATTCCGGTGTTTCGGCACTCATCGACCCGAACGGCCGCGTACGGCAGAAGACCTACGCCGACGACCCGTATCGGAACCCTCATGCCGCGGACGGTATCTTGGTCTCGGCACCCATGATGGAGGGCGGCCACACGGTATACGCCGCCGTCGGCGATCTGTTCGCATATCTCTGCACTGCGGCCCTGATCCTTGCCGCGCTCGCCGCCGGCACCGGAGTTCAACGATTTCCGATGGCGGGTTCTGTAAAGTAGTTTTATAGTCCCAAGAAGCTACCAGCCCCGTGCGGCATAAGTCGGGAAGAAAACCATCATGAACGACTCCTCACACCCCAGCCGCGCCGGTCGCTATGCGTTGATCGGGATCGCCGCAATTCTCGTTGTCGTCATCGGCTTTTTGTGGATGGTGGTGCTCGCACCTCATCCGACCGACTTCGCAGGCGGCTCGCCGGTGGCATTGACTCAATATCAAGGGCAGAACCCGACGGGCGTTCCGGCAGAACTGAAGCAGGCGAGCCTCATCGAGCAGGGCGAATACCTTACGCGCGCCGCGGATTGCCTGGCCTGCCACACCGCCGAAGGCGGCGTGCCCTACGCGGGAGGTCGCGCTTTCGTGCTGCCGATGGGCACCTTGTACTCGACTAATATCACTCCCGACAAGGAAACAGGAATCGGCGATTACAGCGACGCGAATTTCCTCAATGCGATTCACAAGGGGATCGGGCGCGGCAACGCGAGACTCTATCCCGCGATGCCATTCGCCAGCTACACCTACATGTCCGATGCGGATGCGCTTGCAATCAAGGCCTATCTTTTCACTCTCAAGCCCATGCACGCACCGGCTCCGGCGAACACGTTGAGCTTCCCCTTCAACCAGCGCGCGCTCATGGGCGTGTGGGCTCTGCTGTTCAATGCGGATAAGCGCTTCGAGCCGCGTCCCCAACGCGACCCGCAGTGGAACCGCGGTGCCTACCTCGTGGAAGCCATGGCTCACTGCGGCGAATGCCACACGCCGCGAAATCTCATGCAAGCCCTCAACAACCGCGAAAAATTTGCAGGCGCAGTGCAGGCCGGCTGGCGTGCCTACAACATCACACGGGATCCAAAAAGCGGCGTCGGCGCCTGGAGCGAAGCCGATCTCGCGCACTATCTCGCTGCGGGCCACGCGGATGGTCGGGGCACGGCGTCGGGCCCCATGGGCGAGGCCGTCGACAACAGCCTTCAATACCTAACGCAAGGGGATATCACCGCCATTGTGACGTATCTGCGTTCCGTGCCGGGAATCGCTACTTCCGATCTTGGCGAGATCAGGACAAGTCCGGCACCGTCGTCGCACGCGGAAGGCGTCGCCGCCAATGTCGATTCGCGCGGCAAGGCCGTATATGCCGGAGCCTGCGCGGGTTGCCATGATTGGACCGGAGTCAGTCCCGTTATCCCCGAGGCAACCCTCACGGGCGTGCGATCGGTGAATGATCCGACCGCCACCAATGTGGTGCAGGTCATTTTGACCGGAGCACATCGCCGCAGTTCCGATGCAAGGGACATGCCGCCCTTTGGAAGTGCCTACTCAGACGGGGAGATTGCAAGTCTCGCGAATTACGTCACCGCCCGATTTGGCGCGCACCCGTCGTCGGTCACCCCGGATAAAATCGCAACGCTTCGAGCCCAGCACTAAATAGCAGTCGTTCATGTAGCTGGTTCGCTTTTAGATTTTTTGAACACGATGCCGTCCTTCATCACAAACTGTACGGTCTTGAGAACATTGATGTCCGCCAGCGGATCGCCGGGCACGGCGATCATGTCCGCATACGCTCCGGGCGCGATCACTCCGATCTCCCCGTGTTTGCCGAGCAACTCGGCCGCGCGCGACGTGGCCGATTGAATGGCCTGCATCGGCGTCATCCCGAATTCCACTTCACGCGAAAATTCTTCGGCGATCGGTTCGGACCACTTGAATCCGCCGACGTCGGTGCCGAATGCGATCTTCACGCCGGCGTGCAGCGCCTTGCTGAAGGAAGCTGCGTGCAGCGCCACGCGTTTGCGATCGCGCTTCCCTGAATCGGTGTCGGCAGGATCCCAGTCGGTGTAGTACACCTGGAGTGTCGGAACATACCACGTGCCCTGCCGGAGCATTTGCGCAATCTGTGCATCGGTAATCTCCAGGCCGTGCTCGATCGAGTCGCACCCGCCGTCGAGCGCGCGCTGCAGACCTAATCCGTTGTAGGCGTGGCACGCCACCTTTTTGCCCCAGCCATGCGCCTCGTCCACGATGGCTTTCAGTTCTTCAATGGTGAGCGTCGGCTGCGATACCAAGGCGCCTTGGGAGTCGAGCCAGGAGCGATGGGTCATGTACACCTTGAGCCAATCCGCCCCTTTATCTAATTGTTCACGCGCCGCCTTGCGTGCCTCGATCGGCCCGTCGATCAGCTGTGAACCCTTGGGTACCGTGATTTCGGGTGCATAACCTTCGAGGGGATAGCCGCCAGTCGATGAAATCGACAATGTCGACACCCACATTCGCGGGCCCGGTATGAGCCCTTCGTTGTTCGCTTGTTTGCTGCCTACATCGCCCTATCCGGCGCCCTCGGTCTCCATGTCGCGAATGCTTGTGAAACCCTGGTCGAGCGCGCGGCGCGCCGATAGCACTGCCCGTGCTACCCGGTAGGAGGCGGGAGATTTCAGCAATTGCACATCGTAGCCGCCGGCGGCAGGATCCTCTCCCTGCAGAAAAATATGCGTATGTGTGTCGATCAGCCCCGGCAGCACGGTCGCATTGCCCAAATCGATCACTCGCGCCTCTTCCGGCAATGACGGAGAATTGGCCGGCAGAACATCGACGATGCGATTGCCGCGAATCAGGATTTGGACATTGTGCCGGCGTTTGTCGTTGATGCCGTCGATCAGCCACTGCGCGCGAACGACGAACAATCCCGTCTCCGGTGCATTCGCCGCGCCGGCATGCGCGGCGATCATCAGCCCCAAGACAAGGAAATAAGTGCGGATCATAGAAGGTTCCTCAGCCAAACTGAAAATCGGGGCGGCAATCTTTCCATGGAGTTCACAGGGAAGAGGTTTCCCGGCCGCTTCGAGACTAGCCGGGTGACTTGTGAACGTCAATTGAGCGCCGCTGCAACGCTTATACGTTGTCTGACGCGATGGTAGTGCCCGCGCCGCTCAAATGAGATGATAGCTGGGAGAACTCTTACCTCCCATCGAGCCAGGATTTTCATATGGCAGCCGCGCCGAGGCGGTCTTTGCGGTTGCGGCAGACGATTGTCGTTCTGTTGATGTTCGGCGGTTACGGCTCGCTCTATTTCTGCCGCGCTGATCTCTCGGTCGCGACACCGCTTCTTGTCGAAGAACTGGCACGGCACGGCGTCAGCCATGCCGACGCCATCATTCGAATGGGTGAAATCACCACCTTCGGGGTGCTGGCCTACGCGCTCGGCAAGCTTTTCTTGACCGGTTTGGGTGATTTCTGGGGCGGCCGCATCAGTTTTCTCATCGGCCTTGGCGGGGCCACCGCATTTACCCTGATGTTTGCCTCCGGCTTGAGCTTGCCGCTCTTCACCATCGCCTGGATCGGCAACCGCATGACGCAATCGATCGCCTGGGCGGGTCTGATCAAAGTTTCCTCGAAATGGTTCGACTACTCCTCCTACGGGATGATCATAGGAATTTTGAGCATCAGTTACCTGGTCGGAGACGCGGCGGCCAGGCAATGGATGGGCATGTTGATAGAACATGGCTTCGGTTGGCGTGCATTGTTTTACTTCGCTGCCGCGGTCAGCGGAGTTTTCTTGGCCATCAATTTTCTATTTCTGCGCGAGTCGCGGATCGATGCGGGCTATGCCGAGGCAAAGCCGAATCCGCTCAATTTGTTTGCTAGTTCCGAATCCCGACCCAAAAGCATGGGCCAGTTGTTGCTGCCGCTGCTCCGCAGCCGCGCGTTTCTGTTGGTTTGCCTTCTATCCTTGGGCTGCACCATAATCCGCGAGACGTTCAACGCGTGGACACCTCAATATCTGAGCGACTATCTGGGTTATAGCAAGGGCAACGCAGCACGCATGAGTGCGATTTTTCCGGGCGTCGGCGCCGTGTCGGTGTTGGCGACCGGCTGGCTCAGCGATCGCCTCGGCGTGAACGGCCGCGCCTTGATCATGTTCGTCGGGTTGAGCGCCACGGTCGTGGCGCTTCTTGTGTTGATGACCATGCGCTCCAGCACTACCGGACCCTTGCTGCCGCTAATCGCCATCGGCACCATCGCCTTCTGTCTGCTCGGTCCCTATTCGTATCTCGGCGGCGCTTTCGCGCTCGACTTCGGCGGAAAGCAGGCGGGCGCAGCCTCGTCGGGCATCATCGACGGGGTTGGATATTTGGGTGGCGCGGCCGCGGGTTATATCGTCGCTCGAGTCTCGGTCGCATTCGGCTGGCAAGGCGTTTTCGTGGGTCTGGCGGGTGTCAGCGCCCTGGCGGCGCTCGGTGCCGGCTGTCTCTATTTCTTGGGCGCGAGGGCAGCCGCGCACGGGACACATCTTCCGTGAGTGGACCGACGTCCGTAAAGCGCGTTTGGTGTCGCCCCGATGTGCTCGGCATCGAATGGCACGATGGCGGTTTGAGCGAGTTCGAGAGCCTCTGGCTCCGCGACAATCTGCACGAGGATCGCGATCCTCACAGTGGACAGCGGCTTGTCGATATCGCGGATTTGCCCGAGAATCCCAGGATTCGGTCCGTTGTCGCCGAGAACGGGACCGTAAACATTGAATGGGAGTCCGAATCGCGCTGTGCGGCCTTCGATCTTCAGTGGTTGCTTGCACAAGCAGCCGAGCGCACCGGCGGGCGACCGGCGCCGAAGGCAAGACTTTGGCTGGAGGGAGCGGCGCTCGACGCGGCGCGTTACTTCGCATGGGCGACACTCTCCGAGGCGCGGAGCAATAGGGCGCTGCGAGCCCAGTGGCTGAACGGACTATTGCGGGACGGCATCGCGTTCCTGCGCGGCGTGCCCTCTGAGGATACAGGGATCCTCGAGGCTGCAACTCTCGTGGGACGAATATCGGAAACCAACTATGGCCGTGTCTATGACGTGCGCTCGGTACCGCAGCCGGAAAATCTCGCATATTCCGACTTGGGCCTTGGATTGCACACCGACAACCCTTACCGCGAGCCGGTGCCCGGCTTTCAGGTGCTGCATGCTCTGGTTGCGTCCCCCGACGGCGGCGAGAGCTTGTTCGGCGACGGCTTCGCGATCGCAGAACACTTGCGGGCAACCTTCCCCGACGCTTTCGACGTCTTGACCCGGACCACCGTCCCTTTTTCGTACCGCTCCAAGAACGCCGAGCTTTTCGCCGAAAGGCCGTTGATCCAGTTGACCTGCACCGGCGAGGTGAACGCTGTGCATTACAACAGCCGATCGATAGCGCCGCTGCGGCTCGCCCCCCGGAATGTGCGCCCGTTCTACTCCGCCTATAGGCGCTTCGCGGCCCTGCTGCGCGATTCGCGGTTTCACTTGCAGCTTAGGATGCGCGACGGCGACCTCGTGGTATTTGACAATCAACGCACGTTGCACGGACGCACGGCATTTTCATCGGCTCGGTACCCGCGTCACTTGCGCGGCTGCTATCTTACTCGCGACAGCGTGTACTCCGAGGCCGCACTTCTTCAACGGGAGTTTCACCCGGAAGCAAACCGATGAGAGTCACCGACGAAATCCTCTCTCTTTTCCAAAAGCGAGGCTCGGATGCTTACTTCGGCGAGAGCGTGTCGATGACCGAGCATGGATTGCAGGCTGCCTATTTTGCCAAGATCGCTGCGGCCCCGGCCGCGCTCATCGTGGCGGCCCTTCTGCACGACGTTGGACACCTCATCGAGGATGTGCCGGGCGACATCTCCGACTGGACCTGCGATGCGCAACATGAACAGAGCGGCGGCCGCTGGCTCGCCCGTCGTTTTCGCGCCGAAGTATCGGAGCCCGTGCGCCTGCACGTGCCGGCGAAACGTTATTTATTGGCGACCGATGCCGAGTATTTCGCCAAGTTGAGTCCTGCATCGGTGATCACCCTGAAGCTGCAGGGCGGTCCCATGGCGGCGAATGAAGTCGCCAAGTTTGAGACGGAGCGCTTTTACAAGGAAGCGGTGCGAGTCCGGCAATGGGACGATCAAGGCAAGGTTGCCGGAATGAAGACTCCCGGGCTCGGCGATTATCGCGTGCTCATCGAGTCGCTGGTCGCTTAAGCGGACTACTGCGCTGTCTTGAACCTCTGCCATATTCGAGTAATCGCGCGAGATTGCTCGGGAGAATCTTCGGATTGCACGAACAGACGCTGCAACTGTTCCGGCGGCGGATAGACGGCGGCATCGGCGCGGAGGTCCGCGTCGAGCAGGGCAGACGCCGCAGAATTCGCATTGGCGTTTCCGATGTAATTGGAAACGTGCGCAATGACTTGCGGGTTCATGAGGTAATTGATGAACAGATAGGCGTTGGCGGCGTGCGGTGCATCGCGCGGTATGGCCAACATGTCGAACCAGAGCAAAGACCCTTCTTTCGGAATCGCATAGTCGATTTTTATGCCGTTCTTTGCCTCCCTGGCCCGCCGGCGGGCCTGATAGGTCGTGCCGTTATATTCGAGCGCAACGCAGATGTCGCCGTTCGCCAGAGCTTCGCTGCCGATCGATGAGTCTATGTTGCGAATGTACGGGCGAATCCGGATCAGCAGATTCTCGACCTCCGCAAGATCCCGAGGAGCCGGGGCGTTCGGATCCTTCCCCAGGTATTTTAGCACCAGCCGCACCACCCCAGCCGGCGCGTCGAGAAAGTTGATGCCGCACGCGGCCAATTTGGAGGCAAACGCCGGATCGAACACCAAGCGCCAGCTATCGACGGCGATGTTGGGGAGAGCCTGCGCCACCATTTTTTCATTGTAGCCAAGACCGTACGTTCCCCACGCATATACGACTCCGTGGGCGTTTCCCGGATCATTGAGCGCAACGCGAGACATGATTGTGGGGTCGAGGTTGACGAGATTGGGAAGCTTTTTCTTGTCGAGGGTCAGATATGCGCCACTGCCAATTTGCCGCTGAAAGAACGGCGCCGTCGGAACGACGACGTCGAATCCGCTGTTCCCGGTCAGCATCCTCGCTTCCAAAGTCTCGTTGGTCTCGAAATAGGCAACTCGGACCTTGACGCCCGTGAGTTTCTCGAATGTAGCAACGGTGTCGGGTGCCGTGTAATCCGCCCAATTGTAGAAGTTGAGAACATTGTCGCCGTTTTTCTCCCCTGCTCGGCCAGTCCGCGACCCGGAATCATGGCTCCCGCAACCGCTCATCCCTGCCGACACGCAGAGCATCGCCGCCGCAAACAGTCCATCTCGAAGCATGTTCGTCCTCCACCGTGCGCGAGGAATATGCGTCGCAAGGTAGCATTTAAGAATCGCGCCGCGTTATTCTGCATATTCTCCGTTAAATAAGAGAATAGGCATTGACAGCGACCGACGGCAAGACCCGCCTGTACGAACTCGTGCTCGAGAACGGCTGTTCGGCCAGTCCCTATGTTTGGCGCATTCGCTATGCACTCGCGCATAAAGGGATTTACTGCGAACCGGTCCCGCTTGGCTTCACTGAAATCGCCACTGCCTTTGGCGGGCGGTTCAAGACAGTCCCGGTCATCGAGCACGGCAATACCCTTCTGGCGGAAAGCTGGGACATCGCGGAATATCTGGACCAGGCATTTCCCGGCCGGCCGCCATTATTCTCAGGTGAAGTGGAACGCGCCATGGTGAGGCTTAGCGACGCTTGGTTTACGCCGGAGATTCTCCGCAAAATGTTCGGCATATACGTGCTTGACGTTCACAATGCCGCTCGTCCCGAAGATCGACCCTACTTTCGGCGGACTCGCGAACAGCGCTTGAAAGCGACATTGGAGGAGGCCACGGCGGATCGCGAATCGCGCCTACCGGTTCTTCGCGATGCATTGATGCCGTTGCGCGCACAACTCTCGCGCTTCCCGTTTCTCGGCGGCAGCGCGCCCAACTTTGCCGATTACATCGCGTTGAGCGCGTTCCTCTGGGTGGCGAGCGTCAGCACGCTGCCGCTGCTCGCGCGCAATGACACGCTCCGCGCCTGGATCGACACAGGCTTCGATCTATACGGCGGACTCGGACGCGACCCGCGCATGAAGACGCTGTTTGAATAGCTTCCGAAGATACCCGCGAAAACTGCGTAACACCTCTCACTTTGCGTTCTAGAGTACTTGACGAGGCACAGTTTGGTCGCCTAAGCTGAAATCATGCAACGTCCGAGCGCGGTGTTCCCCGTCCAATCCGAAGCCCCGGCGGCCATAGAGAGCCGTGCGCTCGGTACCCTTGCCTACATCCGAACATCGATCGAATCGTCGAGCTCGATGGATGTTCCCGGGATGGCCGGCATCGTCATGGGCATAATCGGCGTATTAGCAGCCCTGGTGGTGTCGCTGCCGAGTTTGGCCTCTTATTGGCTCGCAATTTGGCTGGGCGCCGCGGCGCTCGCTCTCGTGCTCGGCGGCGCTCTCGTAGCGCGCCAGGTAGTGCGACGCGGACACTCTCGGTATTTGGGGCCCACGAGAAAGTTTCTCCTCTGCCTTGTTCCCTCGCTGCTCGCCGGCGCCCTGCTGACGTTGGTCTTTGGAACCGTCGGCGCGACCGGCTTCATACCCGGCACATGGCTCCTTTTGTACGGCTGTGCCGTGCTTTCGGCCAGCACGGTGACGACTCCCGGAATCGCGCGTCTGATCTCCATCATGGGCGCATTGTTCGTCGCTCTCGGATCGCTGACCTTCGCACTGCCCGCCGCGGCGCACACGGCAATGCTCGGTCTAGGCTTCGGCGTACTGCACGTCGTTTTCGGCATACTCATCGGGCGCCTGGCTCATGCCGAATAAATCCGGCGCCATCAGGCGCAGCGAGCCGGCTGCGCAGACCCTCGGCAAGGCTCCATCAAAACCCGTGGCGGTACCTCGTTCACCGCAGGTGAACGAAGAATCGGGGTTCGATCGCCTGATTTACGAGCGGGTGCGCCTCGGCATCATGAGTGCGCTTGCCATGAACGAGCAGCTCAGCTTCAACGAACTGAAGTCCTTGTTCGATGTGAGCGACGGCAACTTGAGCGCGCATGCGCGCAAGCTCGAAGAGGCGGGCTACGTCGTATGCACGAAGTCCTTCGAGAGCCGCAGACCAAAATCCGAGTACAGCATCACGCAGGTGGGAAAAAAGGCATTGCTGCGTTACCTCGAACACATCGAGGCGGTAATCAAGGCAACCCGGCGAGCTTGAAGGCCGTGCACGTCGCAATCATCATGGACGGAAACGGCCGTTGGGCCACGCAGCGCGGACTGCCTCGAACTGCGGGCCACGTCGAGGGCGCAAAGGCGGTGCGCGCCACCGTCGAAGTTGCGGCGCGGACCGACGTCAAGACGCTTACGCTGTACGCGTTTTCATCCGCCAACTGGACGCGGCCGCCGGCTGAGATCGCGGCATTGATGCGCCTGTTCGGCCAGTATCTGTTTACCGAGACGAGACGGTGCGTCGAGCAATCGATCCGGATCAATGTAATAGGCAGGCGCGACCGGCTCAGCGAAAATCTGCTCCGTTCCATCGAGCAAAGCGAGCGCTCGAGCGCCGCAGGATCCGGGATGCTCCTGCGCATTGCAGTCGACTACTCGTCTCAACATAGCGTCGTGGAAGCCGCTCGGCGCGCTCAGCGCGGCAACGAGCTGACCGCTGAGGATTTTCAGCGCTTGCTTCACGAAGTAGACCATTGCGCTTATGCAGTGGGCGAGGTTGATCTGTTGATTCGCACCGGCAACGAACGGCGCCTCAGCGATTTTCTCCTGTGGGAATCGGCGTTCGCGGAACTGCACTTCAGCGATTGTCTATGGCCCGATTTCGATGAGCGGCGTTTTCTTAGCGCGCTCGAGGACTACAGCGGCCGACAACGGCGCTTTGGCGGCCTCAGCGAAAAAAGCCGCTAGCACCGACGCTTCTGGTGCGGCCGGTCCGCGGCGCATACAATCTCGACGGTGGAATCGATCGACCTAGACGCAAGCATTCGAGCTCACCGCCCGGGGCATGCACTGGAGCGAGAGTTTTACACCGATCCGGCCATCTTCGAACGCGATATGGACCGCATGCTGCTCCGGCATTGGTTCTGCGCAGGCCATATGAGCAGCATCCCCCGCGCCGGCGATTACCTGGTGGTCGAGCTTGGATCTGAATCGGTCATCATCGTGCGCAATTCGGACGGCGACATAAGGGCGTTGCTTAACGTCTGCCGGCACCGCGGTTCGCGCCTCTGTGCCGGGCGGTCGGGAAAGGCGCAATCCGCGCGGCTGACCTGTCCCTACCATGCATGGACCTACGATCTCGATGGCAACTTGTTGGTTGCCCGGCAAATGCCCGACTCGTTTCGCCGCGGCGACGCTGCGCTGAAAAACCTTCCCGTGCGCATCATGGAAGGCTTGATCTTTACAACCTTTGCGAGCGATCCGCTCGATCTTACGACCGCTGCGGACGCATTGGCCCGGTCGGCCGGGGTGCACGGATGGGCCGCCGCGAAGGTCGCGCATCGAGAACTGTTTTCGATTAAATCCAACTGGAAACTTGCCGTTGAGAATTACATGGAGTGCTACCACTGCACTCCCGCTCATCCGGAGTTCGCGAAACGGCATGTTTATGCGCGCGCGGCGGAGCTCAATGTGGATCTGGAACGCGCGGGTCGTACCCGCGCCGAAGCGCTCGGTATCGTCGTACCCGATGTCGATCGATACGGGCGCGCGGCGGGAAAGGGGCTGGAGTCGGTCGCGGTCATGCGCAGCGCTCTCCACCACGGCTTCTTCAGCGCCACGGACGACGGCCGCACGGCCGGTCGCCTGATGGGGTCGTTTTCGGCGTCCGACGGCAACTCGACTTACTTCGACATTGGTCCCATCAGCGATTTTCTCGCGTATCCGGATCACGGCGTCATCTATCGATTTGTGCCCAAGACCGTGGATCATACCGAGATGGAGGTGATTTGGCTGGTTCATCAGGATGCGGTCGAAGGCGTGGACTACGACGTCGGTCGTCTGACCTGGTTGTGGAAAACCACCAGCGCCGAGGACAAGAAAATCGTCGAGATGAATCAGGCCGGCGTTGACTCCCGATTCTTCGTGCCGGGTCCCTATTCGCTGCAGGAAACGTACGCCGCGCGTTTCGTGGATTGGTACCTCGCGGAATTGTCGGCGTGAGCCGGGCTCATGCTGCTTGACGCCGCCGCCAAACCGCCAAGGCCAGCAGCAGCAGCGAGCCGGCGACGACGGGATGATTGGCGAACCTTGCAAAGGGAGTAAGGCCCGTCATCGGCCGCACCTCCGCGCGCAGCACTGCCTCGCGAAACTGCGGCAGGCGCGCAACGATTTCGCCGTGCGGCCCGATCACGGCAGTGATGCCGTCATTCGCGGCGCGCACCAAGTAGCGGCCGGCCTCGAGCGCACGCATGCGCGCGATCTGCAGGTGCTGATGGGGTGCCGTGGAATCGCCGTACCAGGCATTGTTCGTGACGTTGATCAGCAGAGTCGCGTCACGCAACACGTCGAGCTGCTCGCTGCCGAATGCATCCTCGTAGCAGATCGTGAGGCCGAGCTTCTGTCCGGCGGCGCTCAAGCGCCGCTGCTGCCTGCTGCCTGGCGTGATGTCGTCATACGGCAAGCTCATCAGCCGCATCCAGGTGCGCACGAAGGCGGGCACTGGGAAATATTCCCCGAAGGGGACCAGGTGCCGTTTGTAGTACCAGCCTTCCTCAGAATCGCTCAGAACCAATAGCCCGTTGTAATAGTGCTTGGTTTGCGGGTCATAATTCACGAGCCCGATCGCTAGATCGGCACCGTGCTCGCGTCCCTGCGCGTGCAGCCGCGCCAGATAATCTTGTATCTCGTTCGCGAGGACCGGCAGCGAGGCTTCCGGCCACACGATGAGGCGGGCACCCCACGCCTGTGCGGTGAGTCTCGAATACCTGTCCATGGTCTCATCGAGATTTTTAGCTTGCCATTTCTGGTCTTGCGGCACGGCGCCCTGCACGGCGGCAATCGGAATCGGGCCACCGGCGGCAAGCGTCCATTCATGGCGGCCCGATACCGCCGGAACCAAGAGCAGAGCCCCGATGATGCCGGCCGCAGCCAGCCGGCTTGAGGCCCCGACGGCGGGCGTGAGCAGAGCATTGAACGCGGCCGCCGCCGTCGCTGCAGCCCAAGTCACGCCATAGACGCCGAGCAGCGGCGCCCAGCCGCTTAGCGGCGAATCAATCATGGCATAGCCCAACGACAGCCATGGGAAGCCGCTCAGAACCCAGCCACGCAGCCATTCAAGCAATACCCAGAGGGCCGGCAGCACCAGCCAGCGAGTTGCGCCGGCTTTGAGCCAGAAGCGATTGGCGAGGTAGCACAATCCGGCGAAATAAACCGTCATCGCCCCGACCAACGCTGCCTGCAACACGATCGTCAGCCAAACGGGCACCAGCCCGAACACGTGCAGGCAGGTATAGAGCCAGTACGTGCCGAAGGCGAATAGTCCGGTGCCGAACGCCGCGCCCGTCCAACCTGCTCGGCGCGCCGGCAAGCCTCGGATCAGTGCAAACAGAGCTGCAGGCGCGAGGACGCCGATCGGCCACCAGCCGAAAGGAGCGAATGCGAGATTGAGCAGCGCACCGGCGCCGAACGCGCCCGCCAACCGCCACCCCGCAATCAAGGTATCGGCTCGTCGGCGGCCGGCGGCTCGATATCGGTTGGCGTGATCACGCGCAGCAGATCGATGCGCCGTCGATCGGCGCGCAACACCCGAAACTCCAAACTGCCGGCCTGAATGGTTTCTCCCCGGCGGGGCAATCGCCCGAACTCTTGCATCAAAAACCCGCCGATCGTGTCGTATTCCTCGTCGGAAAACGCGGACCCAAAGTATCGATTGAAATCGGCGATCGGCGTGAGCGCACGGACCGTAAATTCTCTCGCACCCTCTTTGCGAACCGCCTGGTCATCCTCGACGTCGTGTTCATCGTCGATCTCGCCGACGATTTGTTCGATGACATCTTCGATGGTAACCAATCCGCACACGCCGCCGTATTCATCGACGACCATGGCGATGTGGTTGTGACTGCGGCGAAATTCCTTGAGCAATACGTTGAGCCGCTTGCTCTCGGGGACGAAGACCACGGGACGCATATACTCGCGAATCTCGAAGCTTTCGTCGCCCGCGGCTTGCAGACGCAATAGATCCTTCGCCAACAAGATGCCCAGGATTTGATCGCGGTCTTCGCCGATCACGGGGAAACGCGAATGCCCGGATTCGACCGCCATCTCGACAAGCTTGTCGGGTGACACGGCACGCTCGACGAACACCATCTGCGAGCGCGGCACCATGATGTCGCGCACCTGCATGTCCGCCACCGCCAACACGCCTTCGAGCATCACCAGCGCGTCGCCGTCGAACAGGCCGCGCTCACTGGCTTCGCGCAGATCCTCGATGAGTTCTGCGAGATCGCGCGGCTCGCCCGACATCGACTGAGTAATTCGTTTTAACCAGCGGCCAGTGGTACCGCCTTGAGGTTGTTCTGACATGGGGGCTTAAGGATACCGGATCAGCTATACGGGTTCGAAAAGCCAAGCCGATCAAGGATTTGAATCTCCCTTGCGGCCATTTTCGCCGATTCGGCGCGCCCCTTGTGGTCGAAACCGAGCAGGTGCAGCACCCCATGGATCGTCAGGTGCGCCCAATGCGACTCGAGAGACTTGCCGTACGCCACCGCTTCGCGAGCGACGATCGGGGCGCAGATCACGAGTTCGCCCAAAAAATGCCGGCCGTCCGGAGCGTCCCCTGCACCCTCGAACGACAGGACATTGGTCGGTTGGTCCTTGCGCCTGTAACGGGCGTTGAGACTGCGGCTGCGCGCTTGCCCCACTACACGGACGGAGAGCACGGCGGACCGGCGCATGGGCGCGAGCGCTACCTTCGCCCAGCGGGCAAGCTGGCGAGGGCCCGGCGCCCAGGGCCGCCGTGCGGCATAGCTCACATCGAGTTCGAGGCGGCGTACCACGCTCTAGGGACCGTCGTCGGGAGCGCTTGCCTCGTAGGCTTGAACGATTCTCTGCACCAGCGGATGGCGAACCACGTCCCGCGAGCTGAACATAGTGAAAGCGATCCCGCGCACGCCGCGCAGTATGTCGATTACCGTTCGCAAGCCGGACTGTTTGGAGTTCGGCAGGTCGACTTGCGTGATGTCGCCGGTGACGACGGCCTTGGAGCCGAAGCCGATGCGGGTCAGAAACATTTTCATCTGTTCATTGGTCGTATTTTGCGCCTCGTCGAGAATCACGAACGAGTCATTCAGCGAGCGTCCGCGCATGAACGCCAGGGGCGCCACCTCGATTACATTGCGTTCGATGAGTTTGGCTACCCGCTCGAAGCCCATCATTTCGTACAGTGCGTCATACATGGGACGCAAGTACGGGTCGACCTTTTGCGACAAATCGCCGGGAAGAAATCCCAACCGCTCGCCTGCTTCCACAGCCGGGCGCACCAGCACGATCCGCCGGACCTTTTCCGATTGCAGCGCCTCGACCGCACAGGCGACCGCGAGATATGTCTTCCCCGTGCCCGCCGGGCCTATGCCGAACGTGAGATCATGAGTGCGTACATTGTGGAGGTATTCGGTCTGATTCGCGCCGCGGGCGCGCACCGTGCCGCGAGCGGTGTGCACCTTGAGTTCGTCGGATTCCGTGCTGGTTTCGTTTTCGTTGCTATCCATATCCAGTTCTTGCAAGGCAATATGTACGCGTTCGGAATCCACGGGCTCCCGTTGTGCCCGCGCGTATAAATCGAGCAAAACCGATTCCGCCCGCTTGATGGCGGCAGGCAAGCCGATGATCTGAAAACGGTTGCCGCGGCGCCTGACTTCCACTCCCAGCCGGGACTCGATCTGATGCAAATGCTGGTCGAGTGGTCCGCACAGTTCCACTAACCGGATGTTGTCCGCTGGGGCGAGCAGCACGTCACGCGTAGCCGGAATCGAACTCACGATGCCCCATCGTCAACGAGACGCCCGCGCAAGGAATTCGGCATCGCTTCGGTTATCACGACGTCCGCAAAGCAGTTGATGAGAGCCATGGGGTTGTCCGCGGGGCCGTCGAAATTGACCCAGCGATTGTTGTCCGTACGGCCGGCGAGTTGCTGGGGATTGCGCTTAGCGGGGCGTTCGATGAGCACGCGTTGCCGGGTGCCGACCATGCGCTCGGAGATGGCGCGCGCCTGGCCGTTCAGTCGTTGCTGCAAGAGTTCGAGCCGCTGCTGCTTGACCTCGTGCGGGACCTGGTCCGGCAGCGCTGCGGCCGGAGTGCCGGGTCGGCGGCTATAGATAAAGCTGAACGACTGATCGAAACTCACCTCTGCCACCAGATTCATGGTCGCAACGAAATCCGCGTCCGTCTCGCCGGGAAATCCGATGATGAGGTCCGTTGAAATGGAAATATCGGGTCGGATCTCCCGCAACTTGCGGAGTTTGTGTTTGTACTCCAGCGCGGTATGGCCGCGCTTCATTGCAGCCAGAATACGATCCGAGCCGCTCTGCACGGGTAGATGCAGGGCATTGTTCAGCTTCGGGACGTTGGCATACGCCTCGATCAAGCTGTCGTTGAAGTCGAGCGGGTGCGAAGTGGTAAAGCGGATTCGCTCGATGCCGTCCGCCGCGGCCACGAAATGAATGAGCGTCGCCAGATCGGCAAGCGTGCCGTCCGTCATCGGGCCGGCATAGGCGTTCACATTTTGGCCGAGCAAGGTGATCTCACGGACGCCTTGCTGTCCCAAACATTTCACTTCATCGAGCACCTGCTCGAAGGGGCGGCTGATTTCTTCGCCGCGGGTATAGGGTACGACGCAGAAGCTGCAGTATTTGCTGCAGCCTTCCATGATTGAAACGAAGGCGGTCGCGCCCGACGCCCGCGCAGCGGGCAGCCGGTCGAACTTTTCGATTTCCGGAAAACTGATGTCGACCTGGGAGCGGCCTGTTTCCTTCAATCCCTCGATCATCGCCGGCAGCCGGTGCAGTGTTTGCGGGCCAAACACCAGGTCGACGAATGGCGCCCGCGAGGTTATGCCCGCGCCCTCCTGGCTCGCGACGCAGCCGCCGACGCCGATGACCACATGCGGGCGCTGCTGCTTGAACAGGCGCCACTCACCGAGCAGGGAAAACACCTTCTCCTGCGCCTTCTCGCGAATAGAGCAGGTATTGACCAGCAAGACGTCGGCTTCCGCCGGATTGTCGGTACGGATCATGCCATGGGCGTTTTCGAGCACGTCCCGCATTTTGCCGGAATCGTACTCATTCATCTGACAGCCGAATGTTTTTATGTATAAAAGACCGGGCATACGCTCGCAATAGGCTCGCACGAAAAAGGCCGCTAAGATACAGGAACCATGGCTATACGCGAAGTTCTCAAAATGGGCGATCCGCGCCTGCTGGAAGTCGCCGCGCCGGTGCTCCGGTTTGGCACTTTCGAACTGCAAAGCCTGCTTGCCGATATGCGGGACACGATGCGCGATCTCAATGGGGCCGGGCTCGCTGCACCGCAAATCGGGGTGGGCCTCCGCGTCGTGATATTCGGCTTGGAGGTCAACCCGCGCTATCCTGAGGCGGATCCCGTGCCTTTCACGGTGCTGATCAACCCCGTGCTGATGCCCCTGGGGCCGCAGCAAGACGAGGGATGGGAAGGATGCCTTTCGGTCCCGGGCATGCGCGGGCTGGTGCCCCGGTATCGGGATTTGCGCTACACCGGCTATGATGCTGCCGGCTCGTCCATCGATCGGACGGTCCGGGATTTTCATGCCAGGGTAGTGCAGCACGAAGTGGACCACCTGGATGGAATTCTGTATCCGCGCCGCATTCGAGACTTGACGCAATTCGGCTTCAACGACGCGCTATTCCCCGGCGAGAATCTCGCCGAGAGTTGAGCCTCTGGAGAAATCATGTCGACATCGTTCGTACTCAACGGCAAGCCCGCCACTCTGGCTGCCGACCCCAACATGCCGTTACTGTGGGCCGTACGCGAGGTCGCGGGTTTGACCGGAACCAAATTCGGCTGCGGTATGGCGCTCTGCGGCGCATGCACCGTTCATTTGGACGGCAAAGCCGTCCGTTCCTGCATCACGCCGCTGTCGACCGTGACCGGCCGAAATGTCACGACCATCGAAGGCCTGGCGAGTGCGCGTGCGAAGGCTGTACAGGCAGCCTGGATCAAGCTTCAAGTTCCCCAATGCGGATATTGCCAGTCAGGCCAGATCATGTCCGCAACGGCGCTCCTGGAAAAGAATGCGGCACCGACCGATGCCGACATCGACAGCGCCATGAGCGGCAACATTTGCCGTTGCGCCACCTACTCTCGCATTCGCGCCGCCATCCATGCGGCTGCCGAGTCCATCAAGGTATAAACCATGCCCGCCAAGAACTCCGCGTCTTCATCGACGCGACGCGAATTCCTCAAGAGCGCCGGCAGCATCGGTGCAATCGCGCTGACGATCGGATTCGAATGGACCGACGCAAGGCGGCGCGCGCTGGCCGGCGCAGCCCCCCCGCTTGCCGGCACAACCTTTGCGCCCAACGCTTTTCTGCGGATCGGCTCCGACAACAGCGTTACCGTGATCGCCAAGCACGTGGAGATGGGGCAGGGCGCATACACCGGCATTGCTACCATCGTCGCCGAGGAACTCGATGCCGACTGGGCCGTGGTGCGCGTTGAAAGCGCACCCGCCGACTCGAAGCGCTACGCTAATTTAGCCTTCGGAACCATGCAGGCAACCGGCGGAAGTTCGGCGATGGCCAACTCCTGGAATCAGCTGCGCGAGGCTGGCGCCAAAGCACGCGCGATGCTGCTTGCCGCGGCCGCCAAGGATTGGAATGTTCCCGTTGCGGAATTGACGGTGGAGCTCGGCACCGTGTACCACGCCGGTAAAAAACGCCAGGCCACCTTTGGTGTGTTGGTTCCGACCGCGGCGGCGCTGCCCGTCCCCGATACCGTGCAGCTCAAGGACCCGAAAGACTTCAAATTGATCGGTCATCACGCGCCGCGCGTCGATGCCCCCGCGAAATCCGACGGCACCGCGCAGTTCACGATCGACGTTGCATTGCCCGGCATGCTCGTGGCGCTGTTGAAGCGGCCGCCCCTGTTCGGCGGGACCGTGAAGTCCTTCGATGCCGCAGCGGCCAGCGCGGTCCCCGGCGTTGTTAAGGTGGTTCAGGTGCCGCGCGGCGTCGCCGTGATCGCGAAGAGCTTCTGGGCGGCCAAGCAAGGCAGAGACGCGCTGAAAGTTGAATGGGACGACTCCGAGGCTGAAAAACGTAGCTCCTCTGGCTTGCTCGAGGAGTACCGCCGCCTTGCCGACCAACCCGGACTCCCCGCGCGAAAGGACGGCAATGCGGCACAAGTCATCAAGGACGCGGCCCGCAAGGTTTCGGCCTCGTACGAGTTTCCCTACCTTGCTCATGCGCCGATGGAGCCTCTCGACGCGGTCGTCAAGCTCAGCGCCGATAGCTGCGAAATCTGGGCGGGAGACCAATTCCAGACCGTTGACCAAGGAAACGCCGCCCGGACGGCGGGTTTGGATCCGCAAAAAGTCAGCATCCATACGCTGTACGCCGGTGGCAGCTTCGGGCGACGCGCGAACGTAGGTTCGGACTACATCGTAGAGGCCGTGTCGATTGCCAAGGCGTTTGGCGCCGACGGCACGCCGATCAAGCTGCAATGGACGCGCGAGGACGACGTTCACGGCGGCCTGTACCGCCCGATGTACTTTCACAAGCTCGAAGCGGGCCTCGATGCCCAAGGCCGGCTCACCGGGTGGCGGCATATCATCGTAGGCCAGTCGATCATGGCCGGCACGCCGTTTGCTCCTGGACTCATCAAGGACGGCGTAGATCCTACGTCGGTCGAAGGTGCCGCGAACATCGCCTACGCCATACCCAACATCTCGGTCGAATTGTCGACGACTACCGTCGGTGTGCCGGTGCTGTGGTGGCGCGTCGTCGGCAGCTCGCATACCGCATTCGCGGTTGAAGCCTTCATCGATGAGGTGGCGCATGCAGCGGGACAGGACGGCTTTGCGTTCCGGCGCACGCTGCTCGAGCATCAGCCGCGTATGAAAGCCGTGCTCGAACTCGCGGCCGAGAAGGCAGGCTGGGGCACTCCCCTGCCGCCCGGCAAGGGTCGCGGGATCGCCGTTGCGGAAGCCTTCAAGACCTTTGTCGCGCAGGTCGCCGAAGTCACTGTCGACAAGAGCGGGCAAGTAAAGGTCGATCGGGTCGTGTGTGCCGTCGATTGCGGCACGCCGATCAATCCCGACATCATTGCCGCCCAAATGGAAGGCGGAATCGGCTTCGGCCTGGGCGCGGTCCTCCATGGAGCGATCACCTTGAAGGACGGGAGGGTCGAGCAGGATAACTTCAATGGTTACCGGGTGCTGCGCATCAACGAAATGCCGAAGGTGGAAGTTCACATTGTGCCTTCAGCGGAACCTCCCACCGGCGTGGGAGAGCCTGGAGTGGCGCCCGTGGGACCCGCCGTGGCCAATGCCATATTCGCCGCGACGGGCAAGCGCATTCATGTGCTGCCATTCTCTACTTCGGGTACATCCTGATAAGCGGTTGCCTCAAGCGGGGGTGAGCGATGCGTAACGCTGCAAATGCGAGTCGCTGTCGCCAAACATCAATTGCGCGGCCGTGAGCCGTTTAAACCAGTGGCTGACCTTTAATTCGTCGGTCATGCCCATGCCGCCGTGCAACTGCACTGACTGCTGACCGATGAATCGGGCGGCTTGGCCAAGCACTGCCTTGGCCGCCGATAATGCCCGCCGCCGTTCGCGCACGTCCTCGTCCGTACAGCGCAGCGCAGCGAGGTAGCTCATCGAACGCGCTTGTTCGAGATGTATCTGCATGTCGGCGATGCGGTGCTGTAACGCCTGGAACCGGCCGATGGGCTGGCCGAATTGGTGACGCACGCGCACATATTCGATGGTCGCGTCGACCATCGCCTGCATGACGCCGACGGCATCGGCGCATAACGCTGCCAGACCGATATCGAGAGCCCCTTCGACCGCGCCGAGCGCCTCCCCTTCCGCTCCCAGCCGGCTGCTTTCCGGCAACTCGACCGCCTGCAGGTATACATCGGCCGCTCTTTGTCCGTCCACGGTTGGATAGATGTCCATCACCAGTCCGGGAGCCGCGCTCGGCACCATGAACAAAGAGACGCCTCGCACATCGCCCACCTGCCCCGCCGTGCGCGCCGAGACCAGCAGAGTGTCGGCCGCACCGGCATGCATCACCACTCCCTTGTGCCCGTCGAGCACGTACCCATCGTCCCTGCGGCTCGCTCGCGTGGTCACCCATTGGCTTTCGAAGCGCGCACCGCTTTCGAAATGGGCAAGCGCGGCGATTTCTTCGCCGATGGCCATTCGCATCAGTAGTGCGCCGGCTTGCTGCTCGCCGGCAAATGCGCGCAACACCGCGGTCGCAATGACAGCGCTGCTCAGCACGGGCTCGAGCAGCAGAGTGCGGCCGCAGTCGCCCATCATGGCCAGCGTTTCCAGGGGTCCGAAGCCAAGCCCGCCCTGTGCCGCCGGCACGGTGATAGCGAGCACGCCCAAGTCCGCCAGGCCGCGCCAGACAGACGGGTCCCACCCCTCGGCGGATCCTTTGATGGTCTTGTAGCGAGCAAAGCCGTATTGCTCGCTGAGGTAGCGTTCGACGACGTCGTGCAGCTGCCGCTGCTCCTCGCTGAATTCGAAGTTCAAGAGTGCTCCTAGAGACCGACGATCATCTTGGCAATGATGTTTTTCTGAATTTCGTTGGAGCCTCCGAAAATCGACAGCTTGCGCTGATTGAAGTACGAAGATGCAAGAGTCGATGCATACCGCGGCCCCGGCGATTCGCGCGTTGGATCGAATTGCCAGCCGGCTTCCATGGCTTCCCGGCGAAGCGGCAGGGCATACGGGCCGACGGCGCGCATCAGAAGCTCGGAAATGCTTTGATGAATCTCTGTTCCTTTGATCTTGAGGATCGAAGCCTCGGGCCCCGTCGAGGGCGATTGCCGCTGCGCGGACAACACACGCAAGTTGGTAATCTCCAGGGCCCACAGGTCGACTTCGACCTGCGCAATCTGCGCCGCAAACAAGGGATCTTCGCGCAGCGGCCGTCCATGCTGGTACTCGCACGCCGCAATGCGTTTCAGCCGCGCAAGTTCGCGCTTTGCAATGCCGATGCCGGCAATATTCGTGCGCTCGTGACCCAGCAGAAACTTGGCATAGGTCCAGCCGCGGTTCTCCTCGCCGATGCGATTGTCAACCGGCACGCGCACATTCTCGAACCATATCTCGTTGACCTCATGGCCGCCGTCGAGCAGCATGATTGGACGGACGGTGATGCCCGGACTCTTCATATCGATCAACAGGAAGCTGATCCCGGACTGCTGCTTCGCGTGCGGATCGGTGCGCACCAGACAGAAGATCCAGTCGGCGTATTGACCGAGCGTATTCCAGGTCTTCTGACCGTCGACCACGTAGTGATCCCCATCGCGCACCGCGCGGGTTTTCAGCGATGCCAAATCGGAACCTGCGCCGGGTTCCGAATAACCCTGGCACCACCACTCCGCCCCGGAACTTATTTTCGGCAGGAAACGCCGTTGTTGAGCAACACTTCCGAACGCCATGATGACGGGTGCGACCATCTTGGTGCCGAACGGGATTAGGCGCGGAGCGCCGGCGAGCGCCGACTCTTCCTCGAATATGTATTGCTGCACCGAGTTCCAGCCCGGGCCGCCGAATTCCACCGGCCACCCCATGCCGCCCCACCCGCGTTCGTGCAGACGGCGCTGCCACATAACATGGTCCTCACGGCCGAGTTCATAGCCATTCAGTACCTTGTCGCTGATGTCGGAGGACAGTTGTTCGCGCAGGAAACGCCGCACCTCCTCGCGGAAAACCTGTTCTTCGTCGGTAAACTCAAGGCGCATGGTCGGCGCCAGTAATCAGAGGCTTGGGCATGCTTGTTCTGCACTACAGAATTTGGTTCCGAATTAGTGCAAAATTATGCGTAACGGTATCGGAGCTTGTCAATGAATAAAGCCGCCCAAGGCTTTGACCGATATGCGGTCTAAGCCGCTGCCCAAGCCTGCCCGCGCCAACACGGCCGCCAAGCCCGACCGTCATTTCGTAACGGCCTTGGCGCGCGGGCTCGAGGTGCTTGCGTGCTATCGACACGGCGATCGCATGCTGGGCAATCAGGAACTCGCGCGCCGTTGCGGCCTGGCCAAATCCACGGTGTCTCGGCTCACTCACACGCTCACCAAGCTCGGATATCTGGTCTACGTCGGGGACAGCGCCAAATACAGTCTCGGCACAGCCACACTAAGCTTGGGGAGCGCCATGCTGGCGCGGCTGGACATTCGCAAACTCGCGCATCCTCCAATGCAGAAGTTGGCGGAATTCGGTCGATGCATGGTAAGCCTCGGCAGCCGCGATCGGCTTTCGATGATTTATATCGATGCGGTTCGGGGCTCGGCCGCAGTCACCCTGAGCCTGGACAACGGAGCCCGAATTCAGATCGCCACCTCAGCGATGGGCCGCGCCTATCTCACTGCGATACCGGAGAGCGACCGAAACGACATCATGGAACGCGTGCGCGCTCTGGCCGACGTCAGCCGCTGGCCGGAGCTGGAACGAGGGGTTGCCGAGGCACTGCACGACATACGCGAGCTTGGGGTGTGCTGCTCGTTCGGGGAATGGCAAAAGGATGTAAATGCCATTGCAGTGCCGGTGAGGCCCGGCGGCGGACTGCCTCCGATGGCGATCAACTGCGGCGCACCGGCGTATATGGTATCGAAAGAATTCCTGTTGGAGCATGTTCGCCCGCGGCTCATTGCGCTCGCCAACGAATTGGAAACCTCCTTGGGTACCGCCGGCTAGGGAAAAGTACGGCGCGGTTCCGCAATCCGCATTGGCCTCCGCCTGCAGGGCTCTACTCCGTTACCGCTCAGAAAGGAATGTCGTCGTCGAAGTCGTCTTTGCCGCCCGCAGAGGCCGGCGATTGGTCGTAGTCGTCCCGGTGCGGTGCACCGGTTGCGGCGCCGCGCTCCCCGCCGCCGCTCGTAGCGCCGCCGCTCGTAGCGCCGCCGCCCCCCGCACCCCCGGCGCGGCCGCCGAGCATTTGCATGTTGTCGGCGATGATCTCGGTGGTAAACCGATCATTCCCCTGCTTATCCTGCCATTTTCGTGTTCGCAGCTTACCTTCGACGAACACCTGGGACCCCTTGCGCAGGTATTCCGCGGCGATTTCGCCCAAACGGCCGAACAGGGCGATGCTGTGCCATTCGGTGCGTTCTTGCTGCGCCCCCGAAGCTTTGTCCTTCCACGACTCGCTGGTGGCGATTCGGATGTTGGTGACCGTCATCCCGCTCGGCATCGAACGGGTTTCGGGGTCGGCGCCGAGGTTACCGACCAAAATAACTTTGTTTACGCCGCGCGCCATACATACCCCCCGGGAAACGACTGGATGGACGGTATTGTACACGCGGCAACCGACCCCAATACCGGGTTGACCGGCGCGCTTGTGCAGATATTCGCGTCCCAAACCCACGGTATAGTAGTTGGTTACATGCAAAATATCCGAATCCGGGGTGCCCGGACCCATAACCTCAAGAATATCGATCTTGACCTGCCCCGGGATCGGCTGATCGTGTTGACCGGCCTGTCTGGGTCCGGCAAGTCCTCGCTCGCTTTCGATACAATCTATGCCGAGGGCCAGCGACGCTATGTGGAATCCCTCTCGACTTATGCCCGGCAATTCCTCTCGATGATGGAGAAGCCGGACATCGATACGATCGAGGGGTTGTCGCCGGCCATCTCCATCGAGCAAAAGTCGACCTCGCATAACCCGCGCTCCACCGTCGGCACGGTCACGGAAATCTACGATTACCTGCGCTTGCTGTACGCCCGTGCCGGCACTCCGCGCTGCCCGGATCACCACATCGATCTCGCCGCCCAAACCGTGAGCCAAATGGTGGACGCGGTCCTGCAGCACCCGGAGGGCACCGCCCTCATGTTGCTCGCGCCTGCCATTGCGGAACGCAAGGGTGAGCACGCCGAGCTCATCGAGGAATTGCAGGCGGGCGGCTTCGTGCGCGCGCGCATCGATGGCAAGGTGGTGGAACTCGATCAGGCACCGAAGCTCGATGTGCGACGCAAGCACACGGTCGAAGCGATCGTCGATCGCTTCAAGGTGCGGCCCGACTTGAGCCAGCGTCTCGCCGAATCGTTTGAAACGGCCCTGAGATTGGGCCAGGGCGTGGCGCGTATCGCGTACATGGATGATTCGAACCGCGCCGAACTTGTTTTTTCGGACAAATTTGCTTGCCCCATTTGCAACTATTCCCTGAGCGAGCTCGAACCGCGCTTGTTTTCTTTCAACAGCCCGATCGGCGCCTGTCCGGCGTGCGATGGCCTCGGTACCCAGGACTTCTTTGACGCCGAGAAGATAGTGGCGAATCCGCATCTGTCGCTGGCCGGCGGTGCTGTGCGCGGCTGGGACCGGCGTAATGCTTACTACTTCCAGCTGATTCAGTCGCTCGCGAGACATACCAAGTTCGACATCGAGGCGCCGTTCGAAAGCCTGCCGCAAAAGATCAAGGGTCTCGTGCTGTTCGGCAGCGACGACGTTGAGATCGAGTTCAAGTATCTGGACGGCAAAGGCGGCACGGTCAGGCGCAAGCACACCTTTGAAGGTATCGTCAGAAATCTCGAGCGCCGCTACAAGGAAACGGAATCGGCGACGGTACGCGAAGAGCTGGCAAAGTATCGCTCCTCGCGCCCCTGTCCCGAGTGTGAAGGAACCCGGCTCAATCGAGCCGCGAGAAACGTTTTCGTCGACGGCAAGAGCGTCCCGGAAGTGTCATCCCTGTCCGTGGACCGCGCCCTGCTATTCTTCGGCGAGCTCAAACTGCTCGGCTGGCGCGGCGAGATCGCCGTCAAGATCGTCAAGGAGATCGGCGATCGGCTGGGATTTCTCGCCAACGTGGGGCTCGGCTATCTCACGTTGAATCGCAGCGCCGACACTCTGTCCGGGGGCGAGGCGCAGCGAATTCGACTCGCAAGTCAAATCGGCTCGGGTTTGGTGGGCGTCATGTACATTCTCGATGAGCCGTCGATCGGTTTGCACCAACGCGACAATCAGCGGCTGCTCGACACGCTGGTCAATTTGCGCGATCTCGGCAACACGGTCATCGTGGTCGAACACGATGAGGACGCCATCCGCCAAGCCGATCACGTCGTGGACTTGGGCCCCGGCGCCGGCGTCCACGGTGGTGAAATCGTGGCGCAGGGCACGGCGGCCGAAGTGGCGGCGCACCCCGATTCGATTACCGGACAGTATTTGAGCGGGCGGCGGCGAATCGAGATTCCCGCGAATCGGCGTGCACCGAATCCAGCCCGGATGCTGCGGGTCCGGGGTGCGACCGCCAACAATCTGAAGAATGTAACGGCGGAATTTCCATTGGGGTTGCTCACCTGCGTCACAGGCGTCTCGGGTTCGGGCAAATCGACGCTGGTCAACGACACCCTGTTTCGCGCGGTCGCGACGCAGCTAAATCATGCCTCGGCTGGAACTGCCCACTTCGATCGCATTGAGGGCCTCGACTATGTCGACCGGGTGATTGAGATCGACCAGAGTCCGATCGGACGTACGCCTCGCTCAAATCCGGCGACTTACACGGGATTGTTCGCGCCGATCCGCGAGATTTTCGCCGCCGTCCCGGAATCGCGAGCACGGGGATATCAAGCGGGGCGATTCAGCTTCAATGTCAAGGGCGGACGCTGCGAAGCCTGTCAGGGCGACGGCGTGATAAAGGTGGAGATGCATTTTCTCGCCGACGTCTACGTGCCGTGCGATGTGTGCAAGGGCAAGCGCTACAACCGCGAGACCTTGGAGATCCGCTTCAAAGGCAAAAACATTCAGGAAATTCTCGACCTCACGGTCGAGGATGCGCTGCCGTTTTTTTCGGCTGTGCCAACTGTGCAGCCGAAGCTGCAAACGTTGCTCGACGTAGGCCTGGCTTACGTTCGTTTGGGTCAGAGCGCCACCACTCTCTCCGGCGGCGAGGCGCAGCGCGTCAAGCTCGCCAAGGAGCTCTCTAAACGAGCTACCGGACGCACGCTCTATATCCTCGATGAGCCGACCACCGGGCTGCATTTCGCCGACATCGCTCAGCTGCTCGCCGTGCTGCACCGTTTGCGCGACGAAGGCAATACCGTCATCGTGATCGAACACAACCTCGATGTAATCAAGACGGCCGACTGGGTCGTGGATTTAGGACCGGAAGGCGGCGACGGTGGCGGGCGCGTTGTCGCCGTCGGAACGCCCGAACAGATCGCGGCGAGCAAGGGATCGTACACCGGGCATTACCTACGATCCAAATTGGCACAACCCGCTATACGTAAGCGCGCATGAGCTTGCACTGGCGCCACGGACTAACGGCGCCGCGATATGCGCCGCTCGTGGGCGCCCTAATCGGCGCGGTGGGCGGTATTGTCTACTGGCTCGGCGCGCAAATCTGGCCGACCAGCATTGCAGTCGTACTATCGATGCTGGCGACTGTCCTCCTGTCCGAACGCGCCGCGGTGGGGAGGGCATTGGGGCCGGTGGGCTTCGTGTTTGCGGTCCTGGTGAAGTACAACGCGCTGATGGCACTGTCGGCCGCCAGCCTGCCCTTCACCCTGCCCCCGAACGTTGCGCTGGGCTTGATCATGATTGCCGGGCAAGCCTCGAGCCGCGCGCTCGGGGTTTCGCTCATCGGATCGGCTGCCCCGAGCTCAGGGACGCCGGCTTCTCACGGCGACTTGGCCATCGCACTGGCGCTCGGCTTTGCGCCGGCAGCTCTCATCGGCATCCCCGGTCTCATCGGTTTGGTTGCGGCCATTGTCGCGCGGGTCGCTTGTGCCGCCTACATCGGTCGGCGCCGGGCATCGGTCACCGCGGCGGGGCGCGGAATGATCCAACCACTGGCCGAGATCAGCTTCTACTTGGGCGCGCTCGGAAGCTGGTCGTACATTTGACGAAAGAATCCCTCGTACCGGCGGTGGTTTATAATGCGGGCGTCAGCGTCGCAATCAATCAAATCAGAGCAAACATGAAGTTATCCACCCTATTTTCGTTCGTCTTATTCGTCTGCGCAGTTCCGATTCTCGCCAATGCCGACCCCAATGCGGAAATCCGTCAGCTGGAAAAGGAGTTTAACGCGAACTATGCCGCCAACGATCTCGACAAATACTTCGGTTACTACTCGGACGACGCCGTGCTGTGGTTTCCGGAAGGCCGCACGGATATCCCGAGCTACAAGAAAGAATGGACCGAATTCGTCAAATCCGGCGGGGGCATCAAGGACGCAAAACTATCCGATCTGCAGGTCCGACTCAGCCCACAGGGCGACGCGGCCGTTGCCAGCTATCTTCTGCACGTGAAAACGCAGCAGGTCGACAAGAAAGTGCTCGATGAGGTCTACCAGGAAACCGATGTGTGGTTCAAAGCGGCGGGGGGTTGGAAAATCGCGCATGTGCATTATGCCCAGCCGCCTGCCCATAAATAACCCCAGGTCTCTCTGACGTCGCGCGCTGGCATGAGACGTAGCCCGGCGGCGGTCATCGCGCGCGCGTCGCTGCCGATCCTCTCGCGCTTGGATCCCGAACTGGCCCACGATATTGGGCTGGCCGGATTGCGCTGGCTGCGGCCTTTCTGGCCGGCCTTAGAGCTTCCGGCCGCCTTGTCGGTGCACTGCCTGGGGCTTCAGTTCGCGCATCCGCTCGGTCTCGCGGCGGGCTTCGACAAGAATGGAGATTGCCTGGATGCTCTGGGTGCGATGGGCTTCGGTCACGTGGAACTCGGCACCGTGACGCCGCGGCCGCAGCCCGGCAATCCCAAGCCGCGCATGTTCAGAATCCCCTCCGCTAGCGCTCTCATCAACCGCATGGGATTCAACAACAAGGGCGTCGATCATTTGGTTGCGCGGATATCCAGAAGCCACTATCCCGGGATTCGCGGCATCAGCATCGGCAAGAACTTCGATACGCCGTTCGAGAATGCGCAGGATGATTATGTGACGTGTCTGCGCAAGGTGTACCCCGTCGCGGATTACGTCGCCGTGAACATCTCCTCGCCCAACACCGCGCGTCTACGCGAGCTGCAAGCCGGGGACGGCTTGGAAAGGATTCTCGGAGCGCTGTTCGAAGAACGCCGGCTCCTGCAGGAGCGTTACGGCAACCGCGTGCCGCTGCTGATCAAAGTCGCTCCGGACCTGGCTCCGGAGCAGATTTCCGCGTTGGCCCGGGATTTGCGCTCTCTGCCGGTCGACGGGGTGATCGCCACCAATACCTCGATCGACCGCAGCGCGCTGACCACCGGCGAAGCGGCTGCCGCCGAATCGGGAGGGCTGAGCGGTGCACCGCTGCACCCCCGGTCCGTGAAGGTGATCGCCCAACTGCGTGCGGACCTCGGCGCCAACTTCCCCATTATCGGGGTTGGCGGTATCGTTAGAGCCGATCATGCCCTGGCGACGCTGCATGCAGGTGCAAACCTCATACAGATCTACACGGGCTTCGCCTACCGAGGAGTCGCACTGCTTGAAGAGATCCTCAATGCCTTATCCGCATGATTGACGAGGCAACCGTCGAGCGCTTCCAGCGCGACGGGGCGGTATGCATACGCCGGCTGTTTCGGCCCCGGGAAATGGCGGTGCTTCGCGCCGGTATCGATGAAAATCTGGCCCAATTGAGCCCTCGCGCAAAGGTAGCGAGCGGCGCCGATGATCCGGGCCGCTTCGTCGAGGACTTCTGCAATTGGCAGAACAACACGCACTACCGGCGTTTCATTTTCGATACAGCACTCCCCGAAACGGCAGGCCGGCTGATGCGCAGCACCACAGCCCGGTTGTACCACGATCACATGCTGACCAAGGAGCCCGGCACGCGCCAGCCGACGCCATGGCATCAGGACCAGCCTTACTACAACGTCGAAGGACGGCAGAACGCCAGCTTCTGGATCCCGGTCGATCCGGTTAGCCGGGAATCGACGCTGGAGCTCGTGGCTGGTTCGCACCTTGGACCCTGGTTGATGCCACGCTCATTCATGGATGCGCAAGCGAAGTGGTTTCCCGAGGGCACTTTGGCGGATCTGCCGAATATCGAGGCCGCCCGCGACCGCTTCCCCATCCTCGGCTGGGAGTTGCAGCCGGGCGATGCCGTGTGCTTTCACATGCTCACCTTGCATGGGTCCCGCGGCGTACCGGGCACCCATCGCCGCCGAGTGTTCTCCGTGCGCTTTCTCGGCGATGACATGACGCATGCACCGCGTCGCTGGCGGACGTCGCCGGAATTTCCTGGCCTGAGCGAGGAACTACCCGCGGGATCGGCCATGAAGCACCCCCTGTTCCCCGAAGTTTGGCGCGCGTCCTGAAGCCTCCTGCGCCCATGCGATATCCGCATCGAATCACCTGGTCGGTGTTCTTTATCTTGCTGTTGTTCGCGACACTCTTCGTGACGTGCACGGCATCGGAACTGCCCGCGGCCGTCGCTTCGCATTTCGATGCCGGCGGCCGTCCTAACGCTTTCATGTCGCATAGTGGTTACATCCGGTTCGCGCTGTTTCTTGCGGTAGGATTTCCGCTCCTGGTCGTGGCTATCCTGTCGACGGTCTATGCGCGAGCCCCGAAGTTGAAATTGCCGAACGCCGAATACTGGCTCGCGCAACAGAGACTCGACCGGACCCGCGCATTTCTGATGGCGCATGGCGCTTGGTTCGGATCTTTGCTGGTGATCCTGGCGTGTTCAGTTCATTGGCTGGAATTGGCCGCGAACCGGATGCAACCGCCGCATTTGCCGAGTCAGGCATTTGCGGCGGTTCTGGCCTGCTTTTTCATCGCCACGGGGTTATGGGTCGCCGCACTCGCGTTCGCGTTTCGCCGGCCTGCGGGCGGATGAGACGCCGCACGCCTTATTTTCGCAAAACCGCCGTTAGCGTAATTTCCGGAACGCTTGCCAGGGCCTTCGACAGCGGACAATCCTGCTTCGCCCCGGCCGCCAGCTTCTGAAAAGTCGCCTCATCGATGCCCGGCACGTTCGCCTCCAGGCGCAAAGCGAGGCGATCGATATGAAAGCCGGCACCTTTCATCACCAATCGCACAGCAGCCTGTGTATCGATGGCAGCGGTTGCGAAGCCCGCAGCATCGCAGGCAAACGAGAATGCCATCGTGAAACAGGCGGCATGAGCGGCCGCCAGTAATTCTTCGGGATTTGTGCCGCGACGATCATCCTCGAAACGGCTGGCGAACCCATAGGGATACGATTTCAAGGCTTCGGTCTGCGTGCTGATCCTACCGACGCCTTTTTTACCCTGGCCTTCCCAATGCACGGTCGCGGTCTTGTCAGTCATAATCGCTCCTTGGATGGATGTGCTTTCGCCAAATGATCAATAAATCGGCAACGGTATGAATTCGGTTTCTCCGGGCACGACGGGGAATTGCTGCCGTTGCCAGCGCTCTTTCGCGCGCTCGATCCGCTCCTGAGAGGATGCAACAAAATTCCACCAGATATGCCGCGCCGTCGGGAAGCGTTCGCCGCCGAGCAGCATTGCTCGAGCGTCGCCGAGAGCCCGCAGCGTGATCTTGGCGCCTGGCTCGAGCACGATAAGTTGGCCCGGCGCCGCGGAGACCTCGCCGACGGCGAGTTCGCCATGCACCAGGTACACTGCGCGCTCGTCCTGATCGGGCGGCATCTCGAGTACTGCGCCCTGCGCGAATCGGACATGAGCGTAGAGCGTAGGCCACAGCGTGACGACAGGTGAGCGCAGTCCGAAGGCGTCCCCGGCAATGATCGTCAGAGCGATGCCCTCGGCCGCTCGCGTCGGCAGGTCCGCCGCAGGGTAATGAACGAAAGTCGGCTCGCCATCCTCTTGCCCGTCGGGCAAAGCCACCCAACTCTGAATGCCGTGGACATACTCGCCCGATGCGCGTGCGGCATGCGGAGTCCGCTCGGAATGCGCAATGCCGCGTCCGGCCGACATCCAGTTCACATCCCCCGGACGGATTTCGCGCACGGATCCGAGGCTGTCGCGGTGCTCCAGCGAACCTGCGAAAAGATAGGTCACCGTGGCGAGCGCAATATGGGGGTGGGGCCTTACGTCTATCCCGTAGCCCGGCGCGAATTGCGTCGGGCCCAAATGGTCGAAAAAAATGAACGGCCCGACCATCTGCTGCTTTACAGCCGGCAGCACGCGCCGTACCACGAAGCCCCCGAGGTCCCGTTCGCGGGAATCGATCACCTGTAGGATGGTCATGAAGCTACCGGCGGCTAGCGCCGCTGCTTACCGTCGTCTAGGTGCCCGATGATCAATATCGGCCGCAACTTTGAATTCGATTTGACCCGGTAGCGGGCGATCATGTTGGTCTTACGGTCATTGGGCCCCATGACCATGCCCGCTTAGGGCGAAGATCAGGACGATGATAGAATTCAGATGAACACTATATTTCAAAGAATTGGTCCTTAAAAAGAACACGAATCAGGATGTGGTTTATGCCAGCCCAAGTCAACCGATGCGCGGGCGGCCCCCGCGCGGGGTGGTTATGCATGATGACTTTATTACACGGCAATGTGGTATTCGACCGGGAGAATTGAAATGGCCAAGAAAAGGAGCCGGCCGGTGACCCGCGAAACCGCGGAAGCCGCCGTGCGCACCCTGCTGCGCTGGGCCGGCGATGACCCGATGCGCGAGGGGCTTCGCGACACGCCGAAACGCGTCGTCAACGCCTACGGCGACTGGTTCTCGGGATATACCATCGACCCGGGAGCTTACCTACGCCGCACCTTCGAGGAGGTCGAAGGCTATGATGAAATGGTGGTGCTGCGCGATATCGGTTTCGAGTCTTTTTGCGAGCATCACATGGCGCCCATTATCGGCCATGCGCATGTAGGCTACCTGCCAACCGACCGGGTAGTCGGCATCAGCAAGCTCGCGCGGGTGGTCGATGGCTACGCACGCCGCTTTCAGGTGCAGGAAAAGCTCACCTCGCAGATCGCCGCGTGCATCAACGAAGTTCTCAAACCGCGCGGCGTGGGAGTTGTAATCGACGCGGTTCATCAATGCATGACGACGCGCGGCGTTCACAAGCGCGGCGTATCGATGGTCACCAGCACGATGCTCGGCTCCTTCCGCGCGAATGCCAGCACGCGCGCAGAATTTTTGCGGTTCATCGACATCGAAGGGCGCTCTCAACGCTGATTAGTTTCGCTTGCCGCGTACCGGCATCAAGTCCACCGAAAAGCTGTATTTGTGCTTCTCGCCGGGCTGCAAGGCTCCGACGCCGACCACTTGGCGCGCAATCTTCTCGCCGCGCTCGTTGGTGATCGAGATCACCACGACGTACTCGCAACTCTCGTCGCGCGCGGTGTGGCGTATCGATCCCTCGATGCGCAGCGCCGATACGGTCTCCGCTTGCGGCTCCGCATTCGCGGCGGAATTGAAGCGCAAATGGTGCTGGCACCCAGGACATATGGTCGCACTCTGCAAGACGACCGCCTTGCAGTGCGGACATATTCGCGTTGCTCCTAAGGTGCCAGCCCGAGCGACGCTCATGGCTAGCTGCCGCTGCCCACCAAGCCCGGTTTAACCTTTACTTTCTCTTCCTCCCAACCGAATTCCACGTGTCCGCGCATGCGCGAGCCCGCCGCGACCGTGATTGAACCGGCCTTGACGTCGCCGACGATGATGCCGCCTTCCTGCACATCGACCCGTTTGGCCGATTCGATGTTTCCCTGAAGCTCGCCGCCGACCACGACGATGCCGGCGAGGACCTGCCCGGTCAGATGGGCTCCGTGTTCTATGGTGAAATTGCCGTCGATCCGCACGTCACCCTTGAAGCGGCCTGCCATTCGCACGTTGCCGGAACCTTCAATCTTGCCCTCGATGGTCAGATTCGCGGCAATGACGGATTCCCCGACTTCCGCTGACGTCTTGGGCGTGGGGCGGCGCGGCGATACGGCCAGCCCTGAATCGCTCGCACTCGCATTGCGCTCCGGCGGAATTCGCTCCGGGGGCGGTGCCGCGGAGGGCACGGCAGCAGGACCCGCGTTGGCGGGCGTGGGTTTTTCGTTCCAAAGCGCCATGAGTTAACTCCCATTGAATTGGTGACTAAAGCGTACACGCTATCGTCGAAGAATGTCGTGTGACACTGTCGACAATTGGAGACGTTGGGCTCCCTGACGCGGGGAGACCATTACGCCCGGCGGCCCCCCGCGGGCCGTATCGAGCAAACTGCATACCTCGCGCACACCCTCAAGGATGCGGGGCGCCATTCGGCCAAGCAGCGTGGGATCCACGGTGAACACATGATGCGTGCGCACCGCGCGCAGATTCGGAAAGCGGCTCCATTCGAGCGACTGCCGCTCCCCTTCGGCGCCGGCTGCCGCGATGAGTATCACATCTGGATTGCGGTCCAGCACCGCTTCCTTGTCGATTGCCGGTGCCAGAGTCGAAAGTTCGGCGAAAACGTTTTCTCCGCCGCAAAGCGACAGCACCTCGCTGACCATGTGTTTGCCCGATAATGTGTACAACGGCCGGTCCCACACTTGGTAGAAAACCTTGAGGGGCGGGCGCGCTTCGAACTGCGCTCGGAGCTGCGCAAGTTCGGCTTGATAGCGGCGCGCCGCCTCGACGGCCGGCGCCTCGGTGCCTGCGAGCCGGCCGAGCTGAATCAGCGTGGTGCCAATGTCCTCGAGATGGTGCTGATCGGTGACGTAGAGTTGCAGGTTCAAGCGCTTCAGTTCGGCAATGGTGCGGGCGGGCGTGCCCGAGTCCCACAGGACGATAAGCGTGGGCTTGAGCTTCAGCAATCCCTCGACGTCGAGCGCCGCCGGCTCGCCGACGCGCGCAATTGCGGCAACCGCCGCAGGATAGTCGCTGGAATCGTCGACACCGACGATTCGCTCGCCGGCGCCGGCGGCAAACAACAGCTCCGTGATGTGTGGGCTCAAGCTGACGATCCTTGGCGGCGATTCCGCCGCCCAAACGGCACCGCCGCCGAGGGTCAGCAATATCAAAATCCAAGTGCACCGGATGAGCATGTCGGGCTGGACTATAATGTGACCGCACAAAAAATGGGGCGCTAACTCTTGTTTGAGCAACTTCAACGATTGGGCTTGGATTCAATTCTCGGTGTGATGGCGAAATACAGGGCCGATCCCTCGGCGCTGAAGGTCGACTTGGGGGTGGGCGTGTACCGCGACCTGAGCGGCAACACTCCGATTCTGCAGTGCGTGCGCCGGGCAGAGCAGGCAGTCTTGGCCGCACAAACCACCAAATCCTATGTAGCGGCTGCGGGCAGGGAGGAATTCAACGGCGCCGTGGAGGAGATGGTGCTCGGGTCGAGCCATGCCGCGCGGCGGGACCGCCGCGCGCGAACCGTGCAGACACCCGGCGGCTGCGGCGCCCTACGGGTCGGCGCAGAATTGATCCGCGCAGCGGCCCGGGAAGTGACTGTGCACGTCAGCGACCCAACCTGGGGCAATCACACTCCCTTGCTGGGGGGGTCTGGCCTTCGGCTCGAACGCTACCCCTACTACGATGCGGCCGCCCACAAGCTTTGCTTCAGCGCAATGCTCGAGCGCCTGGACCACGCCGCCGCCGGCGATGTCGTCCTGATTCATGCTTGTTGTCACAATCCGACGGGCGCCGACCTCGATCCGGCGCAGTGGCAGACCCTGGCTCAACTGCTGACGCGCCGGCGCCTCGTGCCGTTTCTGGATCTGGCGTATCAGGGATTCGCGGCCGATCTGGATACCGACGCCGCCGGAGTGCGCCTGGTCGCCGAACAGGTTCCGGAAGCGCTGATTGCAACGTCATTTTCCAAGAATCTGGGACTCTACAGAGAACGCGTCGGCGCGCTGATCGTGATCGGCGGCGATGCTGCTCGCTCCGACGCGATGCTGAGCCATGTGCTGCAGATCGCGCGCAGCATCTATTCGATGCCGCCCGATCATGGCGCCGCAATAGCCGCGCGCATTTTCACCGACGCGGCCCTCAAACGGGAATGGATTTTGGAACTCGAAGGCATGCGTGTCCGGATCGCGGATATGCGCGAGTTGCTCGCCCGAGAGCTGAGCAAGGTCACGGGCAGCGCGTCTTTCGATTTCATCCGCACGGAGCACGGCATGTTTTCGCTGCTCGGCGTTTCAGCTCAAACGGTGGATCGCTTGCGCGACAAGCATCATATCTACATGACGCCTGACAGCCGCATGAATCTCGCCGGCATCATGCCCGGCAATGCGGCCTATGTCGCCGAGTCGATCGCGGCGGAACTCATCGCCTAGCTCCTGCCCGCGGTCAAAATAATGAGGATCTCAACGCGGCACCGCGGGCCCGCTCTTGAAGCGCTGTTGCACCTCGCCATGCCGCGAACGCTCGGTGTAGCTTCCGTTACTATAGACCGCGACGACTCGCCTCCAGAATGCTACTGCGCCGGGATTGCGCAGGTATTCGAAGATTTCCCAATCTCCGGCAAACCGGTCGAAAATCAACGTCGCTGCATCGCGGCCCATGCCCACGCGTCGATGCGGCTTGCGAACAAAGAATTCGGACATCCGGTAATCGGCAGCGGGTTCGCCGGCGGCCGGAATCCTCGGCCGCGTGACGAGCGCAAATCCCACCGGCTCGGGCCCTTTGAGGATCAAAAGGGGATGTGAGTGATCGTTGGAAAACCAGTTGGCGAAGATTTCGTCTTCGCGGGGATTGTCCGCGCCGATGACGGAGTAAAGGCCGGTGTTCAAATCAGCCAACGAATCGATGTATTCGCCGTAGACACTTTGGATCCACTGGCGATCCTTCTTCGATTGTCTGCAGTCGCGAATGCTAACTAGCAACGAGTTCGCTTCCCCAATCTTTGAAAAAGACACAGCCCGGACGAACGTGCCTGATGGCCGCCCGCCCGGGCATGTGGATCAGCTTACCGAATTACGGCTTCGCAGCAGATGCTGCGCTGGAGGCTGCCTCGGCGGCCGAGTTCGCAGCTGCGGCGGCATCCTGGGCGGCAGAAGCGGCAGCATCCGCAGCTGGCGCACTAGCCGGGGGAGGAGGCGGTTCAACAACCGTGGTGGGAGCCTCGGTCTTACTGCCGCAGGCACTCAGCACCAATGCAGCGACAAAAGCGCTTAAAGCAAGTTTGGTCTTCATCTATCGATACCCCAGAGATATTAAGAATAAAATTTCAAGGCCGAGCGTGTTGTTGGGCCTTCGCCCAAATGTCCGGGGCGATTTTAGAGTGTTTCACCCCAATTTCATATCACTTTCGCCGCCCCGCAGCGCCTTTAACGCTTCGTGCTCGCGAGTAGGGTTAAATTGCGGTAGCTGCAACAGCGTCCGGAGCGTACTTTAGACTTCTTTGCACAGGCGGGGGAGAGGTGAGCGAATCCAGAATTGATCAATTATACAAGCCGCATCTCCAGACTCTCATGCGGCGCACTGAGCAATCGCTTGCGGCGAGCGGTTTCGACGCACTGGTCATCCACTCCGGTTCTCCGCCGATCCAATTCCTGGACGATCAAGACTACCCGTACAAAGTTAACCCCCAGTTTAAGGCTTGGGTGCCGATCGTGGACAACCCGCGCTGTGTTCTGGTGGTGGCGCCCGGTTCGCGGGTGAAAGTTCTGTTCCATCGGCCTGACGATTATTGGCACAAACCCGCAAAGCTACCGGATGCGCCATGGACGGCTGAGGTGGAATTGATCGCCACGCAGAAGCCATGGGAGGCAAGCGAGCATTGGGTCAATCTCGGGCGCGTGGCCTATATCGGTCCGGGCGATTTCGCGCCCGACGCCGATCCTGCGAGCGTCAATCCACCGGATCTGCTGGCGCGTCTTCACTTCGATCGCGCGGTCAAGACGCCCTACGAAATAGAATGCATGCGCCGTGCAAGCGAACTCGGCGCTCGAGGACACAGGGCGGCACTCGCCGCATTTCATCGAGGAGGCTCCGAATACGAAGCGCACATGCGCTACCTCGAAGCCTGCTCGCAGAGAGAACAGGAGTTGCCTTACAACAACATCGTGGCCTACAACGAAAACGCGGCGGTGCTGCATTATCAACACTTGGAGCGTGCGGCGCCGCCTGCGCTGCGCTCCTTCTTGATCGACGCGGGCGGGCAATATCGCGGCTATGCATCGGATATCACGCGCACCTATGCGGCCGGCCCAAGCCGCTTCGCCGATCTGGTCGAGGCCGTGGACTCGGCACAGCAGCTTCTTTGCGCCGAGATCGTCGCCGGGCGTGATTATCGGGACGTGCACCTCGCCGCTCACCGCAGCTTGGGTGACGTCCTGCAGAGGATTGGGCTGACAAAATTACCGGGGCAGGACGCGTTGGACCTCGGGGTGACCGGCATATTCTTTCCGCATGGCATTGGTCATTTGTTGGGACTTCAAGTGCATGATGTCGGCGGAGTGATGGGAGACACCGTAGGTCAGGAACGCCAGCGGCCTGAAGGTCATCCCTACCTCCGCCTTACGCGCATGCTGGAACCGGGGGTGGTGGTGACGGTCGAGCCGGGAATTTACATGATTGATTCCTTGCTCGCGCGGGCACACGCCGATTCGCGACGCGCGCATATCGACTGGGCCGTGGTCGACGAACTCAGGCCTTATGGCGGCGTTCGAATCGAGGACGATGTCGTAACCACCGCGGCTCAACCCGAAAACATGACTCGGGACGCATTCGCGCGGCTGGCGTAGCTGCGTGCCGGCGCACTCCGCCGCACCGCAGCCGGCTTGGGCGGCCGCTTTGGCCTAGGCTGCCGCTTTGGCCTTACGGCGCTTGGGTGCCTTCGCAGGAGCCGCCGCGGCCGCTCCTTCGTCTTCTCCGGAGTCCGACGACTCGGATTTCTTGTGCTTCGGCGGCTTGGCAGCCTTGGCAGCCTTCGTATCGTCCGTCTTTTCGGCGGGGACCACAGCCGCGTCGACCAACTGCATCAAAGCCATATCCGCCGAATCGCCCGGACGCGGTTCCATTTTTAGGATTCGCGTGTACCCGCCCGCCCGCGCCTTGAAGCGAGGTCCCAAGTCCACGAAGAGCTTTTCGACGACACTCACGTCGCGCAATCGCGAGAAGGCAACGCGCCGCTTGGCCAAGGAGTCGATCTTCGCCAGGGTGATGAGCGGCTCGACCACGCGACGCAGTTCTTTTGCCTTGGGTACCGTCGTGCGAATGGTCTCATGACGCAGCAGCGAGGTCGCCATGTTGCGCAGCAACGCGTGACGATGTGATGAGTTGCGCGAGAGCTGACGCCCGCTGTTTCTATGCCGCATGTTCTAGCCCTTGTCGAAAATCCCTTGCGTTCAAATTCCGTCGCGCTCGTCATCGCGCTTCAGTCCCGGCGGCGGCCAGTTGTCGATGCGCATACCGAGCGTGAGCCCGTGGCTCTCGAGCACTTCCTTGATTTCGGTCAGCGATTTCTTGCCTAGATTGGGCGTCCGCAGCAGCTCAACTTCGGTGCGCTGCACGAGATCGCCGATGTAATGAATGTTCTCGGCCTTCAGGCAATTGGCGCTGCGGACGGTAAGCTCAAGCTCATCGACGGGCCGCAGCAGAATCGGATCGAACTGCGTTTCGGTGGCCTTGGTGGTCGATTCATCCTGGCCTTGCAAATCGACGAAGACCGACAGCTGGTCCTTGAGGATTCCGCCGGCGCGGCGAATCGCTTCTTCCGGGTCGATGGTGCCATTGGTTTCAATATCGAGGATGAGCTTGTCCAGATCGGTGCGCTGCTCGACGCGCGCGCTTTCGACGTTGTACGTGACCTTGCGCACCGGGCTGAACGAGGCGTCCAGCTGCAGGCGGCCGATCGCGCGTGTTTGTTCTTCGAAAGCCATACGCTGTGCGGCAGGACGATAACCTCGTCCGCGCTCGACTTTCAGCGACATGGACAATTCGCCGGCCTTGGTCAGATTCGCGATCACGAGCTCCGGATTCAAAATCTCGATGTCGTGGTCGCCGGCAATGTCGCCGGCCGTCACGGGGCCAGGCCCCTTCTTGTGCAGGCGGACCTCGGCGACGTCGCGGGTGTGCATGCGGATCGCTACTGCCTTGAGATTCAGCAGAATGTCCACGACGTCCTCTTGAACGCCCTCGATGGCGGTGTACTCGTGCAGCACGCCCTCGATTTCAATTTCAGTGATGGCCGCACCCGGCAGCGAGGACAGCAGCACCCGGCGCAACGCATTGCCCAAAGTGTGCCCGAAGCCGCGCTCGAACGGCTCGATGACGATACGCGCATGGCGCGGCGACACGGGCTGTACTTTGACGACTCGGGGCTTCAAAAACTCATTGATCGAACCCTGCATGGAACACCCTCGTTAACTGATCGGGGACAACGCAGCGGCGGCTGCGATAAAATACGTGACAAGTCCTACTTGGAATACAACTCGACGACCAAGCTCTCGTTGATGTCCGGCAGAATCTCCTGACGATCGGGAACCGACTTGAGGATTCCCGAGAACTTCTTGTCGTCCACTTCCACCCAATCTGGAAAGCCGACTTGCGCGGCGATTGTGAGTGCGGCCTGAATGCGGGTCTGCTTTTTCGCCTTCTCGCGCAACGCCACCACGTCGCCGGCCTTGCATTGGTAGGAGGCAATGTTGACCAGCTTGTCATTCACGGAAACGGCCTTATGGCTCACCAACTGTCGTGCCTCGGCCCGTGTCGAGGCAAAGCCCATACGGTAGACCACATTATCCAGCCGACATTCCAAAAATTGCAGCAAAGTTTCGCCCGTCGCCCCGGGACGGCCGGCGGCCTTTTGGTAGTAGTTGCGGAACTGGCGCTCCAGCACCCCGTACATGCGCCGCAACTTCTGCTTCTCGCGCAGCTGCAAACCGTACTCAGACAAACGTTGCTTGCGCTCGCTCTTTACACCGCCCGGCGGCACTTCAAGCTTGCACTTTGACTCCAGCGGCTTCACACCGCTTTTCAGGAACAGATCGGTTCCCTCGCGACGAGACAGCTTGCACTTCGGACCGGTATATTTTGCCATTACAAACCCTTGAGCCTACGCTGAACGATTAGACGCGACGCTTCTTCGGCGGACGACAACCGTTATGGGGGATCGGAGTCACGTCTTCAATGTTGGTGATCTTGAGCCCGCATCCGTTCAACGCACGAACGGCCGATTCGCGGCCCGGTCCGGGACCCATGACCCGTACCTCGACGTTCTTGACGCCATGCTCTTGCGCGGCCGTGCCCGCACGCTCGGCGGCAACCTGCGCAGCGAACGGCGTCGACTTGCGGGAACCGCGAAAACCGCAGCCGCCCGAGGTCGCCCACGACAGCGTGTTGCCCTGCCGGTCGGTGATGGTGATGATCGTGTTGTTGAACGATGCGTGCACATGCGCAATCGCATCCAGCACGTTCTTGCGAACCTTCTTGCGGACGGGCTTGCCACTTTGCGCGCCGCCGCCGCCTTGACCCGCGTTCTGCTTCTGATCGGCCATAATGTTTCTCTTAAACCTTGCCCGGCGGCGCGTTCATCTTCACTGCCTGCTTGCGCGGCCCCTTGCGGGTACGGGCATTAGTGCGCGTTCTTTGGCCGCGCATCGGCAAACCCTTGCGATGCCGGATGCCTCGATAACAGCCCAAATCCATGAGGCGTTTGATGTTCATCGACACTTCGCGCCGAAGATCGCCTTCGACCGCGAATTTCGCGACCTGGGATCGAAGCGAAGCAACTTCCGCGTCCGTGAGATCCTTCACCTTGACGCTGTACTTCACGCCGGCTGCGTCGCAAATGCGCTCTGCCCGGCTGTTTCCAATGCCAAAAATGTGGGTTAATCCGATGACGACATGCTTGTTCATCGGTATGTTGATGCCGGCGATACGCGCCATCTACTTCTCCACCATAGCGCACGCGAAAAAGCGCGCAAGTATATAAGAAAACTCTCTACAGATCAAGAAACTAGACCCTATCAAGACATCAACCTTGGCGCTGCTTGTGCCGGGCGTCCGACGAGCAAATGATGTAAACGATGCCGCGGCGCCGCACGACTTTGCAGTTCTTGCAGATCTTTTTGACCGATGGACGAACCTTCATTTCTTACTCCCGATGCCGCGCAGGCTGGCCTTTTTCATCAGGCCTTCATATTGGTGCGACATCAAATGCGATTGCGTCTGCGCGACGAAATCCATGACACCGACAACGATAATCAGCAGCGAAGTGCCGCCGAACTGGAAAGGAACGCTCGGATTCACCATGCGAATGATTTCAGGCAGCAAGCACACCGCCATGATGTAGAGGCCGCCCCATAAGGTGAGCCGGGTAAGCACTTTATCCAGATACTCGGCGGTCTGCTGCCCAGGTCGAATCCCGGGAATGAAGGCCCCCGCCTTCTTCAGGTTATCCGCGGTATCGCGGGCGTCGTACACCAAGGCCACGTAGAAAAATGCAAATCCGACGATCAGCAGCGCGAATAGCAACACATGCAGCGGCTGACCGTAGCCCAAGACCGCCGCCACCTTTTGCAAGGTTCTCTGGATGGCATTCGGGTTCGGGCTGTTGCCGAAGAACTGGGCGATCGTGGCGGGGAACACCAGCAGGCTCGAGGCGAAAATCGGCGGAATGACGCCTGCCATGTTGAGCTTGAATGGCAAATGCGTGCTCTGGCCCTGCATCATGCGCCGCCCCATCTGGCGCTTGGCATAGTTCACCTGGATCTTGCGCTGCGCCCGCTCCACGAACACGCAGAACAAGGTCACCAGGATCACGACGACCAGGATCAGCAGCACGATCAGAGGATTCATTTCGCCCGAGCGGACCATCTCCAGCGTATTGCCGATGGCCCGCGGCAGGCCGGCGATGATGCCTGCGACGATAATCATGGTGATGCCGTTGCCGATGCCGCGCTCCGTGATTTGCTCGCCCAGCCACATAACGAACAGCGTGCCTGTGGTGATCGACACCGTGGCGACGAAAAGGAACTGCGGACCCGGATTCGGCACCAGATTGCCGCCGGAATTCTGAATCGCGAGCGCCGCGCCGAATCCTTGGAATGCCGCGAGCAGCACCGTGCCGTAGCGCGTGTACTGCATGAGCTTGCGCCGTCCGGATTCGCCCTCCTTGCGGATCTGAGCCCACGGCGGATACACCATCGAAGCCATCTGGATGATGATGGAAGCGGTGATGTAGGGCATCACATTCAGCGCGAAAATGCTGAAACGCTGCAAGGCGCCGCCCGAAAACATGTTGAACATGCCCAGCAGCGTACCGTTCTGCGTCGAGAAGAATGCGGCGAATCGAGCCGCATCGATGCCCGGCACCGGAATGAACGTGCCCATCCGATATACCACCAGCGCACCCAGCAGGAACCATAAACGCTTGCGCATTTCGGCGAAGCGAGTCATGTCTCCCAGAGCGGCGGTCGGATTGGTGGTGGCCATGTGTTTTAAGCCTCGATGCGCCCGCCGGCCGATTGCATCGCGCTCTTGGCGCCCTTGGTAGCCGTGATCGCCTTGTCCTTTACGGTGTAGGCCTTGGTGACCGCGCCCGACAAGATGATCTTCACGCGTTTCGTGCTCTCAGGCACAAGATTTGCTTCGATCAGACCGGCCAACGTCACTTCGGCGCCGGCCAGGCGCATCAAATCGGAAAGCGTCAACTCCGCGCGTGAAGCCTTCATCGCGGAACGAAAGCCGATTTTGGGCAAACGCCGTTGCAAAGGCATTTGACCTCCCTCGAAGCCAACCTTGTGATAGCCGCCCTTTCGAGCGCGCTGTCCCTTGACGCCGCGGCCGCAGGTTTTGCCCTGGCCGGCGGACGCACCGCGGCCGACACGCAAGTGCGGCCGCTTGGAACCGGCACCCGGCTTGATGGTATTTAATCGCATTTAACCGTTCCCCAATGCAGGCTCTACCTTGAGCATGTGACAAGCGGCATTGATCATGCCGCGGTTCGACGGCGTATCCACGACCACCACGCTATGTCCGATCCTCCGCAGCCCCAGTCCCTTGGCCGAGTTGCGGATACTGGCCAACTGACCGTTCATGCTCTTGATCAACGTGACTTTCACTGATTTGTCGGTCATGACGTTAACCCGTGATTTCCGCGACGGTCTTGCCGCGCTTCGCCGCAATGTCGTCCGGCGTGCGCAGCTTCGCCAGCGCATCCATGGTGGCCCGCACGACGTTGATCGGGTTGCGCGAGCCATAGCTCTTCGCCAGCACATTGCGGACTCCGGCGCACTCGAATACCGCTCGCATGCCGCCGCCGGCGATGACACCGGTGCCGTCGGCTGCCGGCTGCATGTACACCCGGGTGGTTCCATGCCGGCCTTTGACCGCATAGAACAAGGTATCGTTCTTGAGCGATACCGTGACCAGGCTCTTGCGCGCCTGCATCATCGCCTTCGAAATCGCGACCGGCACTTCGCGCGCTTTGCCGTAACCGAAGCCCACGCGACCGGCGCCATCGCCCACGACGGTGAGCGCGGTGAAGCCGAATTGCTTGCCGCCCTTGACTACCTTGGCGACACGGTTCACCGCGACCAGCTTTTCAAGCAGGTCATCGCCGGACATTGGTTTTTCTACTCTCGCCATAGCGTCCTTAAGACCTCTTCGGTTAAAACTCGAGACCCGCCTCGCGGGCGGCCTCTGCCAGCGCTTTTACGCGCCCGTGGTACATGAAACCGGAACGGTCGAAAGCGACCTTCGCAATTCCAGCGGCCTTGGCGCGCTCGGCGATCGCCCGGCCGACGGCCTTGGCAGCCTCGATGTTGCCGGTGGATTTCAGCGCTCCGCGCACATCCTTTTGCAAGGTCGACGCGGCAACAAGAACCTTGTCGCCCTCGCTCGCGAAGATCTGCGCATAGATATGCTGAGGCGTGCGGTGCACCGACAGCCGAAGCGCTGCGAGCTCCTTGATCTTCACGCGGCTCCGGCGTGCCCGCCGCAAACGGGTATCTTGCTTGGTCAATTTCATGTGCTTACTTCTTCTTCGCCTCTTTCAGCGAAATCTTTTCATCGGAGTACTTAACGCCCTTACCCTTGTAAGGCTCCGGCGGTCTGAAACCGCGAATCTCCGCCGCGGTCTGGCCGACCCGCTGACGATCGATGCCCTTGACGATGATCTCGGTCTGGCTGGGCGTCTCGATGGTGACGCCGTCCGGAACCGCATAGTTGATCAAATGCGAATACCCCAGCGTCAAAGTCAGACTCTTTGCTTGAATCGCGGCGCGATAGCCGACGCCGACCAGTTCAAGCTTCTTCTCGTAGCCTTTTGTGACGCCCATTACCATGTTCGCCAGGTGCGCGCGCGTGGCGCCCGCTATGGCATTCAGGCCTTCCGCTTCCGTCGTCGCCTGCACCTCGAGGTGCTTGTCTTGCTGCACGACTCTGATACCGCTCTTGATCGACAGCGTGAGAGCGCCCTTGGCGCCCTTCACCGTGACGGTATCCGCGCCGATCGTGGCGCTGACACCTTGCGGCAAATCTACCGGCATTTTTCCGACTCGAGACATGATTATTTCAACCCCTTATTGAACGACGAAGAGCACTTCGCCGCCGGTGCCGGCCGCGCGGGCTTGGGCATCGGACATGATGCCCTTGGGCGTCGAAATTACCGCCACGCCAAGGCCGCCGAGCACCTTGGGCAGTTCGTCCTTGCCGCGGTAGATGCGCAGCCCAGGGCGGCTGATGCGCTCGATACGGTCGATGACGGGACGGCCTTCGTGATACTTGAGCTCGATGGACAAGGTGCTCTTAGCACCCGCGGCATCGACGCCGAAACCGGCGATGTACCCTTCGTCCTTCAGGACTTTGAGTATGGCAAGCTTGAGCTTCGAGGCGCCTACGCCCACCGTCGGCTTGCCCGCGGATTGGGCATTGCGGAGGCGCGTCAGAAGATCGGCAATCGGATCAGTCATGCTCATTGTGGGCGCCTCACCAGCTCGCCTTCGACAGGCCCGGAATCTCGCCGCGATTGGCGGCCTCGCGCAGCTTCGTGCGCGCCAGCCCAAACTTGCGGTATACGCCGCGAGAACGGCCGGTAATAGAGCAGCGATTGCGCTGCCGCGTCGCGCCTGCATCGCGCGGCTGCCGCTGCAGCTCCGCCTGCGCCGCTTCGCGCGCTTCGGCTCCGGTCTTCGGGGCGCGGATCAGCTCTTTGAGCTCAGCGCGCCGGTTGGCGTATTTCTTCGCTATCTTGCGGCGCTTTTTCTCGCGCATGAGCATGTTCGTCTTGGCCATGGGCTATTACCCTACTTACGAAACGGAAAGTTGAAAGCTTCTAGGAGCGCGCGCCCGTGTTTGTCATCGTGCGCCGACGTGGAAATGGTGATATCCATTCCGCGAATTTGATCGATTTGGTCGTATTGAATCTCGGGAAAAATGATTTGCTCTTTGACGCCGAGGCTGTAGTTGCCGCGGCCGTCGAAGGAGCGCGTGCTGATTCCGCGGAAATCTCTGATGCGCGGAATCGCGATGCTCACGAGACGATCCAGGAACTCATACATGCGATCGCCGCGCAGCGTGACCTTGCAGCCGATCACCTGGCCGTCGCGGACCTTGAACGTGGCAACCGACTTCTTTGCCTTGGTGACCGCGGGCTTCTGCCCCGTGATCTTGGCCATGTCGGCGGTCGCGGCGTCCATTACCTTCTTGTCGGCCACGGCCTCGCCAACGCCCATGTTCACGGTGATCTTGAGGATGCGCGGAACCTGCATTGTATTCTCGAGTCCGAGCTTCTCTTTGAGCTCCGGCACGAGCTTGTCGTGGTAAATCTGTTTCAGTCTTGCTGCCATGTCATTTCACTCGCTGGTCGCACTTACTTGGCGTCGACCATTTCTTTGTTCGATTTGAACACCCGCACCTTGCGGCCGTCCTCGAGCGCCTTGAAGCCAATGCGGTCGCCCTTCTGCGTGGCGGGATTGAAGACCAATACATTGGATACGTGCAAGGGTGCCTCGCGCTCGATGATGCCGCCCTGAACCCCCATCTGCGGATTCGGCCGCTGGTGCTTCTTGGACATGTTGAGCCCCTCCACGCGCACGCGATCGTCCGCCAGCACCTCGATGACGGCGCCTTTGCGTCCCTTGTCCCGGCCCGTGATCAGTACGACCATGTCGCCTTTGCGGATCTTTTTCATCACAACACCTCGGGTGCGAGCGAGATGATTTTCATGAACTTCACATTGCGCAGCTCGCGCGTCACCGGCCCAAAGATACGGGTGCCGATCGGCTCGAGCTTGTTGGTCAAGAGGACCGCCGCGTTCGTATCGAAACGGATCAGGGATCCGTCGGCGCGGCGCACGCCGCTGCGGGTGCGCACGACGACGGCGTCGTACACTTCGCCTTTCTTGACCTTGCCGCGCGGTATCGCATCCTTGACGCTGACCTTGATGACATCGCCCACGGCGGCGTAGCGGCGCTTCGAGCCGCCGAGCACCTTGATGCACATAAGCCGCTTGGCGCCGCTGTTGTCGGCTACGTTCAACATGGTTCTAAGCTGAATCATTTGGGGTGGCCTCTCATTCAGGCCGGGCGCGATCTACAACGCGCACCAGCACCCATGATTTGCGGCGCGACATCGGCCGGCACGGCTTGATGGACACCGTGTCGCCTTCCTTGCACTCGTTGCTTTCGTCATGCGCGAGGAGCTTGGTGGTGCGGCGAATGTATTTGCCGTACGTCGGATGCTTCACCAAACGCTCCACGGACACCGCAATGGTCTTATCCATCTTGTTGCTGACGACCCGGCCCGTGAGCAGGCGCTGGCCGTGAACGGGAGCCGCACCGGCGGCCGCATCGATGGTTTGTTCTTCGGTCGACATTACGCCTTACCTCCGCTTTGCCTGGTTTGGGCAAGCACCGTCTTGACACGCGCAATGTTCTTACGCACCTTCGCAAACTGATCCGGCTTCGCAGCTTGGCCCGTAGCGCGGGCCATGCGCAGATTGAATTGTTCGCGGCGAAGCTTGAGGAGCTCTTCGCCGAGATCCTTGGACGCCTTCGCGCGCAAATCTTTGGCCTTCATGTACGCACCTGACGTTTGACGAACGCCGTCGATACCGACAACTTGGCGGAAGCCAAACGGAACGCCTCGCGGGCGATTTCCTCGCTCATGCCCTCGATTTCGAACAACACCTTGCCGGGAAGTACTCTAGCCACCCAATACTCAACGTTGCCCTTGCCCGAACCCATGCGCACTTCGAGAGGCTTCTGCGTGATCGGCACATCCGGAAAAACACGGATCCAAATGCGGCCGCCGCGCTTTACGTAGCGCGAGATGGCGCGCCGCGCCGCCTCGATCTCGCGCGCCGTCATGCGGCATCGATCGGTAGCTTTCAGGCCGTACTCGCCGAACGCAACGAAGTTGCCGCGTTGCGCGCTGCCCGAAATCTTGCCCTTGAATTGTTTGCGGAACTTGGTCCGCTTCGGCTGCATCATGCTCTGTTACCTAATTCAGCTTAAAGATGGCGCCGGGGCTTCGGCGGCCTTCGCAGCACCCTCCGCGTCTGCCTCGAGGGACTCCGCTTCCGGCTGATCAAATACTTCGCCCTTGAATATCCACACCTTGATGCCGATGACGCCGTAGGTGGTCTGCGCTTCCGCAATGCCGTAGTCGATATCGGCGCGGAACGTGTGCAGCGGAACCCGCCCCTCACGATTGGTTTCCGTGCGCGCGATCTCTGAACCGTTGAGGCGCCCGGAGATGCGCACCTTGATGCCCAAAGCTCCGGAGCGCATGGTATTCGTCACCGCGCGTTTCATGGCGCGGCGGAACATCACGCGCTTTTCCAGCTGCTGCGAGATGCCTTCCGCGACCAATTTGGCGTCGAGTTCAGGCTTGCGAATCTCCGCTATATTGAGCCGCACATCGTTCATCGTCATGCCGAGGATCTTCGCTACAGCGGTGCGGAGCTTCTCGATGTCCTCTCCCTTCTTGCCGATCACGATTCCGGGACGCGCGGTGTGGATCGTGATGTTGGCGCGCCGCGCGGCGCGTTCGATGTGAATTCGGCTGACGGACGCATCCGCAAGCCTCTTGTTAAGGTATTGCCTTACCAAGAAATCGGTGTGGATGTTCGAGGCGAATGTCTTGGATCCGGCATACCACTTCGAAGTCCAGTCGCGCGTGATGCCAAGACGAATACCAATCGGATTTACTTTCTGACCCATTAGGCCTCTCGCTTGCCGTCGGACACTTGAACCAGGATATGACTGTTGCGCTTGGCGATTCGCACTCCGCGCCCCTTCGCGCGCGCATGAAACCGCTTGAGCATCGGCGCCGGGTCGACCTCCACCCGCGTGACCTTCAAATCGTCGACATCGGCATTGAAATTGTTGTAGGCGTTGGCGATCGCCGAGTCCAACACCTTGAGGACGATCTTCGCGCCCTTCTTCGGCATGAATTTCAAGGTATTGACGGCCAGCGTCGCGGACTTGCCGCGAATCGTGTTCACCACCAGCCGACATTTCTGCGGAGAAATGCGCGCATACCGTAGAATCGCTTTGGTTTCCATGCCTACTCCGCCGCCGAGACTTTCTTGTCGCCGGAATGCGCCTTGAACGTGCGCGTGGGCGCGAACTCGCCGAGTTTGTGGCCGACCATGTTCTCGGAAACCAGCACGGGGACGTGCAAACGGCCGTTGTGAACGGCGATGGTCAATCCAACCATATCGGGAATGACCATCGAACGCCGCGACCAGGTCTTGATCGGGCGGCGATCATTCTTTTGACTGGCCGTCTGCACCTTCTTGGCCAGATGCAAATCTACGAACGGGCCTTTCTTGAGCGAACGAGGCACAGTGATATCTCCAGTCTCTTACAGTCGTTTGTTCTTGCGGCGCTGAACGATCATGCCGTCAGTGCGCTTGTTGCGGCGCGTCTTCTTACCCTTCGTCTGCAAACCCCAGGGACTCACGGGATGGGGGTTGCCTTGCCCGGATTTGCCCTCGCCGCCGCCGTGCGGGTGGTCGACCGGGTTCATAACGACACCGCGGACCGTCGGCCGCACACCGAGCCAGCGCACTGCTCCAGCCTTGCCGAAAACGCGCAGGTTGTGCTCGTCATTGCCCACCTCGCCGATGGTGGCGCGGCAGTCGACGTGAATCCTGCGCATTTCGCCCGATTTCAAGCGCACGCTCGCATACACGCCTTCACGCGCCGCGAACTGAGCGGAGCCGCCGGCGCTGCGCGCAAGCTGGCCGCCCTTGCCCACCTTGAGCTCGATATTGTGCACGGTGCTGCCCACCGGGATGTGGCGCAGCGGAAGCGCGTTACCCGGCTTGATCGGCGCATCTGCGCCGGAGCGGATCTCATCGCCGGCCTTCACGCCCTTCGGCGCGAGTATGTAACGGCGTTCGCCGTCCTTGTAGAGCACCAAAGCCAGATGCGAGGTGCGGTTCGGATCGTACTCGAGCCGCTCGACAACGCCCGGGATGCCGTCCTTGTCGCGCTTGAAATCGACCAGACGATAACGCTGCTTGTGTCCGCCGCCGATATGGCGCGTGGTTTGCCGGCCCGAGTGGTTGCGGGCTCCGGTGCGATTCTTCTTCGTGGTCAAAGACCCGAGCGGTCCGCCCTTATGCAGGTGCGAACGGTCGATTTTCACGACGAAGCGCGTCCCGGGGGAGGTCGGCTTCATTTTAATGAGTGCCATTGCCGTTAGTCCTTACTTCGCGCCGCCGGTGAAGTCGATGGACTGCCCGGTTTCCAAACGCACGTATGCTTTCTTGTAACCATTGCGCTTGCCGGCCACATTCTTGAAGCGGCGGGTTTTGCCCGGTTTGTTGAGCAAATTGACGCCCTCGACCTTGACCTCGAACATCAATTCGACCGCCTGCTTCACTTCGTTCTTCGAGGCATCATCACGTACGCGAAACACGTATTGGTTCGCCTTCTCGGTGACGTTGGCCGCCTTCTCCGACACGTGCGGTTGGATCAGCACGGTCATCAAGCGTTCCTTATTCATGCGCGCCCCCGAGACGCTGTTCAAGCAACTTCAAGGCGCCGACAGTGGCGATCACCTTGTCGTGCTTGATCAAGCTCACGGGATCGAGTGAGGCCACCGGCATCACCTCCACGTAGGGTACGTTGCGGGCCGCCAGAAACAATTTTTCGTCATGCGCCTCAATCAAGATCAGGGCGCGCGTTAGGCCGAACTCGGCCAACTTGCTGATCAGGAGCTTGGTTCTCGGCGCGGTGATCTCCAATGACTCAACCGCGACCAAGCGATCCTCGCGCACCAGTTGCGACACCATGGATTGCATGGCCGCCCGGTACATCTTTCGATTGACCTTCTGCGAGAAATCTCTCGGTCTGGCGGCGAACGCCCGGCCGCCGCCCACCCATATGGGGCTGCGAATCGAGCCGACGCGAGCCTGGCCGGTTCCCTTCTGGCTCCAGGGCTTTTTGCCGCCGCCGCGCACTTCCGCGCGGGTTTTCTGTGCTTTGGTGCCCGCACGGCCGGCCGCCTGGTAGGCGGTGACGACCTGGTGAATGAGCGCCTCGTTGTAGGCACGACCAAAAGCCACATCGGACAATTGAATGTCGCTGGCGGGAGTTGCGTTCTTTAGCTGGAGCTTCATGAGGGTCTACTTCTTGTCAGCTTTGGCGCCCTTCGCGGCAGGTGCGGCCTTGGGCGCGGCACCCTTGGCGGCACCCTTGGCGGCAACCGGGGCCTTGTTCGGCATCAATTTCCTGCGGCGCGCCTGGCCCGCGGCCTTGACCGACGGTTTGACGATGACCCGGCCACCTTCGGAACCTGGAATCGCGCCGCTGATCAGAAGCAAGTTCCGCGGCACGTCCACCTCGACGATGCGTAGATTCTCGATGGTGCGGTTCTTGACGCCCATATGGCCGGACATGCGCTTGCCTTTGAACACCCGACCCGGCGTCTGGCGCTGACCGATGGAACCGGGCGCGCGGTGCGACAGGGAGTTGCCGTGAGTTTTCATGCCGCCGGCAAAATTATGGCGCTTCATCGTGCCGGCAAAGCCCTTGCCGACTGTGGTGCCTGTGACATCGACGATTTGACCCGGAGAGAACATATCGACCTTCAGCTCGGCGCCGGCAGCCAGTGCCTCCCCTTCGCCCTTGCCCAAGCGGAATTCCCGGGAAGCGTAGCCGGCGGCGACATTTGCCTTGGCAAAATGGCCCGCCAGCGCCTTGGGCACTCGCGACGGACGGCGGCCCCCGATGGTGACCTGCACCGCACGGTAGCCGTCTGTCTTATCACTTTTGACTTGCGAGATGCGATTCGGCAACGCCTCGACAACCGTCACGGGGACGGTCACACCGGCGTCGGTGAATACGCGGGTCATGCCGCACTTGCGGCCAACCAGACCGATGGTCATTGTCAATCCTCATACGGCGAGAGCCATGATTGGCTCGCGCTTGCGTTGCGACAGATCAGCGGTCTGGACGCTCGAAACCCCAGGCCCCTCGGGCCTTGAGGCCGTTGGAAAACTGGCGTCGGCACCCACGCGCTCCGACCTCCAAAATTGGACGGCGGAGTATATAGGATTATGGCGTTCGCGCAAGTTTCGTGCCCTGGAGGGCGCCGCACCAGAAATGTGGAACGGGCTGCTCAGTCTGCGGCGGACGAAGAGGCAATAAGTAGCGCAGACTCCTCGCAAGCACCGATTCGCCCAAATGCGGGCCTTGTAACCCATCGATCGACCAGTGCGGCCGCCGGCGCGAGACCCCCCATTAACACCTCCCCTAATCTCATTTTGATCACAGACGGCGACCCCGAGTCGCGTGCGGTGCTGCAATGCGTCGCAGAGCGGCTCGGATGCGATCCCGTCGACGTCAACGCGCCTGATGAGCTCGCCGGTGTGCTCGCCATGCGGCGGCCCAACCTGGCGGTACTCGCGGTCGATCGCTTCGAGACGGACGGCCTGGGCGTCTTGGACGCGCTTGCGCAGCACGGAGTGCGTCCCGCCACGCTGCTGGTCGGTTCGGTCGACGCGCGCATTCTCTCGGGCATCAGGCGAGCCGCCGAATCGCGGGGCTTGCATATCATCGGCACGCGCAAACGTCCGCTGGAAGAAAATGACATCGAGCGGCTGTTCACGACGCATCTGGCTGGATCGGCTCCGATTTCGCGCGAGGACCTCGAACGCGCAATCGCGGAATGCGAATTTTCCCTGCGCTACCAACCGAAGATCGCCCTCTCCGCGGACGACCTCAACATTATTGGAGTCGAAGCGCTGGTGCGTTGGCAGCATCCGCGGCGCGGTGAACTCTTGCCGGGTCAATTTCTTGCCGCCGTGGAGGAGCTCGGCCTGCTGGGCCAGTTGACCGACCTCATACTGATGGAGGCTGCGCGGCAAGCCGGAGCATGGCGCTGCAGCGGCATGCCGCTGGAGATGGTCGTCAATTTGAGTCCCCGGCTCGTGCGCGACCGCGAGTTCCCCGAACGTCTCGCGGTGCTGCTGCGCGAAAACGACGTGCCGCCCTCACAAGTGGTGTTGGACGTCACCGAAGCGACCAACGTCGAGGACGGCGAGTTGATGCTGGACGTCTTTTCACGCTTGCGAATTCTCGGCGTCGGGCTGTCCCTCGATAATTTCGGCACCGGAGCGTCCTCGCTCACCGAGCTTTATAAAATGCCGTATTCCGAGATCAAAGTTGACCGCGTTTTGCTCAAAGACGTTGCACGCGAGCGGGACGCAGAAACCATCGTTCGCGCCATCAGCAGTCTCGCTCACGACCTGGAATTGACGGTATGCGCCGAAGGCGTTGAAACACGCCAAGAACTCGATTTCGTGCGGTCCGCCGGGTTCGATACGGCGCAGGGCCGGTTTTTCTGCGCGCCGGTGCATGCCGTGCAAATCGAAAACCTAGTGCGCACGTGGCCCCGAGCGGCGGCGGCGGCAGGCGGAGCACTGCAGTTAAGTCGACCTTCCGGCTACGAAGACTCGTCCATCACCCGCAGCTTAAGGATATTGAACCGGGCGTCGACAAAAGGTTAGACGGCTGCCGCGCGAAACCGCGGGCACTAATTCAGCTTGATCTGGACATCTACGCCCGCCGGCAGTTCCAGCTTCATCAGCGCGTCCACGGTCTTGTCCGTGGGGTTCAATATGTCCATCAAACGCTTGTGCGTGCGGATTTCGAACTGATCGCGCGCATCCTTGTCGCCGTGAGGCGCAGTCAACACGGTGAAGCGCTCCATTTTGATGGGGAGCGGCACGGGACCCTTGACGGTCGCTCCGGTACGCTTTGCCGTATCGACGATTTCGCGTGCCGACTTGTCGATCAATCGATGGTCGAAAGCCTTCAGGCGAATTCGAATATTCTGGTTAGCCATAATTAACTCTTCCCAATTAACGGACGGGGTCAGACCCCGTTGATTTGCGCGAAGCGGGTGAAAAGGTGTCGAATCTTACGCTATTACTTTGGCGACCACACCGGCGCCGACTGTTTTGCCGCCCTCGCGGATGGCAAATCTCAAGCCCTGTTCCATCGCGATCGGCGCGATCAGCTCCACCACGATCTTGATGTTGTCCCCAGGCATCACCATCTCCGTGCCCTCCGGCAGCTCCACCGCACCCGTCACGTCCGTGGTGCGAAAATAAAACTGCGGCCGATAGCCCTTGAAGAACGGCGTGTGCCGCCCCCCCTCCTCCTTCGTCAGCACGTACACCTCGGCCTCAAACTTCGTGTGCGGATTGATGCTCCCGGGCTTGCACAACACCTGCCCGCGCTCCACCTCCTCGCGCTTCGTGCCCCTCAAAAGCACTCCAACGTTGTCCCCAGCCTGCCCCTCATCCAGGAGCTTGCGAAACATCTCCACCCCAGTGCACGTCGTCTTGGTCGTCGGGCGAATCCCCACGATCTCCACTTCGTCGTTCACCTTCACTATCCCGCGCTCAATGCGCCCCGTCACCACCGTGCCGCGGCCCGCAATCGAGAACACATCCTCCACAGGCATCAAAAATGCCCCCTCCACCGCTCGCTTGGGCACCGGAATGTACTCATCCAACGCCTTCACCAGCTTGATCACCGAGGCCACCCCGATATCGCTCTCCTCCCCCTCCAGCGCCTTCAACGCAGAGCCCGTGATGATCGGCGTCTTGTCACCGGGAAATTTGTACAACGTCAGCAAATCCCGAACCTCAAGCTCCACCAGCTCCAGAAGCTCCGCATCGTCCACCATGTCCGCCTTGTTCAAATACACCACGATGTAGGGAACACCCACCTGGCGCGCCAGCAATATGTGCTCGCGCGTCTGGGGCATCGGCCCGTCCGCCGCCGATACCACCAAAATCGCCCCGTCCATCTGCGCCGCCCCCGTGATCATGTTCTTCACGTAATCGGCATGCCCCGGACAGTCCACGTGCGCGTAGTGGCGCGCCTCGCTCTGGTACTCCACGTGCGCCGTCGCTATCGTGATCCCCCGCGCACGCTCCTCCGGTGCCTTGTCAATCTGGTCGTAGGCCTTGAATTCCCCTCCAAACTTCTCCGCCATCACCTTCGTCAACGCCGCCGTCAACGTCGTCTTGCCATGGTCCACATGCCCAATCGTCCCCACGTTCACGTGCGGCTTCGTTCGCTCAAACTTCCCCTTCGACACGGCAAGTACCTCTTAATTAATTAAATTGATGTTTACGAAGCTTTTTTCATGACGGCATCGGCGACGTTGCTCGGCACTTCCATGTACTTGGCAAATTCCATCGTATAGTTCGCCCTGCCCTGGCTCATGGAGCGCATCGCGGTCGAGTATTGAAACATTTCGGCCAGCGGGACATCCGCCGTCACGACCTTGCCGGAGGCAGAATCTTCCATACCGACGATCTGGCCCCGGCGGCGATTCAGGTCGCCGACTATATCGCCGTAGTAATCTTCTGGAGTTACCACTTCGACCTTCATGATCGGCTCGAGCAACACCGGCCTGGCCTTGCGAAAGCCTTCCTTGAAACCCATCGAGCCGGCGATCTTGAATGCCATTTCGTTCGAATCGACATCGTGGTACGAGCCGTCGAAAATCGTGACCTTCACGTCGACGATCGGATAGCCCGCGATCACGCCGGTTTGCACGGCCTCTTGGATGCCCTTATCCACGGCGGGAATGAACTCGCGCGGTACGGCGCCGCCGACGATGCCATTGACGAACTCGTAGCCCTTCCCGGCCGGCTGCGGCTCGATCTTGAGCCACACATGTCCGTACTGGCCTCGGCCGCCCGACTGGCGCACGAACTTGCCTTCGGATTCCACGGTGGCGCGAATCGTTTCGCGATAGGCCACCTGCGGCTTGCCCACGTTGGCTTCGACCTTGAACTCGCGCTTCATGCGGTCGACGATGATCTCCAGGTGAAGCTCGCCCATGCCCGAAATGATGGTCTGGCCGGACTCTTGATCCGTGTGCACGCGAAAGGAAGGGTCTTCCTTTGCCAAGCGCTGCAGGGCGAGACCCATTTTTTCCTGGTCGACTTTGGTTTTGGGCTCCACGGCCACTGAAATCACCGGCTCCGGAAACTCCATCTTTTCCAAGATGATCACTTTTTGCGGATCCGATAGGGTGTCGCCGGTGGTGACATCCTTCAAGCCTACCGCAGCCGCGATATCGCCGGCGCGAACCTCCTTGATTTCGGAGCGTTCGCTGGCATGCATCTGCAACAGGCGTCCGATGCGCTCGGTGCGATTGCGATTCGGCACGAACACCTGGTCGCCCGAGTTGAGCGTGCCCGAATATACCCGGAAGAATGTGAGATTGCCGACGAATGGATCGTTCAGAATCTTGAAGGCAAGCGCCGAAAACGGCTCGCTGTCGTCGGCCCTGCGCGTCAGGGCCTCGCCACGCTCGCCTTGGCCCTTGACTGGCGGCACGTCCGCGGGCGAAGGCATGTATTCGACGATCGCGTCCAGCACGGCCTGCACGCCCTTGTTCTTGAAAGCCGATCCGCAGGTCACCAAGCACACTTCATTCTTGAGCGCGCGTTCACGCAAGCCCTGTTTGATTTCGGTGTCCGATAGTTCACCGGTTTCAAGATACTTGTTGAGGAGGGCCTCGTCGCCCTCGGCGGCGGCCTCGACCATCTTGGCGCGCCACTCTTCGCATTCCTTGAGCATGCCGGCGGGAATGTCGCGGTATTCGAACTTCATACCCTGAGTTTCGTCGTCCCACCGGATCGACTTCATTTTGACGAGATCGACCACGCCGACGAAGCCGTCTTCGGCGCCGATGGGCAATTGAATCGGCACCGGATTACCGCGCAAACGGGTGTGGATCTGTTCGACGCAACGCAGGAAATTCGCGCCGGCGCGATCCATTTTGTTGACGAACGCGATGCGCGGGACGCCGTACTTGTTCATTTGCCGCCAGACGGTCTCCGACTGGGGTTGTACGCCCGACACGGCGCAGTACACTGCGACCGCGGAGTCCAGGACGCGCAGGCTTCGCTCTACTTCAATGGTGAAATCGACATGTCCCGGGGTATCGATGATGTTTATGCGGTATTCCGGGAAGCTCTTGTCCATTCCCTTCCAGAAACAGGTGGTCGCTGCAGCGGTGATGGTGATGCCGCGCTCCTGCTCTTGTTCCATGTAGTCCATCACGGCGGCGCCGTCATGGACCTCGCCGATCTTGTGCGACACACCCGTGTAAAACAGAATACGCTCGGTCGCGGTTGTCTTCCCCGCGTCGATATGAGCGGAAATACCGATGTTTCGGTATCGCTCGATGGGCGTAGTGCGTGGCATGGTTCCTCGGCGCTTCGCGCCATTTTTCAACGGGTCGAAGCGACCCGTCCGATAACTTCTATATAAGACCGAACCGGCGTTTTACCAGCCAGGGGTTGTTCGCCCCGCTACCAGCGATAGTGCGCGAACGCCTTGTTGGCCTCTGCCATGCGATGAGTATCTTCGCGCTTGCGGACCGCGGCACCGCGATTCTCGGCCGCCTCCATCAGTTCGGCGGCAAGACGGTGCGCCATGGACTTCTCGCTGCGGGCGGTGGCGGCCTCGATGACCCACCGCATCGCCAGCGTTTGACGTCGATTGGCTCGCACCTCGACGGGCACTTGATACGTAGCGCCGCCGACCCGGCGTGACTTGACCTCTACCACCGGCTTGACGTTATCCAGCGCCTGCTGCAATACAGCAATCGCGTCGCCGCCTGCGCGGCCGCTCTTATCGCCGATGCGGTCAATGGCGCCGTAGACGATTTTCTCGGCGGCCGACTTTTTGCCTCGCTCCATCACCATATTGATGAATTTGGCCAACATATCGTTGCCGAATTTCGGGTCCGGGAGAATGGTGCGATGGGGGGCTGCTGCTCTGCGGGACATGGGAAACCTTTATTTTTTGGGACGTTTAGCGCCGTACTTGGAACGGCCTTGCCGGCGATCGCTGACGCCGGCGCAATCGAGCGCCCCGCGAACAGTGTGATAGCGCACCCCGGGCAGATCCTTGACACGGCCGCCGCGGATCAAGACCACCGAGTGTTCTTGCAAGTTGTGGCCTTCACCGCCGATGTAGCTCGACACTTCATATCCATTGGTCAGACGCACGCGGCATACCTTGCGCAAGGCCGAATTCGGCTTCTTCGGCGTGGTCGTGTACACGCGCGTGCAAACGCCCCGCTTCTGCGGCGAAGCCGCGAGCGCCGGAACTTTGGACTTCCAGGCTGGCTCGTTTCGGCCGGTGCGAATCAATTGGGTCGTCGTCGCCATAAATACCTTCTGGGCCGCCCATGGATATAAGAACGGTCCCGATGCATAAAACTATAATGAACGGGCGTGGATGCCCCGAACCTGCGTGCGGAGACAAAGGCCGGCGATTGTAGGAACCGGCCGCGCAGGTGTCAAGGAGATTGCTGCTTCGCAGCAGTATTTTGATACGCAACGGAGACGCTCGAAATGATCACGGTTTTCACGGCCGATCATCTGCTGCGCAGCCCGCGCACCGAACTCTACGGCGGCGAATTGGTTCGCCCGCATGAGTCTCCGGAGCGCGCGCAAATTGTCTTGGACCGGATCCGATCGCAGCGTATTGGAGCGGTCATCGCTCCCTTAAGCTTCGGCAGCGCTCCGCTGCTGCGCGTTCATGACCAAGAGTACATCGATTTTTTAAGGCAAGCCTGGAGGCAATGGGTTGCCGCCGGCAATCGGGGCGAGGCGATCCCCGATTGCTGGCCCGCCAGACGCATGCGCCAGCAGCGCCCGAACAGCATCACGGGACAGCTGGGGTATTACGCAATGGCCGCCGAAACGTCGATCAGCGAGGGCACGTGGGAAGCGGCAAGCGCTGCGGCCGATGTCGCACTCACCGCGGCGTCGCAGATCGAACGAGGCGCGCGCACGGCCTTTGCACTGTGCCGGCCGCCCGGACATCACGCCGCCCGCGATCTGTACGGTGGTTACTGCTTTTTGAACAACGCCGCAATAGCCGCTCAGCGGTTTCGCGACGCGGGCGCAGCGCGCGTCGCCATTCTCGACGTCGATTTTCACCATGGAAATGGGACACAGGATATTTTCTATGATCGCCCCGACGTGCTGTACGTCTCGCTGCATGGCGACCCTGCCGATGCGTTTCCGTATTTCTCCGGTTACGCCGACGAAACGGGAACCGGCGCCGGCGCAGGGTTTACCTTGAATCTTCCGTTGCCGCCCGGAACGCAATTCGACCTCTGGCAGGGAGCGCTGCGCGCTGCGCTCGAGCGCATCGGGGATTTTCGTGCGGATGCATTGGTCGTGTCGTTGGGCGTTGATACCTTCGCGGCAGATCCCATCAGTTTTTTTTGCCTCAACACAGGGGATTTTTTTACCTATGGCCGGATGATCGGCGCGCGCGCGCTGCCGACGCTTTTTGTTCTCGAAGGCGGTTATGCCGTCGGCGAAATTGGCATCAATGTCGTGAACGTGCTGAGCGGATTCGAGGAGACGCAGTCTGCTTGAATTGCGCCCGCCTTTCGGTTTTATCGACGCTACATCCGGACTGCCCGCGGCTCCGGCCTGAGTTTTCCTCGATGAACAACGCCGGCGCAGGGATTTGCGCCCAAGCCATAACAAAGTTCCGCGGGCCGCTCGATACGCCACAGCGCAAAATCCGCGCGTTTGCCGATTTCGAGGGTTCCGATTTCATCGAGGGCGCCCAAGGCCATTGCGGCGTGCCGCGTTGCGCCGCTCAACGCTTCTTCCGCAGTCAACCCGAACAACGTGCAGGCCATGTTGAGCGCGAGCAATATGGACGTGCAGGGCGAGCTTCCCGGATTGCAATCTGTCGCAATCGCCAGTGCCACGCCCGACTCACGCAACGATGCGACCGGCGGGGGCTTCTTCTGCCGCAGGGTGAAGTACGCCGTCGGCAGCAGCACCGCGACCGTGCCAGCGGCGGCAAGAGCGCGCGCACCGGCGGCGCTCAGATACTCGAGATGGTCGGCGGACAACGCGCCCCACTTCGCGGCCAATTCCGCCGCACCCATATCGCTCAGCTGGCCCGCGTGCACGTGGGCAGGCAATCCCAATTGCTTGGCCGCCCGCAATAGACGCCCTGCTTCCGGCACGGAGAATGCGATGTTCTCGCAGAATACGTCCACCGCGTCTACCAAGCCTGCCGCCGCCAGAGATTCCAGCCAGGGGCCGCTGGCCTGGTTCACGAAGTCCTGGCGATCGGCCGCGAATTCGCTCGGCAGCGCGTGCAAGCCGAGAAATGTCTTGGTGATCGAGACCGGCAACTCCGCGCCCAGATCCCGCGCTACCTCGAGCAAGCGGCGCTCCGCGCCTAGTTCGAGTCCGTAGCCGGACTTTACCTCGATGGTAGTGACGCCCTCCGCCATCAACCGCTTGGCGCGAACGGTGGCCGATTCCTGCAGTTCCTCGTGGGTCGCCGCACGGGTTGCCTTCACGGTCGACTGGATGCCGCCGCCGGCGCGCGCAATTTCTTCGTAAGAAACCCCGCAAAGCCGCTGTTCGAACTCCTCGACTCGATTGCCGCCATATACCAAGTGCGTATGGCAATCGATCAGTCCCGGCGTGATCCAATGGCCCCGCACGCCGTGCACGGGAACGCACAGCTCAGCCGCCTTGCGCGCCCCTTCGGCGGCAGGGCCAATCCACGCGATGCGCTCGCCTTTCACCGCCAGCGCAGCGTTTTTGATGTTGCCATAGGCTCCCGCACCCGCGACCATGGTCGCGAGGTCAGCCCCGATCCAGACTTGGTCCCATTCTCTGTCCGACGGTTTTCGCACTTAAGATCGCCCCTGACGGCTGTTGCACGTATGATACGGCAAGAACGGTTCCCTATACAGGTATAGCCAACATGCGCCACTACCATTTGCAATCCGTTTATTTACCGCAAGGCTGGGCAGCGGGCGCTACCGTTGCGGTATCCGACGACGGGTTCATCAACGGCATCGCGACCGCGCCCGCCGACGCTCGGAAAGCCCTCGCTGCTGCGGAACGTATCGACGGCATCGTGGTTCCCGGCATGCCCAACGCGCACAGTCACGCCTTCCAGCGAGCCATGGCGGGGAACACAGAATATCGTTTGTCGGCGCGCGACAGTTTTTGGACGTGGCGGCGCGCCATGTATGCGCTTGCGAATCGCATCGAGCCCGACGACCTCGAGATCCTGGCGACCCAGTTATTCGTCGAGATGCTCAAAAGCGGCTATACCTCGGTTGCGGAATTTCACTATCTGCACCGCGATAAAGGCGGCGCTTCCTATTCCGGTGCGAATGCTCTCTGGGATGCGATCGGAAAGGCGGCGTCGATCGCAGGCATTGGCCTCACGTTCCTGCCTACCTTGTACCAGACCGGTGATTTCGGCGGGCAGGCGCTGAAGCCTGAGCAGGCACGATTCCTTTCGGACACGGATTCTTTCCTGCGGGCGATCGAAGACCGGGTGGGCGCCGAGCGGCGCGCCGGCGCCATGCCCGGCGGTCCCCGTGCGCAGCGCACCGGGGCGGCGTTTCACAGCTTGCGCGCCGTGCCGCTTGCAAACCTGCGCGAAGCTACGTTGCGGCTGCGCGAAATCGACGCCGGGATGCCCATTCATATTCACGTCGCGGAGCAGTTGCTCGAAGTCAAAGCGTGCGTACGCGAGACCGGACGACGTCCCATCGAGCTGCTGCTGGACACGGGATTGGTTACCGGCCATTGGTGCCTGATCCATGCCACACACGCAACGATCGAAGAACTCAAGGGAATCGCAGCGGCTGCGGCGACCGTCTGCGTCTCCATCAGCACCGAAGCCAATCTTGGAGATGGGTTCTTCGATGCAGCCCGCTTCCTCGCGGTAGGCGGTCGTCTTTGCGTGGGTTCCGACAGCCAGTCGACGTTGAATCCGGCCGAGGAACTACGCTGGCTCGAATATCAACAGCGGCTGCGCAGGAAACGGCGTGGGGTGCTCGCCACGAGCGCCGAGCCGCACGTAGGGACCCGCCTTTGGCGTGGCGCCGCGCAGCAAGGTGCGCAAGCCATCGGTCAACCGGCGGGGGCGATCGAAGTGGGCCGCCGTGCCGACTGGCTGGTGTTGGATCCCGCACATCCATCCCTGGAGGGGGCCGCGCCGGACACTGCGCTGGATCACCTGGTGTTCGCCGGCGGGGACGCCGCCATCCGTGATGTCATGGTGGCCGGCCGCTGGGTGATCAAAAACCGCCGTCACGCCGTCGAAGATGAGCTGCGGCCGCGCTTCGCCGGTTTGATGCAGAGGCTAGCCCGATCGGCGTGAAATAGGTTGACCGTACCTGTCTATACAGCTTAATCTCCCGGACATGGCCAGAAACAACGCGTCGCTCCAGCCGCTGTATGTGCAGGTAAAGCGCCATATCCTCGATAACATCGGTTCCGGCAAGTGGGGTGCGTCGAGCCGTGTGCCTTCAGAAAACGACATCGTCAAGTCCTTCGGCGTCTCGCGCATGACCGCCAATCGGGCGTTGCGGGAATTGCGCGACGAAGGCGTTTTGGTGCGTATCGCCGGAGTCGGCAGCTTCGTCGCCGATCAACACGCCCATGCACATCCACTTGAAATCCACAGCATCGCCGAGGAGATCCGGCGCCGGGGCCACGTGCATCGCGCCGAGATCGTCGCACTGGAGCGCATACGCGCCGTCGCGGAGCTCGCCGAAGATTTCGGCATCGCGCCGCGCAGCGAGTTGTATCGCTCGGTCATCGTGCACTTCGAGAACGACCGCCCAATCCAGCTCGAAGACCGCTACGTGCAGCCAAAACTAGCTCCCGATTACCTGAAAGTGGATTTCAATCAAACTACTCCCACCGACTACCTGCTGAAAGTCGCTCCGCTGCAGGAAGCCGAACACCTGCTGCGGGCCGTGATGCCGGATGAACGCACGCGCAAGTTCTTGGTCATGAAACGCGAAGAGCCTTGCCTGTTGATGATTCGACGCACGTGGACAGCCGCACAGATCGCCTCGGTGGCACGTCTCTATTACCCCGGCTCCCGATATGAACTGTCGGGGCGTTTTCGACCCTAAGGATGCAACCATGCTCGCCCCTTTAAAACCCCGGATCATCCGCGCGGCGCGCGGCAACGCCTTGAGCGCACGCACCTGGATGACCGAAGCGCCACTGCGTATGTTGATGAATAACTTGGACCCTGAAGTCGCGGAAAATCCAGCCGAGCTGGTGGTGTACGGAGGAATAGGGCGCGCCGCCCGCGATTGGAATTGCTACGACCGCATCGTCGAGACGCTGAAGACACTGACCGAAGAGGAGACGCTGCTGGTGCAATCCGGCAAGCCGGTCGGCGTGTTTCCGACGCATGCGGACGCGCCGCGGGTGTTGATAGCAAATTCCAATCTCGTGCCTCACTGGGCAACCTGGGATCATTTCAACGAACTCGACCGCAAAGGTCTCGCCATGTACGGGCAGATGACCGCCGGCTCGTGGGTCTATATCGGCAGCCAAGGCATCGTGCAAGGCACGTACGAGACCTTCGCCGAAATGGGCCGGCGGCACTTCAAGGGGCAAGTAAGCGGCAGGTGGATCCTGACGGCCGGTCTCGGCGGAATGGGCGGCGCGCAGCCCCTCGCGGCCACCATGGCGGATTTCAACATGTTGGCGGTCGAATGCCGCCAAAGCCGCATAGCCAAGCGCCTGGAAACCGGCTATGTGGACGCGCAGGCCAACTCCATAGATGAGGCGCTTGCCCTGTTCGAGAACGCCGGGAAAAACGGCAAGCCGATTTCGGTCGCGCTGCTGGGGAACATCGTCGACGTGCTGAAAACCTTGCTCGAGCGCGGCATCCGGCCCGACGCGGTGACGGACCAAACTTCGGCGCACGACCCGGTCAACGGTTACCTGCCGCAGGGCTGGACGGTCGAGCAATGGGACGAGCGGCGCGCGAGCGATCCTGCCGGCACAACGGCTGCTGCCACGCGCTCCATGGCCAAGCATGTCGAATACTTGCTGCGGTTCAAGGACATGGGGCTGCCGGTCTTCGACTACGGCAATAACATTCGCCAGGTCGCCCTCGATGCGGGCGTCGCCCGGGCGTTCGACGTTCCGGGTTTCGTGCCGGAATACATCCGCCCGCTCTTTTGCCGCGGCATCGGACCGTTCCGCTGGGTTGCCCTTTCGGGCGACCCTGAGGACATTTACAAGACCGATGCGAAAGTCAAAGAGCTGATCCCAAACGATCCGCATCTGCATCATTGGCTCGACATGGCGCGCTCGCAGATCCACTTCCAAGGATTGCCGGCGCGCATCTGCTGGGTCGGCTTGGGCCAGCGTCACCGCTTGGGCCTGGCCTTCAACGAAATGGTCGAGAGCGGCGAGCTCTCAGCGCCCATCGTCATCGGCCGCGACCACTTGGATTCCGGTTCCGTGGCGAGCCCAAACCGGGAGACCGAAGCCATGAAGGACGGATCCGATGCAGTCTCTGATTGGCCTTTGCTCAACGCGCTTTTGAACACTGCCAGCGGTGCAACCTGGGTCTCGGTTCATCATGGCGGCGGCGTCGGCATGGGCTACTCCCAGCACGCCGGCGTGGTCATCGTCTGCGACGGCAGCTCGGCTGCGGCCAAGCGCATCCGTCGCGTGCTCTGGAACGATCCCGGCACGGGAGTCATGCGGCATGCCGATGCCGGTTATGCAGACGCGATTGCCTGCGCGCGCGAGCAGGGCCTGAACTTGCCGATGATCGGCTAGTGGCGAATGTGTTGGAGGCGCGCGCCGGCGAGCTGACGCTTTCGGTGCTGCGGCGAATACACGAGCATCCCGTCGATCTGCGCTTGTCGGCGCACGACCGCGGCCGAATTGCGGCCGCGAGTTCCTTGGTGGACAAGATCATCGCGGCCGGCGATGCGGCTTACGGCATCAACACGGGGTTTGGCCTGCTGGCTCAAACTCGCATACCAACCGAACAACTCGAGCTGCTGCAGCGCAACCTGCTGCTATCGCACGCAGCGGGCGTGGGTGATTCACTGCCCGACCCGGTCGTGCGACTGATCCTGGTCCTCAAGATCAACGCGCTCGCGCGCGGGCACTCCGGCATTTCACTGGCCGTGATCGATGCCTTGCTCGCGCTGCTCGAGCATGAGGTCTATCCCGTGATTCCCGCGCAAGGCTCGGTCGGCGCCTCGGGAGATTTGGCGCCCCTCGCGCACTTGAGCACGGTGTTGCTCGGCATCGGGCAGGTGCGCGTACACGGCACGGTGCTGCCGGCGGCCGATGGCTTAGGCTTGGCCGGCCTCGAGCCCTTGAAGCTGCGCGCCAAGGAGGGCCTCGCATTGATCAACGGCACCCAGGTTTCCACCGCCCTGGCATTAGCCGGGCTATTCGGCGCCGAGGACGTGTTTGCCGCTGCCGTCGTCGCCGGCGCCATGTCCGTCGACGCCCTAAAGGGCAGCGATTCGCCGTTCGACGAGCGCATACAGGCGGTTCGCGGTCAGCCTGGGCAAATCGCCGTGGCGCGCGAGTACCGGGATTTGATTGCCGGCAGCGCCATTCGCGCCTCGCACCTCGACTGCACGCGCGTGCAGGACCCCTATTCTTTCCGCTGTCAGCCGCAGGTAATGGGCGCCTGCTTGGATCTGATCCGCAATGTCAGTGCGACTCTCGCATTGGAAGCCAATGCCGTCACCGACAATCCGCTGTTGTTTACCGATGCGGGCGACGTGCTTTCCGGCGGAAATTTCCATGCCGAACCCGTGGCGTTCGCGGCCGATACGCTCGCCCTCGCGCTGGCGGAGATCGGCAACCTGTCGGAGCGGCGGACCGCCGTATTGGTCGATCCCAAGATGAGCGGCCTGCCCGCCTTTTTGGTGGAGAACAGCGGCGTGAACTCCGGTTTCATGATCGCGCAAGTCACCGCCGCGGCACTCGTATCGGAGAACAAGACGGTCGCCACGCCCTGCAGTATCGATTCCATACCGACGTCCGCTAACCAAGAAGACCACGTCAGCATGGCGACCCATGCTGCGCGCCGTCTTGCGCGTATGGTCGACAATGCGGCCGCTGTGATCGGGATTGAACTGCTGGCAGCGGCGCAGGGCATCGACTTCCACCGTCCTTCCCGTTCTAGCCCCAGCCTCGAGCGGGTTCACGCCGACGTCCGGCGCGATGTGCCGTTCTACGCGATCGACCGCTATTTCGCGCCGGACATCGGCGCCGCGCAGCAGTGGGTGAAATCCGGACGCTTCTCGCCGCTCGTGCAACGGATTTTGCCGTCCCGGGCCGGCGGCTGACGGAATGAAATTGCTCATCGCTGCCGCGATTTGTCTGATCGCGCTGCCCTGCATCGGCCGAGCCGGCGAGCTGAATCTCGCGACGCTGAGCTGCGCCGAATACGAAAGCCAAGTGCTGCCCGCAGCCGCCTCGAATGCGAGCGCGGACACCCTTGACACGGTCATGTGGCTGTTCGGCTATTCCGTCGCGGCGTCGGGCGCGCATGTCCTGTACTCCGACGCGCTGGCCCCATTCGGATTCGCGCTCGACAACGAGTGCAAGAGCAACCCGGGGGAGAACATGTTGGACGCGCTCAGGATCGTCAAACCCGAAACCAGGAACCCGATGAACCTCGCCAACGTGGAGTGCTCCTCGTTCGCGGCGCGGCACGAGGAATTCGCGCGCACGGATGCCGAGAGCGCAAAGACCATCATGATGTGGCTGTTCGGATTCGCGGTTGCAGCATCCGGTGGCCATCTCTTCGATGCGGATTCACTGCACGCCTTTGAAGCCGCATTGCTGGGCGATTGCGCCAAGCATCCCAATGCCACCGTGCTAAAGACGCTGAGGACGGTTAAAATCCCCAAGCCCGCCCGGTAACTGACCGCTGCGCCCGATTCAGCGGTTTTGAAATCAGCGTTGCACGCCCTCGATCCAGGTCCTCTTGACCTTCAGTTCATGGTCAAGCAGCACGAGATTTGCGCGGTAACCCGGCGCGATGCGGCCGAGCTCGTGACCAAGGCCGAGAAATTCGGCCGGATACTCGCTCGCCATGCGCGCGGCCTCGGCGATGTCGAGCCCGAGCATTGAGACCGCGTTACGCACCGCCGCCGCCATATCGAGCGCAGTGCCCGCGAGAGTTCCATTCTCATCTCGGCAAATCCCGTCGACCACGCGAATCGTTCTGCCCTGCAGGACGAACGTGGGGTCGCTGGAACCCACGGCCGGCATCGCATCCGTGACCAACATGAATCGATCGTGGCGCTTACATCTCAGCGCGAGCTTCAGCATGATCGGATCGACATGGTGGCCATCGACGATGATCCCGCACCAAGTGTTTTCATCATACAGCGCGGCGCCGACGATCCCGGGGTCGCGTGGTTCGAGACGCGCCATCGCATTGAACAGATGTGTGAAGCCCCGCAGTCCTTGCTCGATGGCCGCAGCCGTCTCGGCATACGTGGCATCACTGTGCCCGGCCGATAACAGAATGCCGGCGGCCGTGAGCTTTGCTATTACTTGCGGCGTGGTCATTTCGGGCGCCAACGTCACGACGGTTCGCCCTGCACGCAGGCCGCTCAGCAGCGCGACCAAGCTGGTGTCCAGAAGCCGCAGGTGCTTGGAGTCATGCACACCGCGACGCTTCCAGTTGAGAATCGGTCCTTCGATATGAATGCCGAGAACGCCGGGCATGCCGGCATCGAGCGCGGACTGAACGGCGCCGATGGCGCGGCCGATCGTGTCGAGATCATCGCTGATCAGCGTGGGCAAGAATCCGGTCGTGCCGAAGCGCCGGTGCGCCGCGCCGATGGCGCGGATCGATTCGGGGCTCGGGTCATCATTGAACAGCACGCCGCCGCCGCCGTTGACTTGGACGTCGATGAATCCGGGCAGCAGGACTTGTCCCGCCAGATCTACGGTGGCGGCATCGGCGCAGCGCGGATCCTTCGGGTCCGCCAACGCTTCGATGCGCCCGCCGTCGAGCAGCAGCGTCTGCCCGCTGACGAGTTTCGGACCCGCCAGAAGCCGGCCGTTGACGAGGGCGGTGCGCATTACACGGTTTCCGTGACCTTGCGCAGATGCGCCGGGTGATCCGGGTCGAAACCGCGCCGCACGGCGAGCGCGGCTATCAGCCGGTAGGCGCTTTGCACCAGCAATATCGGAGTGATCTCGGCCGTCGCCCGGACAGTAGGCAGCATAATAGCGCCCGCGGCTCGCACCGCATCCGCCGCAGCGCCGCTTTCCGGTGCGCCGGCCATCATGACCGGCACGCCGCGACGTGCAAGCTCGAGGCCCAAAGCCTCGATTCCCGCTTGCGTGCCGTCGCGTTGCGCAAACAACAACGCCGGGAATCCGGCTCCCAACAGGGCATAAGGACCGTGCCGCACCTCGGCGCTGCTGAAGGCTTCGGCGTGCAGGCCGCAGGTTTCCTTGCACTTCAATGCGGTTTCCTGCGCGGCTCCGAGGCCCAACCCGCGCCCCACCACGTATAAGTTGGCGGCCGATTCGAGGGGCGGCAATGCGGCCGACCAATCGAGTGTCCAGCTTTGATCCATCAGACCCGGCAATGCATCGAGTTCCGACTCGAGCGCGGCGTCCTGCGTCCAGGCCGCGACCATTCGAACCAGCGCGGCAAGCGTAGCCAGGTAAGACTTGGTCGCGGCGACGCTGGTCTCGACGCCCGCGCGCAATTCCACGGCCAGGTCCGCGGCGGCGATGAGCGGTGCGCCGGGACTATTGCACAAGACCAAAATCGTGGCGCCCGCCGCCTTGGCGGCGGCGACGGACGCGAGCAAGTCAGGACTGCGTCCAGACTGGGAGAGCGCAATGAACAGGCTTTCACGAAGATCCTGCGCTACGCCGTAAATCGAGCTGACGGAAGGAGCAGCGGACGCAGTCACCACACCGGTACGAGTCTCGATCAGGTACTTGGCGTACGTGGCAGCGTGGTCCGAACTGCCGCGCGCGCAGGTGATCACGGTGCGCGGCGAGAGACGGCGCAACTCTGCTCCGATCGCCGCCATTGCGGCAGCATCGTGTTGCAACTGCGCCCGCACCGCGTCCGAGGCGTGAGCAGCCTCTTGGAACATTTGCGTGTCCTTGGCTTGGGGCGCGCGCGCCGCGCTCATGTAGAGGCGCTCAACTCGGCGACGAAGTCGTAGGTATCCCCACGGTAAAACGATTGCGAAAACTCGATTGCGCGTCCATCCGGCAATGACCCAAGCCGTTCGACGAGCAGGCCGGCATCCCCGGGCTTCGCCTTGAGCAATTCCGCCTGATCGCCGGTCAGCAACACTGCCCGCAGGCGCTGCAAGGCGCGCACCGGGCGCTGGCCGGCGCGCTCCAACGCTTCGTAAAGGGAGGAATCGACCGCCTCGAGCGAGGGCAATGCAGTCGCCACGATGGTCGCGTATTCCAGCGCCATGGGAGCATCGTCGGCGTAACGAATCCGGTTGAATCGATATACCGGCGTGCCGGGGCTCAGGCGCAGCGCGAGCGCCTCTTCGGGCGTCACGGTACCTGCTGCGCGCTTCAACCACACGCTGCGCGGTGTACGTCCGCGCGCGCGCATATCTTCGGAAAAGGACGTCAACATTGCGAAATTCTTGTCGACGCGCGCCGAAACGAAATTTCCTGCACCTTGCCGCCGCACCAACAGACCGTCGGCGACCAGTCCGTCGAGCGCCTTTCGCACCGTAATGCGCGACACGGCGAAATCTGCAGCGAGATCCCGTTCCGAAGGCAGCGCGTCGTCCGGGCCGAGAAGCCGGCTGTCGATGGCCTTGCGAAGCGCCCTCTGCAGCTCCTGGTAAAGCGGTAAGTTGCCGCGGCCGTCAAGCGGGCCAACTGCTTTGGCGAGTGATGTCATAAGGGGCGATCGCGCTTCCGGTATGTGTTCAGTCATGCGAACAATACCAAATAAATACCATTTTTAGAACAGCAACAACCTCCATCTAGATGTAACTCATTAATTGGTATCAATATTAAAGAAAATATTATGTGTTTATTACACGGCACTAGCAGATTTCACAAATTGGTATTATATTGGGTCTTAATTGGTGTGGGGATGCGATGACGACCACCCAGATGCCGGCAGTGCGATTTTCAAACCGAATTGGTGACAGGACAGGGGGCATTGTATGAATCGGACGGGGGATCTCTATATGAATCGGATCGCATTGGCGGTCAAGTCGGCACTAGGCCTTGCGATGCTCGTGCCACCGTCAATATCGATGGCGGCTCCGGCCACCGACAGCGGCGCCCTCGACGAAATCGTCGTTACAGGCATTCGCAAATCTGTCGAAGCCTCGATCGAGGCGAAGCGCAATTCGACGGAACTCACCGAAGTGGTCACCGCGGAAGACATCGGCAAGATGCCTGACAAGAACGTTGCCGACTCATTGGCCCGCTTGCCTGGGGTCACGACCAGCGCCGCAGGGGCCAACGAAGGTGGGTTCGATGAGAACGATCGGGTCAGCATGCGGGGCACGAACCCTAGTCTCACCCAGACATTGATCAACGGTCATGGTGTGGCCGCAGGCGACTGGTTCGTGCTCGACCAGGTGCAGACTGTGGGCCGCAGCGTCAGCTTCACCTTGCTGCCCTCGGAAATCGTCAGCAAGGTGGTCGTAGAAAAGAGCTCGAGCGCCTCGCTCGTCGAGGGCGGTGTGGCGGGCTCGGTCGACATCGTCACCCGCAAGGCGCTCGATTTTTCGAAACCATTCACCCTTGAAGCCTCGGTCGGTGCGGTCTATGCGAGACTGCCCTCGAAGACTGACGGGCAATACAGCGCGCTCGCCGACTTCAAGAACGATGCGGGTAATTTTGGCGTCATGGTGCAGCTGTTTTCCGAAACGCGGCATCTGCGCCGGGACGGAGTCGAAATCCTGGGCTATGACACCATTGCGAAGCCTTCTGCGACAACCCCGAGCCCGATCGCGGTCGCACATCCGGATCTGGCGGGCGTGCAGTATCCGACCGAAATCGGCGCCGCGTTTTTTACTCAAAAACGCCAGCGGAACGGCGGCATGGCTGACATTGAATTCAAACCTACCGATGATCTCACTTTGGATCTTTCCGGATTTTCCTCGAAATTGACCGCCACCAACTACAACCGCAACTATTTGATGTGGTCGACTCACTTCGTCAACTTCGGCGGAGGTCAAGCGCCGGACCCTGGTTATGTAGTGCAAAACAACACTCTCACGAAGGCGAACTTTACCGGAGTCCCCGGCACCTTCTACGGCATCTATGATCAGATCTCCCGCCCGGACGAAACCGCGACGGCAAACTTCGTCAATCTCGACACGACCTGGAACGCCGGCAGCGCACTCAGCTTCCTCGGCCAGGTCGGATATTCCTGGGGAGACGGCAAGACGCCTCACCAGGATGTGTCGGAGACTTTGCCGGGCCTTGGCAGCGGCGCAGGCTACCAATTGAACGGCCTCGGAACAGCCCCGAACTTCAATCTCGGCAACACCAACAATACGACGCCGACTCCCGGCAGCGTGCCGGTCGCATTCGGCTGGATTTTCGGCGCAGCCGATATCGACGTCAGAGACGCGGAAAAGTGGGCGAAAATCGACAGCGACTACAAGGTCGATAACGGCGCCTGGAAGGACCTCAAGTTCGGAGTGCGATACGAGGCGCATGACCGCACCTCGCCCACGGGCGTCGCCCAAGGACCGCTCGCACCCGGCATGAACCCCGCGAATTACCCGACGACATTCTCGAACTATCCGTCGAACTTCAACACCTTCGGCGGCAACGTCCCGACGGGCATCTGGTATTGGACCCCGGAGCAGCTGGCGGCTTACAACAGTCCCGCCAACGTCAATCGCGATCCTGTTAAGCGCGAGTATTACCAGTACCTCTTTGCCGTGCATGAAAAGGATACGGCGGCATTCGTACAGGCTGATTTCAAGGGAGACAACTGGGCCGCGAACGCGGGCGTACGCTTCGTCCATACGCAGGAAGACGCCATCAGCTACACGCAGGTGGATCCAACCACACCGGGCGCAGTCCTGACTTCGGCATTCGGACCGTTTGCGGGCATCGAGAGGAAGCACAACTATAACGACGTCCTGCCGAGCGCGAATTTGAAATTCGACCTGAGTCCCGACCTGGTCGCGCGCTTCGCGGCCTCTGAAACCATGACGCGAGCCGACTACTCGGCGCTTGCGGGCTTCACCAACCTGTCGCCGCCGCCGCCTCCTACCCCGGGAAACCCTTCCCCTGTCGGCGGCGGATCTGGCGGCAACCCCGACTTGAAGCCGATTCGCTCGACCAACTTGGACGCAGGCCTCGAGTGGTATTTCGCGAAGCGCTCGCTGTTGTCGGCCACGGCCTTCTACATGGACTTGCGCAACTACATAGGCTACGGCTCGGAAATCAAATCCTACACCACCTTCGGCTCGCTATATCCTGCGGCCGGTGCCCAAGTGCCCTACAACTTGACGGTTCCCGTCAACGCCAAAGGCCGGGTCGATGGATTGGAGCTTGCCTATCAGCAGGCGTTCACCGACAACTTCGGCTTCGCCGGAAACTACACGTATGCGGACGGCAAGCAAACATCGACGGTGCAGCAGGCAACATCGACGGCGCCGCAGGGTGACAATCGCCTCGTGGGCACGTCGAAGAACACCTACAACGTGAGCGGCTACTTCGAGAACAAGATGTTCAATGCTCGGGTGGCTTACACGTACCGGTCAGCGTTCTACAGCGGTTTGGATCGAAGCACGGCATTCTCGCAGGATGCGATTGGGACCCTCTCGGCATCGCTGGGTTATGCCCTGAATGACCATTTCCAGATCACGCTCGACGGCATGAACTTGAACAATCCGACGCTCAAGTACTATGCCCTGAACCAAACTCAGCCGCGGGCGTTCTACAAAAACGGTTCGCAGTACTACCTGAACTTCCGCTTCAAGCTGTAAGGGGTCGGCGACCGCCGCACGAGGCGATCAGGTAGAGTGCGGAACGTGCGGTATGGTTCGAGTTCGGGTGGACAAGCAAGGGCGGCGTGCGGCGCGGCCCTTGCCTTGACTCTCGCGCTGGTTCGGGCAGCGCACAGCGGCGTTATCCCGCTTCCCGCCGAGGTCGTTCCCGGTTCCGGTGCATTCGGTATCGATCCAAAGACCACTTTGCGGGTGCCCGAGGGCGATCGCGATGCCGGCAACGCCGCCCGCTATCTCGCCGAACTATGGAAGCGCACCAACGGCCTTACGTTGCCGATCAGTGTCGTTCCGCTCGCAGCCATCGATACCGCGAGCACACATTCGATTGCATTCCGACACCGGAGCGGCTTCGGCCGCGAGGCCTACGAGCTTGAGGTCACGCCGCAACGTGTCACGGTGTCGGCAAGTTCCGCGGCAGGCCTATTCTACGGCGCCGTCACTCTCTGGCAACTCCTGCCGCCGGGTGGCAACACAGGCCGGATCCCAACGCAGACAATCCGCGATGCGCCGGCCTACGCATGGCGAGGCTTGATGCTCGATTCCTCGCGGCACTTCCAGTCCCCCGCCTTCATTCGCTCCACTATCGACTGGATGGCGTGGCACAAGCTCAACGTACTGCATTGGCATTTGACCGATGATCAGGGATGGCGGCTCGAGATTCGCAAGTTCCCGCGCCTGACTTCCGTCGGCGCATGGCGTGTCGAACCCAGCGGGGCGCGCTACGGCGGCTTTTACTCCCAGGAGGAGGTACGTGACATCGTTCGCTTCGCGGCGACCCGTCATGTGCAAATCATTCCGGAAATCGAAATGCCGGGCCATGCGACGGCGGCAATCGCTGCTTATCCGGCGCTCGGCGCGGCGACTCCCACAGCAGGGGCATCGACGCCGGTCGTCTCGGCTAGCTGGGGCGTACTCACTCACCTGTTCAATTTGGACCCCCAAACTTTTCGCTTCCTCGAAGACGTCCTGGCCGAAGTGATCGAACTCTTCCCCAGCCCCACCATTCATATCGGCGGCGACGAAGCGGTCAAGGATGAGTGGAACGCCTCACCCGAGGTTCGGACGCGCGCCCGGCAGTTAGGCATCCAAGACCCAGAGGCGCTGCAGGCGTACTTCACCCAAACGATCGCCGGCTTTCTTGAGGCGCACGGCCGGCGGATCATCGGTTGGGACGAGATTCTGCGGCCCGGACTGCAGAAGGATGCCATCGTCATGTCATGGCACGGGGTGTCCGGATCGCACACCGCGGCGGTGGCCGGCAACGACACCGTACTGGCGCCCTGGCCCACGCTGTACTTCGACAACCGGCAGAGCAGTCTCCCCACCGAACCGCCTGGGCGGCTTAAGGTTGTCTCGCTCGAGGACGTGTATCGTTTCGACCCGCGGGATGCGACCTTGAGCGACCGCCAACGGCATCACGTGCTCGGCATCGAGGCGGCCATATGGACTGAGCACATGCAAACCGAAGAACGCGTTCAATGGATGGCGCTGCCGCGCGCCGCGGCGCTCGCCGAAGTGGGCTGGTCAAACGCGGCGGGACGCCGGTGGCCGGATTTCCTCGAGCGTCTGGCACCCATGTTCGCCCGCTATCGGGCGTTCGGCCTGGACTTTGCCGACAGCGTGTTCGCGCCGGCCGCGGGGATTTCACGCACGGCCGAGGGCTTCACGGTGCGCCTGTCGAATCAGGCGCCGAGTGATGCCGCCGGGAACGGCGGCATTCGTTATACCCTTGACGGTCGCGAACCCTCGTCCGAAGCAACACGCTACGAAACACCATTCAGCGTCCCCGTGGGCACCGAGATTCATGCCGCGGCTTTCATCGAATCCGCGCAGGTCTCGCGCATCAGAGTTCTGCGTCTCGATGCGCAGGCAGCGCGGCGCCGCGACAATCACGAACTCGAACCGTGCAGCGATGGTATCGGGCTGTTGCTCGAGGCGCCTGGAGCGGGCGGTCCGATCGCAGTCGATATCATGAACCCCTGCTGGATCGATCGTGGCGTCGACCTTTCCGCAGGTCCACGCCTCGTTGCCGCCGTGGCTCCCTTGCCCTTTAACTATGAAATCGGTGCCGATGCGGCCAAGATTCGTGTCGGCGACGCACGTACGACGGAGGGTGAACTCGAGGTTCATATCGACGGTTGCGACACGCCGGCATTGGCGGCACTGCCGCTCGCCGGGGCTGACGCCAAATCCGTGACTATCCTGCCCGAGCGGCAACTGCCTCGCATCCAAGGCCGGCACGATCTCTGCCTGCGTTTCGCGCGTCCGCGGCTCGATCCACAATGGATGCTCGACTGGATCGAGATCGGGGAGTAGACGGCGAATGTCGATCCTACAGATCCTGGCGCCGTTCGATGGCTGGTGCGCCGCACTTGACGAGGTACCCGACCCGGTATTTTCAGGACGCATGCTCGGCGACGGTCTCGCGATCGACCCGACCAGCGGAATTCTCCTGGCGCCTTGCCCGGGCGAGGTCATCACGCTGCCCGCGAGCGCCCATGCCGTATCGATCCGCGCCGCGGACGGCATCGACGTTTTGATTCATATCGGTATCGACACGGTTCAGTTGGGCGGCCGCGGTTTCGAAGCGAGCGTACAGCCGGGCGCAACCGTCCGCGCCGGCGACGAGCTGATCCGCTTCGATCTTGATGTCGTGGCACGGGGCGCCAAGAGTTTGATGACGCCGATCGTCGTAACGCCGGCGAACGGGTTGAGTCTGCGGCGGCGTCGCGCGGCCGGTACATTATGCGCGGGTGACTTGTTGTTCGAAATCGCGGGCGCCGCAACCGGCGGAATTGCGACGACACTTCCGCCGCCCCGCTCGGACGGAACATTGAGCGAAGCGGTCGCGCATCGAACGCTCGTCATTACTCTGCGCCAAGGCTTGCACGCTCGACCGGCCGCCCTGCTCGCGCAACGCGCCAAGTCGTTCAGCGCTCAAATCTCTCTCGGCGCCCATGGCCGCAGTGCGAACGCGCGCAGCGTAGTCGCCATCATGGCGCTGGGCGTCCGCCAGGGCGACGAATTATCCATCCACGCCAGCGGCGCCGACGCCGTTCAGGCTGTAGCCGGCGTGGTGGGCGGCATCCAAGAAGCGCTTCGCATGGAAACGACCGCCGGTCACGGCACAGCGGTACGTGCCGCCGCCGCCGCGCCGATCGCCGCAAGCACCCCCGGCAAATCCTCCTCGGCAGGTATCCTCGCCGGTTCGACTGCGGTCCCCGGATTTGCGGTCGGAATCGCGGCCCGGATCGAGCGTCGCGATATTGCGGTGGCGGAGAACGGCGCGGCCCCTGCACTGGAAAGCGCCTCATTGGAGCAGGCGCTCGCTCACGTGCGCGCCCGGCTGGCGCGCATAGCCGGTACCGGCGGCACCGCCCGCCGCGAAATCATCGCTGCGCATCTGGAATTTCTCGCCGATCCGCAGGTGCATGAGGAGGCGCATGAACTCATCGCTGCGGGGAAAAGCGCTGGCTTCGCGTGGCGTGCCGCGATCCGCCGCGCAATAGCGGGGCTCGAGGCCCTCGATGATTCGCACTTGCGCGAACGGGCAGATGATCTGCTCGACGTGGAATCGCATGTGCTGCTGGCGCTCGTAGGCGAGGCGCTGCCGATGAACATCCCATTGCCTGATCGAGCCGTGTTGATCGCCGACGATTTATTGCCCTCGGAGCTGACAGCGCTCGACCGGAAACGGCTGGTCGCCATTTGCCTGGCCGGCGGCGGCGCCACCTCACATGTGGCCATCCTGGCGGCTGCGATGGAAATTCCCACGCTGATCGGCCTAGGCGCGGCAATTCGAGAGATCGTTAATGGCACCACGGTTATCGTCGATGCCGATGGCGGCACATTGCAGACGGCACCGACGGCGACGGCCGTCGAGCAGGCGCGAGCGGCGGTCGAATCGCATCGGGTGCGTAGTGCCGAGACTCAGGCCGAAGCCCGGACGGAGTGCCGCGCGCTCGACGGCACGCGCGTCGAAGTATTCGCAAATCTTGGCAACGTCATGGATGCGGCGGCGGCTGTCGCAAATGGCGCCGAGGGCTGCGGACTCTTGCGCACCGAATTTCTTTTCATCGATCGGGACACGGCGCCCGACGAGGCCGAGCAACTCGCGGCGTACCAAGCCATCGCCGCTACACTCGGGACCAGACCGCTGGTTTTGCGGCTGATGGACGTCGGCGGGGACAAGCCGTTGCGCTATTTGCCGCTGCCTGCCGAGGAGAACCCGGCTCTCGGCTTGCGCGGCGTTCGCACGGCGCTCGCGCGTCCCGATCTATTGCGCGCCCAGCTGCGCGCAGCGCTCCAGGTGCAGCCGCCCGCCAACGTGCGCTTGCTCGTGCCGATGGTCACCGACGTCGCGGAAATACTCGCCGTGCGCAAAGTCATCGACGAACTCATGCCCGAGCTGGGCATCCGGGCGCGTATCCAATTGGGCGCGATGATCGAGACTCCCGCCGCAGCGTTAATCGCTTCCCGGCTCATCCGCGAGGTCGATTTTCTCTCGATCGGCAGCAACGACCTGACGCAGTACACTCTTGCCATGGATCGCGGCCATCCGCAGCTTGCGGGCCGCACCGATGCCTTGCACCCGGCGGTGCTCAAGCTCATGGCGGCGGCAGCGAGCGCCGGCGTCGCCGCCGGCAAGATGGTCGCAGTCTGCGGCGGCGTTGCCGCGGATCGATCCGCAGTGCCGATATTGCTGGGCCTCGGCGTCCGCGAGCTATCGGTGGTGCCTGCCGCAGTTCCTGCCATCAAGCGCCAGATTCGCCTGCTGCGCATCGACGGCTGCTGCGAACTCGCAATGAGGTGTCTCGATCTCGCATCTCCCGCGGAGGTGCGCGCATTGGTGGCCGAAACAATGGAACCTCCGGGAGACAAGTTATGAAAATGCGGTTCGGAGGACTACAGCAACTGGGCCGGGCGTTGATGCTGCCGATCGCCGTGTTGCCGATCGCAGGTCTTTTGTTGCGCCTGGGACAGCCGGACCTCCTCGGTTGGGCGGCGATGGCGGCGGCCGGAGAGGCGATTTTTTCGAATCTCGGCCTGCTTTTTGCGGTCGGTGTCGGTGTTGGCCTCGCGCGCGAGAATCATGGCGCGGCCGGTCTCGCCGCGCTCGTCGGCTTTCTGGTGACCACTCGCGGCGTCGAAACGCTGCTGGCGGCGCCGCCCGGCACCCTGACAAAACTCAGCATCCCGGTCGGACTGCTGTCCGGCGTCATCGCCGGCGTCGGCTACAACCGCTTCAGCAACATTTCCTTGCCCAGCTATCTAAGCTTTTTCGGCGGCCGGCGCTTCGTGCCCATTGTCAGCGGCCTTGCGGGGCTCGTGCTGGCAGCGGTGGTGGGTTATGCGTGGCCGTTTCTTGAGCGCGGCATGGACGCTACCAGCCAGGCGATCCTGGGCGCCGGGTCGCTTGGTCTCTTCGCCTACGGCGTGCTGAACCGAATATTGATCGTCACGGGGCTGCATCACATCCTCAATAATTTCGCTTGGTTCATCGTCGGGGATTACCACGGCGCTACCGGCGATCTTAAGCGGTTCTTCGCCGGCGACCCGACCGCCGGTGCGTTCATGTCCGGTTTCCTTCCCGTCATGATGTTCGGGTTGCCGGGGGCATGCCTCGCCATGTATCACGCGGCACCCCCGGAGCGCCGTGCCGGAGTCGCGGGCCTGCTCCTGTCGCTGGGCTTGACCTCGTTTTTGACCGGCGTCACCGAACCGGTTGAATTCACGTTCATGTTCCTCGCTCCGGTGCTGTATGCGCTGCATGCCATCTGCACCGGTCTCGCCATGGTCGTTATGAACCTCTTCGGTGTGCGGCTAGGCTTCAGTTTCTCGGCGGGCTTGTTCGACTATGTGCTGAACTTCAGCCATGCACGGCGCCCGCTTTTGCTGCTGCCGATCGGCGCCGCATACTTCGGCCTCTACTATGTGGTATTTCGCGCCATGATCGTGCGTTTGAATCTCGCGACTCCCGGGCGCGAAATCGAGGACCCTGCGGCACAGCCGCTCGCCCCCACCACTTCAAGCGGCCGCGCACGAGCCTTTGTGACGGCGCTTGGCGGGGCCTGCAATCTCACCGAGGTGGCGGCGTGCACGACGCGGTTGCGGCTGATTGTGGTCGACAACAATTCGATTGATGAAACAATGCTCAAGCGCTTGGGCGCGCGCGGCATCCTGCGCTCCTCGGCCGAGGGATTGCAGGTAGTGTTGGGACCCGTCGCCGATCAAGTTGCGGGCGAGATCCGCGAGGCGCTGCGTTCCCAGCCGCTTTCGGCTCCCGCGTCGGCGATCGACGCGCCGGGTTTGATGGCCGCAGTGGGTGGCCGCAGCAATATCCTTGAATTTGGGACGTGCGCCGGACGTCTGCTGATTCGGACGGCGCGCCCGCAAGAAGTCGATGTGGCTGCCTTGGTAACGCTCGGCGTTCGCGGGATTGCGCACTCCGCCGCCGACTCGATACAGTTGCTCGTTTCGGGCCCGGTCGAGGACTGGAGCGACCCGCTGCGGCGCTTGCTATGACCGTCATCGCCACGCTTTATAACCATTCCGCCACGGACGCGGCGCGGCCACCGGAGCGTCGCTCGGCGCTGCCGCAGTCGGTGCGCCGCATCATTGTCGTGGGGGGCGGTTCGGCCGGTTGGATGACGGCATTGATCTTGGCGCGCTCCCTGATCGAGCAGGGCGTCGAAATCACAGTGGTCGAATCTCCGGCGGTCGGCACCATCGGCGTCGGCGAGGGTTCAACTCCCTGGCTGCGCGGCTTTTTCGACAGCTTAGGCATCGAGGAATCTGAATGGATGCCCGCTTGTCATGCAACGTATAAGTGCGGAATTGCTTTTGAGCGTTGGTCGACGAAGCCCGGTTTCGAGCGCTACTTTCACCCGTTCGCGTCCATGCTCGATAACCTGACCATGACGCAGTTCGTGCACAACACGGACGCGCGCGTCAACGGCGCCGACGTGCACGCACACCCGGACCGCTTCTTCATTGCGTCGCGGCTGGCGGCTAAAAATCTTGCGCCGAAACCGGTCGAACACTTCCCGTTCGACATCTGGCACGGCTACCACTTCGATTCGGTGTTATTGGGCCAATTCCTTCACAAGAAGGCGCTGGAGCGCGGCGTTCGTTATGTAGCGGCTCATGTAACTCAGGCAAACCTCGATGAACGCGGCGCTATCGCGTCTATCTGCACGCGGGAAGGTCCGACCATCCCGGGCGACCTGTTCGTCGACTGCACGGGGTTCGCGGGACTGCTCATCACACAGGCATTGAAGACGCCGTTCATCAGCTTCGCTGCGAACCTGTTCAATGATGCGGCGATCGCCATGCCGACACCGATTGGGGACACGGTGCCCTCGGAAACCGTCTCCACCGCCATGAAGCACGGTTGGGCGTGGAAAATTCCGCTCACCCAGCGTTTCGGCAATGGATACGTCTACAGCACCCAGTTCTGCAGCTCTGATGAGGCGGAGCGCGAATTACGCGAACACTTGGGGCTGCTCGAATCGGACACCCCCGCACGGCACCTGAAGATGAAGATCGGACGGGTGACCAAGCACTGGAACAAAAATTGTCTTGCCGTCGGGCTGTCGCAGGGATTCATTGAACCCCTGGAAGCGACCGCCCTGCTCTTCATTCAGCAGACCGCCGCGACTTTTGTGCAATTCCTGGAGCAGGGCGATCTCGACGAAACGGCGCAGGACAAATTCAATGCTCAGGTCAACGAGCACTTCGAAGGCACACGCGACTATATCGTCACCCATTACAAGACCAACAGCCGCACCGATACCGAGTTTTGGCGCGCGAATGGGGCGAACCTCAATTTGTCCGAGCCGTTGAAGCAACTGCTCAGCCTGTGGATGTCAGGTAAGGGAATTGCGCCGCCGGTCAAGCAGCAAGCGTTAGGCAAAGGCTACCCGGTCTTTTCCTGGTACTCCATCATGGCAGGCATGGGCATTTTTCCGGATCCCCCGGCCCTGCATGCGCCCAAGGGCAAAGAAGCGGCCTACCGCTTGAGCGATATCGATGATTTACTCGATCGCAGTGCACTCAATTACCGCGATCACCGCCAAGTATTGGGGAACATTCCGCCCCGTCGCAAAAGCGACAGCTTGCAGGTCTACTTCTGGTGAACGCAGCACCGCGCCCCGCGCATGCGATTCGCGAATTCTCCGCCCTTGATAGCGAGGCGATTCGGCGCGAGGTGCTGGTGCACAAGCGGCCCGCGGTCTTGCGCGGGCTCGTCGCCGATTGGCCGGCCGTGGGGCGTGGCCGGGTCTCCCCGGCGGCGCTGGTCCGGTATCTCAAGCGCTTCGACGCCGGCAAATCCGTGGACGCACTGCTCGCCGCGCCGGAAATCGAAGGACAGATCTTTTACAACGAGGCGATGACCGGCTTCAACTTCCTGCGCAATCGGCTGCCGCTGGCGGCGGTCGCAGAGCAGGTCTTGCGCTACGCGCAGTTCCCAACCTCGCCGTCGGTTGCCGCGCAGAGCGCTCTAATTCGCGATTGCCTGCCCGGCTTTTCCGATGAGAACCGCCTAAACATCGTCGCCGACAATGTGCTGCCTCGGATCTGGCTCGGCAATCGGATCACCACCCCCGCTCACGTCGACGAGTGGAACAATATCGGGTGCGTGGTCGCCGGGCGCCGCCGCTTCACATTGTTTCCTCCGGAGCAAATTGCAAACCTCTATATCGGACCGCTGGATTTCGCCCCCACCGGGGCGCCCATGAGCCTGGTGTCGCTGCGCACTCCGGACTTCGAGCGGTACCCGAAGTTTCGCGAGGCATTGGCGGCTGCCCAGGTAGCAGAAGCCGCGCCTGGAGATGCGATTTACATTCCTTCCCTCTGGTGGCACCACGTCGAGTCGCTCGATTCCTTCAATGTACTCGTGAACTACTGGTGGCACGATGTGGTCGGCGACGGCGCGCTCGCCGACTCGGCGTTCGATGCGCTGCTGCACGGAATACTCAGCATCCGCGCGCTGCCGCCGGCAACACGGCGCGCCTGGGGCGCTTTTTTCGAGCAGTATGTGTTCGGGGATGCGGCCGAGACGCTGGCGCACATTCCCGCAGAACGGCGCGGCGTACTTGGGGTTCTGTCGGTGGAGCAACTCGCCGCACTGCGCGCGCACTTGGCCAAACGCCTGGCGCGCTGATTACTCACTCCAAAGCGACCATAATCCCGTCTCAACAATAATGCATTGACTTTAGACGCCTCCCGCGGAGGCCGGTGGCGCCAACCCGTTGCTTCGCCACGGCCGTACCAAAACATTTGAGGCGCGTTTGACACCCGTCTGAAGTGTAGGGAGACTAGAATGAATGCCGTGGGTACGCGGCTAAACGAATTGCTCGATGGAGTAAATGACTTGATCAATCGGGTGGCTGACATCGAAAACCCGGAAATTCGCCGGGAAAACAAATCGGCGCTGGTCAGCCTGGGATCGAATAAGAAAGGCAAGCCAAGATTGTGGATCATCCAGAAGATCCGATGATCGCGCCGATGATCATGCCAACGCCGCTTCGAATCCTGTACGTCGAGGACAATTCCATCGTGCGCGAGGTGACGTCGGAACTGTTGATGCAGGATCAACGCGATATCGTCGCGGTGGCCACGGCTGAAGAGGCCCTGCAGGAATTCCGGAAACATCCCTTCGACATCGTCATTACCGACATCAGTTTGCCGGCGATGTCGGGATTGGATTTGGCTCGGCAAATACTCGACATCGAGCCGAAAGCCCCCATCATCGTTGCGTCGGGCTATCTTATGGACTTGAGCGTGAAGACATGGGGACCCAACGTCCGCGCGATAGTCAAGCCGTTTGACGCCGCGCAGATCGATGCGCTCATTGCGGAAGTGCTCGCCACAATCGCCGCCCAGGGTTAGTTCTGGCGGCGCAGCGACAAGAGCAGCATTGTTGCTGCGAGTACGAAGTAGGCGATGGAAAATTGGGCCGCGACGCTCTGCGCCACGCCCTCGAGTTGCCAGACGATGTAAGTGCTGCCGTCGGCACGCACCGAATGAATGATCCCGAAGCAGCACAGCACCCCACCGACTCCTAGGTAGGCGGCGGCGGCCCGCAGCCGCTTTTCCGTCATCTCGACCACGAAGGCTGCCCACAGAGTAGCGGTGATGATAAAACCATTGCCGAGCGCTACGATGACCGCCAATGCGGGCAGGCCGCCCTCAGACAAGTTGAGCAATTGCGCAAAGCGCTCCGGCGCAATGAATTTCGGATCGCTCAGTTCGATGGTCAACAAACGCGCTATCGATGGGAAAAAACTGAGCGCCACCGCCGGCGCATGCCGCAACGGCACTGCACTGAATGCCTGCACCGTAACATTCAAAGATAAAAAAACCAGCACGGGCGCCAACACCGCCAAGGGAATCAACTCGATCAGGTTGGCTAAAAATCCGAGCATCCCGCCCGCACCGATGAAGAGTCCCGTGAGCCAGGTGTAGCCGGCGCGCGCACCCATATGCTTATAGGCTGGGTGACCGATATAGGGGGTCGACTGCGCGACGCCGCCCGCTACTCCCGCCAGAAGCGTCGCACCGGCTTCGGCCAGCAAGATACTTCGCACGTCATAATCATCGCCCGCGACTCGCGCACTTTCGGTATTGTTGACGCCTCCGACCACGGTCAACAAAGCGAACGGAACAATCAATGGAAGATACGCAGCGAGGCCGGCGAACCCATGGAGGATTCCTGCATCAAAATGCGGCAAGGCCAGGCGCAGCGTCGGAATCGCGGGTGCCGCAATGGGCATGCCCGCGACGCCCCAGTGAGCCAAAACGTAATAGGCTGCGGTCCCGATGACGACGGCGTATAGCACGCCCGGCAAGCCGCCGGGAATTGAACCTTTAGCGACCAACGCATAGAGCACGAGGCCCAAGGTGAGAAATCCCACGATCGGCACCTGCAGCAGCTCGACCATGGGAAAGAAACCGATCAACATCAGAGCAATTCCGGCGAGAGAACCGAGCAGACCGGCCTGCGGCACCAGCCGCCGCAACGTCCTTCCGCCGTACGCCATGGCAAATTTGAGCAGTCCCATGGTTACGGTGGCAGCCATACCGAGATACCACGTCTCGAGACCGGCCTCGGTCGGTGTCTGTCCGGACGCTCGGAATCTCAAGAAAGCCGGACCCAATACCAGCAGCGCCATGCCGATGGTCGAAGGCGTATCCAAGCCATAAGGCATCGCCGTGACATCCTTGCGTCCCGTGCGCCGCGCCAGTCGCAACGCCAGCCAGCTATAGGCCAAGTCTCCAGCCAACACGCCCAACGCGGTGCCCGGGAACATCCGTCCGAATACAATAGCGGCAGGCACCCCGTAGCCACCGATCAGAACGGCCGCGAGTAGCGCCAGCACGGACAGATTATCGACGACCAGCCCCAAGAAACCATTCACGTCGCCTGGGACGAGCGCCAGATAGGATTCTTTGGCCGGCCTAAGTGCCAAGGTTCAGGAGTGCCGCGTTGCCGCCCGTCGCAGTGGTATTAACCGTCAGTGTCCGTTCGCTCGCAAAGCGCGCGAGATAGTGCGGGCCGCCGGCCTTGGGCCCGGTACCGGACAGGCCGGTGCCGCCGAACGGCTGCACCCCCACGACGGCGCCGATCATATTGCGGTTAACGTAGGTATTGCCGATCGAAGTATGTTCGAACACCTGCCGCCAGAAGGACTCCAAGCGGGTCTGCACGCCCAAGGTCAACCCGTAATTGCTGGCACGAATCGCGCGCAGAACCCCGAGGATATCAGCGGATCGATACCGGACGACATGCAGGATGGGGCCGAATTCTTCTCGCATGAGCTGCGCCGCGCTGTTCAGTTCTATGAGATGCGGCGCGAAAAAACTGCCGTTCGCATGCGACTCGTCGAGGCGGCAGGCTTTGATGATTCGCGCCTCAGTTCGCATTCGTTCGACATGCCGCGCCAGGCCGTCGGCCGCCGCCGAGTTGATCACAGGCCCCACATCTGTCTCGAGATGGGACGGATCGCCGATGACCAGTTCGTCCATCGCTCCGGCGATCATTTCCATCACCTGATCGGCTATGTCATCCTGCAAAAACAATAGCCGCAGCGCCGAGCAGCGTTGTCCGGCGCTCATGAACGCGGAACTCACGACGTCATCGACCACCTGCTCGGGGAGCGCCGTGGAGTCGACGATCATCGCATTCAAGCCTCCAGTCTCCGCGATCAAAGGCACGATCGCGCCATGGCGCGCCGCCAGGCTGCGATTGATCGTGACTGCCGTCGCAGTCGAACCCGTCATCGCGACACCCGCCAACGAAGGGTGCGCAAAGGCGACCTCGCCGAATAGGCGCCCGGGCGCGGGCACCAGGTGTACGGCCTGCGGCGGCACCCCAGCTTCGTGCAGCAATTTCACGAAGCGCGCGGCAATCAGCGGCGTAGGCTCGGCCGGTTTCGCGACCACGGTATTTCCGGCCGCAAGCGCGGCCGTAACCTGGCCGGCAAAAATTGCCAGGGGAAAATTCCACGGGCTGATGCAGGCGAAAACACCGCGTCCGTGCAGCGACAATTCATTCAACTCGCCCGTGGGCCCGGGCAGGCGCAGGGGCGCTGAGAACTGGGCGCGCGCTTGAGTCGCATAGTAGCGGCAGAAATCGACGGCCTCCCGGACTTCCGCAATCGCATCCGATACGGTCTTGCCCGCCTCACGCACCAGCAGATCATGAAAATCGGCGCGGCTCGCTTCGAGAAGGTCCGAGGCCCTCTCGAGTCTTTCTGCGCGCGCATCGCCCCCGGCAAGATTCCACGCCGCTTGAGCAGCAGCACCTGCGTCGAAGGCCGCCACGATCTCGTCCGGACTGGCGTCGCGCGTGCTGCCCACATGATCGCGCCGATCCGCCGGGTTGGTGACTGGATGCGCGTTGCCCGGCAGAAGCGTCCCATTGATGACCGGCCCGCCAAGCAGCATGGCGTGGCGGCGAGTGGAGATGTCCTTGCGTAGCGTCTCGATGTCGGGCGGATTGCCCAAATCGGTTCCGCGGGAATTGCGCCGATCGGGATACAGCGCAATGGGCGGGGGCAGCCGCGGATGCGAATAGGACTCCAAACGCTCGATTTCCGATATCGGATCACGGACGATCTCGGCCACGGGGACCTGTTCATCCATGAATCGATTGACGAACGAAGTATTAGCTCCATTTTCAAGGAGGCGCCGCACGAGATATGCCAGCAGGTCCTTGTGCTCGCCGACCGGCGCGTAAACGCGCACGCGGGGGAAATTCGTGATTTGCCGGGCTGCTTCGGCATACAAAAGTCGGCCCATGCCATGCAGCCGCTGAAATTCATAGTCCGCGCCGGCCGGCGCAAGCTCCAGCACCGACGCGATGCTGTGGGCATTATGCGTCGCGAACTGCGGATAAATCACATCCGCGTGGCTGAACAGGCGCCCCACGCACGCCAAATAGGATACGTCAGTGGTGACCTTGCGGGTGTAGACCGGATAGCCGTCGAGCCCCCCGCTCTTGCGCGCGCTTGATTTCCGTATCCCAGTACGCCCCCTTCACCAAACGCGCGGTCATGCGCCTGCCGCTGCTCCTTGCGGTAGCCGCCGTCCAATCGATCACGTCCAGCGCCCGCTTGCCGTACGCTTGCACCGCGAGGCCCAATCCAGGCCAGTGTCGCGTGGCTGGATCCCTGGCCAGCGCTTCGATGACATCCAATGACAGATCCAGCCGGTCCGCTTCCTCCGCGTCGATCGTCAGCTGAATCCCGAGGGCCGCCGCCCGGCGCGCCAGTGCCGTAACCAACGGGACCAAGCGCTGCATGACCCGATCACGCTGCAGCAACGAGTAGCGCGGCTCCAGAGCCGATAGCTTGATGGAAATACTGGATGTTTCTTGAGCGGGCCGTCCGGCGGCAGCGGCCCCGATGACGTCAATGGCATGCTCATACGATGCGAGATAACGATGCGCGTCTTGCAGCGTTCGCGCGCCTTCGCCCAACATATCGAACGAACACAGCGCCACATCCGGTTCGCGCGCGCTGCGCGCCAGCGCCTCTTCGATGCTGCGCCCGACCACGAATTCACCGCCGATGATCCGCATCGCGCGGCGTACCGCCAAACGAACCAAGGGCTCGCCGGTCTTGCGCGTGAACTTCCGCATCCAGCCCGCAGTATCCGTCTTGATTGTCGGATCGAGTTCGAGAATACCGCCGGTGAGCATCAGGCCCCAGGTGGAAGCATTGACGAAAAGTGATTCCGACTTGCCGGCGTGCGACGACCAATCGCCTGTGGCCAGTTTTTCCGCAATCAGCCGATCGGCCGTCGCGTCATCCGGAATGCGCAGCAGGGCTTCGGCGATGCACATGAGCGCAATGCCTTCTTGATTCGACAGTCCGAATTCCTGCAGGAACGCATCCAGAAACGGCCTTTCGTCCCGTCGGGCGCGCGCCCCTTCGACGAGTGCCATTGCCGTAGCCACGGCGCGGTGTCGCGCGCCGCCAGTGAGTTCCAGCGCGTGCAGCAGACCCATCACCGCCCGGTCTTCCGGCCAATCTCCGTGTTCTCTCAGCGATCGGCGCACCGCTTCCGGCGTGGCAGGGTGCGAAGCTTCGTTCAAGTTGGCAGCCATGGGAATCCTTGCGGAGAAAATGCGCGGCGAGCCCCGCTCAAGTATCGACAAGAGCGCTGGGGAATGCCAGTGGTTTGCGCATCAGCGTGCTCTTGCCGAACAGCGATTCAACCAGGTCAACTGCCAGCACCGCCGTCTTGTTGCGCACGTCCAGGGCGGGGTTCAGCTCCATGATATCGACGGAAGCCACGTGGCCCGTGTCGGCGATCATCTCCATGCACAATTGCGCTTCGCGATAAGACAGTCCGCCGGCCACAGTGGTGCCGACACCGGGCGCTATTTCCGGGTCGAGGCAATCGACGTCGAAGCTGACATGCAGGTGCGTGTTCGGATCCATGTCCTGCAACGCGAGTTCCATTACTCTCCTGACCCCCATCTCGTCGATGAAGCGCATGTCGAACACTTCCAGGTCCTGCTCGTGCACGAAGCGCCGCTCGCCGGCGTCCACGCTGCGAATCCCGATCTGACGGATCCATTGGGGCCGGATTGCCGGCGTCAGGCCGCCGATCTGCAGCAGTTCGCGCGGACCAAATCCACACAAGCACGACACCGGCATGCCGTGCAGGCTGCCGCTCGGCGAGAGCTCGCGGGTGTTGAAATCGGCGTGCGCATCCAACCAGAGGACGCGCAGAGATTTATTCGTGTCACGGCAATGACGTGCCACGGCCGAAATCGAGCCGATGCTCAAGGAATGATCGCCGCCGAGAAGGACAGGCAGTCGGTTTTCGCTAAGCTCGCGATATACCGCATCGTGCACCTCGTGATTCCACGCCGTAACCTGCGCGAGATTACGGTAGCCGTTGGCCTTGATGAGCCCGGGATTCGGCGGCCCGCTGACATTGCCGCAATCCACCACGTCGAGGCCACGCAGCGTCAATGCCGCGTGGATGCCGGCGACGCGCAATGCTTCCGGCCCCATCGAAGCGCCACGATCGCCGGCGCCGATATCCGTCGGTGCGCCGATGAGGCTGGCGGTGCGCTGCCCGGACGCCATCACGCGAACCTGCGGCGGCGCTGGCGCGTAGGCTCATTCGCCAATCCCGAAAATAAGTCCTTCGGATCGCCGAGATCGGGTATGAGATCGATCTGTTGGGCGCCGTCGGGGTGTTCGGTATTCAAGCGCTTGAGATAACGCAGAGCTGAGAAGTCATTGAGTGCGAAACCGACGGAATCGAACAAAGTGACCTCGTGATCGCTCGAACGGCCAGGCTGCTTTCCGCGCAAGACGTCCGCGAGCTCGGCAACGTGGGTCGCGACGTCGAGTTGTTGAATTTCACCTTCGATTCGCGCTTGCGGCTCGAATTCGACGACGATGCGCACCTCCTTTGCGCGCAGGATATCGGCGTGCAGCTCAGTCTTGCCGGGGCAGTCGCCGCCGACGGCATTCAGGTGCATACCCGGCGTGATCATCTTGGGCGACAGGATGGTGGCGTTTCTCTTATCGGCCGTCGCCGTGGTCACGATGTCCGCGCCGCGTACGGCTTCGGCGGTGGTGGCGCAACGAATGACTTCCAGATCGGCGAGGCGCAACGCTTGCAGATTGCGCATCAGTTTTGTCGTGGCTTGCAAATCGGTGTCATAGAGGCGCAGCGTTCGCACACCTAACATGCGGTGAAAAGCGATGGCTTGGAATTCGCTCTGAGCGCCGTTGCCGATCACCGCCATCACGCGGCACCCAGGACGCGCCATCCGCGATGCCGCGAGAGCGGATATGGCCGCAGTGCGGAGCGCAGTGACGAAGGTCATCTCCGACAGCAGCACGGGGTAGCCGCTCGTGACGTCCGCAAGCACGCCGAATGCCGTTACCGTGAGCAGATTGCGCGCCGTATTCTTCGGATGGCCATTGACGTATTTGAATGAATACAGACGCCCGTCGCTGGTCGGCATGAGTTCGATGACGCCGCCCGCGGAGTGAATTGCATGCCGCGCCGACTTATTGAAGTCATCCCAGCGCCCGTAGTCCGCTGCGATCTCGCCGGCCAATTCTTCGATGAAGCGGCCCGTTCCCACCTGGGATACCAACTCGCGAAGACGCGCCGTTCCAATGTAATCCACCATGACACACTCCCCACGCAAATCAGCCAATCCCCAGTTTCGGGGGGTTTCGAGCTAAATAAAAGCCAGAAAGTTGGCCAAATAGCGAGGGAAACTGGCAGAATCGTCAGGAACAATTGGCGTTTTGTACAATACCGCTACATATGGATTCGTATCGCCATGGATTCGACCGATCGTCAGCTAGTGTCATTGTTACGTGATAATGCCCGTCTGTCGGTGGCCGCCTTGGCCAAGACGCTGCGCGTGGCGCGCGGCACCGTGCAGAACCGCCTGGCGCGAATGGAGAAGGACGGCACGATAGTTGGCTACACCGTCAAGCTCAAGCCGCAGGATGAAGATCAAAGGATACGCGCTTTGATGACAGTAGCTGTCGAAGGCAACCGAACCGACGAAGTGCTGAGGGCGCTTCGGGGCGACCTAGCGGTTTGCGCATTGCATACCACGAACGGGCGTTGGGATATCGTCGCTGAACTCAGAACGGATACTCTCGAAGCGGTCGATCGGGTGTTGAGCCGGATACGGCTGATTGACGGAATCTCCAACACGGAAACGAGCCTCTTACTCTCCACTCATAAATTCTAGCGTCGCCAAGAATACCGCCGCGGAGGCCGGCTTACCGCCGGGCTCGCAGCTTTCGAGGCGGCCGCCGCAGTCGCTCAGTACCGCAAGATCCCAAGGTTCGAGCGTCACGCGCTGCACCCCATTGAAGGTGTTCTGCGCATCGATCGCCAGCGCGACCCTATGTTCGATGCCGAATACCAGCATCGTTTCATTGCACGACGCCGTGAACGCGAGCGGCTCGATGAGGCGCTCGACCCGGGCCGCGACGCTGTCGGATTTGGAAACCATCAGATTCAAGTCCACGCACGGACCCTTCGTCAGCTCGCAGTAGGTTGCCAAGCCGCCATCGAACTCGATCAGATCACCCACCTCCTGCAGAGTTTTTTGGGTCCCATCGGCAAAGCGCAACTCGATTCCCCCGCCCTGCAGCAGCACCATCTTGCGGTTGTATGCGGCAAAGTCCGAGAACGGACCCGAGGCGCCAATATGCGCCACGCTGACCCGCCATCGAAACGGATCGCCACTCGCCGGCACGCGTATCGCTTCGTGCGTCACGCCGCCGCCGTTCTTCCAGGGACAGGGTATGAATGAGGATTGGCGGATGACCCGCAGTGGGGGACTTTGCATTTGAATCTCTATCGAGAATGCGCCCGCGGCCGGTTCTAAATTTATGTCTACCCTGTAGGCGGCGTATCTTATGCCTGGCCGCGGAAGGCAATGAAAAGAGTCGCCACCGCTGCAATCCAAGCCAGCATTTGCCAGCTCAGTCCATAGAATATCTTGCGCCACTGGACCGGTCCGCGCGTTGCAATGAACGTTGCCATGAGCGGCAACTGCAATACCAGAAGCAGTTGGAATATGTGCGCTTTCGGCCCCTCATCACCGGGAGGCGCATGCGGATCAGCTCCGCTGAGCACCACCATTGCGGCAAGCGCCGACATAATGATTGGAGACCAGAAAGCGAGGCGGTTGATGTTCTGGCGCATTTGCGAACCTTGGGGCGCGCTACAACGCGCATTCGAAAGCTGAACACGGTTTACTTTGTATCGCAGAGTGACGTGGTTGTAAAGTCCCGGCGAATCTCCATTCAGCGTTGAATCGTCAAGGCTTCCGCTCCACGACTTTCTTGGCAAGCTCCGCGAGGTCGGCGAGGTCCATTTCCTCAGCGGGAACCTCAAACACATCATCAGCAGGCGCGGACTGCGGTGGCATGCGCGTGGTCACAATTGACTTTGCGCCCGGCCTGAAGCTTGTCAGGCTCTCCGCCAAACGGACCTCCGCCGAATTGCCGGCCGTGGTCGCCGTAGCGGGCCGTACCCACTCAGTGACTTGCTCCATCCAGCGCTGATAGCGGTCGAATGTCCACATCCCCTCATCGCCGCCCGATTGCAGTACGTTGGCGATCTGGCTGAAATTCCCTGCGCGGATCGTTCCCTTGGCGCCCGAACTCGGAAGCAGGATTTCACAGTGGGGAACCAACAATCGGTGTGCGCTCAGAAAATCCAGCCGCTGACAGCTGAGACCAACGAGACAATCGGCAAGCTGCGCGCGAACGCTGGCCTGAATATCCGACGGAAACGACATGCACAGTCGGCTCAGCGCCTCGGCGCAAGTCGCAGAATGCATCGTGGCGAGCACCAGATGTCCGGTTTCTGCGGCATTCAACGTCAATCTCATGACCTCCGGCGTCCGCATCTCGCTGACGACGAGTACATCGGGATTCTCCCGCAGCGCATCGATAATGCCCTGCTCGAAGCTCGGTGAATGGGTTGGAATTTCTCGTTGCCGAATGAACGAACGGCGATTCGCGTAGATGTATTCGAGGGGGCTCTCGAGCGTGATTATATTTCGGGAGCGTGACGCGTTGATCTCTTCAATGAGGGCGGCGAGTGTCGTCGATTTTCCCGATCCGGTCGGTCCAGAAATGACGACCAAACCGGTGTTCGCGTCGACGAGCTTTCGGAAATCCGGGTGCAGATTGCAATCCTGGAGGTCCTTGATCGAAGGTGTGAGCAGACGGATCGCAGCGGCAATGCCGCGGACCGTCCGAAAGAAATTGACCCGGCATCGTACGCCGCCGATTGCAAGAGATATGTCGGCTGATCCGCGCTGCGTGAACTGCGCCCAGCCCGCGCCTCCGAGTAAATCCCGCGCCGCCTGCGCCAATGAGTCCCCGGGAATGAGGCCGCCTACCGTCTGCAAATCGCCGCGCACGCGTGCAACCAGGGGCGTCCCGGATTCGACGTGCAGATCGCTTGCCCCGAGCGACCACGCGTGTTCAATCCACTCGTCAAAGACCATTGGAATCTCGGACCGATTGTTTCGCCTGAGGTTTCATGTGAAAAGCATCATCGATCAAGCGCAGCGCTTCGGCTCCGTCCCATTGTCGCGCCCCGTAGACTTTCTGCAACACCCGGCCATTGGCATCGACTAGCACGGTCAAGGGAAGACGCGAAGCTCCCAACATGTTTTCCATTTGCAGATCGGTGTCGATGAACTGGCTGATCGTCGCGTTCGCATGTTTCAAAAGGCTTTTGGCCTGCTCGGCATAGTCATCCGTCGATATTCCGATGATGACGAACCCTTGCGTCCCGTCGAGCCACGCAAGACGCTCCAAGGATGCCATCTCCTCCCTACAAGGACCGCACCAACTCGCCCAGACGTTGATGATCAGCGGCTTTCCGCGAAATGCGCTCAGTTGGCGGCTCGGGCCGTTCAACCCGCGAAGTGTCGCCTCCCGCAGATTCCCGCCGACCGGCACCTCATCGGATGCGGCGAATACCGTTGAATTCACCACCCCGAGAAGCAGCAAGAGAGCAAACAGGCGCCGTCCCATAGGTCTCCATTCTAGCCACTTAGGCTTGCACCGGGCGCGGGTTTAGCAGGGTTCGCGGCGCCGGCGCCCAGCCTATCTCTGCCACAATGTAACGAGGACGTAAACCAGGGCAATCACGGTCAACCCCACGTGTCCGAGGCGCGATTGCACGAGCAAATCGTGGGACGCGGGTTCGGGGGGCAGGGTAAGTCGAAGAATTGCGAAGAGAAACAGCATTACGGCTCGGCCCTTGAGGTTGTAACAGCCAAAGATAATCGCGCATAGCCAACCAAAAGCGTGATTTGATGCGCATCTTTTGCAATCCAGGGATATTCAAAAACGGCAAGTGCCTCCATTTCTTCGCGCGGCACTGCAGCGAAGCACCTTTAGTTAACGATCTTACTGACCACGTCCGAGGCGCTGCTCTCCGCGTTCATCGCCGTGTAGGCTCGCGCTTCGAAATACCAGGTGCCTGACGCCAAGTTCGTGAGCTCAAAGGAAAGGACGCGCGGATCGTTGATCTGCACGACTTGCGTCATCGCGCCGGCGTTGGTCCCATAATAAATCCGGTATCCCGCTAGACTGATGATCGGAGACCCGTCGGTATTCTGCCTGGGCGCTATCCACGTAAGCTCCGCCGTGCCATTCGTGCTTTTCGTGACCGCTACAGGGGAGATCACGAGATCAAACGGTGGCAAAGCGGCAGTCGACCTGGCACTCGCCACGCTGATCGTGATGTTGGGGTAACTTCCGCTTTCCTTGCTCGTCGGCGTACCAACCAGGTGGCCGCTAGCCGGATCAAAAGCTGCCCACTGCGGCCGATTGACGATCGAGAAGACCAAGTGGCCGCCGGCGGGATCCCGCGCGCTCGGTTGAAAACTGTAAAGTCTGCCCACCACACCCGCCGTCGCCGGCGAACCCGCGATTACCACGTTCTCCGGTACCACGAGCGAAGTCACGGTGATAGCAAAGGCGGGGAGCACGGCGCTCGACACGCCGTTGCTGACGCTGATGAGAATGTTCGAATAGAGGCCGGCCTGCGCTATCGTCGGCGTGCCCGTCAACTTCCCTGTCGCGGTATCGAACATGGCCCAGCTCGGGGCATGCGCAATCGAGAATTTGAGCGGCTTTGATTCCGGATTCGCAATGGTCGGCTCAAAGCTGTATTCAAGGCCCGCAAGTATCGAGCTCGCCGGCGTTCCGCTGATGTGCGGCATATCCGGCGTGGATGCCGTCACGAGGATCGAAAACTCCGGCAGCAGCATAATCGCCGATCCGTCGGTGACGGCTATTTCGATGTTGGAATATGTGCCGACTTGGGTAGCGCCAGGCGTGCCCGATAACTTTCCCGTTGAGGTACTAAAGCTTGCCCATACCGGGCAGTTGATGATTGCATAAGTCAAAGGCGCGCCGCCGGCGTCGCTCGCCGCAGGCTGAAAAGTGTAACTCTGCCCGGCAGTGACAGCGCCCGCTGGAGTTCCGCTGATCAGCGGCGGCGCACCGGGGCTGTCCGGCGCATTCGCCTCAACGACCCGAATGACGAAAGGGCCCACGGAGGCGGTCTCCTCGCCATCGCTCGCCGTAATAGTGATGTTGCCAGTCAACCCCGAGTCACTCGCGAGCGGCTTACCGCTCAAAATGCCTGTGCTCGTATCGAAGTTCGCCCACTTGGGCTGCCCTGCGATGGCGAAGGTCAGGGGCCTTCCGTTGGACATGACCATTGGGCGAAACGAGTAAGTACCGTCGATGGTCGCGCTGCCGGCGGGCGTGCCGCGGAAAAAGAGCACCGAGGATTCTCGCGGGCCGGCCGTCGCCCCCGTCTTGGGCGTACTACTGACGCTGCTGCCGGCGCTATCGCTGTTCGAGCACGCACCAAGGACGGCAGCTACGAGCAAGCCACAAATATAACGGCACAGCATCGTGGTATTCCCTCGTGTACATCGGTCGCAAGCGCAAACCGCAAGCAGCCGGACGCAAGGGTCTAACGATGAGCGCGTTGAGCGCGGCACCGGCAACCCCGCTATCTAGAGTCTTGTGTACTCTGGAGACCGGAGGCTTTGCGTCCCCGCCTTTCGACGGGTTTGCCAAATCAAGGGAGCAGTAAACAGGAGAGATACGATCTATTCCGGAATTCGCTCACAGCTCAGAATCTAAAAAACGCTTATGTCAATTGCCAAAGGCCCACTGGCGCGCCATTTATTCGTCGCGACTCCGGGTGCTACCGCCGCCGGGCGCACCATAAAAAAAGCCCCGGTCTCTTTCGAGCCGGGGCCATATCTTTCTTTAGATGCTTCTTATTGTCCTTATTCTGCCGCTTCCGTATCCCCCGCCGGGACTGCATCGTCCGAGTCGCCAATGCCGCCGCTCACATCCATGAAGCTGCGTCGTCGGCTATCGTCGAACGCGCGTCGGCGCCGCGCATGATACGCGAAGCCCGTGCCGGCGGGAATAAGCCGGCCAACGATGACGTTTTCCTTCAGACCGCGCAGGTCGTCCTTGAGGCCGCGAACTGCCGCCTCCGTAAGCACCCGCGTGGTCTCTTGGAACGAGGCTGCCGAAATGAACGACTCGGTCGCCAAGGATGCCTTGGTGATGCCCAACAGCATGGGTTCCCACGTCGACTGGTTCTTTCCTTCGGCCTTCTGTTTCGCAATGACGTCGAGCAGCCGGCCGCGATCCATTTGTTCGCCCCGCAGCAGCGCCGAATCGCCGGTATCCAATACCTCGATCTTACGCAGCATCTGCCGCACGATGACTTCGATGTGCTTGTCGTTGATCTTGACGCCCTGCAACCGGTACACGTCCTGAATTTCCCGAACCAGGTAGTTCGCCAGCGCCTCGACGCCTTGTAGCCGCAAAATGTCGTGCGGGTTCGGCTCGCCGTCCGCGATCACTTCGCCCTTCTCTACTTGTTCACCTTCGAACACATTGAGATGGCGCCACTTAGGAATCAATTCCTCGTACTTGTCGGTACCCTCGTTGGTGATGATCAAGCGGCGCTTGCCCTTGGTTTCCTTGCCGAAGCTCACCGTGCCGCTGCGCTCCGCCAGGATGGCGGAATCTTTCGGCTTGCGTGCCTCGAACAAGTCGGCCACGCGCGGCAGACCACCGGTGATGTCGCGGGTCTTCGAAGACTCTTGCGGGATGCGCGCGATGACATCGCCCACGGATACCTTCGAACCGTCCTCGAGGCTGACGATTGCGCCCGCGGGCAGCGCATAGACCGCCGGAATATCGGTGTTCGCGAAGGTAACTTCCTTGCCCTTGGAATTCGTCAGGCGCACGACGGGACGCAGATCCTTTCCGCCGGAACCGCGCTGCTTCGGATCGAGCACAACGGTGCTGGTGAGACCGGTGACGTCATCCACCTGACTCGTGACGGTGATGCCGTCGACGAAGTCGGAGAACTTGATCATACCCGCCACTTCCGTGACTACCGGGTGAGTGTGCGGATCCCAATTGGCGACCGACTGCCCGGCAGAGACGACGTCTGCATCGTTCACCGTGATGGTGGCACCGTACGGGATCTTGTATCGCTCGCGCTCCCGGCCGAATTCGTCCACGACCCCCAACTCTCCGGAACGCGACACCGCGACCAGATGCCCCTTCTCGTGGCGCACGGTCTTGATGTTGTGCAAGCGGATGGTGCCCTTCGACTTGACCTCGACGCCGTTGGCTGCCGCAGCCCGCGAGGCCGCGCCGCCGACGTGGAACGTACGCATGGTGAGCTGCGTACCCGGCTCTCCGATCGACTGCGCCGCGATGACGCCGACCGCTTCGCCGATGTTGATGCGATGACCACGGCCCAAATCGCGGCCGTAGCACTGCGCGCAAACGCCATAGCGGGTTTCGCAAGTAATGGGCGAACGCACCATGACTTGGTCGATACCCATTTTTTCCAGCAATTTGACCAGCTTCTCGTCGATGAGGACCCCGGCCTTGACGAGCACTTCGCCGCTGGCCGCGACCACCACGTTCTCGGAGACCACGCGGCCCAAAACACGCTCGCCCAGACCCTCGACCACATCGCCGCCCTCGACGATCGGCGTGATCGACAAGCCATTGTTGGTGCCGCAATCGATCTCGGTGACCACCAGATCCTGCGCGACGTCGACCAAGCGGCGGGTTAGATAGCCGGAGTTGGCCGTCTTCAAGGCGGTGTCGGCCAGGCCTTTGCGTGCGCCATGGGTCGAGATGAAGTACTGCAGCACGTTCAAGCCTTCGCGGAAATTCGCCGTGATCGGCGTTTCGATGATCGAGCCGTCGGGCTTCGCCATCAAGCCGCGCATGCCGGCGAGCTGACGAATCTGCGCTGCGGAACCGCGGGCGCCGGAATCGGCCATCATGAAGATGGAGTTGAACGACTTCTGACGAACCTTGTTTCCCTTGGTGTCCGTGACCTCGTCGGTGCCCAGCTTCTCCATCATGGCCTTGGCCACTTGGTCATTGGTACGCGACCAGATATCGACCACCTTGTTGTAGCGTTCGCCGTTGGTGACGAGTCCCGAAGAGTATTGCTCCTGGATCTCTTTCACCTCCTTTTCGGCAGTGGCCAGAATCTTGGTCTTCTGTAGCGGCACGACCATGTCGTCGACGCCGATCGACACGCCTGCGCGCGTTGCGTAGTGAAAGCCCGTGTACATCAACTGGTCGGCAAAAACGACCGTTTCCTTGAGACCGACCGTGCGATAACACGCGTTGATGGTTCCGGAGATCGTCTTCTTGGTCATGTCTTGGTTGATGGCATCGAACGACAGGCCATGAGGCAGAATCTCGGACAGCAAGGCGCGGCCTGCCGTGGTCGAGACCACCCTGATGTTCTGCACCAGATTCCCGGCCGGATCGCGGATGTATTCGGACAGCCGCACCTTGACCTTCGCCTGCAAATCGATATTGCGGCTCTCATAGGCGCGATGCACCTCGGCGACGTCGCTGAACGCCATGCCTTCTCCCCTGGCGCCAACGCGCTCGCGGGTCATGTAGTAGAGCCCAAGCACGACGTCCTGGGACGGCACGATGATCGGGTCGCCGTTCGCGGGCGAGAGAATGTTGTTCGATGACATCATCAACGCGCGAGCTTCCAGCTGCGCCTCGATGGACAAAGGCACGTGAACGGCCATCTGGTCGCCGTCGAAGTCGGCATTGAATGCCGTGCAAACGAGGGGATGCAACTGGATCGCCTTACCCTCGATCAATACCGGCTCGAACGCCTGGATTCCGAGACGGTGCAGAGTCGGGGCGCGGTTCAACAGCACCGGATGTTCACGGATCACCTCTTCCAAGATGTCCCACACCTCGGGCCCCTCGCGCTCCACCAGGCGCTTCGCCGCCTTGATGGTCGAGGCTTCGCCGCGCAGCTGCAGCTTGGAGAAAATAAAGGGCTTGAATAATTCCAGAGCCATCTTCTTCGGCAATCCGCACTGATGCAGGCGCAAGGTCGGGCCCACGACGATGACCGACCGGCCCGAGTAATCGACGCGCTTGCCGAGCAGGTTCTGACGGAACCGGCCCTGCTTGCCCTTGATCATGTCGGCCAAGGACTTGAGCGGGCGCTTGTTGGTGCCCGTGATCGCCCGGCCGCGGCGGCCGTTGTCGAGCAGTGCATCGACCGCTTCCTGCAGCATGCGCTTTTCATTGCGCACGATGATGTCCGGCGCGTTGAGCTCCAACAGACGCCGCAGACGGTTGTTGCGATTGATAACCCGGCGATACAAATCGTTCAGGTCGGAAGTCGCAAAGCGGCCGCCGTCGAGCGGCACCAAGGGACGCAGATCCGGCGGCAGCACCGGCAATACGGTGAGCACCATCCATTCCGGCTTGTTGCCCGACTCCATGAAGGCCTCGATCAGCTTCAGGCGCTTCGAGAGCCGCTTGATCTTGGTCTCGGAATTCGTGTTCGCCATGTCCTCGCGGACCTTGACGACCTCTGAGGGAAGATCCATGGACTTCAGCAGCTCATGGACCGCCTCGGCTCCCATGCGCGCGTCGAATTCGTCGCCGTGCTCTTCGATCGACTCCAGGTACATCTCGTCGGTGAGCAGCTGGCCGCGCTGCAGCGAGGTCATGCCCGGATCGACCACCACGAAGGCCTCGAAATACAGCACGCGCTCGATTTCGCGCAAGGTCATGTCGAGCATCAAGCCGATGCGCGACGGCAGGGACTTCAGGAACCAGATGTGCGCGGTCGGGCTCGCAAGCTCGATATGGCCCATGCGCTCGCGGCGCACCTTGGACTGCGTGACTTCGACGCCGCACTTTTCGCATACCACTCCGCGATGTTTCAGGCGCTTGTACTTGCCGCACAGACATTCGTAGTCCTTGACGGGCCCGAAGATCTTGGCGCAGAACAAGCCATCGCGTTCCGGCTTGAAGGTACGATAGTTGATGGTCTCCGGCTTCTTCACTTCGCCGTATGACCAGGAGCGGATCATGTCCGGCGACGCGAGCCCGATCTTGATCGAATCGAAATTCTCGACCGGCACTTGCTGCTTGAACAATTTGAGTAAGTCTTTCATTGATTAGGCCTCGCTCTCTAGTTCGATGTTGATGGCCAAGGAGCGAATCTCCTTCACCAGCACATTGAACGATTCCGGCATGCCGGCTTTCATTTCATGGTTGCCGTCGACAATCGCCTTGTACATCTGCGTACGCCCGTTGACGTCGTCGGACTTGACCGTGAGCATCTCTTGCAAGGTGTACGCGGCCCCATAAGCCTCGAGCGCCCACACTTCCATTTCGCCGAAGCGCTGACCGCCGAACTGCGCCTTGCCGCCCAACGGTTGCTGCGTAACCAAGCTGTACGGCCCGGTGGAGCGCGCGTGCATCTTGTCGTCGACCAGATGGTTCAACTTCAGCATGTACATGTAGCCCACGGTCACGGGCCGCTCGAACTGCTCGCCGGTGCGCCCGTCATGCAGGGTGGTCTGGCCCGAAGTCGGCAGATCGGCCAGCGTCAGGAGATTCTTGATCTCATCCTCGCTGGCGCCGTCGAACACCGGGGTAGCCATCGGTACGCCCTTTTTCAGGTTGCTCGCAAGCTCGATGACTTCGGCGTCGCTCATGGACCTGATGTCCTCTTTCTGGCCGCCGGTTTCGTTGTAGACCTGGCCCAGGAATTTGCGCAGTTCCACCACGGCATGCTGTGCTTCCAGCATCTTGCCGATCTTGGCGCCCAGCCCCTTGGCGGCCCAGCCAAGATGGGTCTCCAGGATTTGACCGATGTTCATGCGCGACGGCACGCCCAAGGGATTCAGCACGATGTCCACGGGAGTGCCGTCCGCCATGTACGGCATATCCTCGACCGGCACGATTGAGGAAATCACGCCCTTGTTGCCATGGCGTCCTGCCATCTTGTCGCCTGGCTGCACACGGCGCTTCACCGCCAAGTACACCTTGACCATCTTGAGCACGCCCGGCGCCAGATCGTCGCCCGCCGTGATCTTGGCCTTTTTCTCTTCAAAGCGCTTTTCAAAGGCCTTGCGTTGGCCCTTCAGGCGCTCGGAAACCGTTTCCAGCTGCGCATTCGTATCCTCGTCCTTGAAGCGAATCTCGAACCACTGCTCGCGCGGCAGATCGGCGAGATACGCGTCGTCGATTTGCGTACCGGCCTTGATCTTTTTGGGACCCGCCTCCGCGGCCTTGCCCTCGATCATTCCGCGCACCCGCTGGAACAGGTCGTCTTCCAGAATGCGCTGCTGATCCGCCAAGTCCTTTCGCACCCGCTCGAGCTCTGACTTCTCGATCGCCAGAGCGCGCGAGTCCTTCTCGACCCCGTCGCGGGTGAACACGCGAACGTCGATCACCGTACCGTCCATGCCGGGAGGCACGCGCAGCGAGGTATCCTTCACATCGGAAGCTTTCTCGCCGAAAATCGCACGCAGCAGCTTCTCTTCCGGGGTCAATTGCGTCTCGCCCTTCGGCGTGACCTTGCCCACCAGAATGTCGCCCGCGCGCACTTCGGCGCCGATGAAGGCGATGCCCGCCTCATCCAGCTTCGCGAGCGCGGAATCACCCACATTGGGTATGTCGGCAGTGATTTCCTCGGGACCCAGCTTGGTGTCGCGCGCGACGCAAGTGAGCTCTTCGATATGAATCGTGGTGAATCGGTCTTCCTCGACCACCCGCTCAGAGATCAGGATCGAGTCTTCGAAGTTGTAGCCGTTCCACGGCATGAATGCGACCAGCAGGTTTTGGCCGAGCGCAAGCTCGCCCAAATCGGTCGACGGACCGTCGGCCAGCACGTCTCCGCGCTTGATGGAGTCACCGGCTTTCACCAGCGGACGCTGGTTGATGCAGGTGTTCTGGTTGGAGCGCGTGTACTTGGTGAGCGAATAGATGTCGACGCCGGGTTCGCCCGCCGTCGTTTCATCGTCGTTCACTCGCACCACGATGCGCGAGGCATCGACGGAGTCCACGCTGCCGCCGCGCCGCGCCACTACGGTGACACCGGAGTCGATGGCAACGGCCCGTTCCATACCCGTGCCGACCAGCGGCGTTTCCGAGCGAAGGGTCGGCACCGCCTGGCGCTGCATGTTCGATCCCATGAGGGCGCGGTTCGCATCGTCGTGCTCCAAGAACGGAATCAAAGACGCCGCCACCGAGACGATCTGCTTGGGCGACACATCCATGAAATCGATCTTGTCCGGGGACGACAACGTGAACTCGTTCTGGGTCCGGCAGGAAATCAGATCATCGGTGAACTCGCCCTTATCGTTGAGCGTGGCGTTTGCCTGAGCGATCACGTACTGGCCTTCTTCGATGGCCGAGAGGTAATCGATCTTGTCGGTAACCTTGCCGTCGGCGACGCGGCGGTACGGAGTCTCCAGGAACCCGTAATCGTTTGTGCGCGCGTATACGGCCAGCGAATTGATCAAGCCGATGTTCGGGCCCTCCGGCGTTTCGATGGGGCACACGCGGCCGTAGTGCGTCGGATGGACGTCGCGAACTTCGAAGCCGGCACGCTCGCGCGTCAGGCCGCCTGGGCCCAATGCGGACACACGCCGTTTGTGCGTAACTTCGGACAGCGGATTGTTCTGATCCATGAACTGCGAAAGCTGCGAGGAGCCGAAGAATTCCTTTACCGCCGCCGCGACCGGCTTCGCGTTGATCATTTCCTGCGGCATGATCGGTTCGCTCTCGGCGATCGTCAGACGTTCCTTCACGGCGCGCTCGACGCGCACCAGGCCGATGCGAAAAGCGTTCTCCGCCATTTCGCCGACGCTGCGCACCCGGCGGTTGCCCAGGTGGTCGATATCGTCCACGTGACCGTTGCCGTTGCGGATGTCGATCAAGGTCTTCATGACCTCGATGATGTCTTCTTTGCTCAAGACCCCGGAACCGGTGATTTCTTCCCGGCCCACGCGGCGGTTGAACTTCATGCGGCCCACCGGCGACAGATCGTAGCGCTCGCCGTTGAAGAACAGGTTCTGGAACAGATTCTCGGCCGCATCTTTCGTGGGCGGCTCGCCCGGACGCATCATGCGGTAGATTTCAACGAGCGCCTCGAGGCGCGTCTTGGTCGGATCGATGCGCAAGGTATCCGAAATATAGGGACCGCGATCCAGATCGTTGACGTACAGCGTTCGGATTTCGGTAACGCCGCTCTCGATCAACTTGCCCACCGTCGGAACGGTCAGAATCTCATTGGCCTTGGCGAGGATCTCGCCCGTTTCCGTGTTGACGATGTCGTGCGCGAGGACTTTGCCCTGCATGTATTCCATGGGCACGGGCAGGCGCTTGACGCCCGCTTCCTCGAGTTCCTTCACATGGCGCGCGGTGATGCGGCGGCCTTCTTCGACGACGACTTTCTTGCCGACGCGAATCTCGAACGCAGCCGTCTCGCCGCGCAAACGCTGCGGAATGATCTCGAATTCGATTTCCTTCTTGGACAGGTGGAATACGTTCTTCTCGAAGAAGATATCGAGCACCTGCTCTTCGGTGTACCCGAGTGCGCGCAAAATGATGGTCACGGGAAGCTTGCGGCGGCGATCTATACGCGCAAACACGCAATCTTTCGGATCGAACTCGAAGTCCAACCAGGAGCCGCGATAAGGAATGATGCGGGCCGAGAACAAAAGCTTGCCCGAGGAGTGAGTCTTGCCGCGGTCGTGATCGAAGAACACGCCCGGACTGCGATGCAACTGCGAGACGATGACCCGCTCGGTGCCGTTGATTATGAAGGTGCCGTTGTCGGTCATGAGCGGCAACTCGCCGAGGTATACCTCTTGCTCGCGCACATCCTTGACGGGCTTCTTCGCGCCGCTGGCCTCTTTGTCGAGCACCACGAGGCGAACCTTGACGCGCAGCGGCGCCGCATAGGTCAGTCCGCGCAACTGGCATTCCTTGACGTCGAATACCGGATCGCCCAACCGGTAGCTCACGTACTCCAGGGTCGCGTTGCCGGAATAGCTCGAAATCGGAAACACACTATCGAAGGCAGCATGCAAGCCGATTTCATCGCGCTTGGATTCCGCGACATCCGCTTGCAGGAAGCGCCGATACGAATCCAATTGGATCGCCAGCAAATACGGCGTGCCGAGAATGCTCGGCCGCTTGCCAAAGTTCTTACGAATGCGCTTCTTTTCGGTGAACGAGTAAGCCATTTACGGAATCTCCATGCGCTGACGCGCAGATATCAACTGGGCCGGGACGGCCCCGGCCGATAGTGCCCGCCGCGCGAGCATAGGATCGGCATCGACAACAAAATCAAAGGCACGGCTGGTGGCTGCCGCCAAACCGGCGGCAACCATCGAACTGCGCATGAAGGCAATAATCACTACTTGATTGCAGCCTTGGCGCCAGCGTCCTCCAGCTTCTTCTTGATCGTATCCGCATCCGCCTTCGGAATGCCTTCCTTGACAGTCGAAGGAGCTCCTTCAACCAGGTCCTTTGCCTCCTTCAATCCGAGTCCCGTGATCTCCCGAATGACCTTGATCACGCCCACTTTGTTGGCGCCGAACTCGGTCAGCGTCACTGTGAACTCGGTTTGCGCTTCGGCCGCAGGAGCTTGAGCGGCGCCCGGGCCCGCCGCGGCAGCCGCAACAGGAGCAGCCGCCGTAACGTTGAACTTCTTTTCCATGTCGGAAATCAGCTCAACCACTTCCATGACCGACATCTTGGATATCGCGTCGAGGATTTCGTCTTTAGTAACAGCCATGATCGTCTCCAAATAACTTAAAAGGTCTTGCGACCCGAATCAGGTTTAAATTCGTCACGCCTTATGCCGGCGCACCGCTCTTTTCGGCTTGGTTCTTTTTAGCCTCGAGAACGGCAGCAAGCGTCCGTACCAACTTCGAGTTGGGGGCAGCCAACGTACCAACGAACTTCGAAATCGGCGCCTTGAGCACACCCAGAAGTTGCGACAGCGCCTGCGCGCGCGTGGGCAAAGAAGCCACACGCTCGAGCGCATCGGGCTTGAGCAGTTGCCCGCCCAAAGACACGAGCATCGTCACCAACTTGTCGTTGTCCTTCGAAAACGCCTTGACGATCCGCGCGGCCGCGCCCGGGTCATCATTGGAGAATGCGAGGACAATGGGTCCTTTCAGCGCCGGAGAAATGCACTCGAAAGCAGTGCCGGCAAGAGCCTTGCGCGCGAGCGTGTTCTTGACGATCCGCAAATACACTCCGTCCTTGCGCGCCTTGGCGCGTAGGTCGGTCATCTGCGTCACTGTCAAGCCACGGTTCTCTGCGCCAACCACGGACAGGGCTTTCGCCGCGACCGCGTTGACTTCTGCTACCACGACTTTCTTCTCTTCTAACTTGAGTGCCATCTAGATCCCCCCGGAAAGAAGCGTCACACACCAGGTACGAACGCCGTCGCCCGTGCCCACCCTTGGGTACGTCCTCGTACCCGTTGGTGCGACCTTCACCAGGAGATTCCTGATTCGGGTCCCACCATCTGCGCAGGCTCGACTTTAAGGGCCCCTGCCCGCCTGCGGTCTTCGACGGTGGTTGCGTTCGACCTCACGGCCTTACGCAGCCCTCCATCAATCAAAATTACTAACCTAAGCCCAAACTGGCCTGATCGACCGCCACTCCCGGACCCATGGTCGAGGAGAGGGTGAGTTTCTTCAGATAGATGCCCTTCGAGGTCGCCGGCTTGATCTTCTGCAGATCCGCGACCAACGCCAGGAGGTTTTCCTTCAGCGCCGTGGTTTCGAAATCGGCACGCCCGATTTGCGCGTGAATGATGCCCGCCTTGTCGGTCCGGTATCGTACCTGTCCGGATTTGGCATTCTTTACCGCTTCCGCCACGTTTGGCGTGACCGTGCCCACTTTCGGATTCGGCATCAGCCCGCGCGGGCCCAAGATCTGGCCCAGTTGGCCGACGATGCGCATGGCATCCGGGCTTGCAATCACTACGTCGAAATCGATCTGGCCCGCCTTGACCTTCTCGGCCAGATCTTCGAAACCGACGATGTCGGCGCCGGCCGCCTTGGCCGCTTCGGCGTTCTTGCCCTGCGTGAAGACAGCCACCCTCACGGTCTTGCCCGTGCCATGCGGCATTACGGTGGAGCCGCGTACTTGCTGGTCCGATTTGGTGGCATCGACGCCCAGATTTACCGACACGTCCACGGACTCATTGAACTTGGCGGTCGCGAATTCCTTGACGAGCTTGAGGGCATCGTCGACCGGGTACGCCTTGCCCGGCGGCAGCTTCTCTTTCCAACCCTTGGTACGTTTCGCTACGGCTGCCATGTCAAACTCCTTCCACGTCGACGCCCATGCTGCGCGCACTGCCCGCGATGGTGCGCACCGCCGCATCCAGATCGCCGGCGGTCAAATCTGGCATCTTAACCTTGGCGATGTCCTCGAGCTGCTTACGCGAAATTTTCCCCACCTTGGAGGTGTTTGGCGTGGCGCTGCCTTTGGGGATGCCGAGAGCCTTGGCAATGAGCACCGACGCCGGCGGCGTCTTCATGATGAAGGTAAAGCTGCGGTCGCTGTATACCGTGATCACTACTGGGGTCGGTAATCCTTTTTCCAAGGCCTGCGTCTGCGCATTGAACGCTTTGCAGAACTCCATGATGTTCACGCCCTGCTGACCCAACGCCGGGCCCACCGGCGGACTTGGGTTCGCCTGGCCCGCAGGGATCTGCAGCTTGATATAGCCTGTGACTTTCTTCGCCATGGTCGCTTAACCTCTTTGGGTACGAACGCCCCCTTGCGGGAAGCTCCCCTCGTTGGGCGCTTGCGCGCCAGAATCTACGGGACCCGAACCGACCCCGTTCTGTAAAAATCAACCCTTCTCGACTTGCGAGAAATCCAGTTCCACGGGCGTTGAGCGCCCCAGGATCTGGACCGCCACCTGCAGCCGGTTCTTTTCGTAATTCACTGACTCGACCACGCCGTTGAAGTCGTTGAACGGGCCGTCCGTAACCCGTACCACTTCTCCGGGCTCGAACAGCACCTTCGGCTTCGGCTTGTCCACGCCTTCTTCCACGCGACGGAGAATCGACATCGCTTCCTTATCGGTGATGGCCGCCGGCTTGTCGCTGGTGCCGCCGATGAAACCGAGGACCTTGGGCACCTCTTTGACCAAGTGCCACGTGTCTTCGTCCATTTCCATCTGCACAAGGACGTACCCTGGAAAAAATTTGCGGTCTGACTTGCGCTTCTGCCCGTCGCGCATCTCCACGACCTCTTCGGTGGGCACCAAAATTTCGCCGAATTTGGCTTCCAGACCGGCACGCTTGACCCGCTCTTTGAGCGACTCGGAGACCTTGTGCTCGAAGTTCGAATACGCGTGAACCACATACCATCGCAAAGCCATAGACAGCTCCGAATTCATCAGCCGGATTGGCCGCTCAACAGTCGAGTCAACCAAGTCAGACCCCAGTCGAGCACCCAGAAAAAGAGGCCCATCACGATGGCGAAGATAAAAACCACGTAGGTGGTCTTGATCGTCTCTTCGCGCTCCGGCCACACCACTTTGCGCAGTTCGATGCGCGCGGCCAGCGCGAACTGCCAGAACTCTCTGCCGTACCACGTAAACCACATGAAACCGGCCGCCGCCGCAATGCCGACCACGACCATCACGATTCGAAACGGCAGCGCCAATTCGTCATACCAGTAGAAGGCGACGATGCCTGCCAGCAGCACGATGATCGACACCGCCATCAGCGCGGTGTCTTTCGGCGAGGCGACCGCGGATGTTTGGACTTCTGCCATGTTAATGCTGCTACCTACAGGCTTAAGCGACGACTGGCAGGGCAGGAGGGAATCGAACCCCCAACCTGCGGTTTTGGAGACCGCCGCTCTGCCAATTGAGCTACTGCCCTGTAAACGTTACGCAATCACCTTGGCGACCACACCGGCGCCGACTGTTTTGCCGCCCTCGCGGATGGCAAATCTCAAGCCCTG
>JBBROC010000001.1:0-136061 GCA_038229815.1 Steroidobacterales bacterium | reverse complement strand
CGCGCGATGCCGAGAACGCCGCTGCGCACCACCTCGACGATTTCGCCGAATGCGGCGACGTTGGCTATGAATTCGCCGACCTCGATTTCGGTGCTCGCGAGTTCCACGATGTAACTCGACGGATTTGGGGAAAGTACCCTGCCGCCGACGCGCCGCAGCAAGGCGCCGACAGGCTCGATATGCTCGGCCGCGATCTGCAGCTTGATCAACAATAGTTCTCGGGCAAGATGATCGCCGCTGGTCATGTCTTCGACCGCCACAACGTCTACGAGCTTCAACAGCTGAGCATTGATTTGCGCAATGACCTGGTCGGATCCGATCGTGACGAGCGTGATTCGAGACACGGTGGGATCGTTGGTCGGGGCCACCGACAGCGACTCGATGTTGTAGCCGCGGGTAGATATGAGACCTGTCACGCGCGTGAGTGCGCCCGCTTCATTTTGCAGGAGTATTGCTATCAGGTGGCGCATGGCTCTCAAGCATACGGGAGGGCGGCACTTGGGCGCCAGGGCGAGAACTGCTAGTCTTTCGGTGTGAAAGACCGTTACGACATGTTGAATCAAGCCGCGCACCCCAAGGCCGGCGCCAGCATGACGGGTGCGGACATGCTGGTGCAAGTGTTGGCCGACGAGGGTGTAGACACGATTTTCGGCTATAGCGGCGGCGCGATTTTGCCGATATACGACGCTGTATTTCGCTATAACCAAGCGCACCAATCCGCGATGCCGTTGATCGTGCCGGCCAACGAGCAAGGCGCCGGATTCATGGCGGCGGGCTTCGCTCGCGCCAGCGGAAGGGTGGGCGTCGCTCTCGTCACCTCCGGACCGGGCGCCACCAATACGGTTACCCCTGTGCGTGATTCCATGGCCGATTCCGTGCCCATCGTGGTGATCTGCGGTCAAGTGCCGACGACGGCCATCGGTACCGACGCGTTTCAGGAAGCGCCGGTGCCCAGCATCATGGGCGCCGTCGCCAAGCATGTTTTTCTGATCACTGACCCCACCAAACTGGAAGCGACGGTGCGCACCGCGTTCGAAATCGCCCGTACCGGCCGCCCGGGCCCGGTGGTGCTGGACGTCCCGAAGGACGTCCAGAACTGGAAGGGCGTGTTTCACGGCTCCGGACGACTGCCGGTGCCCGGATACCGGCAGCGGATGAACCGGCTGGAAGCGAGCAAATTGCCTGAAGCAGCATGCGCCGACCTGTTTGCGGCGCTGGGCGCGGCGAAGCGCCCGCTCATCTATGCGGGCGGCGGGGTAATCAACGGCAGTGCGGCGCACGCCCTGCGCGAGTTTTCGCAGCGGTTCGAATTGCCGGTCGTCACTACTCTGATGGGAATCGGTGCCGTCGATACGACACATCCGCTGTCGATGCGCATGCTCGGAATGCATGGCGCGGCGTTTGCCAACTATGCCGTTGATGACTGCGACTGCTTGTTGGCGCTGGGCGCGCGGTTCGACGACCGCGTCGCCGGCAATCCGCTCAAATTTGCGGCCGGCGCCAAGTTCATCGCGCATTTTGACATCGATGCGTCGGAGATCGACAAGGTCAAGCGTGTGGACTGGAGTCACGTGGGGCTGATGGCGGATGCGTTGCTCAGCCTGCTGGAGTACGGCAATCGCAAGGACTTCAAACGGGATTGGTCCGAGTGGCGCCGGCACTGCGGTGAACTTCGATCCAAGTACGCCATGAACTACGATCGCAAAAGCTCCTTGATCCAGCCCTACTATGTCATAGAAGAAATCAACCGGCTGACGCGCGGCGAGGCGATTATCACCACCGGTGTCGGCCAGCACCAGATGTGGGCGGCGCAGTATTTCGATTTCCGCAGTCCGCGCCTCTGGCTGACCTCCGGGAGTATGGGCACCATGGGTTTTGGTCTGCCGGCGGCGGTAGGCGCGCAGTACGCGCAGCGCAATCGTTTGGTCATCGACATCGATGGCGATGCCAGCATTCGGATGAACATCGGCGAGCTGGAAACCGTCACGACCTACGATCTGCCCATCAAAGTGGTCGTGCTCAACAACTGCGGGGACGGCATGGTCAAGCAGTGGCAGAAGCTGTTCCACAGCGGCCGCCTGAGCGCCAGCGACAAGAGTCTGCACACCAAGGACTTCGTCAAGGCAGCGCTCGCCGACGGCTTTAAGTATGCGGTGCGGCTCGATAAAAAAGCCGATGTGCCGCGCGTGGTCGACGAGTTCATCCGCTTCGACGGCGCTGCTTTCCTCGAGGTCATGATAGATCCGGATGCGGGCGTCTACCCTATGGTTGGTCCCGGGCAGGCATACGCGGAAATGATCACGGGCGATCATATTCCATCGCGCACGCCGGTCGACATCAAGGCGCCGGACGCATCGGAAATGTTCTAAAAGCGGTTGCGCTACCAGGCTCCGACGTTGGGCATGGTGATCCACGGTTCCGCCGGTGCGAGCGCCGCTCCCTTTTGCAGCAACTCGATCGAAATGTCGTCCGGTGAGCGGACGAACGCCATGTGGCCGTCGCGCGGCGGCCGGTTTATCGTCACTCCATGGTCCATCAAGCGGCTGCAAGTGGCGTACACATCGTCCACTGCATAGGCTAGATGACCGAAGTTGCGGCCGCCGGGATAGGTTTCAGGATCCCAATTGTGAGTCAGCTCCACCTGAGCGTCATCATCGCCGGGCGCGGCTAAAAACACCAAGGTGTAGCGTCCCTTCGGGAAATCTCGGCGCGATAATTCCCGCAAGCCGAGCCCGTCGCGGTAGAAGCGCAGCGATCGTTCGATGTCCGTCACGCGCACCATGGTGTGCAAATATTTCATGGTCCTGTCCCCTCGTGAAAATTAACAAATTTGGAGGAAGCGATGCATAAAAGCAAACTAGCCGGATTCATCATCGATTGCCAAACAGAGGATCTCGATCGCGCTGCGGATTTTTGGGGCGCGGCACTCGGGATGCCAGTGCGCGAGCTGCCGGCCGAGGAGGCGGCCCTGTACAAGAGGCTCGACGATTCTCAGCACGATCTGAATATCGAGGTGCAAAAGGTGCGCCATCCCAGCCGCGTCCACTTGGATATCGAAACCGACGATATCGACGCCGAGGTGCGCCGGCTCGAAGCTATGGGCGCCAAACGGCTGCAGGAGATCCGCACCTGGTGGGTCATGGAGGCACCGACAGGCCATCGATTTTGCGTCGTCCGAGCGGCTTCGAAGTCGTTTGCAGAGAAAGCGACCAGATGGGCCTGAAGCCCCCGCAAAGCGCTGAGTGTTGCCTGTTTGTCACAAATTGGCGACAGATTTGACATAGTGCATCAAAAGCCAGCGTTGGGCTATAACCGATAGATTTTTATAAGTTATCTGTTATCATCCGGTCGTCGACGCAGCGTGCATTTGCAACCAGAGTTACTTAGTCGCAACACTGGGATTGAGAGAAACAAGGTCGAACGTAAGGGCACCCATGCCGCCTACGTATCTTCCAATCAAGGACGTGTCGGGTTTTTACCCAGCACCTGTTCCCCTCGAATCCCCGGCAAGTCCGGGGATTCTTTTCCGCCCCGTTTGCGAATCGATTCGCGATGAAGCCGTTCGGCGACGCCTCCATCAAGCTGATCGACCCTGGTCGTGGCGAAATGGACCGGTGAGCTGGATGTCGTCACAATGCGCAGTGAGCTTGGCGGAGAAAGATGAATGCGCATTTGTGACGGGTTTACCGGGGCGACCGGCAACACTCCCTTGATTCGCCTTCGCAGCATGAGCCAAGACACGGGTTGCGAGATTCTGGGCAAGGCTGAGTTCATGAATCCCGGCGGTTCGGTCAAGGATCGCGCGGCAAAGTGGATTGTCTTGGATGCAGAGCGCCGCGGGGTCTTGAAACCCGGTGGAACCGTGGTCGAGGGCACCGCCGGCAATACGGGAATCGGATTGGCACACGTATGCAATGCCCGCGGCTATCGATGCGTGATCGTGATGCCCGACAATCAGGCGGCCGAGAAATACCAAATCATCGAATCCCTTGGCGCGCAACTGCGCAAGGTGCCGGCCCTTCCCTACAGCAATCCGAACCAATACCAAAAAGTCGCCGGGCGGCTGGCCGAAGAGCTGCCTGACGCGATTTGGGCAAATCAATTCGACAACACAGCGAACCGGGACGCCCATTTCGAATCAACCGGCCCGGAGATCTGGCGCGATACGGAAGGCAAAGTCGACGCCTTTTGCGCGTCCACCGGCACCGGCGGCACGTTGGCCGGCATTGCCCGCTACCTCAAGTCAAAGTCTGCAGGGGTTCGAATCGTTCTCGTCGATCCGCCCGGCAGCGCGCTGTATCACTACGTGAAGGACGGCGTATTGAAAACCGACGGCGGCTCTTCGATCACCGAGGGCATCGGCACGGGTCGCGTGACCGCGAATCTCGAAGGCACTCCGATCGACGATGCTTTGCGGATCGAGGATGCACAAACCATGCACTTCGTTTATCGCTTGCTGCGGGAAGAAGGGCTGCTGCTCGGAAGCACCTCCGGAATCAATGTGGCGGCGGCGGTGACTCTCGCGAAGCAGCTGGGCCCGGGACATACCATCGTCACGATCCTCTGCGACGGCGGAGCCAAGTACCAATCAAGGCTGTTCAATCCGGCTTGGATCGCCGAGCGGGGCTTCGCGGAGGCAGTGGGTTATGCGGACTGAGACAGATCGAGCGCAGAGCCGCTATTGAACCAAGCGAGGGAGGAGTGCAGGGCTACGACTTCGCCGACAATAAGCAGAGCCGGCGCTTGCAGAGCCGCCTCGGATGAGACGGCGCGAATGGTAGCGAGCGTTGCGCTAATGACACGCTGATTCGCCGTGGTGCCCTGTGCGATGATGCCGGCCGGCAGAGTGGCCGAAGCACCATGCTGCAGCAACTTCTCCACAATGTGATCCAGGCGTGCGTGGCCCATGTAGAACACCGCAGTCACTCCGGGCATCGCCAGCGCGCGCCAATCGGGCTCCCTGCCAGGCTCGGTGCCCTGGCCCTGCGCATGGCCTGTAACAAAAGTTACGCTGTGTGCGTGATCGCGATGGGTCAGCGGAATGCCCGCATAGGCGGCGCACCCCAGGGCTGCCGTGATGCCGGGCACGACCGAAAAATTGATGTTCGCGTTCGCCAATGCTTGCAACTCTTCTCCGCCGCGGCCGAAGATGAAGGGATCTCCGCCCTTGAGGCGAACCACGCGCTTACCCTGGGTCGCATGTTCGATCAACAAGGCGTTGATTTCTTCCTGGCTGCTGCCCACCTTCCCGGCAGCCTTGCCCACGCAAATGCGCGCCGCGTCGCGCCTCGCGAGGTCTAGCACCGCCGCCGGCACTAAGCGATCGTGCAATATCACGTCGGCGTCTTGCAGCGCGCGCAATGCCTTCAGCGTCAAGAGTTCCGGATCCCCGGCGCCGGCGCCCACCAACGTCACTTCTCCCGCCGCTGGCGGCGCAATGGACGCCGTCGCCAGCAGTTGTTGCGCGATGCGCTGCGCACCTTGCGTGTCGCCCGCGATGAACCGGCGGGCCGCCGGGCCATCGACGACGGCCTCGAAATAGCGCCGCCGCGCGCCGCTATCGCGCAGTTTCCGGCGCGTGGTTTCGCGCAGCGCGCGCAGCCACGTCGCCAATTCACCGAATCTTTCGGGAATCAGCGCTTCGAGCCGCTCGCGTAAGCGGCGCGCCAACACGGGTGATGTGCCGCCCGTGGAAATTGCCACGAGCACCGGATCGCGATCGATGATGGCGGGCACGATGAAGCGGGACGCTTGGGCGTCGTCGACGACATTGACTGGAATGTTGCGTGACTCGCTCAAGCTAGCGACCCAGCGATTCACCGCGCGGCGGGAGGTTGCGACGATGACCAATCGGGCTCCGTCCAAGTCGGCAGGAGCGAACTCCCGGATCGCGAGGCACAGCTTGCCGGCGGCGGCGCGTTCCATGAGTTCGTGCGCGATTTGCGGCGCCACAACGCTGATCGAAGCGCCGGTGCGCTCCAGCAGCGAAACCTTGCGAAGCGCCACCTCGCCGCCGCCGACGATGAGCACCTTCTGCCCCGTGAGATCGAAGAAAGCCGGAAAATAGTTCATTTCGCAAATCCCGCCTGACGGCGCGGATGCAAGCCGCACTCGCGTGAATCCCCGCGTTCCCACCACCAGCGGCCCGAGCGTTCGTCTTCGCCGGGCTGCACCGCCCGTGTGCATGGGGCGCAGCCGATACTCGGGAACCCCTGATCATGCAAGGCGTTATAGGGCAGGCGCTTTTTACGGATGTAGTCCCAGATCTCGGTTTCCGACCAATCGAGCAGCGGACTCACCTTGTGCAGGCCGTAAACTGCATCCCATTCCACCGCCGCCGCCAGCGCGCGGCTGGGCGATTGCCCCCGCCTGATGCCGGTAACCCAGGCGCCGCGGCCGGCAACGGCACGCCGGAAGGGCTCGACCTTACGAACGGCGCAACAGCTGCGACGCTGATCAAGGCCGTTGCGGAACCCGTTGATGCCGTTCTCGCCGACCCAACCCTCCAATTCCGCGGTCTTAGGATAATAGATGGTCAAGGCCCGGCCGTAGCGCTGCTGGAGTCGCTCGATGAGATCATAGGTCTCAGGGTACAGCCGTCCGGTATCGATACTAAAGATCTCGATGTCCGGTACCGCGCTCCAGATCAGATCCGTAAGGACGATTGATTCAGAGCCTAAACTATTGGCATAACACACGTTTTTGAACTCGGCGACGGCCCGCCGTAGTTGGGAGATGCTGTCCTCTGCGCGCTCGCGCAGGGCTTTGGAGAGCTGGGACACTTGGGGGTCTCGGCGATTTCGCTGCCAATCAGGCAGCAAACTATAGGGGGGCAGCGTGCTCTGCGAAACGAACTATGGGACATGAGGACATGCGTTGTAGTATGGTCTCGATAGCGCCCCAAGCACCGCCCTAACCTTATATCCTATGGGGCGAACACCTCGATGAAGAACGGCGGGCATGAAGTTCCAGCAATTGCGCTATCTCGTAGCAGTTCATGAAAATGGCCTGAACATCACGGCGGCCGCGCGGCAGTTACACACTTCGCAACCCGGAGTGAGCCGCCAGCTCAAGCTTCTGGAAGAGGAACTCGGCTTTCAGCTGTTCGAGCGCGAAGGCCGTGCACTCACCCGGACCACCGACGCAGGCGAAGAAATCATCTCGCGCGCCGCCAGCATCTTGCGCGAAATGCAGAACATCCGGCGAACCTCGGCGGAGCTGCGCAAAGCAGACGGCGGTACCGTTTCGATAGCAACCACGCATACGCAGGCGCGCTACGTGCTGCCCCCGGTGATCCGCGCGTTTCGACTCAAGTATCCCAAGGTACGTTTGCATCTGCACCAGGGCACATCGGAGCAAATTGCCGAAATGGTAGCGCGCGACCGCGTCGATTTTGCCATCGCCACGGGCTCGGAGGAGCAATTCCCGCACCTTGTGCGTCTGCCGGTGTATCGCTGGCATCGAGCGGTGGTGGTGCCGCGCGGCCACCCGCTGGCAGCGGCGGGCAAACTGACGCTCAGGAAGCTGGCCGAATATCCGATCGTCACCTACGTATTCAGTATTTCCGGCCGATCCTCGTTACCGGCTCTGTTCGAAACCGCCGGTTTGTCGCTCGATGTGGCGTTGACAGCACGCGATTCGGACGTGATCAAAACCTATGTGCGCATCGGCTTGGGAGTCGGCATCCTGGCCCGTCTGGCAATCGATCCCGCCACCGACGGAGATCTCATTGTACTGGACGCGGCCCACCTGTTTGAAGGACATACCACGTGGATCGGATTCCGCCGCAGCGCGTTGCTGCGCGCCTACATGTACGAGTTCATCGAATTGCTGGCACCGCACTTGCCCCGCAAGTTGGTGCGCGAAACCGAAAAATTGGAGACCCAGGAAGAAGTGGATCGCATTTTGGGCGATTTGCACATCCCGCTGCGCGACATACCGTAAATGCTATGCAGATGACGGAGGACACCAAGAGACGCTCCGGGAACGGGTTTTTCCGGTTCGCCTGTGCGCTGATCGTCGTTTTAATGAGTTCGTCGGCGCCCGCGGCCACGTTCAAGTTGCTGAATGTCTCCTACGATCCCACCCGCGAGCTCTATGAGGATTACAACAAGGCGTTCGCGGCCTACTGGAAGGGCAAGACCGGCGACACCGTGAGCGTCAACCAAAGCCACGGCGGATCGGGAAAGCAGGCGCGCGCGGTAATCGACGGACTGGATGCCGATGTGGTGACTTTGGCCCTGGCGTACGATATCGATGCCTTGTCGCTTCAGGGCCGCTTGCTGCCGGCGAACTGGCAGTCGCGACTGCCGGACAACAGCGCGCCTTTTACCTCGACGATCGTCTTTCTGGTGCGCAAGGGCAATCCGAAGAACATTCATGATTGGAGCGATCTCACGCGCCCGGGAGTCTCGGTCATTACGCCGAGTCCGAAAACCTCCGGCGGCGCGCGCTGGAATTATCTGGCGGCGTGGGCTTGGGCACTGAAGCAGCCCGGCGGCAACGATGCCGCCGCGGAGGCCTTCGTGAAAGAGCTATATCACAATGTGCCGGTTCTCGATTCCGGCGCGCGTGGCGCGACCGTGACCTTCGCGCAACGCGGCATCGGCGACGTGTTGCTCGCTTGGGAAAATGAGGCTTTTCTGGCCATGAAAGAGCTGGGCTCCGGCAAATTCGCCATCGTCGCGCCTTCTCTCAGCATCGTGGCGGAACCGCCGGTCAGCGTGGTGGACCAGAACGTCGATCAACACGGCACCCGGAGGGTGGCCGAGGAATATCTTAGATACTTGTATTCCAAACAAGGCCAGGAAATCGCGGCACGGCACTTTTATCGGCCGCGCGACCCGGCGGTAGCGGCGGAGTTCGCCCAGCAATTCGCAAATATCCCCCAGTTGGTTACCATCGATGCCGTATTCGGTGGGTGGACGCGCGCTCAGGCTACACATTTCGCGGACCATGGTACCTTCGACAGGATCTACGGGCAGTAAGCGCGAATCATCCTGAAGAGCGCTTCGCAAGTGTGTCTGTCGGTACGATGGCGCTCCTCTCTAATTTCCAGGACATCCATGGCAGCATCGGTTGCGGCAGTCGCGCTCAACAAGTCCACGCCGGGGAGGCGGCCGCAGCGGGTGCTTCCGGGATTTGGACTCACGCTGGGGTACACCATGGTGTACCTCTCGTTGCTCGTGCTGATTCCGTTGTCGACCGTATTCATTCGCAGCCTGGGATCGGGCTGGGGCCACTTCTGGGAGGTGGTGACGGCGCCCAGGGCAATCGCATCGTTACGCCTGAGCTTCGGTGCTTCGCTCATCGCCGCGCTGATCAACGTGATCTTCGGGCTCATCGTCGCCTGGGTGCTGGTGCGCCATACGTTCCCGTTCAAGCGGCTCATGGACGCCGTCGTCGACCTGCCTTTCGCGCTGCCGACGGCGGTGGCCGGTATTGCCCTGACCGCGCTGTACTCACCCAACGGCTGGCTCGGCTCGTGGCTGCTATCGTTCGGGATCAAGGTTGCCTTTACGCCGCTGGGGGTCGTCGTGGCACTGACCTTCATCGGCTTGCCATTCGTGGTGCGGACTCTGCAGCCGGTGATCGAGGATCTGGATCGGGAAGTGGAGCAAGTCGCGGCGACGCTCGGCGCATCGGGAGCACAGGCGTTCGTGCGGGTCATCATGCCTGCGCTGTGGCCGGCCCTGCTGACGGGGTTTACGCTGGCCTTCGCCCGCGCCGTCGGCGAATATGGCTCGGTAATTTTCATCGCCGGCAATATGCCGATGAAATCCGAGATCGCGCCGCTGCTGATCGTCAGCAAATTGGAGCAGTACGATTATGCCGGCGCCACCGCTATCGCCGTGGTAATGCTGGTCTTGTCCTTCACGCTGATGCTCGGCATCAACGCGTTACAACATTGGGCCCTGTCGCGACATGGCGGCCGCTGAATCGCAGTCAACAGGGCGGCGGCCCGAGGCAGCCCGAGTCCTCCTGATCGCGGTGGCGTTGCTGTTTCTGGGCGTGTTCCTGGTGCTGCCGCTGCTCGTGGTGTTCATCCAGGCGCTGGCCAACGGCGTCGGCGCATACGTCGTTGCCATTTCCGACCCGATGGCGCGCGCCTCGATCAAGCTCACGCTCCTGGTGGCTGCGATCTCCGTTCCTTGCAACCTGGTGTTCGGCGTAATCGCGGCGTGGGCAATCGCCAAATTCGAATTTCGCGGCAAGAGCACACTGATCACGCTGATCGACCTGCCGTTTGCGGTGTCGCCCGTCATAGCCGGGCTTGTCTTCATCCTGCTTTTCGGTGCCCACGGCTGGTTCGGCGGGTATTTGCGGGAACATCATATCCGCGTGGTGTTCGCAGTGCCGGGAATCGTGCTTGCCACTATATTCGTCACATTCCCGTTCATTGCCCGTGAACTCATTCCGGTAATGCAGGCACAGGGCAAGGACGACGAAGAAACCGCCCGCTCACTCGGCGCCTCCGGTTGGCAAACCTTTTGGCGGGTTACGCTGCCCAATATCCGCTGGGCCCTCATGTACGGCGTCTTGCTCTGCAATGCCCGGGCCATGGGCGAATTCGGCGCGGTTTCGGTGGTCTCCGGACATGTTCGCGGCCTCACCAACACCATGCCGCTGCACGTCGAGATTCTGTACAACGAGTACAACTATACGGCGGCTTTCGCGGTCGCATCGCTGCTCGCATTGCTGGCGCTTCTGACCTTGGCGGGGAAGAGCTTTTTGGAATGGCGGCAACCGGAACTCAGGCGTGCGGCCCGCCAGACGCGCGATCGGACCCGGAGGGAAAACACATGAGCATTGCTTTGCGGGGAATAACCAAGCAATTCGGCGAATTCGCCGCCGTCCAGAACATCGATCTGGATGTGCCGACGGGCGCCTTGATAGCGCTGCTCGGCCCCTCGGGATGCGGCAAAACGACGCTGCTTCGCATCATTGCCGGTCTTGAGGCACCGGACGAAGGACAGGTGTTGTTCGACGGCCGCGACGCGACCCTGTGGCCGATTCGCGCTCGAAATGTCGGATTTGTATTCCAGCATTACGCTCTTTTCCGTCACATGTCGGTGTTCGAAAACGTCGCCTTCGGCCTCAAGGTCAAGCCGCGCCGCGAACGCCCGCCTGCCGCTCAAATCCGAGCGAAGGTGCAAGCGCTGCTGAAATTGGTGCAGCTCGAGGCGGCGGGCGAGCGCTATCCGGCACAGCTCTCGGGCGGCCAGAGGCAGCGCGTGGCTCTCGCACGCGCGCTGGCCGTCGATCCCGACGTGCTGCTGCTCGATGAGCCGTTTGGAGCCCTCGACAGCCAAGTGCGCCATGAACTGCGCCGCTGGCTGCGGCGCCTGCACGATGAACTGCATTTCACGAGTATTTTTGTGACGCATGATCAGCAAGAAGCGATCGAGGTCGCCGACACGATCGCGGTCCTCAATCGAGGACGAATCGAACAATTCGGCGTTCCCGGTGAAGTCTACGATTTACCGACTTCCGCCTTCGTGCACCGCTTCCTCGGACAGGTGAACGAACTATCGGTGCAGCTGCGCGACGGCCGCGCCTATTTGGGACCCCTAGATATCTCCTCGGACGCTGCGCTCCGGACGGGCAGCGCCGACAACATCGCGTTGATCCGGCCTCACGAAATTGAAATCGGGCCGCAGGATGCGGGTTGGCCCGCTGTCGTGGTTGCGGTGCGAGTCATCGGGCCCATCGTGCGTCTGGAACTCTGTGCCGACGGTCAGCCGGCCGCAGAGCTGCTCGAGGCGGAAATCAGCCGCGAGCGGTACGAAAGCGAGCGTTTCAGCGTCGGTCAGAAGGTGGGAGTGCGCTTCAGGCGCTGGCAGGTATATCCGGCCAACGGTGCCGCGGCCTGAGCGCGAGCCCGCCGTCATTCGACGGCTGGTACGCGTTGGAAAAAGTCGTCAATGCCGCTTGCGCGTGCTCGATGTCGGTTTCGGGCAATTCGAAGCTATTGAATCCGCAGCGCGCCATGAAGAACAACTGATCGCGCCGCACGTAACCCGTTGCGCGCAATTCTCCGCCAAACCTCCAGTGCTCGCGGAGCAAGCGGGCCTGGGAATAGCCGCGTCCCTCGCTGGGTCCGGAAAATTCGAGGCCGATCAGTTCAAATCGCGAAAAGTCGGGCGCCAGCACCTCGATGCGGTGGGCTGGCTGCAGCACCACGCCGAGTCGTCCGTCGCACGCATCCCACCGGGCACGTTCGCTCTGCCACTGCGCCAAGGTCAGAATCAACGGCGCAGGCTTCTCGGTTTCCCCGAGATATGACCAGTCGTCATCGACCAAATGGCCGTCACGCAGCAATCGGCGCGGCATACACCCGCTCCTTGAAGGGTTTCACGCCAAGCCGGCGCACCGTATCGAGAAAGCGCTCATCCGCGCGGCGCCGCTCCACGTAAACATCGAGCAGGCGCGCGATCGTTTCGGGCACGTCGATCTTACGCACCGACGGACCGATGACCTCCCCCAGGGACGCGTCTGCGCCGGCCGCACCGCCGATGGTGATTTGATACCACTCCTCGCCACTCTTATCGACGCCGAGGATGCCGATGTGCCCTACGTGATGATGTCCGCAGGCATTCATGCAGCCCGACATCTTGATCTCGAGCTCGCCCAGATCATAAAGATAGTCGTAATCGTCGAATCGATCATTGATAAGCTTTGCCACGTCGATGGAACCGGCGTTGGCGAGAGTGCAAAAATCGAGTCCCGGGCAGCAAATCATATCGGTCAGGGTGCCGATGTTCGGCGTCGCGAGACCGGCCTTTTCGAGCGTCTGCCAGAGTTCGAAGGTCTCGTCCTGCTGCACATCCGCGAACAACAAATTCTGTGTATGGGTGACGCGGATTTCCCCGAAACTGTAGCGATCGGCGAGATCCGCCACCAGTTCCATCTGGGCGTCCGTGATATCGCCGGGTGCCACGCTGGGTTTTTTGAGCGATATATAGACCGCTCGGTAGCCGGGTATTTTGTGAGCCGTCGTGTTGTAGCGGTACCAAGCGCGAAATGCCGTGCTTTTACCGGCGGGGGGCCCGGAATCGGCGAGGCGCCGATACGCAGGAGGATTGAAGAAACCGCGCAGGCGCGCGATTTCAGCGTCGTCGACGCGCAGGCCGCCGCGGTCGCGTATCAGCTCCCACTCAGTCTCTACCCGCCGTCTGAACTCTTGGATTCCGAGGGACTTCACCAAAATTTTGATGCGAGCCTTGTGGATGTTGTCGCGCCGGCCTTCCAAGTTGTACACGCGCAAGATGGCTTCCAGATACGACAGTAAGTGCTCGCGCGGCAGGAACTCGCGCACCACTTGACCGATGATGGGCGTGCGGCCGAGACCGCCTCCGGCGAGGATTTCGAAACCCAATTCGCCGCCGGCGCCGCGCACGATATGAACACCGACATCGTGAACTTGCGAGGCGGCCCGATCTTGAGCGGTCCCGGTGACCGCAATCTTGAATTTGCGCGGCAAGTAGGTGAATTCGGGGTGGAAAGTCGACCACTGGCGGATAAGTTCGCACCACGGGCGCGGATCCTGGAGCTCCTCGGGCGTCACGCCCGCGAGATGGTCGGTTGTCGTGTTGCGGATGCAATTGCCGCTGGTTTGGATGGCATGCATCTCCACCTCGGCAAGCTCCGCCAGAATATCGGGAACTCGCTCGAGCTGCGGCCAGTTGTATTGGATGTTCTGGCGTGTCGTGAAATGCCCGTAGCCACGGTCGTAGCGCCGCGCAATGCTTCCGAGGGCGCGCAGTTGCGTCGATGACAGCAGTCCGTAGGGGATTGCCACGCGCAGCATGGGGGCATGACGCTGGAAATACAGGCCATTGCGGAGGCGCAAATGGCGAAACTCGTCGTCGCTGAGCTGGCCCGCGAGAAAACGGCGCGTTTGGTCGCGAAATTGTGCGACTCGTTCGTTAACCAGCGTTTTGTCGACCACGTCGTAGCGATACATGGATCGGCACCATACGTGGGGTACCCTACGCCCGCCAATTACTGGAAAGCATGAGCTTATGACTATCGCGTCCTAGGACCGCTGCAGGGGCCCAACCTGGCGCTTCCCGCGCTCCTGTTCACAAAACCGTGATTTGCTCGGCAGACGTAATTCCCCGTTACGGTCAGCATCGCGGAGTCACTACAGGGGTCCGCATTGGCAACTGAGCTCACGGAAGTCATGGTCGCGCCCGACACTTTCCATGTCTCGCCCGAACCCATGCTCATGATCGCCGAACTGCACGGAGCTCTCGCGCTTTGCCTGCACGATGAGAGCCGCGGCGTCGGCGGCTTACTGCATCTGCGCTTCATGGGCGGGACGGGTCGTCCCAGCGACGTGACGGACAATACGTTGAGTTCGGTGCTGGTCGTGCTCGACCGATTCAAACGCGCGGTTCTCGGCAACACCGCCCGCGGCGACGAGGTGCAGGCGCGCATAATCGCTCACGCGCTGCCGCCGACGGACGCGTGCGAGCCTAGCGCCTCACTGGTCGATTTGATTCGAGCCGATCTTGCCGACGGCAAGATTACCTGCGGTACTCAAACTACGCGCAGGACCGAGTCGTTGCGCGTGTGTTTTCAGCCATTCGAAGGCCGCGTTTGGATTTGCGGGCCGAGCGGCCTGCGAGCCGCCTCCCGGGCACGCCCATCCGCGGGATAAGTGGGGATATACCCGTCGAGGCGAGCTTCATTTAAGATTGGGGCATGCGACTCGTCGTTCTTGCAGCGGTATGTCTGACGGCGTGTGCAAGCGAAAAGCTCCAGGAGGCCCCGCCCGCCGGCGTGGATTTCACCGGCGCCTGGAAGCTCAATGCGGCGGACAGCGACGATCCGCAGCGCCTGCTGCAAGCCCAATTCATTACCGCGAAGGCTGCCGAGAGCGCTTCGCCCTCCGGGAGCCGTGGTGGGCGTCAGGGCGGCAGACGCGGCGCCGAAGCCGGTATGAGTCCTGGGGTCCCCGGCGGGCCGGTCATGCCCTCGGTCAGCACGCTGACTGAAGGGCTGCGCTGGCCGGGCAAGAAACTCGAGATCAAACAGGTCGCCGGTGTAGTCACGTTCACCTCAAACGGCATCAATCGCCTATGTCAGCCCTCCGATGGGGCGAAACGTCATGGACGCCGTGGCTCAGGGGGACGAAATGCGTCGACTCGGGCTCGTGATGTGCCCCCCGCTCGATGCGGGTGGACCGACAAGACCCTCATCGTGCAGGGAGGGGATCCCGATGATGACCATCCGCTGTTCGAGGAACACTACAGCTTGTCAGACGATGGGCAGCGCCTCGTGGAGGTCGTTGATTTCAAGGGAGGTCGTTCTACCGGTTTCACGATGTCGCGCGTATGGGACCGCTCCACGCAATAAAAAAGCCGGGCAATGCCCGGCTCTCAAATCCCCATGCCTTTTATGTGGCGCTGTTGCGCTCTGGCAATGATTGGTCTGTTTTTCGCCCTGAAGTCTCTATTGCGTCCGAGCAACACTCTATCTCTGAGCCGGCTCCGAAGCTAGTCCAATTGCAAAGAAATGCAAAATTTTAATGTGGTGATAAAGCAACAGGCGAGCCGGGCTGGCGGCGGTACCGGCAGCAGTCACGGTCGACCGTTCGTGTATCGTTGCAGCAACCATTACATGCAAACGATGGAGCCATAAGCAGTGGCCAAAGCCTCAAAGTTATCCGCGCCGCCCACGGCCGTTCGCAACCGCCGAGCCTATTTTGACTGCAAATTCGGGCAATTACATGTGCGCACTGCTTTTCCCACCACGGGCGGCTTCGACGAGCAAGTAACCTTGTTTTGCCTGCATCCGCTGGATGCCTCCAGCCGACTCTTCGCTCGATTCTTGCCGCAGCTCGCCGACGTGCGTTCGGTCTATGCGCCGGATCTGCCCGGCTGCGGCGAATCGGATCCCTCGCCGACCCGCAGTATTGCGGATGACGCCTCGGCAATTTCCGACATGGCCGACGATTTGAGGCTGCGCCAGATCGATGTGTTGGGAGTTCATTACGGTGCCGAAGTCGCTGTGGCTCTTGCCGCTGCCCGGCCCCAACTCGTGAGGCTCTTGGTGGTGATCGGCCTCCCCGCCGGCGAGCGAATGCGAGCGGGCCTGCACCGGCAACTTGTGATCGATGTTGCCGGATACGGTGACGACCCGTTCGGCAGCGGTCCCCACAGCTTGGCCAAGCAAATCAACTGCTTTTTGGCAACCGCGCCGCGCACTCTCTGAGGTGAGGCTCAATAAATACATCAGTGAGACGGGCGTTTGTTCGAGACGCGAGGCGGACAAGTGGATTGAAGCGGGCCGCGTCGCCTGCAACGGACAGATCGCGACGCTGGGCACCCGAGTCACCGACGGCGACCGGATCTGCATCGACGGCGAACCGATCGGCTCCAAGAAACACCAGATCTACATTGCCCTGAATAAGCCGGTCGGAGTCACCTGCACAACCGAGGCCCACATCGAGGACAACATCGTCGATCTCGTCGGATACCCTGAACGTGTCTTTCCGATCGGGAGATTGGACAAGGACTCGGAGGGTCTCATCCTGCTCACCAACAACGGCGATATCGTCAACGAGATCCTCCGCTCCGAAAACAATCATGAAAAGGAATACATCGTGACGGTAGATCGCCCCATCACCGACCTCTCCCTGAAGATGATGGCCGGCGGCGTGAAAATCATGGGGCAGCTGACCAAGCCTTGCCATGTGTCCCGCATCGATCAGCGGTCGTTTCGCTTGACCCTTACTCAAGGCTTGAACCGCCAAATCCGGCGCATGTGTTCGGCACTCGGCTACAAGGCGCAGCGCCTGAAGCGCGTGCGGATCATGAATATACACCTGGGTAACTTGAGTGCCGGGCAGTGGCGCCATCTGACCGAGTCCGAACTTGGCGGCTTGCTGCCGCGCTGAAGAGCGCTTCCTAGTTGGATCGCAACGCCGCTGCGGCGAGACCTTCCGACCATTGCCGCGCGCACGTGACACGCCAGTCAGGGTCCGCGGCCTTGGTCGCCAACCATCGAAAGAAATCGTGGTGCTGCGTGGTCCAATAGGCGTAGCTATAGAGCACGCCGCCGGTGCTCGACTCCACCGTGAAGTGCCTGCGAAATCCGAAGCTTGCAAGCCCGCGGTGACATGTGATGCGAGGCGAGTTTTCCGACAGTGCGTATTGGTTCAAACCGACTTGCAGACGTAAGCGTCCTGCCTGCCCGTACACGCATATATTCGGTTGCGACGCCCGAATGAGCGCGACTCCGTGCACCAGCGGCGGCGGCGTGTCACACGCGGTCCACGTTCCGCCGAGCGAATGCCACTTAAGCGCCATGCTGCGGCGGCGGAAATCGATCACGGGAATGCTTGTAACGCTGTCGGAGACCATCCGCGCAGCATGCCGCATCCGCTGCCTCTTGAAAATGTAAGCGGCGAAAATCTTAAGGTGCAGCAGCGTGAGCGGGAGTGTCGGCGAAAGTGCCTTGTACGACGCCTGGGGTCAGAAGCTGCGGCAGGATGACCGGCTCGGCCGACCCAGGCTTCGAGTTGTACACCACATAGAGCGGCACTCCCGCGCGTCCGAAGGCAGCCAAGGCTTTGGTAATGGCCGGATCTCGATTGGTCCAGTCGCCCTTCATCAGCGTGATCCCTTTGCTCCGAAAAACCTCTTGAACTGCAGGATCGGCAAATGCATTGCGCTCGTTGACCAGACACGTCAGGCACCAGCTGGCCGTGAAATTCACCAGCAGCGGCCGCCCAGCTGCGCTGAGCCTGGCAACCTGCGCGGCGTCGAAGGGTTGCCACTGGTCGGCGCCTTGAACGCCGCCGGCGGTCGTGTTCAATGAGGCCGCAGCTACGTCCGCGAATCGCATCGGCAGCAAGAAGGCGATCAGCACGGAAAGCGTCGCGGCAACAAGCGCGGCCACCCGACCCGCTGCGGAGCTTGACTTGGATTTTTGATAAGCCCAGGCCGCCAATGCGATGAGAATGGCGCCGGCCAGGGCAGCGCCCAGGCCAAGGGAAGATGTCTGCTGGGCAAGCACCCACAGCAACCACGCCGCCGAGGCATAAATCGGGAACGCAAAGAACTGCTTGAGCGTGTCCATCCAGGCACCCGGTTTCGGCAATGCACGGCGCATCCATGGCGCGAAGGACAACAACAGATATGGCAACGCAAGACCCAGGCCGAGAGCCGCAAAAATACTCAGTGCGATGATCGCCGGCTGCGTGAGCGCGGCGCCGACCGCGAAGGCCATGAAGGGCGCCGTGCAAGGCGTGGCCACCAGCGTCGTCAGAACACCGGTGAAAAATGCTGCGCGATAGCTGTCGCCTTGGGTGAGGCCGTCGCCGACGCCTGCAAGTCCTCCGCCCACTTCGAAAACCCCGGACAGATTGAGGCCCACGGCCAACAGCAAATAAACGAGCAGTGTGACGAACAGGGGCGACTGCAATTGAAAGCCCCAGCCGATCTGTTCGCCGCCCGCTCGAAGCGATAACAGAACCGCGGCGAGGGCCAGCATGGAGCTGACCACGCCCGCGGCGAACACCAGTCCTTTGGTGCGCACGAGAGCGGGATGCTTCTTCGCCTGTTCTATCAGACCGATGGCTTTGATCGACAGCACCGGGAATACGCAAGGCATTAAATTCAATATCAAACCGCCCAGGATGGCGAACAGCAGGAGCATGGGGAGCGACGTGGCGGGCGCGGACTCTGCGCCCAGCGCGGGCGCTCGCACGGCGGCACCTGAGAGGGTCGCGGCAATTTCCATGGGGACTACGCTCACGTCGTTGCCGATCTGCTCGGTCGCCAGCAACACCCCGTGAATCGCCCCCTGCTCGGGTGGCCGATCGCCGGTCTTCATGGCGATTTCGAGTTTGTCTTTATTGCGATTCAGAGTCTGTGGCGCCGCGTACTCAATGCTTCCCTCCTGATAGGGAAAGAAAGCCAACGACTTGATCTGCGGCAGAGTGGCGCCCCATTCCTTGCCCAGAGCGATTACCAGCTGATCTCCTTGAATCCGAGCGGTCGCCGCCGCCGGTGCTGCGCTCGGCAATTCTGCGCGAGCCGCTGCGAAAAGCGCGGCAGCCGCCGGATCGGCGGCGCCCGGCTCGGCGCTCGCGGGCAATTTCAACTGCAATTCGGCATCTTCCGGAATGCATACGTCGGCACACACCAGCCAGCCGGCCTTTGCCGAGAGCATGACCGGCGCACCTGCCTTCAAGTCCTTGGGAGCAACGACATTGACCAAATGCGCCGCATGCTTGGCATAGCCATAATTCACCAGAGGTGGAAGCTCGAAGCGATGCGGCGTGGTCCAGACTATGTCTCCGGCGGTGAATCCCGGCGGCAGCACCCACTTTAGGGTAGTCGCCTGACCCGAGTCGCCGGGATTGCGCCAGTACGTATGCCAGCCGTCGCGAATGTTGAATTCCAGAGCTATCCAGAACGACTGCCCGGGTCCTACTGAGCTCACCTCGCTCACCAATTGCGCCTTCACGTTATCCGTGGCAACGACATTCCCCGGGAGAGCAAAAGCTGCCGGCGAGGCAAACAACAAGCCCAACAGCCAAAAAAGTACGGTGCGCATCGGCATATGTTACCCAATTAGGAGGGGCGGAACCCTTGGAGTGCAAGGGCTGTGGGAGAACTCACAATATAAGGCAGCCATACCGCTCCGTGGAGGCTTGAGCTACTGTAGTCCGTCCCTCAAACGATAGCGCCATGCCAGAAAACTACGTAGATCGCATCCTCAAGGCCAAGGTATACGACGTCGCCGTCGAGACATCGCTCGAAGCCGCACCGCGGTTGTCGCGCCGTCTCGACAATCGAATCTTGTTCAAACGTGAAGACCTTCAGCCGGTATTTTCGTTCAAAATTCGCGGCGCTTACAACAAGATCGCGCAGTTGTCGGCGATCAGCGCGCAGCGCGGCGTAATCTGCGCGTCAGCCGGCAACCATGCGCAGGGAGTTGCGTTGGGCGCGCGTACGCGCGGCATTCCGGCCGTCATCGTCATGCCCTTGACGACGCCCGACATCAAGGTGCAGGCGGTCGCCGACCTCGGCGGAGAGATCATTTTGCACGGCGATGACTATGATCAAGCCTACGAACACGCAATAGAGCTTGGCCGCGAGCGCGGGCTGGTATTCGTGCATCCTTTCGATGACCCCGACGTCATCGCAGGTCAGGGTACGATCGCCATGGAGATCTTGCGCCAGCATCACGGCGATGAAATCGACGCGATCTTCGTTCCCGTGGGCGGCGGCGGCCTGATAGCCGGAATCGCCGCCTATACGAAAGCGCTGTATCCACGCATCAAAATCATCGGCGTGGAGCCCGAAGATGCCGCCGGAATGTTCGAATCGCTGCGCGCCGGGAAGCGCGTAACTCTTGACCGGGTGGGCATGTTCGCCGACGGGGTCGCGGTGCGCCGGGTTGGGGAGGAGCCTTTTCGCCTTGCCCGGCAGTTCGTGGATGAAATCATCTTGGTGACCACCGATCAGATCTGCGCTGCAATCCAAGACATTTTCCAGGACACGCGCTCGATTGCCGAACCGGCGGGCGCGCTGGCGGTTGCGGGAATCAAGAAATACGTGGCGCGTGAAAATTGCAGCGCGCGCACCCTCATCGCGATCAACTGCGGCGCTAACATGAACTTCGATCGGTTGCGGTATGTGGCCGAGCGGGCGGATCTAGGCGCCCAGCGCGAGGCGCTGTTCGCCGTCGAGATTCCTGAGGCACCGGGTTCATTCCTGCGGTTTTGCGAATTGCTGGGCCGTCGCAGCGTCACGGAGTTCAACTACAGATATGGGAACCTCGATGCAGCTCAAATATTCGTCGGCGTCGGCCTCACTCAGGGCAAGGCAGAGCGCCAGGAGCTGCTCCGCGCCATCGCGGCCGCGGGCTTTGCCGCGCGCGACATGACCGACAATGAAGTGGCCAAGCTGCATGTGCGCTACATGGTTGGCGGCCAAGCGCACGGCCTTGCCGACGAGCGCCTGTACCGGTTCGAATTCCCGGAGCGTCCCGGCGCGCTGCTCAGATTTCTGCAGGCCATCGGAAGCGGCTGGAATATCAGCCTATTTCACTACCGCAACCACGGTTCGGATTACGGGCGGGTCCTCGCCGGGATCCAGGTTCCCCCCGAAACGAGGACAGACTTTCTATTGCATCTCAACGAGCTGCACTACGCCTATACCGAAGAGACCGACAATCCGGCTTACAAGATCTTTCTGGGCAGCTGACGGAACGGCCACGCCCGAGAGATTGCTAATGCGCGGTGCCTGCGGTCTGCGGGAGTCCGGGGCGCACTTCCTTGAGCCAATCCTGAGCGCGGCGGACTGAAGGGTCATCAGGGCCTCTCGCGCGCAACATCAGGGGCACGGCGCCAGCCAACTCATCGGCGGCTTCACGTGAACGACCGAGGTGGGCAAGGGCATACCCGTGAATGGCGTGGGCTTGGGCGGTAGGCGGACTCGAGGCGGGCAGGCTCGCCGTCAAAATCTTCAAAGACTGCTCGCTCAACATCAGTGCCTCGTCGGGCTTGCCGCGCATCACCAGGAGCTGTGCCAAGTACATGAGCGCCGACGCGCGATATAGATGGTCGGCGGGCAACGACTCGTCGTGGATATCGAGGGCCTGACGAAATTGCGATTCAGACTCGGCCAGGTCGCCTTTTTCATGCAGCAGAATTGCCAGATTCACGCGAGCAGACCCGACTTTGTAATGAGCTGGTCCGTACAGCGACAGCGCGACGGTGAGGGCATCGCGCAACAACGGTTCTGCCTCGGCCAAGCGACCCTCGCGCTGCAGGAGCAAGCCATAGTTGCCGCGCGCGGCGCCGGTCTCGGGATGCAGGTCGCCGTATGCGCGTTCGTCCCGCCGAATCGCATCCCGATAGAGCGTCTCGGCGCGCTTCAAGTCGCCCACACTTTGCGCGACCGTCGCCAGGGTGTTCAAGCGCATGGCCACCCGGGGATGATCGTCGCCGAGGATGCGCCGGTCTATTTCCAGGGCGCGTTCGTAAGTCTGCTTCGCTAGGGCCCACTGCTGCCCGTGGGCATACACCTGTGCAAGGTCATCCAGCAACGCGGAAACTTCGGTGGCGGGGGCGGAAGTGGATTCGAGAATATCGAGAGCGCGGTTATACAAATCCATGGCACCGGCCAGTTGGCCCTGCCGGTGCCTGAGCTGTCCCAACGCCCAAAAGGCGCGGCCGGCTTCCTGGCTGCGGGCACCAATCTCTGTCTGCGACCGACGCAGCGCCTCCTGCAAAGGCTCCTCGGCCCCGCTCAGGTCACCCGCACCCGCACGCGCGCGGCCGAGTTCCAGCAACGTGCCGATGCGCGACTTGTCGTGCGATTGCGGCTGCAGAGCCAACGATTCATTCAATATCGGCAGCGCGTCCTGGTATTGTCCGAGGCTGTCGTAAACCGCACCTACCGTCGCCAGCAGCGCCGCCTTGGTTGCGGGTTGATCTTGAAGTCCCGCTTCAAGGCGCTTTGCACTCAAGTCCAGCAGTTCGCGTGCGGTAACCTGGTTGCCGCGGTTCTCCTGCGGATCCGATAGCTTGAATAGATTCACCAGGAAGCTCGATACTGCCTCGGCACGAACACGTTCCCGCTCGGCCAGGGCTCGTTGCTCGGCGACTCGATCGCGCTCCGCGGCGATACGCGACGACTGAATATACGTCGTGGTCGCAAAGGCCAGGATGAGAAAGCCCACGCTGACGCTTGCTGCCACCGGCAGCCAGTGACGCCTGACGAATTTAGCGGATCGATACGACAGCGTATCGCGGCGTGCGATGACGGGCTTGCCGTCCAGATAGCGCTGAATATCGCTGGCCAACTGCTGCGCAGAAGCGTAGCGGCGCTCGGGCTCTTTGCGCATCGCCATGAACACCATGTTGTCCAGGTCTCCTTCGAGGACGCGCCGCAGGCGGGCGGGGCTCGAGCTCCGGGCATCCGCAATGCTGCGTGTTTCCGCCGAGTCATCCGTGCCGATCGATTGACTCGGTTGCGGCGGATCCTTCTCGCAGATTGCGCGCTCGATATCCGTGAGACGCATGGATGGAAAGATGAATGGGCTGGCTCCGGCCAGCAGTTTGTAAAGCAGAACGCCCAAGACATAGACATCGCTCGAAGTCGTGATGGACTGCCCTCGGATCTGTTCGGGGCTGGCATGATCGGGCGTCATGATGCGCATGTCGGCACGGGTGACTGCCAGCGTATGGTGCCCCGCCTGGCGCTCGTCCAACAATTTGGCGATGCCGAAATCGAGCAATTTCGGCACACCTGCGCTCGTGACCAAGATGTTCGAGGGCTTTAAATCGCGATGCACGATCAGATTCTGATGCGCATAGTGCACAGCAGCACAAACCGTCTGAAAAAGCTTGAGGCGAGCCCTGACGTCGAGGCGGTTGGTGTCGCAATAAACATCGATGGGTACGCCATCGACATATTCCATGACGATGTACGTCGTCCGGTCCGGTAACGATCCACCGTCCAACAAATGCGCGATGTTCGGGTGATCGAGCTGGGCGAGGATTTGACGCTCGATTTTGAGACGCGACTGAACCCCACGCGAGCCGCCGAAAACCACCTTGATGGCCACCTGCTGCACGAATTCGGCGTCCGCACGCTCGGCCAGGAAAACCTCCCCCATGCCGCCGACACCCAAGGTGCGCAGCATGCGATACGGGCCTATGCGATCTCTTTCCATGTTTCAAAGCATGCGCCCCGTCGTGGACGAACCGCAAACATCCGGGCTCTTGCGGCGGAGTGGCGCTTGCGTGTATTAGGGGGACCTTGATCGCAGGAACCAGGAGTTGATTCACATGGCAAACGGACACGATCCTAACAAAGCGCCGCAAAGCCCGGGCCCCCAACGGCCTCGGGCACAGGTAAAGGCGCGGGCCGACGCCGGTGTACGAATTGGCGGGATGCATCACTAGTTGGTTGATGTGACGGCGTACCAGGTGCTGCGCGAGCCGCGGCACGAGACTCGCCGAGTGCGCGGGCTCGAAATGCACCTGACGCGCTGGGGACCGGAGCCTTCTGAATCCGAAGCGCCCGTGTTTCTTTTGCATGGGTGGCTGGACAGCGGCGAGACCTTCCAGTTCATGGTGGACGCGTTGCAGCGGGATCGGCCGGTGGTGGCGCTCGATTGGCGCGGCTTTGGACGCAGCGAGTGGCCGCAACAGGGCTATTGGTTCCCTGACTATCTCGCGGACCTCGACGCTTTGCTCGATCTGCTGTCGCCGTCAGCGCCTGCGCGCATTGTCGGCCACAGCATGGGTGGAAACATTGCCTGCACATACGCAGGCATTCGACCGCAACGGGTCCGCTGCGTCGTCAATCTGGAAGGATTCGGACTTGCGCGGACTTCTCCTGAGCAAGCGCCCGCACGAATGCGCAAATGGTTGGATCAATTGAAGACCCAATCTGCGCGCAAGGAGTACGCGTCATTCGAGGAACTGGCAGGCATCATTCGATTTCGCTATCCGCGCTTCACCGCGGCACAGTCCGCATTTGTGGCCAGGGCTTGGGGCAAGCTCGATTCCGGGGGCCGCGTCCGGCTCGCGGGCGACCCGCGCCATCACTGGGTGAATCCGGTACTGTACAAGCGCGAAGACACCGAGGCATGCTGGCGTGAGCTGCGCGCGCCGCTATTGATGCTGATGGGCGAGGAGTCGGACATTCTTGCGAAGCTCGGCGCCGACGGCACTCCAGCGGCATTTCACGCTATGTTTCCAAATATCGAAATTGCCCGCATCCCAGGCGCCGGACACATGCTGCACATCGAAAGACCCGAACTGGTGGCGCCGCTGGTCGAAACATTTTTGGATTCTCATTGAGTGATACGTCGGATTCATCCGACCCGCTCTGCGGTTGAAGCCGATGCTCGAGAGCGACGGGCTGCGCTAGGGGAGAAGAATAATCTTGCCCATGCGTCTCTTCGCCAAAAATTCCTGCTGCGCCGGAATGATGGCTGCGAGCGGATACTCACCCGCCAGCAGCGGTTTGATTTCGCCGCGTTCGATGTATTGCACAAGGCGGTTGAATACATCCGCTTCGAGCACCGTACAGCCGAGCAAACGAAGATCCTTGAGATATAAGGTTCGAAGGTCTAGCTCGACGACGGGTCCCGCGATCGCACCGGCAACGGCGTAACGGCCGCCGCGCCGTAAGATCTCGAGCAATGCCGGGAACTGTCCGCCGCCCACCACATCGACGATCGCATCGATGCTTTCCCGTCCGAATTCCTGCACCGGATCGGAATCCGGTGCAATGACCCTGGCAGCCCCCAAGGCTGCGACGGCCGCAGTTTTGTAAATGCTCGCCACGGCCAGAACCTTGGCGCCTCGGCGCTTCGCCAGTTGCACTGCGGCCGAACCGACTCCGCCCGACGCGCCGGTCACGAGTACGGTCTCGCCCTTTCCTAACGCGAGACGAGTGAGCATGTTCTCCGCAGCCGAGTACGCACATGGAAACGAGGCGAGCTCGGCGTCCGTCAGGCTGCACTCCACAGGATGAGCGTGACGGGCGGGAACGCGTGCGAACTCCGCGAACGCCCCGTCGCATTCCGAGCCGAAATAAATCGCTTGACCGGAGCCATCGCCACCACGGAACACCGGTTCCACCAAAACTCGCTCGCCGATGCGCTTCGATGTGACGCCGTCGCCCACGGCGACGATGCGCCCGCAGGCATCGGCTCCTTGGATCCGCGGAAAGGCCGGCGGCGAGCCGGTCCAGCCGGCATCCTCGGAGCGCGCGGCGGCAATGCCCGACGCGGCGGATTCCGGCGTTGTGCCCTCGTTCACGGAGCGGGAATACCACGCCGTGCGGGTATTGATGTCGGTGTTGTTCACGCCGGCAGCTCCCACGCGGATCAAAACTTCGCCCGCGCGAGGCATCGGCTCCGGCACGTCCTCTCGGTACTCGAGCTGCTCGAATCCGCCGTGACCTTTGAGGAGGACTGCCTTCATTTCGCGTTCATGCTCAACTGAGGTTTGTCGGGGTGGCGTGCCGCACATCGACAGCGCCCTTGCAATGTCTTACGATCCGCGGTGAATTGCAATAACCCACATTTGCCGTTGATTTTTCTCGTCATTTCGCTGCGACATCCGCGCAGGCTGGTAGGCTCTTGATGGGGATTGACTGCAAGCTGACCGGTTTGTCCGGCAATGAAATTTACTGCATGCGCCTCAAGGGCCTGACCCCGAGCGCCGTAGTGATCGGCAACAGCATTTCAATCGAAAGTGGTCGGCATCAAGACCTACATCATTGAACTCGGATCGAGCTTGGTCGAGATATTTGCGGTTGATATTCAGGAGAGCTTCGTGAACTTTCGACATTTCCCCGCACTCGGCGGCATCGCGGCGCTCGCTTTCATGTGCTTGTATGCGAGCGGCAGTGCATCCGCGCGGCATCGCCACGCTGGCCGCGCTGCACCCGGCGATTTCTCGTATTACGTCCTTTCATTGTCATGGTCGCCCGCATTCTGCCTGTCTTCTCCGGGTGCAGACGAGTGCAACGGCCCGCGTCGCTTTGGATTCATCGTTCATGGACTGTGGCCGCAGAACGAGCGCGGCTGGCCCGAGCATTGCGATGTGCATCGACAGGTGGCGGACAAGGTCGCGCAAGAGATTGCCGACTTGATGCCGGCGCGCGCTCTGGTCGATCACGAGTGGTCGGCTCACGGCACCTGCAGCGGCCTGGAGCCGGAAGACTACTTCGCGCTCGTGCGCCGCGCCTATGCAGGCATCAAGATCCCGGAGGAATTGTCTTCCCCGACCCGCGCTCTCGAAGAGCCGCCGGCGGCGCTCGCCGGGGCGTTTCTGCGCGCCAACGCGCGCCTTGCGGCAGATTCGCTAGTGGTGACCTGCACCGGCCAGGGCGCACCGCGGCTTCGTGAGGTCCGTATCTGTCTCGGCCGCGATCTGACGCCGCGAAACTGTTCCGCCGACGCGGTGCGCGGCGCCTGCGATGCGCCGCAGATTATCATTCCACCGATCCGTTAGCATCATGAGCCAGGAGCTTCAATGCCGGATACTTTGAGTCGACCACCTCTGCCTCCGTTCGACGTGGAAACAGCTGCACAAAAGGCGCGCATGGCCGAGGACGCCTGGAATACGCGGGACCCGGCCCGCGTTGCGCTTGCCTATACCACGGACAGTCGCTGGCGCAACCGCGTCGAGTTCCTGCAGGGACGCGACGCCATCGAGGCGTTTCTCACGCGCAAATGGTCGCGCGAACTCGACTACCGGCTGATAAAGGAAGTGTGGGCATTCCGCGAGAACCGCATAGCGGTGCGCTTCGCCTACGAGTGGCACGACGACAGCAGGCACTGGTTTCGCAGCTACGGCAATGAAAATTGGGAGTTCGACGAGCATGGCCTGATGAGGCTGCGTATCGCCAGCATCAATGACCTTCCGATTTCAGAAAGCGAGCGCCGGTATCGCTGGCCGTTGGGGCGCCGTCCAGATGGTCACCCATCGCTGAGCGAACTCGGGCTGTAACCATCGGTTCAAGGCTTCGTGCGGAACAAGTAGTGCGAGACCAGCCATTCCTGGCCGTCGGCATAGCCCCATAGTTCGGCGCACGACATGAAAAACACCCGCCAATACGCCCACCAACGGCGTACCTGATCGGCGCCGTAGGTTTCTGCCAGGATCGGCTCGACCGAAGCCCGGTGAAGGTCCATGTTTCGCAGCCATTGTTCGCTTGTACGACTGTAGTGGCGACCGTCGACCTGCCAATGTTCCTGGATGCGCAGGTCCTTCTGAAAGTAGAGCAGCAGACTGTCGCTGGGCATGATGCCGCCCGTGAAAAAATACTTCGCCATCCAATCGCTTTCGTCCCGCACCTCGAATGGATAGGCATAAGTCTTATGCGAAAAGATGTGCACGAACAGAGTTCCCGCGGGCTTGAGCCAGCCGGCGATCCCTTGCATCAGCGACTCGTAATTCCGCATATGCTCGAACATTTCCACCGACACGACGCGATCGAACCGCTCTGCGGGAGGAAACGACAACTGATTGACGTCGCAGGTGATCACCTGGAGATTCTTAAAGCCGCGTTCGGCCGCCCGCGCATCGATAAATTTCTTCTGAGTACGGGAATTCGACACGGCGGTAATTTGCGAGCGGGGATAGCGTTCGGCCATCCACAGGGATAGGGAGCCCCAGCCGCATCCGAGCTCAAGGATGCGGTCGCCGTCCTGAAGAGCCGCCCGCTCGGCGGTCAGCTCCAGCATATTGGCCTCGGCTTGATCGAGAGACTCGGCGGGATGTCGGTAGTAGCCCGACGAATACTTGAGGTGCGACCCAAGGATGAGCTCGAAGAAAGCGCACGGCAGTTCGTAATGCTGAAGATTCGCATCGCCGGTGTTGATGGCGATGGGGCTTTGACGAAGGCGCGCGATCAACTTCATCAAGTTCCGCTGCTGCGCCTCGAGATTGCCTTGGCGCCCCTCGGCGAGCCGAGCTTTCAAAAGCCGCCGAATGCCGAAGCGCACGAGAAAATCCGGAAGCAGATTACGCTCCAGCAGATGCATGGACCAGGACAAGGGCATGGAAACGGTTGCGGTATTCATGTTGGGCTACCTCATTCGCACGGCTGCCCGTTTGAAGATTGGCGTGAAGAACTGATAAAACAATAAAACGGCGAAGGGCGCGATCAGGATCCAGGCGAATCCTGCATGCAAAATCGCGTCTCCAAGCTCCGCAATCGCATGTCCGGTACCCTTCGCCAGAAGTGCGAGCCCCTCCTTGATCGACAGCGGTTGGGCAGGAGCGCCCAAAATCCTTTCGCCGATTCGCACGAACGGGATGATAAGCAATATTTGCGTCGGGGCCATGGCTGCTTGCACGATTTGCATCGCCGGCAAATTCAGACGAAAGATCAATGCGATCGCCGTGCAGAGGATGGTCGAAATGCCGAGAATGGGTACGTTGCCGACCACCAATCCGATGGCGACGCAGAGCGCGAGGCGATCCGGCGAGATGCCCTGCCTCAACAACCCGAGCAGCGGCTCAATGATTTTGCCGTACAGCCATTTTTTCATGAAATACTCAGCGATTCCGCACCGCGAGGATGGCCGAGGCGCTTTGGTCGGGCCGCAACCTGATGAGCTGCAATAAGACATAGGCCGACATCGCCATATTGCCTAGAAACATGATCGCCAGGAACCAGGCGATCCGCGGCAACCAGCGGGACTCTTTGAATAAAACCCAAACATAAAAGGTGAAAAAGCCGAAATACGCGTCCATGAGCGTAGCGATCGTCCAGTAGCGATCCTGCCCCGTGCGCAGTGCGCCCCACTGCAGCAAGGACTCCTGGCTGCTCGCCCACCCCGTGCAGATGAGCATCGCCAGAAAAACGCAGGAAAAGAGGATTTTTAAGGTGGTTTTGTTCGTCATACAAACACGTTCCAAGCGTATTCGGTGACCGCCGGCCGCCGGATTCACCGGCTTCCAAATATCGGTGTGGCTTAAGCGCCGTCGAGCCGCTACGATCGATTCCAGGGAGAAAGCAAGCATGTCCAACGAAAATGCCATTCGCCGCGAAGTCGGAGCCCTCGCTCTGATGTTCACCGGCCTGGGCTCCATCATAGGCTCCGGTTGGCTATTCGGCGCCTGGCGCGCTGCGCAGCTGGCGGGCCCGGGTGCGATCTATTCCTGGATCATCGGCGCGGTGATCATCTTGTTCGTCGCGTTCACCTATGCCGAGCTCGGAGCCATGTTTCCCGAATCCGGCGGTGCGGTGCGCTACGGGCACTATTCGCATGGTTCGCTGGTCGGATTCGTCGCCGGTTGGGCCGCCTGGATTGCCATTGTGTCGGTCATCCCCGTGGAAGCCGAGGCCTCTGTCCAATACATGAGTTCCTGGCCTTGGCAATGGGCGCAGGATCTGTACGTCCACGCCGCCAATGGCAGGGGCGAGCTGACGGTGCCGGGCCTATCGATTTCCGCGGCGCTCGTGGTGGTTTACTTCCTGCTGAATTTCTGGAGCGTGAAGGTATTTGCCGACACCAATAGCGCGATCACTTTCTTCAAGCTCATCGTACCGGCGGGCACCGCGATCGCATTGGTGTGCACTGGTTTTCATTGGGAAAACTTCCAGGTGGGCATCCATGGCGGCCGCCACGTCGGCAATGTCGCGGCCATACTCACGGCTGTTGCCACAAGCGGCATCGTATTCAGTTATAACGGCTTCCAGAGCCCAGTGAACCTGGCAGGCGAGGCGCGCAACCCGGGACGCAGCGTGCCCTTCGCGATTTTCGGGTCGATCGCCATGAGCACGGTGGTGTATCTGATGCTGCAGGTCGCGTTTATCGGCACCGTGGCACCGGAACACCTGCAGGAGGGATGGGCGGCGCTGGAATATAGCTCGCCGTTCGCGCAGCTTGCGCTGGCGCTAAACCTCAATTGGCTTGCCTTGCTGCTTTACGCGGATGCTTTCGTCAGTCCAAGCGGCACCGGCACCACCTACACGGCTACCACGGCACGCATGATCTACGCCATGGAGCGCAGCGGCACGGTTCCAGAAGTGCTCGGCCGCGTGCATGCGCGCTACGGAATCCCGCGTCCGGCGATGTGGTTCAACCTGCTGGTGTCGTTCATCTTTCTGTTCTTTTTCCGCGGATGGGGGAAGCTCGCGGCCGTGATCTCGGTGGCCACTATCATCACCTACCTGGTGGTGCCGATCAGCGTAATGGTCCTCAGGCGCACGGCACCAAACCTGCACCGACCGCTGCGCGTGCCGGGATTGCCGGTTCTTGCGCCGGTGGCCTTCGTGCTCGCCACCCTCATGCTCTTCTGGGCGCGTTGGCCGCATACCGGCGAAATAATGCTGCTGTTGATTTTGCCCATGCCCGTGTATTTGTATTACCAAGCTAAATCGGGCTGGCGCTTTTTCGGCCTGCAGATGCGCGCCGCCTGGTGGTTGATCGCGTACTTGCTGGCGATGACCGGATTGTCCTGGGCCGGCAGCAAGCAGTTCGAAGGGCACGGCTATATCGGCTACGGCTGGGATCAACTCTGCGTCGCGCTGGCCGCGCTGGCCTTTTATTTCTGGGGTTTGCAGAGCGGATGGCGAACGCCGGCAATCGAAGCGGTTGAAAGCGGCCAGAAGGATATCGAGGCTAGCCTGCGCGGCGAAACGTGAGGTTGAGGCGACGCGAGCCCAGGGATTCGTGACGGCCGTCCTCGAGCGCACGCACGCCGTGATATCGACGGCGCGATGGGCCGCCCCAGACGACGATATCGCCGTGTTGCAGCGGGACCCGCCGTTGCCTGTCCGTCCGAGCGTCGCCGCCGAACAGGAAGATAGCGGGCAGGCCAAGCGATACCGACACGATGGGAGCACCGAAATCGCGTTCGTCCTTATCCTGATGCAGCGTCAGGCGAGCGCCGGGCTCGTACCGATTGAGAAGACATGCATCGGGCTCGAAGCCCGCGAATCCGCCGGCGAACGCGGCTGAGCGAGCTAACTCCAGAAAAACCGGCGGCATGAGCGGCCATGGCTGCCCACTCATCGGGTCCCGCGAATCGTAGCGATATCCGCGGCGATCGCTTACCCAGCCCAAGCTGCCGCAATTCGTCATCGCCACCGACATGCGAAAACCGCCGGGCGTCACCAGATGGCGGAAGGGCGCAGCTGCTTCAATCGCCTCGGCGGCGGCCAACACCTTTGCAGCCTTGCCGAGCGCAAATCCGCGGAGCAACCAGGCGCCCGGTGCGAGCCGCTCATGCGTTGTGTCGGGAGCAGTCCTGCCGAAGAGATCTTGCGTGTAGCCTCGCATCCGCACTCACATGTTCAAGCGTTCAGTACGCCGGTGCCCACCGGCCACGTCACAGGCGCCGGGTCGACGCCAAGGGGCGACTCATGATTGGGGTCGAAGGCGGTCAGCTGGCCGCGGAACCACGCGACGAAGCGCTCATCGCAGGCCATTCGCATTTCTTCGCTGCCGCGGGCATATTCCTCGAGGGCTTCCTGTGAGATCACGATGCGGACCATTCGCGAACGCTTGTTGGGCCGCAATGCATCTGTCGACAGCCTCCACGTGGCAAGGATCATCATGTCTTGCGCCCCGCGCGGCACGAGGATTCGCGGGTCCTCGCCGAGCTGACGCTTCACGAGATCGCGAAAATGATTGCTGAAGTCCTTCATCGAGTCGTCGTCTTTCGCGGCAAGTTGTGGGCGCCGATGTGGTGCCATTGTAACCAAAAGTGCAGGGCGCCGTGACCGGGGGAGACCGCATCAACGCGACGGGCCGCGGGCCCGGGCACGGCGCGTGGGCTCGGCAGTGTAGGGATCCTCCGGCCAATAGTGCTTTGGGTAGCGGCCCTTCAAATCTTTCTTCACGTCATGATATCCGCGATTCCAAAAACTGACGAGATCACGGGTGATTTGCACCGGACGCCTCGCCGGCGACAGCAATTTCAGCAGCAAGGGCAGCCTGCCGGCGGCGACGCTCGGTGTTTCATTCAATCCGAACATCTCCTGCAGCCGCACCGACAATGTCGGGGTATCGCCGTCCAGGTAATCGATCGCTATATGCGAGCCGCTTGGCACGGTGAAATGCGTCGGTGCCTCCCGCTCCAAGATCACGCTTTGCGCGTAGGTCAAGCGGGTTCGCAGCGCATTGCCCAGGTCGATCCGCGAAAAATGCTCACGGCGGGTCATGCCGGAAATCCACGGGGGCGCCCACTCCTCGAGAGTCGCTGCGAGTGTCGCATCGCTCAAATCCGGCCAAGCTTCGGGTGAGGCGACCGCGTACTGGCGCATCAGCATCACGCGTGCCTGCCACTGCCGCAATTCCGGGGTCCAGGGCAGGCCGGCAATACCTAGCTGCCGTAGTCCCGCGAGCGCGGCAATCTGCAATGCTTGGCTGTCGGGATCGCGAATTTCCGCCGAATCCAATAGCAGGGCCCCCAGACGGCGTTCCCGCCGCGCGCGGATCGCGTGTTCGCGATCGTCCCAGCCGACCTCGGCGCAATCGAAAATCTGCCCGGAAAAATGCCGTTCGAGGTCCGCAAGCCGTACGGGAGCGGCGAGAAAAATCCGCGCCTCGCGCTCCGCGCCGTCCAGCTCCGCCGCCACGATGAACTCGGCTTTGGACAACGCTTGGGGTTCGGCAAAGCGTGCGCCGCGGCCGTTGGCCAAAAGGTATCGACCGCCGGCGCCGCGCGTTCGGGCAATACGGTCCGGGTAAGCCCATGCCAGCAACAGTCCGGTCCATTCGTGGGGATCTGCCGTGTCCGGACTGCCGCGCATAAAATCCTTCGCCCAGCGCTCGGAACTGCGCTTCGCTTGGATCATGGCGCGGGTATCCACGGTGATTCCCGGCGGCAGATCCCGCACATCGCCGCGCAGGACCGCTACGCGCAGGCGCAAATCCACGTCGCGCGCGGCAGGCATCGCGCGCAAGATGTCGCGCTCGCTCAGGATGGCCGCGAGGTCGCAGGCCAAGCGCGCCGCACCGTGCTCGCGGGCTTTGACGAGCATGTGACCCAGGCGCGGATGGGTTCCGAGCTTCGCCAGCGTCCGTCCGTGCGGCAAAACACGTGCATCGGAATCAATAGCCTCCAACTGTCTTAGCAGATCGCGCGCTTGGGCCAAGGGTGCAGCGGGCGGCGGATCGAGCCAGGACAAGCCTGAGGCGTCCACGGCGCCCCAGCAACTGAGTTCCAAGGCCAAGGGGGCGAGATCGGCGTGCAGGATCTCCGGTGCTGTTTGCGGCGCGAGCGAGGCCTGCGTTCCTTCCGACCAGAGACGATAGCAAGTACCTGCGTTCAAACGACCGGCGCGCCCGCGGCGCTGGTCCGCGGCCGCTAGCGACACCTTGGCGGTGATCAATCGGCTCATGCCTGTCGCGGGATCGAATTCTGCGTAGCGGCGCAATCCTGAATCGACCACCACGCGAATGCCTTCGATGGTCAGGCTGGTTTCCGCAATGCTTGTGGCCAGAACGACCTTGCGCTGCCCCGCGTGCGCAGGCGAAAGGGCCGCATCCTGCGCAGTGCCGTCGAGGTCGCCGTACAATGGCAGCACCCGCACCGTGCGATTGAGCATTGCGTCATCGAGCGCGCGCTGCACCCGGCGAATCTCCGCCGCACCGGGCAGAAAGCACAGGATATCGCCGTCGTGATCGCGCAAGGCGTTGCGTATCAATTGCGCGGTCTGCTGCTCGAGGTAAATCTCTGGGCGCCGCGGAACGTATATCGTCGCGACGTCGAAGGTGCGCCCGCGAGCGGCTACGATGGGTGCGCCGCCGAGGAGCTTGGCAATGGGCTCGAGGTCCAGGGTCGCGGACATCACCACCAGGCGCAAATCCTCGCGCAGGTTTTGCTGACTTTCTATGCATAGCGCAAGTCCCAGGTCCGCGTTCAAACTGCGCTCATGGAATTCATCGAAGATGACGCAGCCGATGCCCGCAAGTCCCGAATCATCTTGCAGCATGCGCGTAAGAATGCCTTCGGTGACTACCTCGATGCGCGTATCGCGGCTCACGCGGGTATCGAGCCGCGTACGGAATCCGACACTGCGGCCGACCGTTTCGCCGAGAAGTTGAGCCATGCGGCCGGCGACGGCGCGCGCCGCGATGCGGCGCGGTTCGAGCATCAGAATCTTCTGTTTCTGAAGCCAGGGACTTTCCCGCAGGAAGAGCGGCACGATCGTGCTCTTGCCCGCACCGGGCGGAGCCTCCAACAGCACGTTGCGTGTACGGGCGAGGACGCTGCCGAGTGCCGGCAGCGCCTCGTTGATTGGCAAATCAGGTAGCACTGAGGGACTCACAGGCTCATAAGATAACCCAAGGCATTATCACCGCGGTGCGCATGACCGGGCACATGCTAAGATACGTGGCGTCGGGCCTGTAGCTCAGTTGGTTAGAGCAGGGGACTCATCAATTAATGGTGCCTTCGCATCGCAAGGTGCGAAGTGGACGGGATGAATTCAGGGAAACCTTACCGGCTTTGAGCTGCTGGCAACCCTGAGCCAAGCCGGCGGTACACCGCCGGAAGGTGCAGAGACTACCTGAGCGCTTGAGTTGCGCTTAATGACAGGCTAGAGCGTCCCGCACCCCTCAGGGGTGAAGAGATAGTCCACTCCCTCCGGAAACGGCGGGGCTAAAGTGAATCCCTTGGTCCTCGGTTCGAGTCCGAGCGGGCCCACCAAACCTCCTATGCCATGCGTGCCAATGCCTCCCCGCCCCGGGGAAGCCTCTAATATTTCCTGTGAAATACCGCACATTCAATTCCGATCAGTCCCTTAGCGTCCCAACCAGCTGAAGGGTACATTCGGAGGTACAGGCTGATTGTTGGTAGTCCTCGCTCTGGGGTACCCCCAATTCGGCAGGGTGGGGGTACATGTCAAAAGACAGGCTTACGTCGACCGCCATACAGGCGGCCAAACCGCGTACAAAGCCCGCGCAGCTGGGCCGCCAGCAACGCTGACAAAGTACTCGGCCGGCTAGAGAACGATGCGTTCCCCGAGATCGGCAAGGACGCAGTGTCCAAACTCACCGGTCCGAAGCTCCTCGAGCTCATCCGCAAGGTCGAGAAGCGCGGCGCCATCGAGAGCGCGCATCGGATTCGTCAGTACATCAACTCGATATTCCGCTACGCCTTCCAGGCGCATCGTATTGAGACGAATCCGACACCTCACTCGGAAGCCTTGACGTCGCCCACTCGAGGAAAGTTCGCGAGCAATACGGATCCCAAAGGGGTGGGCTCTCTCATGCGCGCAATTCGTGGCTACGACGGCGCCCAGGTCGTACGCATGGCGCTTCGCCTCGCGCCCCTGTTATTCGTGCGCCCCGGCGAGCTGCGCGCGGCTGAGTGGACCGAGGTCGACTTAGACGCCGTAGCGAGGTCATCGAGCGCCAGCTCGCGCACGCCGACCGTAACTCGATCCGCGCCGTGTACAACGCGGCCGACTATCTCGAGGAGCGCCAACAGTTGATGCAATGGTGGGCGGATCGCTTGAATTCGCTCGCCGCCGCGGAGAACGTCGTGAGCCTGAAAGCTCGCGCGTAATTGAAGCGAGGCCCGGTGCCGTTACGACCGGCGCAGGGCCTCTAAACAGCAACCACGTATGAGGTGATTTATGGCTAATGACGATGTTACCCCGATCAAAGCGACGCCGGCCGCGAAAAATCCCCCGCTCGAATTGGTAGGCCCGAGTCGAGGAGCAACGCCAGCGTATCTATCAGGCCATGTCCATTGTGAAGACAGTGAACAAGGTCCTCGATGAGGATGGGGAGACCGGTGACGAACGCAAAGAACAGCCACTCTGGTGTGGCTGAGGGCGGTTGAGGATCTGCTCGCCGACATCGCCGCGCACCTCGAGCCAGGAGTTGCGTTTGTGCCGGAGGTGGCCCATGGATGAGTCCAACGTCACTCGGATACGCGGCCGCTCAAGCGCACCCTTGGAAGACATGGACGCGATAATAGCGCGTCGTGGCATTGGCTTCGATTAGCTAGTAACCCCGGAATTCATTAAGGGCGCGCGCCTGGCGGTTGAGATGCTGCGCGAGGTTGAGGGAATCGAGGCTTGCCAGTGCGACCTCGACCGACAGTATCGAGACGTGCCGCAAGTGAATTTCAACCTACGATATCTCGCGCGGGTTCGGCAGCTCACGGATGCTCAGGCCATTCGCGGATTCGGCGCGGTCTTGAGCGACTTCATTCAAAACAACTACCAGGGCGGCATGGGTTACACCGCGCCACACCGCGCTCTAGGCTGTCGGCATCGGCACGGGAATGGACCCAGGCCGCGATCGCCGTTCAGCGTGACGGCTGGCAATCACAGATCGGCGCGGAAGGGTCAAGAAATCAGACCGAGGACATCGCACTATGACCACCCGTACCGCAATCATTCTAACGGCGTGTACTTTGTTTCTGCCGGCCGCCAAGGCTCCCGGCCCAATCCATACATAAACAGATCTCTTGTTACAACTCCGGAGCGTCGCTCGCGCAATGCGCCGCTACCTGGGAGCGTGTCTTTCAACAGAAAGACCACTTAGGGGATATCAAGACCGCGTGGGAGACCGGCTCGTTCGAAGGTTTTGTCATGGGCACCGCTGTTGGAAGGCGGTCGCGCGAACTCCAACGAATAACAATGGTGAATGGCTTTATCCAGTCACGCAATTTGCGGACGAGTTCGCCGATGCTCTGAAGCGGCTCCTCGTCGCCTTACTTGCCGCCGCGCTGTCCAGTGACAAATTCGAATCGACACCTCAATGAGAATCGCGCGGCGCGCCACGTCATCTCGGACTATGGAAACTTGCTCAGCCGAGGCCGCTCGCATCTAATCGAACCCACCACGATAGGCCGGCCAGCCGACAAGCGCGTAACCCTAACGCGTTTCGTGGTGGATCTCTCTAGGCGCGCCGAGGGAGGGCGCGCAAATGTATGACTCGAAGAAGAGAAAAAACGCCCCAGGGCAAAAGTGGGGCTCAAGACTGGCGCGGCCGCACGGTTCGCAACATCGAGCGATACATTGACAAACTACGACATCAAGCCGCAATTCGCAATGTTCCACTCGCCGACATATTAGCTAGACAGCTCGGCAATCGACCGCTCCATTCATGGTACCTTTCCAGGGTGCAAGTCCATCACGCGTTCGAAAATATAGGACCCAGCATTGAAGTTGCTGAGCACCCATCGGTAACCCCCACAGAAATACTCGGCAGCCTCAACGACATCGAGACGAAGTACGCTGCTAAGCTGCTGTATTTCTCTGGTCAGATTGATCTATTGCAACGCGGCCCGCGAGTCAGTGTCGTGGGCTCTCGTAAAGCATCCGCAGAGGGGTTGCGCCGTGCGCAGTCGCTATCGCGAAGCCTCGCCGAGCACGGCATTGACACAAAGTGATTGCGTTTATACAAAGTCGCTGCATTGATCGAGTCCAGCCAATTGAAGAAAGAAGCATTCCGAAGATGCGGCGTCTAGATCTGTTGCTATGGGTCAGCGTGCTGATGAGTCTATGCGCAGGGGTGCGGTGCGCCCAAGCGCAAAGCAGCGGCGTTTGCGAGGCCACAGCATATGGCGTCAGCACCTCGGCCGCGGACAACACTGCTGCCCTCACCCATGCCTTGCAGGCGTGCCAGGGCCGCACGCTCCGCCTGGCGGCTGGCACCTACCGGTTCGCGCCGGGTCAATTCGTCCGCGGCATCTTTGTTCCTGATGCGACATCTATCGTAGGTGACGGCGCCGGTTCCACGACGCTCCTGATCAGCGGTCCGGGAAACTACGACTCCTTTTTCTGGATTCTTGACGTGAGCAACGTGTCCATTCGCGGCCTCACGATGCAAGGGAACGGCATGCCCTACCAGGCAGGCTCCTGTGCGTACGACTACGGGCGCGCCATCTCGATCTATGCCAATGCCGCCTTGGGACGGCCGGTGGTCAACGTCTCGATTGCCTCTAATCTTCTGCGCAACTTCGTCGGCTCAGGATGGATCTCGATCTACGCGGCGCCCCACAGCGGCGGCGTCGGGACAATCCCTGCGGGCACTAACATCAGCGTGGAGGGCAATTTTTTTCAGAGCGCCCCCGGCAATTCGGTCGCCCCCAGCAATCCCGATTGCAACTCAAGCGCCGTTCAGATTTTCGGCGGCGGCACCACGCCGAATGTTAGCAACGTCTCGATTTCTGCCAACGGTTTCGATACCAGCTATTTGAAGCAGGGCATCATCGTCTACGGCAGTGCGAGCGAGGTGACCATCGCAGCCAATTCCATCAGCGGCACCGGCCAAAAGCTACCATCAGGTAAGGACAGCAGCCTTTACGGCATCATCATCTATCAGAAAGACCTGCCTCCAAATACGATCAATGTCGTCGGCAACAAGATCCTCGACCCCTTCTCCTGCGGCGTTTATGTGGCTGCGGGGCGCAACATCACCATCAACGGCAATACCATTTCCGGTCAGATTGATACGAACGACGGGACCGAGCCGAAAGGCGCGATCTGTCTCAATCAGATGGATAACGGACACGACGGCCAGCCCGCCACCATCCTTGGCAACACCATTACCAACAGCCATGTGGGAATCTCGATCGCGCGCGGCACGGTGCCGAACGTCCGGCAGAATTCAATCAGCCAGGTCCGCGCCGGCGGCATCGGCATCAAGGTTGCAGCCGATGCTGCCACCAGCGTCTCGCTCATCGACAACAAAGTGTCGACGACGTCTCAGCACGTGGTCGGTCTCTTCGGCAGTGGCACGTCGCCGTCGATCTCGATACGCGATCTTTTCGTGACCGGGGCTGCCTACCCGACGCGATGGTTTCGCGATCCCGATGGCGCTCAGCCGATTTGCAAATTTAGCGACGTAGGGGCGGTTATCGGCATCTTCGAGCGCAACACTTCCTCACTGGCTTTCACCGCACAGTCCGTGCTTTCTCCCGATTGTCATTGATCTTGTGCTGCGAGCCACGGGAGTCGGCAACAAGCCTTTATGTTCGCGAGCAGACGGCGGAGCGATGAGCACCGATCAGCGGGCGCACTAGACGCGTTCCACCTCGCGAACAGCTTGATAAGGAAAATTGCCAATTCGACTGGTACTTTCAATCTGACGACACGAAAGACAAAAATGGCGTTCGCGATCTCAAAGCCAGTTTAGGGGCGGTAATTGAGGAGTACTTGAAGGCGGCGTTGGAAGATCCGACTGATTTGATCTAGTTGACCGTAGCGCAAGCGGCCAATGCGCGCGGCATTACAAAGATAGCCAAGGACTCCGATTTGGGCCGTGAGAGCTTGTACGAGGCGCTGGCCCCATCACATAGAGTCGCCGAGCGAAACTGTCCACGCAGGAACAGCGGCGCGTAGCTTCGTGTCTTCCGTGACGAGTCTGGATTTCATCTGCTTCGCGATCGCGATAAACCGGCCGTCATAGGCAGAAATTCCGAACTCCGTGGCCGCATGAAATGCCTGCGCATGCTCGACGCTTGCAAGCGACGGTAGAATCGCCAGCGCTTCGGAGAGCAGTTCCGATCCCTGCTTGTTAGTCAGCGCCTTGGTCCGAACGTACGTGGCCAGTACGTTGGTAAATTCCACCAGTATAAAGGCTTCGCTGCGCCAATCAGGATCGCGTGCATACAGGTCATGGGCGGCCGAAGTACGGTCGCCCTCGATCAGCAGGTACGCAAGGATATTGGTATCGACAAGGACCACGCTACTCGCGTCCGGCGCCGATTGCGGCCTCGATATCGTCGATCGAAAGGCGTCGGCCCGTTTTGAGCCGCATTGGCTTTGGCGCCCGAGGCGGACCGTTGCTCTTTGGCGCGGCCATACCTAGTTCCAATAACTGTGCGATGGCATCCTTTAGCTTCTGATTGTGATGCAGCGCGCGCAGCTTGACGCGCTTCATGAGGGCTTCCGGCAGTTCGACCGTGGTTTTCACTTTCCCATATTCCCATAAAACCAGGTTGCTGTCGACCGATTGCATGAGGACGTACATCGCGCGGGTTCGGCTGCGCGAGCACTCAATGGTGCGGGCGAACAGTTTGGAACACACCTTGTGCTATCGTTTCGCGCGTAGCGACGGACGTCCAGCGAATACCCGGGGGAACACTTGAAAGCGATGACGTGCGGCGAGGCCGTGATGAAATTACTCTCGGCCTACGAGGTGGACACGGTGTTCGGCATGGCCGGGACGATGACCGTCGAACTGTATCGCGGCATCGCACTTGCCGGGATCCGCCACGTGCAGTGTCGCAACGAGCAAGGCGCAAGTCTCATGGCCGACGGTTATGCGCGCGCGACCGGCCGGCCCGGTGTTTGCACGATCATTGCCGGCCCCGGTGTGACCAACGCCGCAACCGGCATCGCGCAGGCTTATTGCGACTCCCAGCCGATGCTCGTGCTATCCGGAGCGTGCGCCACGGACACTCAGGGTAAGGGCTGGGGGGCAATCCACGAACTCGCTGACCAGGCCGCCGTAACCGCCGGGTTCACCGCCTTCAGCGCCATGGTCCGATGTCCGGAAGAGCTGCCGGAATTGATTGCGCGCGCGTATGCGGTGTTTCGCGGCAGCCGGCCGCGTCCGGTTCATCTATCATTGCCCAGGGACGTTCTCCCGGTACGCGTCGAGACCGAGTGGAAGACGCGCCGCGCTCCGTCCTTGCCGATGCCAGATCCGGCGTCGATAGACGAGGCTGCGGATCGTCTCGCGCAGGCGACGCGTCCCCTGATTCTCGTCGGCGGCGGCGCGGTCGGCACGCGCAAGGCGCTGACTGACATCGCCGAGCGAATCGGGGCGCCGGTTCTTTCCACCAATGCCGGCAAGGGGATACTGCAGGAATCCCATCCTTTATCTCTGGGCGCCTCGATCGTGCGAAAACCGAGTCAGCAGGCATTGGCCGAAGCCGACGTGGTATTGCTGGTGGGCTCGCAAGTCGGCGCGGGCGACAGCTTCATGCCGAAACTGGACATCTTGGGCGACATCATTCGGATTGACATCGATCCCACCGAACTGACTTCAGTGTATTCAGCTGCAGTGCCCATCCAGGCCGACGCTCGTGCCGCGATGCTTGCCTTGTCGGCCGCCCTCTCGAGCCGCAAGCCGGCGGCGCGGCGGTTTCAAGGCGAGATTCGGGCCCGGGAAGTACTCGCGCGCATTGCTGCGACCATGACCGACGTCGAGAAACTGCACGCGCGCGTGTGGAAGACGGTGCGTTCAACCCTACCTGCGGACGGGATCGTGATGGGCGACGCCTCGCAAATCGTCTACTCCGGCTCTTTTGCGATGCCGATGGAAGTGGAGCGCTGCTGGTACTACTCCGGGACTTATTGTTCCCTGGGCGTCGCGTTGCCTCTGGCCATTGGCGCCAAGATCGGCGCACCGCACCGGCCGGTGATTGCGGTCGCGGGCGACGGCGGGATCATGTTCACGGTCAATGAACTGGCCACGGCGGCCGAGGAGCGCATCGCGCTTCCGGTCATCGTTTGGAATAACGATGCACTGAAGGAGATCGTGGACCAGATGGACCAGCGGCAGATTCCGCGCATCGGCGTTGAGCCCAAAAGCCCGGATTTTCTGCGATTGGCGGAGAGCTTGGGCTGTCATGCCACTCGCGCGGCAAGCGCCGAACATTTGGCGCAATCGTTAAACGATGCTCTCGCCGCGGATCGCCCGACCCTGATCGAAGTCCGCCAGGACAGCGCGTGGCTGATGGCCTAGGGCTTAGCCCGGACGCGGTGCACGTGGACGTCGTACCGGTTGCTGGTCGCTGATCTCGTCCCGCGGCCGGTAGGGCGCCTCGAGGAAGAGCCTCTCCGCGTCATCGAGCTTGTGCCCCAGCGCTGCGACGGCGACGTCGATGTGCGCCGTGTTTGCGGCACCGACGATGGGAACGTTGCGGTTTGAGCTGCCCGCGACCCACGACATCGCGATGTGTGCCGGGCTCACGCCCCGGCGCGCGGCCAGTTCGCGCACGCGACGCGCGATCTCGCGATCGATGTCGTCGCCATAAAATTCCTGGTACACGTCATGGGCCGCGCGCGCGGTGCCGGCGTCGCGCGCGAGGAAGCCGCGCGCTAGGGGACTGAAGGTAGTGACGGCGATGCCCTGGTCCCGGCAGTAGGGGAGCATCTCCCGCTCCTCCTCGCGGTAGAGCAGGTTGTACTGGCATTGCATGTTGACGAATGGAGTCCAGCCGTTCATCACTGCCACGTGGTTCATTTTCGCGAACTGCCACGCATACATCGTTGAGGCGCCCAGGTAGCGCACCTTGCCGGCACGGACCGTGTCGTGCAGCGCCTTCATCGTCTCCTCGACGGGCGTGTCCGCATCGAAGGAATGGATCACGTAAAGATCGACGTAATCTGTGCCCATGCGTGCCAGCGACCGGTCGATCGCGGTTACGATATGCTTGCGCGACAGTCCACGATCGTTCGGGTCGTCGCTCATCGGGTAGTAGACCTTGGTTGCGAGCACCAGCCGATCGCGGGCGCTCAACTTGAGCAGGTTCTGGCCGACGACCTCCTCATTGCGGCCGATCGAGTACCAGTCGGCCATGTCGAAGAAGGTGAGGCCGAGGTCGAGGGCGCGCCGCAGGATCGGAATCGAATCGCGCTCGTCGAGCACCCAGCTCTTCCAGGCGGAACTGCCCATCGACATCGTGCCGAGGCAGAGCTTCGAGACCTTGAGGCCCGTCTGCCCGAACCGGATGTACTCCATGCGACCTACTCCACCGTGTTGATGACAAGGATAGCCGGCACTCATGCCCCTGTCTGCACTGCAAGTCGCGCGCGGCGCTTGCTGCGAAAATGCCTTACCGTAAGAAACAACGCGGCCGCCTGAAGCAGTGCGCAGAAGTAGAACGGCGCGCCGATCCGCCAGTCCCCTCTGGGGAGGTGAGACACCATCGTCAGAAGCGGCGCGCCGATCGCCGGGGCGATCACGGCCATCAGGCTATTGATGCCCCCCACTGCACCGAGTGTCTTGCCCTGATCATGCGCGTCCGCCGCGCTCGAAATGATGCTTTGTATCGTTGAGGAGACGGTTGCGCCCAGGAGATTGACGAAGATGATGGCGTACATCATCCAGCTGTGCGTCGCAGCTCCCCAAAGTGCGTAGGCAAGAGTGGAGGAGATCAATCCCAATACCGCAAGCCGCCGCACGCTGATGACCTGCAAGATCCGACCTAATAGCAGCCCCTGCACGATGGCCGAGACCAGGCCCACCGCCGCGAGAGACCAACCATTCTCGAGAGGTCCCCAGCCAAACTTGAAGGTGGTGTAGAGCACCCAGCAGGTATAGAGCACGAATTGGGCGAGACCACAGCAAGCCACGACGACTGCCAAGGGCGCCACATCCTTCAATTGCGCCAGTCGACGCAGCGCACGGAAGGGAGTGGCAGCCTTCCAATCAAATGGGTGCCTGCGGCTCATCGGCAACGATTCGGGCAATACGAAGTACCCATACAGGAGATTGAGCATCGCCAGACCGCCGGCCGCATAGAACGGCAGGCGCAGATTGATGGAGCCCAACAGGCCGCCGATCACAGGTCCGAGAATGAACCCGACGCCGAACATTGCGCCCAGCATACCGAAGCGCCTGGCCCGCTGTTCAGGCGGCGTGATGTCGGCCACATAGGCGCTGGCCACCGAAAGATTGGCCTGCATCGCGCCGGCCACCAGCCGGATGACGATCAACATGCCGACGGACGTCGCCAATGCCGTCGTGAAAAAGCTGAGCATGAGGCCGGAAAAGCCGATCAGCAATACGGGGCGGCGCCCGTAGCTGTCGGAAAGCGCGCCTAGAATCGGCGATCCAAAAAAATTGGCAAAGCTAAACGTGAACGTGACTGCTCCGTACCAGAGCGCCTGATCAGTTTTCGTCCCCGTGAGGGCGCCCACCAGCGCCGGCAATACCGGAATGATCAGACCGATCGAGATCATGTCGATCAGCGCCGTTACCATGACGAACGGCATGGCCGCCGCGCGGCTGTGACGCGCGGCAAACAGCTTGAAGGGAGGGTCAGCGGGCGACATAATGAATGTTAGCCTAGTGCTGATTGCTCGACAGCCGCAAGCCTTCGGCGGCGTAAATCAGCAGCGCTGCCCGCGGACCCGCACCACAATAGGTACGCCGCGGCAAATGGCGCAAGCCCCAGCGTTTCAGTCGCGAGTCCGGGCAGCGACTCGACCTTCACTATCTTGCGAAGCAGTCCGTAGACTGCAAGCAGGAACGCCAACGCCAGCGCGATCCACGGAGGTCTCCCGGCCAAAAAGTAAACCCCATATCGCAAGCGCAGCCACGGCAGGTACGATCGCATTGCTTGCAGCCCGCAACCTCCGCTACCAGCGCCGTTTCTTCGGTAAATCGTCGTTGATCGTGTAGTAGTCCGATTGGTCGGCTACAAATATATGTTCTTCCAAGGCGACATTGGTCGGAGTATCGAGTGTCCCCGCCGTGATGCTCGTTTCATCGCGGCCGAATTGCCTCCAGAATAGATTGCCGCCGCACCTCCCGCAGAATCCGCGTTCGGCGCTCTCCGACGACTTGTACCAGAGCAACGTCTCGGACGCCGTCAGTTCGATCCTTGCCGAAGGTGCGCTCGTCATCGCCGCGTGGTGACCGCTCGTGCGACGGCACTGTGCGCAATGGCAGGCGACGATCCCGCGAAGCCCGCCCGTTATTCGATAACGCACACCCTCACAAAGGCACCCGCCGGTATGGATGGTCTCGGTCACGCTGTACGCCCGCGGTCAGGACGTACCCGGCGCCGGGCGATGAGCTGATCGTACACGTCGGCAATCGTTCGATCGACTTCCTCAATGAAATGCGGGCTCAAATCGTAGGTTCTCCGTCGACGCGGCGCCGACGCATGCTTGCGCAATATTGCCGCCAGCGCCGCGATGTCCCCAATCGGAAAAAGGTCCCCGCCATTCTCTTCGATCAGTTCGCGGCAACCGTCGGCGGTCGAAGCGACGACCTGCAGCCCCGCATCGTAGGCCTCCAGCATGACGAGCGGTAGTGGCTCGCGGCGCGACGGACACACAAACAGATCGAAGGCTTGATAGTAGTCCTTAACATTCTTGCGAAAGCCCGGCATGCTCATGTTCGGTCCAAGCAGCCTTCTGAGTCTGCCGCGCTCGCGACCTTCGCCGAGAATGACTAGTCGGGCGTTCGGCAAGTCGGCGACTTGAAACGCTTCGATGAGATGATCGAGACCTTTGCTGTGGGCGAGGCGGGCAACTGCGCCGACGAGGTATTGATCGGGAGCGACCCCCAAAGAATCGCGCAGCGCGGCGATCTCGGTCGTGCTCAACCGGCGGTGGGGAGTGAACAGCTGATTGAGCTTGAAAACCTTCCCCTGGTAGCTTGGCGGGATCTCCCGCACCTGCCAATGCCCGTTGCATATGAGCCCGTCGAGCTCGAAGAAATGCGGACCGTTGGCTCTGTTGTGCAGAGTGGCGACCGACGGCGCGGGCGCACGAGCGCGCGCGATGACGCGGGCGGATCTGCGCAGATGGGTATGGATGACATCCGGACGAAATTCTTGAATGCGCCTCTCGACCGCCCGCTGTGTGGCCAGCCATGTCGGGACCGTGGAAACTTGCACGCGGTCGGACACCGCATCTACGACGGAAGTGCCGAATCGGCTCCTATGCGCGCGCCGCACGACCAGCATGACCTCGTGCTTGGCCGACTGAAAGCTGGCGAGCTCCGCCGCGTAGCGTTCGGACCCGGCGAAGCCGCGCGACAGAATGACGTGCATGATGCGCATATCGTATGCTACCAGCGACTCGCTCTTGTAGATGCGTCAGCCGCACCCAAGAAAGAAGGGCGGGGCGTTTAGACTTCGCTGCGGACCGAGCCCGGCCGCCTCAAAATTTTCGCGACAGATACAACAACGCAGTCTCAATTTTGTAGAACTGGTCCGGCCGGGCACCTTGCGGGTCGCTCACCAACAGATTATCACGTGTCACGTTCTGTGCGTGGCGCAGGTCGATTCCCAAATCCCATTTTGGAATGATATTGCGCCACAGGCCGCCAAGGCCGAAATATATTGAATAGGCGGGTGTCGACAGGTTGTAGCGGGTCACGCCGGCGAACAGCCCAGCCGCGATGCTTTCGGTGAAACGATACCGATAATCGATGGCGCGGACGCCGACCAGCGCGTGTCCGGCAACCTCGTCTATTTCCAGGCGTATCCCCAGATCGTTGTGCGTGGAGACCGCTCTGCGAGCCCCTAGCCCAAAGTGCGGATCAAAGCCGATTTTGCTCGTCGCAATCGGCAATCCGCGCTGCAGATTCGCGCGTACCCTATTCACATTTATCCCTGCATCGACAAATCGTTCCGCCCCCTTCCCTTCGGCTGCGCCGCCGTATGTATCCTCGTCGAGCAATCCGTCATCGCGGGTATGCTCGTCTCCGCCGTAGCGCACGAAGGCCGACAAGCGCGAGAATGCCTTACCGTAAATGTCACGACCGGCTAATACTTCGCCGCCCACGGTGAGATCCTTCCACGGGCGCGAGTAGCGCACCGAGAAATCATAGTAGTGGTGGTACGCAAATGCCGCATTTGCCGGAGAGTACACGCGCGAGTCGCCCCCAAAGTATGTCTGGTTTGCAAGCATGCGCACCCGCTCTTCGAGGTAGCCGCCGAATGGAGGCTCCCAGCCGACACGAAGCATATGACTGCGAGCACCAACACCGTCTCCGAAGTTGCGCTGGTCGGCGCCCCAGTTGCCGAGCACCAGACCGTCATTGGTCATGCCATCCAAGTAAATATTATGAACATACCAGATGTTCTGCCACTCCGAGAATTCGTAGGTGATGTCGAAGTAGCGCGCGAGCCGCGGGATATCGATGCCCGCGGTGAGCGCCGAATTGCCGAGCAAGTAGCTGCCGCCATCCGTGTTGTCCTCCCCCGCGTACTGAAAATACACGGCAAAGGGCGTTTTGCCGGGAAAAATAAACCGGCTGACGTAAGAGGCTTGCTGGTTGCCTTGTGTCTGCGAAAGACCGCTTGGCTTGAAGAAGTCCCGCACCAGGAAATGCGCGGAACCCGGCAGGCCGTCGCCGCCGTACTCCAAGAATCTATTGATGCCGATCGACCAGCCCGGGAACGGCTCTATCGATAATTGCACGCCGAAGACGCGCGGGCTGCCGCTGTCGTCTTTGCCGTTGAAAAGAATGTTCTTGCCCGGCTGCGACAAGCGCGTCAAAAACAACTCATACTGAAATCCGAGTCTGGTGATAGGTTCGTAGTTCGACAAGGTCACCGATGGCGTCGTGGGCGCTTCGCTGCTGATCAGCATGCTGCTGTCGGTGGCAGGCGAGAACCAATGATCGCGGTAGCCGATATCGATCTGCGCCCAATTGAAGCCCAGGCTCAACATGGATCCCGCCGGCTCCGAACGGCCCTTGTAGGCAATTGCCCCGCCGCTCAAGAGAACATAGTCGTTCGGTTGGACGTACCCCTGCGCAGAGAATTCCCAGGAGCTTTTCACCGGTAATCCGTGCGCGTTCGGCACCACCCCGGTATCGGCGTCATGCGCGAGCGTGCCGGTGGCGCTGGCGTGGGTCACGGCATAGTCGCGCGAGTAGCGTTGCAGATACCGCTTGACCTTAGTGCACAGCGGTTTGTCGACCATACAGGCCTGGGGGAGGGCGTCGAGCACCAACCCCACGGCGAACGGCCGCTTGAGAATGGGTTCATCGGCGAGAATGAGTACCCTCTCGATTTGACGTTCCATTTCCGGTTCGAGGTTGAGCGGCAGATAACCGCTGACGCCGTCCGCCCGGGCAGCATGAGTCAACGAGCCGAACAAGCAGACGCAAGCGATTCCCGGTCTCCAATACCTCATCACGATTTGATTCATCCCGTTCGCAGCAACACTATCGGGCAGTACACGATATGACGCGCCGGACGGTCAAGGCATTTATCATTCAGGTGGTGCCGTTCGACCGAAACCATTAGGCTTGGCGATGCACCATCAGTGCCGCGAGGACGGAATTGTACTTACCGGCGCATTTCGAAGAAAACCGCACCGCAGTGCTGCACGCGCTGATGCGCGCCCGTCCGCTCGCAACGCTGGTGACACTCTGCGACTCGGGAGTCGAGGCGAACCACATACCGGTCGAAACGTTGGCCGAGCCGCCTCCGCATGGCTTGATACGAGGACACGTCGCGCGCGCCAATCCAGTGTGGCGGGAGTATCGCCCGGAGTCCAAGGCGCTGGCAATTTTTCAAGGACCGCAAGCGTACATCTCGCCCAACTTCTATCCATCCAAGCGGGAGACCGGGGAGGTCGTGCCGACGTGGAACTATGCCGTCGTGCACGCGCGCGGCACCTTGCGCTTTGTGCAAGATACGGCCTGGCTGCGCGCGTTCGTGGCGCGGCTGACGTTGGAGCATGAAAACTCGCACGCGGCACCGTGGAGGATCGAGGACGCTCCGCCCCCTTACATCGAAAAGATGCTGTCGCTGATCGTAGGCTTCGAGTTCTCGATCGAGTGTTTGACGGGCAAGTGGAAGCTTGGCCAGAATCAACCCGCCGCAAACCGCCTGGGCGTCGTGGAGGGCCTGCGGGCCGCTGGCCAGCCGGATTCCTCGGAAATCGCCGGCATGGTGTCTTCGCTGGAAGAAGCGCGGCGCGACAAGCCGGCCGGGTAGCGCCGAGCACGGGTTCCCCCGGCCGTCCGCATGTACGTCCTTCAGACCGAGCGCCTAGATCTGCGTCAACTCAAGCCGGGCGATGCCGAGTTCATTCTGGAGCTTCTCAACGAACCAGCCTTCCTGCAATTCATCGGCGACAAAGGGGTAAGAAGCCTCGGCGACGCCCGCGAGTACATCATGAAGGGTCCCGTGGACAGCTATGGACGGCACGGCTTCGGTCTGTACGCAACGTGCCTGCGCGATCGCACGCCGATCGGCATTTGCGGTTTGGTCAAGCGGGACGGTCTCGCCGACGTCGATATCGGGTTCGCGTTTCTTTCGCGGTACCGCGCAAAGGGTTATGCAGTCGAATCCGCGTCGGCTGTGCTGGCGCATGCCAGACGAGCGCTTCGGTTGCAGCGCATCGTCGCCATCACCTCGCCCGACAATTTGGGATCGATCGCCGTGCTCGAAAAAATCGGCATGAAATTCGAACGCATGATCAGGCTTGACGAACAAAGCTCGGAACTCAAGTTTTTCGTGCCGGTTTGTGCAGAACCTGTCGTATGATCTAATGGCACACACCGGGCTTTGCGGAGTACTCCCATGCACCCCTTCCCTCATCGCTATGTCGTCAATGCTGCCATGCGCCCCGATGGAGATGTGCCTCTGTCGACGGACGGCGTCCGTGTCATCGAATCGGCCCCGCCCAGGGAGTTCGATGGTCCCGGCAATCAGTGGTCGCCCGAAGGGCTGCTGACCGCAGCTGTCGCCGATTGCTTTGTTTTGAGTTTTAGGGCGATTGCCGCTGGATCGAAATATGCGTGGGTCAGCCTGGATGCCCGCACCGAAGGGACTTTGGACCGCGTCGACGGCAAGATGCGGTTTACGCGCTTCGACACGCACGCCAAACTGCATGTGCCGGAAGGCGCGGATGTCGAACGCGCCAAGAAGCTGCTCGAGAAGGCCGAATTCGCCTGCCTGGTCGCCAATTCGCTCAACAGCGAGCGCCACCTGACCGTGGAGGTCGCGGCGGGATAAAGCTCGCGGCGCCTAATCCCAGTACCTGGCGCTCAGTCGTCCATCAGGAAGCTGCGAAGCTGCTCGCTGCGGCTCGGGTGGCGCAACTTGCGCAGGGCCTTAGCCTCGATTTGGCGGATCCGCTCGCGGGTGACGTCGAACTGCTTGCCCACTTCTTCGAGCGTATGGTCCGTGTTCATGTCGATGCCGAAACGCATGCGCAGGACCTTCGCCTCGCGAGGCGTTAACTGCGCGAGCACCGAATGCGTGGTTTCACGCAACGACTCGGTGGTTGCGGAGTCGATGGGTGAAGACACCGACGTGTCTTCTATGAAATCTCCCAAGTGCGAATCTTCGTCGTCGCCGATCGGCGTCTCCATGGAGATCGGCTCCTTGGCGATCTTGAGCACCTTGCGAACCTTGTCTTCTGGCATTTCCATGCGCACGGCAAGTTCTTCCGGCGTCGGCTCGCGTCCCATCTCTTGGAGCATCTGCCGGGAGATGCGGTTCAGCTTGTTGATCGTTTCGATCATGTGCACCGGAATGCGGATGGTGCGCGCTTGGTCGGCAATGGACCGGGTGATTGCCTGGCGGATCCACCAGGTCGCATACGTCGAAAACTTGTACCCGCGCCGATATTCGAACTTGTCGACGGCTTTCATCAAACCGATGTTGCCCTCCTGAATCAGATCTAGGAACTGCAGGCCGCGGTTGGTGTACTTCTTGGCAATCGAAATGACCAGGCGCAGGTTTGCCTCAACCATCTCTTTCTTCGCGCGGCGCGCCTTGGCCTCGCCGATCGAGACCTCGCGGTTAATTTCCTTGATCTCGCTGATCAGCACATGGAACAAGCCTTCGAGGTCCTTCAGCTTGTTCTGGCGGCGCTCCACTTCATCCTTGAATTTGGCCAGTGGCGCGGAGTAACGCTTCTTGGCCTTGATGTGCTTGTCGAGCCAACGCGTGCTGGTCTCGTTCTTCGGAAACGTCGAAATGAAGTCCTTGCGCGGCATCCCGGCCTGCTTGATGCAAAGGAACATGATCTCCTTCTCGAGCAGCCGAACTTCGGTGACGTGCTGTCGCAAATTATCGATCAGCTGATCGAACATTTTCGGCGATAGCTTCAACTCCATCAGCTCGCCGCAGATCTTTTTGCGGATTTTCAGCGTCTTCGGGTCTTTCGAGCCGAGCTTGTCGAGTGCGTTCAGGAACTGATGATGAACCTTGGCGATGGAATTGAAGCGTTTCGCGGCCTCTTCGGGATCGGGACCCGTGTCGATCGCTTCTTCGTCTTCGTCGCCTTCGGTGTCGTCGTCGTCGTTGGCGGCTTCTTCGCGCTCCAACGCCATTAATTTCGGATTTTGCGGCTGGGCTATCTCATCCGGCGCATTCGGGTCCACGAAGCCGACGATGAGGTCGACGAGGCGCATCTGGCCGGCCTTGACGGTTTCGTAATGCCGCAGCAACAAATCGTATGTGCCCGGGTAACTGCCGAGCGCAATCTTGACCGCCTCCAGGCCCTCCTCGATGCGCTTCGCGATGCGGATCTCGCCTTCGCGGGTCAATAATTCCACTGTACCCATTTCGCGCATGTACATGCGCACGGGATCGGTGGTGCGGCCGAATTCCGCGTCCAGATTGGCGAGCGCCGCGGTGGCTTCTTCCACCGCCTCTTCATCGGGCGCCGCGGTTGCGTCGGTCAGCAGCAAGGACTCCGCGTCCGGCGCCTTCTCGTACACCGGAATGCCCATATCATTGATCATGTTGACGATGTCTTCGATCTGTTCCGGATCGACGATTTCGCTCGGTAAATGATCGTTGACTTCAGCGTAAGTGAGGTAGCCCTGCTCCTTGCCGCGCGCAATCAATAGTTTCAGTTGCGACTGACGCTCGTCAGCGATTTGAGTCGCTGTGCCTGCCGGCGCTTTTTTGATCAAGTGGACGCCTCATTAGAGAATCTGGACATTTAAACGCAAGCCGACCAAATGCAAGCCGACAAGTATACGATTCTGACCACTACCTAGCCACCTATGCTTGGGACTCAAGGATCCGCCCGAAAGCGGCCTTTAGATTTGAGAAGAAGGCTTAATTCCGCCTTTTCGTCGTAATTCAACCCCAACTCCTCTGCTTTTCGCAGCAATTCATCCATTCGACGGCCGGGGCCGAATTCTTCCAGCAGTTTTTCCACTGCCATTCGAAGCTCCTTCCCGGCCGACTGGGCTTCAGCCACCATGGGTTCCGCCGCCGCCAGTTCCGCCAAGCGGTCGTATTGCGGCAGACCCCGCCAGCGTTCGAGCAGCACGGCCGTGCTCGGGCTGGCTGCAGCCGCCGCTTGCTCGAGAAGCTCCTTGAGGACTGCGATGCCAGGCTGGTCCAGACGGCCCAACGCCTCCAGACCCTCGACCGTGGCCGCGGCGGTGGGGTGGTGCAGCACCAAGGTGATGGCCTGCGTCAACAGATTACCGCGCCCCGCACTCATACGACCGCGCATTGGGTTCAAGGGTTCCGACGCTTCTGCGGCGGTCCGTTTGGTATCGGCGGTGACGAACGATTTCTTGAGGGTAGCCGCAGGCATGCCGACTCGCGAGGCGAGACGGTCGGCGAGCATTTCCCGGTAGATACCCTCCGGCATCCGCGCAAACAGAGGAGCCGCCAGGGCTTTGAGCTTGGCACGGCCGTCGACATGAGTGAGGTCGACCTCGGCCGTCAGGTGTTGAATCAAATATTCAGACAGGGGAAGCGCGGCGTTCAAGCGATTTTCGAAGGCCCCGGATCCTTCTTGCGCGACCAAGGAATCGGGGTCGTGGCCCTCGGGGAGGAACATGAACTTGAGTTCGCGCCCGTCGCGGGCGAGCGGCAGGGAATTGTCCAGTGCCCGCCATGCAGCTTGGCGACCTGCCCGATCGCCGTCGAAGCAGAACACGACTTCGCTGGTCAGTCGGAAAATCTTGTTCAGATGCTCCTGCGTCGTCGCGGTGCCGAGGGTCGCCACGGCATACGAGATACCGGCTTGATGCAGGCGCACCACGTCCATGTAGCCCTCAACGATCATCAACCGCTTGAAATCCGCGCGCGCCTGACGCGCTTCGTACAACCCGTAGAGCTCGCGCCCCTTGTGAAACAGCGGGGTTTCCGGGGAGTTGAGATATTTGGGTTCGCCCTGATCGATGATTCTGCCGCCGAACCCCATTACGCGCCCGCGCGAATCGCGAATCGGAAACATCAGCCGATCGCGAAACCGGTCGTAGAAGCCGGCCGCACCCGCGCGCGCAGCGGTACGCTCGATGATGAGGCCCAGCTGCAGGATTTCGCGACGTTCCTCGTCTGCCGATCCAAAGCGGCCCAGCAGAGCATCCCAAGAATCGGGAGCGTAGCCCAGGGCGAATATCTCGCTGGTTTTTGCATCAATTCCGCGCGCCGCGAGATATTTCCGCGCCCGCTCGTTGTCCGCCAGGTTCTGCTCGAAAAAACGCGCCACGCGTGCCATGACCTCGTGCAGGTCGGGGCTGCGGGAATCGTTTCCAATACGCGTATCGGGCGGCATTTCGAGCCCGGCGCGTTGCGCGAGGTCCGCTACGGCATCAAAGAATTCCATCTTCTCGTATTGCATGAGAAAGCCGATTGCGGTGCCATGCGCTCCGCAGCCGAAACAGTGGTAAAACTGCTTGTGGGGGCTGACCCAGAATGAGGGTGATTTCTCGTTGTGGAACGGGCAGCAGGCCTTGAATTCGCGGCCCGCCTTCTTCAGCGGAACCCGCGCGCCGACGATCTCGACGATATCGGAACGGGCGACGACTTCGTCGATAAACGGCTGGGGAATGCGGCCGGCCATGGACCGCCTGCGATCAACCGCCGAGCTTGGCTTTGATTTTCGCCCCGACCTTGCCCAAGTCGGCGCGGCCCTGAGCCTTGCTCTTGATGATGGCCATGACTTTGCCCATGTCCTTGACGCTTGCCGCGCCAGTTGACGAGACCGCCTCATTGATCAGGACATCAATCTCGGCATCGTTCATCGGGGACGGCAGATAGTTCTGCAACAGCGTGATTTCCGCCGCTTCTTTCTCGACCAAGTCCTGTCGATTGCCGGCTTGGAACTGCACCAGCGACTCTTTGCGCTGCTTGATCATTTTCTCAAGAACGCTCAATACCTGGATGTCGTCGAGGCTGATCCGCTCATCGACCTCGCGCTGTTTGATGGCTGACGTGATCATACGGATCAAGCCAAGCCGCTGCTTTTCGCCGGAGCGCATTGCAGCCTTCATGTCGTCGGTAATTCGCTCTTTAAGAGACATCCCTTTGCGGACAGTTGCTAATAAGAGGGTCGGGCCGGTGGCGCTGCCGGCGGGCTGGAGGGTGCGCCCCCCGTGCCACGCATGTTCTCGCGCGACAGGCGCTTCAAATGCCGTTTTACAGCAGCGGCCTTTTTTCGCTTACGTTCCTGGGTCGGCTTCTCGTAGAATTCACGGCGTCGAAGCTCGGTGAGAACGCCCGCTTTTTCACAGGCGCGCTTGAAGCGGCGCAAGGCTGCGTCAAAGTACTCATTCTCGCGAACACGGACGCTTGGCATTCAAACCTCAAATGTATGGCGCGGCCGCCGGCATTCGGCGACAGGGGGGCGCATTCTAAAGGGCGCCTCCGCAAAAGGCAAAGGCTGCGAGCCCTGACGAGGCTTGAGACCCGAGAGTTGGCGGTGTGCCCCATTGAAATGCTCATGAGCAGGATTTATGCGTGTAATTGGGATCGAAAGTTCTTGCGATGAGACGGCGGTGGCGGTCTATGACCACCATCTGGGTCTGCTGTCCCACCGCCTGCACAGCCAGGTGGCAATGCACCAAGCTTACGGCGGCGTGGTGCCTGAATTGGCTTCTCGAGACCATGTTCGCCGGCTCCTACCGCTGCTGCAGGAGGCCCTTACCGAGGCGAACTCGGACCGGTACTCGATCGACGGCGTGGCGTACACCGCGGGCCCCGGCCTGATCGGCGCCCTATTGGTCGGGGCGGGCTTTGCGGCCAGCCTAGGTTTTGCGTGGCGCAAGCCCGTCCTTGGCATACACCATTTGGAGGGACACCTTCTGGCGCCTCTACTGGAAGCCGATCCTCCCGCCTTCCCCTTCCTTGCGCTGCTGGTGTCCGGGGGACACACTCAAATCGTGGATGTGGCCGGACTCGGCAAATACCGCATCTTGGGCGAAACCTTGGACGATGCGGCCGGCGAGGCCTTCGACAAAACCGCGAAGCTGCTCGGGTTGCCCTATCCCGGCGGCGCGGCCCTGGCGAAACTCGCCGAAAGCGGGACCCCTGAGCGTTTCGTGTTTCCGCGGCCGATGCTCGATCGACCCGGACTCGATTTCAGTTTCAGTGGCTTGAAGACCGCGGCCCTAGTAGCCTTACGGGGCCGCGTTCTGGACGATGCGATTCGAGCAGACGTAGCGCGCGGCTTCCAGGAAGCAGTGGTCGACACCCTTGCCGAGAAATGCCGCCGCGCGCTCGAATCCACGGGACATGGACGTCTGGTCATCGCGGGAGGCGTGGGCGCCAATCGACGTTTGCGCGAACGGTTGGCGGGGATGGTCCGCGGAGTCGGAGCCGAATTGTTTTTTCCGCGTCCTGAATTCTGCACGGACAATGGCGCAATGATCGCGCTGGCGGGATGCATGCGGATGACGGCGGGCATGCCCTCGGATCGAGGAATCAACGCGCGGGCGAATTGGATGCTTGGAGATGGAGAAGCAATGGCGAATCAGGCGCTTTAATGGACAAAATTTTTCTGCACGCACTCAAGACCGAAGCGATCATCGGCATTTTCGATTGGGAACGGCAGGTCAAGCAAACCGTCATCATCGATATCGAGATCAGTGCCGATGTGCGCAAGGCCGCGTTGTCCGATTCCATCCATGACACTCTCAATTACAAACGGGTCGCGAAGCGCGTCTTGGCGTTCGTCGAGGGATCAAGCTTTCATCTGGTGGAAACCTTGGCTGAACACATCGCCATGCTTCTTCTGGAGGAGTTCGAAATCCCTTGGGTGAGGATCTCGTTGAGCAAACCGGGCGCCATCCGCAGTTCTCGAGACGTCGGCGTTACCGTCGATCGCGATCGAAAGGATCTGGAAAGCTGGCGCACACTTGGAGCCGCGGCCGCCAAGCCTTGAGGGCCGTCGCGCCGTCCCAATGCTGCAACGCATTCTTCTCGATCGTCCGCTTTGCTGGCAGCAAGTCGGCGAGATAGCGGAAGGCGCGCGGCTGGCGCTGTCGGACGGCGCGCAGGCGAGAATCCGCGCGGCCCGTGCCCTGGTGGAATCCATAGTCATGAAGGGTGTGCGTGCTTATGGTGTGAATACCGGCGTGGGAGCGCTCTGCGACGTGGTGATACCCGAGTCGAAACAGGCACAGCTATCGCGGAATATTGTGATGAGCCATGCCGTGGGGGTGGGGCCCGCGCTGGAATCGAGCGCGGTGCGCGCCGTCATCGCCGCTGCGGTCAACAACTTTGCGCATGGATTTTCCGGTGTTCGACCCGAAGTTGTTGAGGGGCTGCTCGCACTGCTAGAGCGTGATTGCCTGCCGCAAGTGCCCGCATTGGGATCGGTGGGCTATCTCACGCACATGGCCCACATTGCGCTGGTGCTCATCGGGGAGGGCATGGCGCGATCGCACGGCCGGGCGATCACCGGGGCAGACGCGCTGCGCTCGATCGACGTTGCGCCCCTGGTGCTGGCAGCCAAGGAGGGCCTGAGCCTCGTCAACGGGACACCGTGCGCCACAGGTTTGGCGGCACTCGCCTTGCGCCGCACGCAGCGACTTCTTGACTGGGCGGATACCGTCGCCGCCATGAGTTTCGAGAACCTTCACGGTCAAGTCGCGGTATTCAATGCGGATGGCTTGCAGCTGCGCATATCGGCGGGCGTGCGAGAGGTCGGCGAGCGCATGCGCGCGGCATTGCGGGGCAGCGCGATTTTGGAGCATAGCGCCGGGCTGCGAACGCAAGATGCATTGAGCCTGCGCGCCATCCCGCAAGTGCATGGCGCAGTGCGCGACTTATTTGCACACGCGGCCCGCGCCGTCGATGATGAGCTGGCATCGGTGACAGACAATCCCGCGGTTGCCGGCACCGTGGACGCGCCGCGCGCGCTGTCCGGCGCGCACGCCGTGGGTGCGGCGCTCGGCCTCAACGTGGATTCTCTTGGTGCTGCCGTAGCACAGATTGCAGCCATGTCGGAGCGCCGCCTGGACCGGCTGGTGAACCCGTTGCTGAGTAATTTGCCCGCATTCCTGGCGACGGACGACGGCGCAGGGTCGGGATTCATGATCGCGCAATATACGGCGGTCTCCCTGGTCGCCGACAATCGCCGTCTTGCTGCGCCGGCGAGTTTGGACGGCGGGGTGACGTCGGGGCTACAGGAAGACCATCTAAGCCACGCGACTCCGGGTGCGCTCAAGCTGCACAAGATCATCGACAATGCCGAAATGATCGTGGCGATCGAATTGCTCGCAGCGGCGCAAGCCTACGAACTGCAGCGAGATTCTCGGGCGCGGGCGCCTCACACCGAAGAGATCTACCGCAGGGTGCGCGCCCTCATCCCCCAATTCAGAGACGATCGTCCTTTGAGCGGCGACATCCAAAGCGTCCTGGAATTGATTCAGCTGCATCGCCCCTAAATGCTGCGGCCGCCGTCGACGGCAATGATCTGACCCGTGATGTACGGGGCATCTTTTGCCAAGAACAAGGCGGTGCGCGCGACGTCTGCGGGGGTGCCTTGGCGCTTGAGCGAGGTCTTTTCGATGATTTCCTGCTTCAACTCGTCGTCCATGTCGCCCTCCGGCCACAGCACGGGCCCCGGCGCGATGCCATTGACGCGGATTTCAGGTCCGAGCTCCCGCGCCAGCGCACGCGTCAACATCGCCAGTCCGGCCTTGGCCGTGCTGTATACCGGATGGCCCTTGAGGGGACGCAATGCGTGGATATCGATCATGTTGATGATGAGTCCGCGCTGCTTCGCCAAGCTGGGGGCGGCCGCCTGCGAGAGGAACAATGGAGCCTTCAGGTTGCTGCCCATGAGATCCTCCCACTGCGGCAGTGTGATTTGACCGACCCGCGTCGGGTAAAAACTCGACGCATTGTTGATTAGAATATCCAGGCGTCCATATTCCGACAATGTGGCGGCCACCAATTTTTCCGGCGCCTCCGCCGTCGAGAGATGCGCCGATTGGATGGCCGCGGAATGGGGACGCATTTGATTGAACCGGTCCGCCAGGGCGATTGCGGCGGCGGCGGAGGAGCGGTAATGAATGAGTATATTTGCTCCGGCCGCGTGCAGCGTGCGCGCGATCTCGGCGCCGACCCTGCGCGACCCGCCTGTGATCAGCACGACCTGGTCCCGCAACGGAAGACTCTCGATAGTCGGTTTCATGCGTAGCAACGATACCGCAACGGCTGGGCAGCGCGAAATCATGCTGGATGACGCTCAAGCACGGCACTGCGCGCGTGTCCATGAGTGTCTGGTCAAGCAGATTGACGCGGCGGGCGGCTGGCTGAGCTTCGAGCGGTTCATGGATGTTGCGCTGTACGCGCCGGGCATCGGGTATTACAGTGCCGGCGCGCAGAAATTAGGCGCCGGCGGCGATTTCACGACGGCGCCGGAAGTTTCGCGCCTGTTCGGCGCTTGCGTCGCGCGGCAATGTGCCGAGGTCTTGAACGCGCTCGGCGGAGGCTGCATCCTGGAAATAGGCGCGGGCAGCGGACGCCTTGCCGTCGATATCCTGCTACGGCTCGAAACCCTCGGTCAGCTGCCCGAGCAATATTGGATTCTCGAAGTCAGTGCGGATTTGCGCGACCGGCAGCGGCGGCACTTCGCTGAGGCCATACCGCACCTGCAGAAACGCGTTCACTGGCTCGATCGGCCTCCGGAAGATTCGTTCGATGGCGTGATCCTTGCCAATGAAGTGCTGGATGCTCTCCCCGTCACGCGGTTTCGCTGGCGCCGCAGCCACGTGGAGGAACTGGGGGTCGTGATGGAGGATGGCCTCTTTGCCTGGGCGCCGCACGCGGCCGGAGTGGAGCTGACGGAAAGTTGTTTGCGCCTCTCCAAGGCAAGCCCAGGTTGGGACGATGGTTATGTGTCGGAATATTGTCCCCGGCTGATTGCGTGGACGCAAAGCGTCACCTCCTCGTTGCGAGCCGGCGCGGCGCTCTGGTTCGACTATGGCCTGCCCCGATCGCAGTACTACCTGCCGGAGCGCCACGAAGGCACATTGTTATGCCATTTCCGACATCGGGCGAACGACGACCCACTGCTCTATCCCGGATTGCAGGACATCACGGCGTGGGTGGATTATACCTTGCTCGCCGAGGCTTCCCGCGCAGCCGGGTTCATGCTGGCAGGCTTCACGACTCAGGGCTACTTCTTGGCTGGTTCGAGAATAGACAAAGAGATGCAAGTGATCGCGGGCAATGACCCCAATCAATTTGCGCGTTTGGCAAATCAGGCGCGGCGGCTGATGCTGCCCGGCGAAATGGGCGAGCGCTTCAAGGCGATGGCGTGGCTGCGCAGCTTGGATCTGCCCTTGTGCGGCTTCGCGCTGCACGACTTGCGGCACACATTATGATCAGGACCCTGGGCGTTCGAAGATGACTGATTCGCCGCCCGCGCGACGGATACCCGTCCGACAGCGGGATGACGATGCCGGTTTTAGACCGGATCACGACGAGTTCGGAATAGGCGTTCGCGCGCATTTTCAAGGTAGGATTGGGGGCGCTTTGGTTGAGCGCGACCGCTGTGTTGCACGCGGGCAACAAAATAATATTTTCGCCATGAATTGTTGATGTTATTCTGCGCGACGATAAAAATTTGCGTGCGCTCGCGAACGTTAAGAATGGGATCAAACATGAATTCGAAAACGAAATTATCCTATGCGATCGCCGCGATATTGGGCGGCAGCGCCGGCGGCGCCTACGCCCAGACTACTATAGCGCCAAGCGCCGACACGTCGGATCAGATTCAGACTATCGTCGTGACCGCGCAGCGCCGTACTGAAAGCATACAAGACGTGCCGATCTCGATTCAGGCCTTTACCGGGCAAACGCTCAAGGAACTCAACGTCACGACGTTCGACGACTACATCAAATATCTGCCGAATGTGTCCGCGGCGAGCAACGGTCCCGGACAGAACGAGATCTTCATGCGCGGCTTGAGCGCCGGCGTACAGCCCAGCCAGGGCAGCGGCTCTACTGGCTTGTTTCCGAACGTCGCAATTTATCTCGATGATCAATCCGGCCAGCTGCCGAATCGCAACCTTGATATCTACGCGGTCGACCTCGACCGAATCGAGGTTCTGGAAGGCCCGCAGGGCACGCTGTTCGGTGCCGGCGCCGAGGCCGGCACGGTCCGCTATATCACGAACAAGCCGAAGCTCAATGTGACCGAGGGCAACGTCGACGCGGGCTATGGAGTCACCGCCCACGGGGACCCGAACACCAACCTCTCCGCGGTGCTGAACGTTCCGTTGATCGCCGACACCCTGGCAGTGCGGGCCGTGATTTTTGACGACAGACGCGGTGGCTACATCGACAACGTGCCTGGAACCTTCACGCGCCGGGCGTCGGACATCGGCATTCACTATGCGTACTACCCAGGGGCTGGCTGCTTTGCGCTAGGAACGTGCCAGGTGCCGCCGAACGCGCCCGTCATCAATAACAACAGCATCGCGGCCAGAGCCATCAATCCGGTGACGTACCAGGGCGTCCGGGCGGAAGCGCTATTCCAGATCAATGACGACTGGAACGTGCTGCTCACGCAGATGTACCAGAACATGGATGCGCAGGGTGTGTTCTACCAGACGCCCGCATCCTCGGACGGCGTGCCTCTGCATCCGCTCGAAACCACGCTGTTCAATCCAGCCTATGACAAGGATAGATTCGAGAGCACGGCCTGGACCGTCAACGGCAAGTTCGGTCCCTTAAGGGCAGTCTACACCGGCGGCTATCTCGTGCGTCACGTCGACCAGATCGGCGACTACACGAACTATTCGCGGGGTACGTATGCTGACTACTATCAGTGCTACGGCCCCGGCGGCAGCGATCCGACCCTGGCCGCGACCTGCTTCTCGCCGAGCGCTTCCTGGCGCACCGCCGAGCGCAATGAGCACATGCAGCACGAAATTCGCCTGAGCACGCCGGACGATTGGCGCATACGCGGCATCGTCGGTTTGTACTACGAGGACAACAAGCTCTTCGACCAGACCGCCTGGATGTACAAGACCATGCCGGCTTGCACGTCGAACGGCCCGGCGGGCACGCCGGGTAATACCGGCTGTCTTTCGAATGTCGGTACGTTCCCCGGCACCAGCGTCGAGAATCCCGGTGTTCAGAACGACAACACCTCGTTCTATCAAGACACGCGGCGCAGAACCAAGCAGTTGGCTGAATTCGTGTCGTTGGACTTCGACCTGATTCCGAAAGTCCTGACGATCACCCTGGGTACACGTCATTTCAAGTTCGAGAACTCATCGCAAGGTAGCGTCTCGAGTAGTTTTGACTGCTTTGAGCAGGGCACGCCGCCGACCGGATGCCACGACCCGCGCGTTTCGTACAACCTGGATGCGCAGCACCTTGCCGACACGGAGTCGGGCTTCAAGAGCCGCGGGAACGTGACCTGGCACATCACGCCGGACATCATGGTGTACTACACCTACTCGCAGGGATTTCGCCCGGGCGGCTTCAACCAAAGCGGCGGTGCGAAGCATGCCCCCGGGCCGGACGGCGTGCCGCAATACGTCACCCCAAGCTCTTATCACTCGGACGACCTGACGAATAACGAAATCGGTTGGAAAACCGAATTCTTCAACCACCGCCTGCAATGGAACGGAGCCGTGTACCGCGAGAACTGGAACAATGTCCAAGTCGCCTTCTTCGACCCAGGCTTGATCGGCAACATATTTTTCAACACCAACGGTCAGAACTTCCTGGTCAAGGGTGTCGAGACGTCGATCGTGGCCCGGGTAACGGAGGGCTTGACGCTGCAGGGAGCAGGTTCCTGGAACCAAAGCCGGCAGACCAATTCGCCCGTGCTGATCGACCGCAATCCCGCCAGCGCGAACTTCGGCAAGCCCATCACCTGCAGTTTGGATTTCACGGGAACGTGCGTGCCGATCGGCAATCCGTTCGGCCCGATCGGTTCGCCGAGCGCCAATTCACCGCCGATTCAGTTCAGCCTGCGCGCGCGCTACGAATGGGCTATCAACACGTACAACGCTTTCGTGCAGTTCGGCGCGACTCATACCGGCCATTCATTCACGCAGGCGGGTTCAAATCCTCCAATCGCGAGCACCGGAATTGTAAGTACCGGCCGGTTGCGGTTCGAAGATCCGGCTTATACAACCTACGATGCATCGTTCGGCGTGGCGAAAGATGCCTGGAACGTGCGGGCGTACATAGAGAATCTGAGCAATTCGAACGCCAGCGTGTTCACGAACACCGACCAGTTCATCGTCGCGCAGACGGTGCTTCGGCCAAGGGTCATGGGCTTCGCGTTCGGTTACAAATTCTGAGACAGGCAAGCCTTTGAGCCCGTTAGCGGGCAGGATGGTTGCGCGCGCCTGTCCGGTCGCGCAATTCTGCGATCGCCTGCACGCGCCGCCGATGCAGATTCTCCGCGATCTTCGCGCCGTCGTGCGCCGCAATGTCTTCAGCCGAAGGTCTGATGGCCGCCGCGGCGTCGCGAGCGGCGAGCAAGTACTCACGCTGTGGGTAAGGCTCCTTTTCAAGACCCGTGCGTCCGCGCGAGTCAGCCTCGCACGCGAGCAGTACTTGGGCGAAACGGTCCGGCCGGCGCAGGGCGTCGGCTCGCTCCATGAATTCCAGAACGGTTTTGGGCTTGAGTTCGAAGGCGCGATGAACGTTGCCGTGATAGCGGGCCACGATGACGCTGAGGTCGCGATACTCGGCCGGGAGGCGCAAGCGCTTTGCCATCGTCTGGATGAGTGAGACGCTGCGTTCTTCGTGTCCCGGGTGGCTCGGCCATTTCTCGCGCGGCGTCGTGCCCTTGCCGAGATCATGAACCAGCGCGGCGAACCTCACGGTAGCTTCGGAACTCAGCAAGGCGGCCTGGTCCAGCACCATCAGAGTGTGCAACCCGGTGTCGATTTCGGGGTGCCACTGTGCCGGCTGCGGCACCCCGAATAGCGCTTCGATTTCCGGATAAATCGGCTGCAACGCCCCGCACGCGCGCAGCACTCTGAAGAATTCGCTGGCCATGGGCTCACGCAGGGCCTTTTCTGTTTCCTGCCACACGCGCTCGGGCACCAGCGAGTCGATCTCGCGGCGCCCGACCATGGCGCGCATCAGCTCCAGTGTTTCCGGAGCCACTTGAAAACCCAACGGCGCAAAGCGCGCGGCGAAGCGCGCCACGCGCAGCACGCGCACCGGATCCTCGATGAAAGCCGGGGAAACATGACGCAGCACTCGTGCCTCGAGGTCGCGTTTACCGCCGTGCGGGTCGAGCAGGCTGCCGTCCGGCGCCTGCGCAATGGCGTTGATCGTCAGATCGCGGCGTGCGAGATCCTCTTCAAGCGTGACTTCCGGCCCGAAATCGACAGAGAATCCGCGGTATCCGGGGCCGACCTTGCGCTCGAGCCGCGCCAGTGCATGCTCCTCGTGAGTGTCGGGGTGCAAAAATACCGGAAAGTCGCGCCCGACCTCGCGATAATGCAGGCGCAATAACTCCTCTCGGGTGCTCCCGACGACGACCCAGTCGCGCTCCTTGACGGTCAAGCCGAGCAAGGCATCCCGAACGGCTCCGCCAACCAGATACACTTGCATGCGTGAATCTTAACAGCAGAAGCGCACTCGTCCGCGCAGCGTTGGCGGTTGTTTTGATTGCGGCCTCGAGCGGTTGCTATATGTTGCAAAGTATTCAAGGGCAGCTTGCGATGATGTCCAAACGCGAGCCGATCGCCCGGGTGATCGAGAAGCCATCGACGCCGCCCGGCTTGCGGGCCCGGCTCGAGGCCGTCGCCGCGATACGCGATTTCGCGATCCGTGAGCTCAAATTACCGGATAACGGCAGCTATCGCAGCTACGCGGACGTGGGCCGCCGCTATGTGGTTTGGAATGTCGTCGCCGCGCCGGAGTTCTCGGTCGACGCAAAAGAATGGTGTTATCCGATCGTCGGTTGCGTTGCGTATCGCGGCTATTTCGGGGAGCGCAAGGCACGCCGTTTCGCCGAAAAGTTGCGCGTCCGAGGCTTCGATGTTGTCGTCGTCGGCGTCTCGGCATATTCCACCCTGGGTCATTTCAACGACCCCGTGCTCAACACCATGATGGGTTGGAATGATGCCGAACTTGCCGCGATCATCTTTCATGAACTTACGCACCAGCTCCTGTATGTGCCAAACGATTCATCCTTCAATGAAGCGCTGGCGACCACGGTAGAAGAGGAAGGCGTGCGCCGTTGGCTTCGCGCTCAGGGCCGCGACGCGGATTTGACGAGCCATCTGGTACAGCAGCAGCACTATGCCAAGGTCGTCGAATTGCTGACCGCGACGCGCGAGGTGCTGCGTGCCGTCTATGCCTCCGCGCTCGCGCCAGAGCTCAAGCGGGATAAAAAACGCGCCGCGTTCGGATCCATGCGTTCGACCTTTGCGCTTCTCAAAGAGGGTTGGGGCGGCCGCGCTCCGTTCGAATCGTGGTTCGACGAAGACCTCAACAACGCTCACTTGGCCTCGGTCGCCACTTATTTCGCTTGTGTGCCGGGCTTTGAACGGGAGCTCAAAGCAGTGGGCGGCAACCTCACTGCCTTTTACGCCAGGGTCCGCCAGCTCGCAAAACTCCATCAGGAGACGCGCGACGCCGTTGTGTGCGGCGCCCCGTGATCCCCGCCTGCCGCAACGGCGGCCATTGCCCCATGCGTCGGCATGAATTTGCCACCCTCGTACAGAATGGTCATCTGAAAGCCGAGCCCTATGATGAAGACAATGGTGACGGCAAGAAGCCCTTGTGCGAGTCTTGCGGCGAGATTGATTTCGTTCATGATGTACACCTCATTGGCTGTTGATCCCGACGTCGGATAGATTGCTCCATGCGCCGAACCCGAACAAACCGAGTGCGTGATAATCGGTTAAGGAAAACTTAAGGTGTCAGCTGCCTACGACCGGTTGCCTTTGGGAGCACTGCGGGTATTCGAAGCTGTGGCCACTCATTTGAGTTTCTCTGCCGCCGCCGACGCGCTCAATGTCACGCCTGCCGCAGTCAGTCAACAAATCAAAGTCCTGGAAGGGTACATTCAAGTCCCTCTTTTTCGGCGCAGCGGTCGTCGCGTGGAAATCACGGACGAGGGGCTGGAATTGCTGCCCGCGGTGCGAGCGGGTCTCGAAAAGCTCGAATCCGCCCTGCAGCAAATCAAGCAGTACCGTCGCGCCGGTCCCCTGCAGATCACGATGCTGGCATCGTTTCTGCAGATCTGGCTGCTGCCGCGCATCCGCTCCTTTCGGCGAAAATACCCCAACATCGACCTGCGTTTTCACACCTCGCGTGAGCTGGTGGATTTCTCACGCACCGGCCACCATGTCGCCATACGCTTTGGCCGCGGCAATTATCCCAATCTGCACACCGAGAAAATCCTCGACGATTGGCTGGTGCCGGTTGCCAGTCCCGATCTCGTCAAGCAATACGGAATGATCGAGCGCGGGAAGAACCTGGGCAAATATCCGCTCCTCGAAAGCGGCGATGAGCCGTGGAGCGTTTGGAGCCAAACCGATGAGGAGGCCGCCTGGCTTTCGCGGGCACCGAGCATCGAGGACTCCGCCGGCCTGCTGGCCGCGGCGGAAGAAGGCTTGGGATATGCTCTGGCGAGGTGGACCCTGGTGAGCCGCGCGCTGCAAAAAGGCACATTGCGACTAGCCGGCAGCGGCGCGCTGCCGTACGGCTCAGCCTATTATTTCGTGTGCCCGAAGAATTTGCTGACACTGCCGAAGGTCGCGCAATTTCGCGAGTGGCTGGTCGCGGCCGCGCGCGATTTTCCGGGACCCGCCGCGGCTGATGATCGCTGAGGCTTGAGGTGCGAGAGATCGATGAGTTGATGCGCAACTACCAAGGCGCGGTTTCCCGGCGCCGGCGTCGTCGTCCTCTACAACGGCGCAACCATATTTCGGCGGGCCTATGGGCTTGCGGACGTTGAAGGCCGGGTAGCCGCAACGACCGAAACCAACTATCGCCTGGCCTCGCTGACCAAGCAATTCACGGCGGCTGCAATACTGCTCCTGGCGGAGGATGGGCGGGTGTCGATCGACGACCCGGTAAGCCGATGGTTGCCGACGCTGCCTGGCCCGACGGACGAGATGTCCATTCGACATCTGCTCACGCACACGTCAGGCCTCATCGATTATGAGGACTTGATCCCGGCGGGTGCGACCGAGCAATTGCACGATGGCGACGTGCTGCGGCTGCTAGAAACGCAAAGCCGCCGAAATTTTCCGCCGGGAAAGAGCTACCGGTACAGCAACAGCGGTTATTCGCTCCTAGCCCTCATTGTCGAGCGTGCTTCAGGAGAGGACTTCGCATCGTTTTTACGCGAGCGCATTTTCCTGCCGCTCGGCATGCATGCCACCGTGGCGTTCGAAGAAGGCATTTCCCGCGTCGCTCATCGCGCATTCGGCCATACCGCCGCACCGCCGTCTTGGGTGCGGTCCGATCAGAGTTTGACGAGCGCAACTCTCGGCGACGGCGGCATTTATTCGTCCATCGATGACCTCGCAAAGTGGGATGCCGCGCTTTACGACGATCGGCTTCTGCGTCTCGAATCGCTGCGCATGGCGTTCCAACCGGCGACGCCCACCGACGAGCCGGCAGTCCAGTATGCCTTGGGTTGGCGCGTCTCCGGCAAGACTCTTTGGCACTCCGGCGAAACAACGGGATTTCGCAACGTGATCGTTCGCTATCCTGAACGGCGCCTTACGATCATCATTTTGACCAACCGCGACGACCGGGAGCCCTATCGGACGGCGTTGAGCATGGCCGAGCTATCGTTACAGGCGCGTTAAGCTGCCAGCAGCGCATCCGCTAGGACATCTACTCCCGTACGCACGGGGTCGCATACCGGAAGACCCAACTGAGCCGTCAGCCGCTGAAAATACTCGGAGCACTCTGCATCAGAAAGGCTCGAAGAATTGATGCTGAGGCCAATGCAGCGCACGGCAGAGTTGGTCAGACGGGCCGCGTGCAGATAGTCATCAATCGCCACCTTGAGATCGGGAATGGGGAAATCCGGATACTCATCGATCGTGCGGCGCGATGGGTCGTGGCATAACACGATCGCATCGGGCTGCGACCCGTGCAAGAGGCCCAGCGACACGCCGGCGTAGGCCGGATGGAAAAGCGATCCCTGTCCCTCGATCACGTCCCAATGGCCGGGTGCATTGTCGGGGGATAGGTGTTCCGCGGCGCCGGCGATGAAGTCGGCGATGACAGCGTCTATCGCAATGCCTTCTCCAGAAATCATGATGCCCGTCTGGCCGGTGGCTCGAAAGGTCGCGGCGAGGCCACGACCTTTCAAATTTTTGGCAAGGGCCAGGGCCGTGTACTTCTTGCCGAGCGCGCAGTCGGTTCCGACCGTCAATAGCCGCTTGCCGCTGCGTTTTCGCCCGCTGGCGGCACCGTAGTCCCTCTCGCTGTGCCGCACATCGATGAGCCGAACATCGCGGCGGGCCGCAGCTAGCGTGAGTTCCGGAAACGAGGTCAGCCGCGTGTGCAGGCCGCTCACGACATCGAGCCCGGCTTCTGCTGCGGCCACCAATTCGGCCACCCAATGCGCGGGAAGCTTGCCGCCTGTCGGCGCGATTCCAACAATGATCGAACCGGCGCCACGCGCGGCAGCCTCATGCGGGGACAGGCGCGTGACATCCAGCGTCACGCCGCAGCCGGGCAAGCTCCACTCACCGACCACGTCCGCGGCGCACCAGTCCTTGAGACCGAACGCGGTTTTAGCCGTCAGCTTGTCCTGCACGTCGCCGAGAAAAAGCAAGTAGGGTTTGCGCAATCGATGCATGCTGCGTCGCTCAGCGGCGGCCGGCGTTTGCGCGATCGATGCTGAGGCGCGCATTGTCCTCGAGCGGGCCCAAATACTGAAGGGCGGAGGCCACCATCGACTGTGGCTTCACGCCAAGCCGTGCGAAGCCATCGTCGGTGCAGATGCTGTCGACCGCCAATGAACGATAGTTGTCGCTCGAGAAGGGGCGGCCCGGCACGAAATCCATGACGAGCGCCTGTATTCGCGCGACGACATCCGGCAAGCCGACGATCCAGCGCCGGCGCCCCGTGAGCTTCGCCGCCACGGCCACGATTTCGCGGAGCGAGTAAACCTGCGGCCCGCAAAGTTGATACGTTTGACGGCTAGATGCACCCCCCTGCAGACAGAGCACAAGGGCCTCGACCACATCGTCGACGAAGACTGGCTTGAACCGCGCATTCGGCTTTGCCAGAGGAAAGACCAGGGGAATCGCGGCGAGCAGATTTGCGAAGCGGTTTAGGAATGAATCGCCGGGACCGAACATGACGGACGGCTGAAAAATGGTCCAGTCGATCGAAGAGCCTGAGTCACGGATCAGTTGTTCCGCCTCGCCTTTGGAACGCAGGTAGTAGCTCGGTGCGTCAACGGCGGCCCTCAGCGCCGTAACCTGAAGCAGCCTTTCCACACCGGCGGACCTTGCTGCCTGCAAGACGCTCTTGGTGACCTCCGCATGAGCGCGCCGGAACCCTGCGCCGCCGAATCCGCGTTCGTTGAGGATGCCTATGAGATTGATGACGACGTCCTTGCCGCGAAGAAATTCGCTGAGCCGCGCCGGTTCGTACACGTCGCAGTTTTCCAAGGTAAGCCCGGGCAGAACCAGCAAATGCTTGTGTTGTTCGCGATCTCTCGACAGCACGGTGACCCGCCGGCCGCTCTTGACCAGGCGCGCGACCAGGCGGCTGCCGAGGAATCCGGTGCCGCCAAGAACGGCTATGAATTGGGCACGCATCGGGTCAGCGTATTTGAATCAGTTGCACGCTGGAGCCGCGCCGTACATTGAGGACCAGAACATTGGCATTCTTCGCCGCTTCTTTGAAGCTCTTGGAGTTCACGACCGGCGTTCGGCCTACTCCAACGATCAAGTCGTTGGCGCGCAGCCCGTTTTGAGCCGCCGGGCTGCCATCCTGGACCGTCTTTACCAGAACCCCGCCGTTGTCGGGCGCATCGTGAAGTTCCGCGCCCTCCAAACCCTTGTTGATCTCGACGGCGCTGGCCGTCTCCAGATCGCTGCGTTCGGCGATCAGAGCGGTGACTTTACGCGGTTTGCCGTCGCGCAACAGGCCGATGTCGACCTTGTCGCCCACGCGCAGCATTCCGATGGTGTTGCGCAATTCGCCTGCGTCTTTCATGGCGACGTCGTTGATGGAGGTGATGATGTCGCCGGTCCTGACTCCTGCGCGCTCTGCCGCCGAACCCTGTGCGACTCCGGCCACCAACGCGCCGCTCGATTCGGTTAGTCCGAATTCCTTGGCGATGTCCGGAGTTACATTGTAAATATTGACGCCGAGCACCCCGCGCTTGACCTGACCGTACCGGATCAATTGGTCCATGACGCCCTTCGCCATGTTGACCGGGATCGCGAAGCCGATGCCGATATTGCCGCCGCTGCGCGACAGAATCGCAGAGTTGATGCCGACCAGCTCGCCGCGCAGGTTTACGAGCGCGCCGCCGGAATTGCCGGGGTTGATCGAGGCGTCGGTCTGAATGAAATCTTCATAGCCGTCGGGGTTGATGCCCGTGCGGCCGAGTGCACTGACGATGCCGGCGGTGACCGTGTGCTGCAGGCCAAAGGGGTTGCCGATGGCGACGACGTAATCCCCCACTTCGAGCCGGGTCGAATCGCCCAAGGCCATCGAGATAAGGTTCGGTTGCTTGGCCTGCAAGACTGCGATATCCGCCCCTTCGTCGCTGCCGATCACCTTCGCGGAAAAAGTCCGATTGTCGAGCAACGTGACGGTGATTTCGCTGGCGTTTTCAACCACGTGGTGATTTGTGATGATGTAGCCGTTCTTGGCGTCGACGATCACCCCGGAACCGGCGCTTTGGAATTGCCGTTCCCGTGGCCGCGAATCGGGGGGCGCATCGAAAAAGCGCCGGAAAAACGGATCGTCGAGCAGCGGATTCCGTTGGCCAGGCTGTTCTTTTATCGTGCCGCGCGTTGCTATGTTGACCACGGCGGGCGAAACACGCTTGACCATGGGCGAGAGGGATGGCATCGGCGCAGCCTCTGCCGCCGCAGTGGCTGGGCCCGCGTACGACGCCCCGCTGGTGAAAAATGCAGGCCCCGAGATGATGACGGCGAGAGTTGCTGCCGTAAATTTAAGACGCAGATTCATGCGCAGTCCTTCGGATTGGTCGAATTCTAGGCGGACGAAACGAGGCCGGACCTATACAGTCCGGCCTCCTCCCGCATGCTGATATTGCGATATTACACGGAAGACTGCGCTCGGCGGGACCTCTTAGGCGGCTTCCACTGCGATCCGGCGAGGCTGCACTTGCGCTAATTTTGGAATTGCGACTTCCAGCACACCGTTGACGAACTTCGCCTTGATGTTCTGTGTGTCGACCGATTCCGGCAAGCTGAAGCGGCGCTGGAATTCCCCGGTGATGCGCTCCACGCGACGATAGCCTTCGCGCGATTCGCGTCGCGCATCTTCGCGCTGTCCGCGGATGGTGAGCACGCCGTGGTCGGCGGTGACTTCCACTGCGCTCGGCTCGACCCCAGGCAAGTCCACGTGCAACGCGAACTGGTGCGCCTCCTCGTGGATGTCCACCGGCGGCAGCCAAGCGCCTGAGTCCGCGGCCGTCGCCGACGGTGCGCCGAACAAGCGGTCGATGTCCTTCTGCAGCCGGCTGACGAGCCAGGGCTCATAACGTATGACGGTCATTCTTAATACTCCTGAATGAATAGTGATGCGATCAAGACAAAATCATCTTTGAGATCACGTGCGTGCTACCGAAAGTTGGGACGCGTCGCCGCATTTCAACAGTCGTGCGGCAGGTGAAAGTGAGACGTGGTTCAAAGTCAATGGGACATAATGTGGATAACGTGTGCAAACACAAGATGTTGCGATTAAGGCTTTTTCCCCTTGACCGCGGTGTGGCGAAGTGTAATCAGCTAAATTATTGAGAGGTTTTTATAACTGATTGATATATATATGCATTTTAGATCAAAAAAACTATGAGAAATATCTTGACGCTGGTCCGTGCTGCGTCTTACCCTCTCCCTCCGCAACACAACATGTTGTGTTCGGCGGTTCGCAAAAGTCCCATCGGTCTCAATACAGGTTCTAACTTTTTTATTTCCGCGGCACGCCGCATTTTGTGTTGAGTTTTCAGCTTGAGAATTATAAGGGAGCGGCTTTAATACCCATGAACACGGTGGTCAAAATACAGCCCAAAGACATCGGCGATATTTCATTCCAGGAAGCCTCCTTCGACATCTGGGATAAGAAATATCGGCTGACCGCGAAAGATGGTTCGCCCGTCGACAATTCGATGGACGACACCTATAAACGCGTCGCGCGCGCACTCGCCGACGTAGAAGCCGAGGAATGCCGCGAACAGTGGTACGAGTCGTTTCTGTGGGCGTTGCGCCATGGCGCGATTCCCGCGGGACGCGTCACCTCGAATGCCGGCGCGCTCGAACACAAGCCCGCCACATCGACGATCAACTGCACCGTCTCAGGCACCATCCGCGATTCGATGGACGATATCTTGAACAAGGTGCACGAGGCGGGCCTCACCCTCAAAGCAGGATGCGGCATCGGTTACGAGTTCTCGACCTTGCGGCCGCGCGGTGCGTACGTGTCCGGTGCCGGCGCCTATACGTCCGGCCCTTTGTCGTTCATGGATATCTACGACAAAATGTGTTTTACCGTGTCCTCGGCCGGCGGCCGGCGAGGCGCCCAGATGGGAACCTTCGATATCGGGCACCCCGATGTGCTCGAGTTCATCCGCGCCAAGCGCGAGAATGGACGGCTGCGGCAATTCAACTTGTCATTGCTCGTCACCGATGAATTCATGAAAGCCGTGAAGAAGGACGGCGATTGGCAGTTGGCGTTTCCGCTAGGGCGCCAGGAATTCGAGACCGAGCGGCCCGATCTCGACGATGCGTCGAAATTCGTCTGGCGCGAATGGCCATATACGGAAGGGTATGTTGCGAACGAGGAAGGCCTGGTGGCCTGCAAGATCTACAAGACCTTGCCGGCGCGCCGCGTGTGGGACGTGATCATGTCCTCGACCTACGACTTTGCAGAGCCAGGCTTCATCCTTGTCGATAAAGTCAACGAGATGAACAACAATTGGTGGACCGAAAATGTTCGCGCCACCAATCCCTGCGGCGAACAGCCTTTGCCCGCCTATGGCTCGTGTCTTCTGGGCTCGGTCAACCTTACGAAGTTCGTCATCGATCCGTTCACCGACAACGCACGATTCGATTGGGAAACATATCGCAAAGTCGTGAAGGTGTTCACGCGCATGCTCGACAATGTGGTGGAGATCAACGGCTTGCCCCTGGCGCAGCAACGCGACGAAATCATGCGCAAACGCCGTCACGGAATGGGATTTCTGGGGCTGGGCTCGACCATCACGCTGCTTTGCATGAAATACGGCTCGAAAAAATCGGTGGCGTTCACCCAGAACGTGTCTCGTGAAATGGCGGTGGCCGGCTGGGAAGCCGCTCTCGATCTCGCGCGCGAGAAGGGCCCCGCTCCGATCATGAGCGAAGAGTTCACGGTCACGCGGGCGATGCTGCGCAAACGGCCCGAGATGGCCAAGGATGGCTGGCGTGTCGGCGCGCGTATTGCCGGGCGCGTGCTGCACGCGCGCTATAGCCGCTACATGCAACGCATCGCCGAGGCTTCACCTGAATTGGTGGATGAGCTCGCCGAGACCGGCGCGCGCTTTACTCATCACACGTCGATCGCTCCAACCGGGACCATCTCACTATCGCTCGCCAACAACGCATCAAACGGCATCGAGCCTTCATTCGCGCATCATTATTTTCGCAACGTGATCCGCGAAGGCAAAAAATCGAAAGAGAAGGTCGATGTTTTCTCATTCGAGCTGTTGGCGTATCGCGAGCTCGTGAATTCCCGCGCCATGCCGGATTCGCAGAATCCGGCCGAAAAGCTTCCTGATTACTTCATCTCGGCGGACGACATCGGTCCCAAGGAACATGTCGATATCCAGGCGGCGGCGCAAATCTGGGTGGACTCCTCGATTTCCAAGACGGCGAATGTCCCCACCGGCTATAAATACGAGGATTTCAAAGAAATCTATATGTATGCTTTCGAGCAGGGTCTCAAGGGTTGCACGACCTTCCGCTTCAATCCGGAAGTATTCCAGGGGGTTTTGGTCAAAGAAGACGATCTCAAAAACACCACCTACGTGTTCACCCTGGAAGATGGCACCGAAGTCGAGGCGAGGGGCGATCAGGAAATTGAATATGACGGGGAAATGCATACCGCCGCCAATCTGTTCGATGCGCTGAAAGAAGGCTATTACGGGAAATTCTGATCATGGCTCATATCAAAATCGACAAGAAGATCGCCAAATATCGCGTGCAGAAGCCGGAAGCGAAGGACGCGCCTGCGGCAATCCTCAAGGATCCTCCCAAGACGCAAGATAACGTGATCTGGATGCACGAAAAGCTAGAGCGGCCAGAGGTTCTGATCGGCTCGACCTACAAGATAAAAACGCCGGTCTCCGACCACGCCATGTACGTCACCATCAATGACATCCTCCTCAATGAGGGCACCCCGCATGAGCAGCGCCGCCCCTTCGAAGTTTTCATCAACTCGAAGAATCTCGATCATTTTCAGTGGATCGTGGCACTGACTCGGGTCATTTCGGCGGTTTTTCGCAAGGGCGGCGACACGACTTTTTTGGTCGAGGAATTGAAGGCGGTATTCGACCCGAAGGGTGGGTACTGGCAACCCGGGGGCAAGTTCATGCCCTCCACCATCGCAGAGCTGGGCTACGTGATCGAGCGTCACCTGCAGTCGATCGGATTGCTGAAGAAGCCGGAGCTCGATGTGCACCAGCGCAAGCTCGTGCAGGAGAAGCGCGCGGAGTTCGAGGCGCGGGCCAAGCAAACCGACGCATTTTCAAAGTCGCATTTTCCCGAAGGGGCGCAATTGTGCGCGAAGTGCAGCACCGCCGCCGTCGTGATGATGGACGGCTGCAATACGTGTTTGAATTGCGGCGACTCCAAATGCGGATAGGTCGCCGATAGGTAAGTTAATCAAGATAGCGGCTTTCGGGTTCCTGCTCGCTCCGCTCCTCTACAATCACGCCGGCGCCGAGACGCCCGATCCGTTCGTTCATCCCGCGGAACTCGAGCGCGACGTGCGCTTTTGGATTCGCGTGTACACCGAAGTCACCACCAACCAAGGGTTATTGCACGACGATTGGAATCTCGGCCTGGTCTACGAAGTGCTGCGCTTCGACCCGGCAGCATCGCCTGCGCAACGCGAACGGCGCGTGGCGGAGGCCAAGTCGCGCTACGGCGGCTTGCTGGGGCGATTCGCCGCGGGCTCGACCGACGACCCCACGCCCCATGAACTGCGCATCCTGCACGCCTTTGGGGAGCAGGCGACCGCCGAAGACTTCCGCGGCGCGGTCGAGCGCATACGGTTCCAATTGGGACAAGCGGACCGTTTTCATGAAGGATTGATCCGAGCAGCGGTGTGGGAAAAGCAAATTGCCCGCACTTTGGCCCAGCATGGCGTGCCGGCCGAGATCGCAGCGCTTCCCCATGTCGAATCCTCATTCAATCTGGCAGCCTACTCAAAGGTCGGCGCCGCCGGGCTGTGGCAATTCATGCCCTCGACGGCAAAGCGGTTCATGCGGGTCGATGGCGTCGTCGATGAACGTTTGGACCCCTATTCCGCAACGGACGCTGCGGCCAATCTGATGCTGTACAACTACCGGCTGCTCGGCACCTGGCCGCTCGCGGTGACCGCGTACAATCATGGACCGGGCGGCCTGCGCCGCGCCCAAGATGAATTGGGCAGCAGCGACATCGCAGTGATCGTCAAGCGCTACCAGGGTGCGACCTTTGGCTTCGCGTCGCGCAACTTCTATGTGGCGTTTTTAGCGGCTCTGGAGGTCGACCGCAATGCCGACAAGTATTTCGGACCCATCGAACGGCTGCCCGACACCGAGAGCACCCCAGTGGAGTTGCCGGACTATAGTCCGGTGGATGCGCTGGCCAAGGCATTCAAAGTCGACATGGGAGCGCTGCGCGTGCTGAATCCGGCGCTGCGCCCGCCCATCTGGAGCGGCTCAAAGTTCGTGCCGCGCGGCTACACGCTGCGGCTGCCGGGCAGTCCGCCGCAAGCCGAGATCAGCGCGGCGTGGGATCGCTTGCCGCCGGTGCAGCGTTTTGTGGCTCAACGCAACGATGGCAGCCACAAGATCCGCCGCGCGGAGACTTTGCAGGGAATCGCTGCCGTCAGCGGGGTGAGTTTGAACCGGTTGCTGGCGGCGAACGGCTGGAATGCGGCCCACGGAGTTACCCGCGGCGAAGTCGTGCACATTCCGCTTCCCGCCTCGCGGGCAGAGAGTTCGGCGAGCGCCCTTTCGCAAGTCGCGGCCGTGTTGCCGGCGCCCGCAACCGAAGCCCTGCCGCCGGGCCCTGCGGTCCCCGCCGAAAAGAAAACCCGGCCGCCCAAGGAACCGGTGTCCGAGCGGCAGACGGACAGCAACGCCTTGCTGCCGGTGGCCGCGCCGACGGGAAATTCGGACGCTACAGATTACAGTGTCGGCGCCGGCAACACGGTCATCGTGCAGGCGGCGGAAACGCTGGGGCACTACGCCGATTGGTCCGGCGTCAACTCGCAGACGTTGCGGGCGCTGAACAAACTCCACAAGAATGCGATGGTGACGCTCGGTCATCCGGTAAAATTGGACCTTTCGCGGGTGAGTGCCGATGAGTTTGCCACGGCGCGCCGCGACTACCATCGCCACCTGCAAGAAGAGTTCTTTGCGGGCCATCGGATCGCCGGTACGGAGAACTATTCAGTGAAGCGCGGAGAGTCTTTGTGGGTGATCGCGCAACAGCATGCCGATTTGCCTATTTGGCTGGTAGCTCAATATAACCCCGATGTGGACTTCGCTGACGTGCGCCCCGGGACCTCGATTACGTTGCCTCGCGTGGTCGCAATCAATCGCCAGTGATGCCGCGGCTCTGCACGTAGCGGGTCAGAATGGAACTGGAAGCCTGCGCGGGAGAGAAACTCATGATGGAACCGTCGGCCGCGCGGACATCGAGCTTGAGCGTCGGACTCGCGGCCATCCTTCGCAGCGCTTCCGCGGTGAGCCCGAAGTACGCAGTTTGGCCCCAGGAAACCACTTGCCGGTATGGATCTGTGCCGAGTTTTGGCGCCTCGATGGGCGATAGGTCCAATGTTCCATCTTGCAGTCGCAAGGCGAGGGCGCCGGCTGCATGAATATCGCCGGGTTGCGGGTCGATTCCGGGAACAACGTGCACCCACAATCCATAGCTCAATGTGCCGCTGCGATTCCATTCGACGGGCCCCATATAGGCGAAGCTCGAGCGCTTGCGGGAAATGATTGCCGCGGTTTGGGCTCCTGGGACGAGTTCGATCGGCTCCTGGAGCGCTGCCACGGTCATGCCGGTGCGCTGGTCGAGGATCTCCACCGGCTTGGTGGAGGATTGACTGGCGCAGCCGGCCGCCAAGGAGACGAGCAACATCGCCGAGATCATTGGTATGCGCATTTGTCTCAAGTATACCGGGACGTGAGCCAGAGCCGATTATGCCGTCTGGACTACACGCTATAATTTAGCCATGGGCAATCGAATCGGAAGCTGGCTGAGGAACGGGAATTGGGCGGCAGCGTCGCTGGCGATCTGCCTGGCGGCCCCCCTGCGGTGTGCCGCGGCCGAAGACATCGCATCCGCCGACCGGGTCGTCGTGCATAAGGCGGAGCACAAACTCTATTTGTACAGCGGCAGCCGCCTGCTCGGCGAGTACCATGTCAAGCTAGGATTGAGTCCGTCCGGGCAGAAGGAACGCGAACACGACTTTCGCACGCCCGAGGGCCGCTATTTCCTGACCCGGCGCAATACCCGCAGCGACTACTTCCTCGCCATCCAGGTGTCCTACCCGAACAAGGAAGACGAAATTCGCGCGCGCAAGAATCGGTGGGCTCCCGGCGGCTCGATCATGATTCACGGCTTCCCCAATACGCCCAAGCATCCCGCTTCGTATTATCAGTCGAACGACTGGACCGACGGATGCATCGCTCTGTCCAATTCCGATATGGTCGAAGTTTGGATGCGCACCCAAGACAATATTCCGATCGATATCTATCCGTGACAGGTGCACCTTGGAAACCACGATTTTATCATCTGACTTGGTCGATGCACGGGTCGCGCCCAAAGGCAGCCTCGAATACCTCTCGCAGCACGAAATAGCGAAATTGCTCGATTCCGGGCAAGGCGGGCTGTACCCCCTGTTTCGCAAATGCGCGCTTGCCGTGCTCAATTCGGGCAGCGATCTCGACGATGCCCGGTTGATCTTCGAGAAATACCGGGACTTCGACCTGCGGATCGTGCGCCAGGCATACGGTATCAAGCTCGAAATCAAGAACGCGCCCGCGGCAGCTTTCGTGGATGGGGTGATGATCAGGGGATTGAAGGATCATTTGTTCGCGGTGCTGCGCGACGTAGTATTCATTTCGAACGAAATCATGGAAAGCGGCCGATTCGACCTCGCTTCCTCGCCCAGCATCACCAACGCGGTGTTTCACATTTTGCGCAATGCGCGCGTTCTGGAATTGCAGATGCGGCCGAATCTCGTGGTCTGCTGGGGCGGCCATTCGATCCGGCGAATCGAATACGACTACACCAAAAAAGTCGGCTATGAACTCGGGCTTCGCAGCTTGGACGTGTGTACGGGTTGCGGTCCGGGTGCCATGAAGGGCCCCATGAAAGGAGCGACCATCGGGCACTCCAAGCAGCGCATCGTCGATGGGCGCTACCTGGGGATAACCGAACCCGGCATCATTGCGGCGGAACCGCCGAACCCGATCGTCAGCCACTTGGTGATCATGCCGGACATCGAAAAACGCCTGGAAGCGTTCGTTCGGCTCGGCCACGGCATCGTCATTTTTCCGGGCGGTGCAGGCACGGCAGAAGAGATCCTGTATTTACTTGGTATTTTGCTCGATCCGGCCAACCGAGATTTGCCGTTTCCGGTCGTTTTCACGGGGCCGGCCGACAGCGCCGAGTACTTCGAGCAAATCCACAGCTTCGTCGGGTCGACATTGGGCTCAGCCGCGCAGTCCCGCTACCAAATGATCATCGGCGATCCCGCAGGCGTCGCGCGGGCAATGGTGCAGGGATTGGCTCAAGTTCGCGACTTCCGCCGCCAGGCGAGCGATTCGTACGGCTTCAACTGGCTGCTGAAGATTCCGCTGGAGTTTCAACTGCCCTTCGAGGTCTCGCATGCCTCGATGCGAGGATTGCGCCTGTCGCGCGATCAGCCGGTCCACGAACGCGCGGCGAATCTGCGGCGCGCATTCTCCGGAATCGTGGCGGGAAACATCAAAGAGTACGGCATCAACGCGATCGAACAATTCGGCCCCTTCGAACTCGCCGGCGAGCCTGCGATCATGGAGCCTCTCGATCGGTTGCTGCGTTCATTCGTCGCGCAGGGCCGGATGAAGTGCACGGGCACCGAATACATGCCTTGCTATCGGCTCGTGGCGTGAGCGATCCGCCGCGAATCCGCTATCGATTCGACTTGCCCGACGGATCACAGAAGTCGCTCGAATTCACCTTCGACGCCTCGGATTTCCGACTGTCCAATCCAGCCCCAGACCCACCGCCGTTTTGGACGGCCTTGCAGTTCAACCAGTGCGCGAACTGTCCGCTCAACGCCGTCGAACATCCACATTGCCCCGCCGCGCTTCAGATGGCCTCAGCCGTGGAGCCGCTCAAGGCGCTGGTTTCGTTCGACGCCGTCGGCGTAACCGTCACGCAGTCTGAGCGCACCGTATACGCTAAGACCACGGCACAACAAGCCATGAGCTCCGTTCTTGGATTGATCATGGCGACCGCAGGCTGTCCTTGGACTGACCGCTTTCGTCCGATGGCGCGCTTTCATCTTCCGTTCGCCAGCGAATCCGAAACCGTATATCGAAGCGTCAGCATGTTTTTGCTGGCACGCGAGCTGATGGGCGTAAAACCCGCGGAAGGTTTTGCGGCACTCGAAGTGCTTTATGAAAATCTACATGTCGTAAACCGCGACATGTCGCGCCGCCTGGGCGCGGCGACGCATACCGATCCTGCGCGCAACGCCATGGCGCTTCTCGATGCCTACACGACCTTGTTGCCGGCGGCACTCGAGTGCTCGCTCGGGGAGCTGAAGCCGCTTTTCGATGCTTGGTAACGTCCAGGTGCGGACGCCATTTAACTTACCGCGGCGCTCCGTGAGATGCGCATCGCAATGATGTCGCCGGCCCGCGACAGTGCGAGAACCGCTGTGACACAGTTCCTGCCCTTGGAGGTGCTCGACACTTACTGTCGGTACATGGTCAAAGGCACACGCGATGAGTGAGTATAAGAATCAACCTCGATACAGCGGAGCGGATCGCCGCACTCCTCGGGCAGAACCGGGCGTTCTCAAGCCAGGCGCTGTCGCTCCGCGAGATCTGTACAAGACCGGCGGCCGCCACTCGGCGATAACCAATAACCTATACAATTTTCACAGCTACAAGAACTGGGCGGAAAAAATTCGCGGTTCCTGGGACGAGAAAAAATAACGCGCGCTGCTGCCGTCGCACGCAGCTCAGGCCGTTTCACTCCAGACACCTTCCTTGGCCTTGAGCCACGCCAGCATCGGCTGCCAATCCGCCAGATCCTGCTCCACGGCGTAGGGTTTCATTTCGTGCAACCCTAAACCTTGCTCGGCGGCGCGAACATAATTTTGCGAATCGCGCAGGGTCGCAATGATCGGGATGCGCAAGGTCTCCAGAAACCTCATCAGCGACTGGTAGATCACCGTATTGCGCTTGACACGATTGGCGACCACGCCGATTCGATTTTCGTCCCGCCTGACCTTGGCGATCAGCAGCAGATCGGCGATACACTTCGAGAACGCGTGAATATCGATATCGGAAGGCAGGACGGGCACGATTATTGCGTCGGCGCTCCTGGTCATCTCCGGCATATCCTGCGCCGGCACCGCGGCCGGGGTATCGATCACGACATGTTCTGCGTCCTGCGGGATGCGCATTTGCCACGCTCGCGTCATACGGGAGTTGCGTTCGCAAGCCGCGATTCCGTGGATAAATGCCTGCTCGGGCTTGCGCTTCTTCAACCAGCGGGCGCTCGATCCCTGAGGGTCGTTATCCGACAACAGCGGACGATCACCCAGGCTCGCAAAATAACTGGCGAGATTGGTGGCTATCGTCGTTTTTCCCGAACCACCCTTCGGATTCAGGACGAGAATTCGCTGCATGTAGTGCTTAAGCCTACGCAGCCCTTGGCACCATGGCAAGGGTGTGACCCTACTCACGGTGCAGGTGCGGTGGCTCACTTAGACTCAAACACAAATGGAATGGATGCTTCAAGTGGTTGACGAAATCGATGACGCGATCGGCGCTCTGCGGTTGGCCTTCTTGGGCGCCGCCGCCGAACTCGGCCTGGTGGTGGCCGGCGTTCTGGGTATCGGCGCCATTGGCGCCGCACTCGCGGCTGGCGCCGAGGCTTCTTTGATCGCAACCGCCTCGATCGCGCTTTGCCTGGCCGCCGCACTGAAATTCCGCCAATCGCAAATCCGCGCGAGCCGGTGACCCCACCCTGGCGGCTCCATCGCCAGGATAAAATCCTTTAATATGGCGGCCATGGCGAGCAATGCACCCCTGCGAAAAATCGGTGTGGTTATCCTGGTCGGTTTGATGGCCGGCTGCGGCACCCCGCCTAGCGCGGTCCCTGCGAGCGGAGTGAACACGATGAAATCTGTGGAACTCAAGGCCGGTACGGGGGAGGAGATAGCCGCGGGCAAAATTGCCGTCGTGCATTACACCGGGTGGCTGTATGAGGCATCCGCAAAAGACAACAAGGGCAAGCAGTTCGACACCTCGCGCAGCGGCGGACAAGCGTTTCGATTCCCGGTGGGCACCGGACAGGTCATCAAGGGCTGGGATCAGGGCGTGGTCGGAATGAAGGTCGGTGAGAGTCGCAGGCTCATCATTCCCGCGGATCTCGCCTACGGCGACAACGGGGCCGGCGGCGTCATACCGCCCGGAGCGACCCTGGTATTCGATATTGATCTCGTCGCGATCGAATGACGGCGCTTGAACGCCTTGCCATCGAGGGGCGGGCGGGGGCGCTGGAAGTAATCGTTGAGGATCCCGGGATTGCGGGACCAAGCTATGCGCTGGTGTGTCATCCGCATCCCCTCTTTGGCGGCACCATGGACAATAAAGTCGTAACCACGGTGGCGAAAGCACTGCAAGCAACCGGCGTGCCGACCCTGCGCTTCAATTTTCGCGGGGTGGGCGCAAGTGCCGGTGCATTCGACCAAGGCATCGGTGAAATCGACGATGCCGACACTGTTGCCTCGTGGGGGGCGGAGCGCTGGCCCGGTCGAAGCTTGATTGTTGCGGGGTTTTCGTTCGGCGCCCACGTGGCGTTGCGGCTGGCGCAAAGGCGTCCGGCGCATGGAAGTTCCGCGCCGCGGCACCTGATCACCATTGCTCCCGCCGTTCAGCGTTTTGACGAGACAGTGGCCGTGCCACGATGCCCGTGGCTGGTTGTCCAGGGGGATGCGGACGAGGTGGTGGATCCGGCGGCGGTCGTCGAATGGGTGAATTCGCTCGATCCGAAGCCGCGGCTGCTCGTATTGCCGGGGGTGGGCCATTTTTTCCACGGCCGGCTGCACGATTTGCGGGACGCCGTCATCGATGCGATCCGGAGCGGCTGAGCGCAGCCGCCCCGATCGCAATCAAAAAATCAGTTCACGAATTCCTTGAGATTCTTCAGGGCGGCTATGCGCACTTTCTTGCTCGCCGGTTTCGCTTTGAACGTCATTTTTTCGCCGTTGAAAGGATTGACACCCTCACGCGCCTTCGTGGCCGGTTTCTTCACGACTTTCATCTTCAGAAGTCCTGGCATCGTAAACAGGCCGTGACTGCGAAGACTCTTCTTGATCGAGGCGGAAAGCGAGTCAAACACGGCTCCGACCTGTTTCTTAGAGAGCTCTGTTTCCTTGGAAATGCTAGCGAGAATTTCAGACTTGGTCGGTGCTGCATTCTTTTTCGCCATATTAAATCTCCTGCTGGGTTTTGCGGGCGCGGGCATTGGAATGTCCGCAATTTCGACTCGGCGCCGAAAATAACATAGAAAAAAGCCGATGTTTAGCGCAAATGAGAAAAAAGATTTCCGCGCACCGCGCGGAACATGCTGGTTTTTCAGGCTTCCGCTCGACTGGAGCTGCGTCGTGAGTCCGGTGAGCGGCCTCGATCACTGTGATTTCAGCGATGTAGGAGCCGATGTTCAACGGAGCAGCACAAGCAAGGCGCCGATGACGATGGAGACCCAGAGCACTGAGAAATCTATCTGACCGATCGGCGGAATGATCCGGCGCACGGGTTTTAAGATCGGCTCGCAGAGCTGCGAGAGCAGGCGCACGCCGGGCGCATGCCCGCCGGGCGACACAAAGCTCGTTAGCCAATAAAGCAGCAGGGCGAATAGATAGACGCGCAACACCAGATCCGCCAGGTTGACGATGGTGATGCGCAGGAACAGGACTGCGTCGCCGACGCCTTGGCCGGCAAGAGCCAGCGCGGCGAACGTGCGAATCGTTGCGACGGCGAGGACCGCGACGACGGTTGCGGTGTCGACCTTGCCGATCGGAGGCAAAACCTTCCTCAGGGGCAAAATCAGCCAATTGGTCACGCGCACGATGGCATCCGCCATCGGCTCTCTAAAATTTGCCCGCACCAATTGGAACAATAGACGCAGCACGAAGGCGAGCGTCAGCAACCAGAGCAGCGTATCGACTACATATTTGAGCGCGTCCATGGCGGATGAAGCGTTGACTCTTATTGGCTAGGGGGCACCGAATTCGGCGGCGAGCTCGGCTGAGCGGCGGTCGGCTGCGGCCACCGCATGGGCGACGATAGCACGAAGGCCGGCGGCGTCGAGAACCTCGAGGGCAGCCGCGGTCGTCCCCCCCTTGGATGTGACCTGCTCTCGCAGCGTTGCGAGCGACTCACGCGATTCGCGTGCCATCTGCGCGGCTCCAAATGCCGTTTCCAACGTCAATTGATGGGCCACCTCATTGGGCAGCCCCCGTTCGTGAGCCGCAGCCTCGAGAGCTTCCATGAACAGGAAGAAGTACGCGGGGCCGCTGCCGGAAAGGGCGGTCACGGTATCCATCTGCGATTCGTGTTCCACCCACACGGTGGCGCTGACGGCAGCCATGATCATTTCAGCCAATGCCCGGTTTGCCGCGCCCACGCTCGCTGGCGCGAACAAACCGGTGGCGCCGAATCCATTGAGCGCGGGTCGGTTCGGCATGGTCCTTATCACCGGGATCCTTGGCCCGAACCAGCGCGCGAGGGCGGCATGCGGAATGCCGGCCGCGACCGATATCAGCAACGGATTAGTCTCCGCCAGATGCGGCGCGAGCCCAAGAGCCACGGCGCGCATCTGCTGCGGCTTGACGGCCAGAACGACCACTTCGGCGCCCTTGACCGCGCTCGCGTTGTCGGCGGCGGTCGTGACGGCGTGATCACGGACCAGGCGTTGCAACTGCTCGTGGCTCGGGTCGGCGACGACTACGCGCTCGCTTGGCAAGCCGCGTTTGATAAGTCCGCCAATCAACGCCGCGGCCATGTTGCCGCCGCCGATGAATGCCAGCCTCCTTATATTATTCATGCAAGCTCCCCTGTACCGGTAAGCGGTTCCCGAACAACGCCGTTCCTATGCGCACCAGCGTCGCGCCTTCTGCAATGGCGGCCTCGAAGTCGCCGCTCATCCCCATTGACAGTGTATCGAGCGCGTGGCCGCTCGCGTTCAGATCTTCCAGCAGCGTACGAAGCCGTCCAAATAGCGCTCGTTGGGCGGCGGTATCGGGCTGCGGAGGCGGTACGCACATCAATCCGCGCAAGCGCACCCGCGGCAGTTCCGCGGCGGCTGAGGCGAGTTGAGCGACCTGCGCCGGCTCGACGCCGCCCTTAGTCGGTTCCGGCACCAACTCCACCTGAATGCAAAGATTCAGCGGCGACGCATGGAAAGGCCGTTGTTCCGACAGACGACGTGCGATGCTCAGCCGATCGATGCTGTGTACCCAATCGAAGCGTTCGGCGATCGCACGGGTCTTGTTCGATTGAATGCCGCCGATAAAGTGCCAACGGAGCGCGAGGTCCGTCAAAACTTCCAGCTTGGGTAGAGCCTCTTGAACGTAGCTTTCGCCGAAATCCGTGACGCCTGCCGTGGCGGCCACCCGTATGGATTCGGCAGTCTGCTCCTTGGTGACGGCGACCAAGGTGATCCCGGCCGGGTCTCGTCCGGCGGCCAGGGCCGCCCGACGTATCCGAGACCGGACATTGTTCACGAGAAGCGACGAATTCTGCGGACCAATTAACATATTGGGTGACGACACCCTCTTATATACTGCTAGTGGCTTACACCAGCCCGAATTAGGAGCCGTAAATGGCAGTTGATATCGCGCAGCTTCTCGCCTTTGCGGTGAAGAACAACGCGTCGGATCTGCATCTGTCTGCGGGCGTCCCGCCGATGATTCGCGTGGACGGCGATATGAAGCGCGTGAACATGCCCGCGCTGGTGCATAAGGAAGTGCACAGCATGGTGTACGACATCATGAACGACAAGCAGCGCAAGGCGTTCGAAGAGTTCTTCGAGACGGACTTTTCGTTTGAAATTCCCAAACTTGCGCGCTTCCGCGTCAACGCCTTCAACCAAAATCGCGGCGCCGGGGCGGTCTTTCGCAATATTCCGTCCACGATCCTGACTCTCGACGAATTGAATGCGCCCAAGACATTCAAAGATCTTTGCATGCTTCCCCGCGGTCTCGTGTTGGTCACCGGGCCTACCGGCTCAGGCAAATCGACGACGCTCGCCGGCATGGTCAATCATTGCAATGACAACCGGCCCGACCACATTATCACGATCGAAGACCCGATTGAGTTCGTGCATGAGAGCAAGCGGTGCCTGGTCAACCAACGCGAAGTGCACCGCGATACGCTGGGTTTCAGCGAGGCGCTGCGCTCGGCGTTGCGCGAAGATCCCGATGTGGTGCTGGTAGGCGAAATGCGCGACCTCGAGACCATCCGGTTGGCATTGACCGCGGCGGAAACCGGGCATCTGGTGTTCGGCACCCTGCATACGAGTTCCGCGGCGAAGACCATCGACCGTATCGTGGATGTGTTCCCCGCCGCCGAAAAGGAGATGGTGCGAGCCATGATGTCCGAGAGCCTGCGGGCCGTCATATCGCAAACTTTGATGAAGAAGGTCGGCGGAGGCCGTATTGCGGCGCACGAAATCATGATAGGCACCCCGGCTATCCGAAACTTGATCCGCGAAGGCAAGATCGCCCAGATGTATTCGGCCATTCAGACCGGCCAGGGCCAAGGCATGCAGACCCTCGATCAATGTTTGCAGGAAATGGTGCAAAAGGGCGTGGTCAGCCGCGAAGAGGCGAAGTACAAGGCGCAGAACAAGGACAGCATTTAATGGAACGCGAACAAGCAATACGCCTGATGCAAGACCTTCTCCGTCGAATGGTCGAGAAGAAGGGTTCCGATTTGTTCATCACCGCCGGCTTTCCGCCTGCGATCAAGGTGGACGGCGAGATCCGACCCCAGTCGGATCGGTCCTTGAGTCCGGAGCAGAGCGCCGCCCTGGTGCGCGCCATCATGAATGACCGGCAAACCAAGGAATTCGATGCGACCAAGGAATGCAATTTCGCAATTTCCCCTCCCGGGATCGGCCGTTTTCGCGTCAGCGCATTCGTCCAGCAGGGCTTCACGGGCGCGGTGATGCGCACCATCAACGCCAAGATTCCGACGTTCGATGAACTCGAATTGCCGCCGATATTGAAGGATGTCGTGCTCTCGAAGCGCGGCTTCGTGATTTTGGTGGGCGGCACAGGCTCGGGTAAGTCCACCTCGCTCGCAGCGATGATCGGCTACCGGAACGAAAAAACCCGCGGCCATATCGTCACCATCGAAGATCCGGTCGAGTACGTACACGCCCACAAGGGCTGCGTGGTCACGCACCGCGAAGTCGGAGTCGATTGCGAGAGCTGGCATTTGGCTCTGAAAAACACGCTGCGCCAAGCGCCGGATGTGATTCTGATCGGAGAAATTCGCGACCGCGAGACAATGGAATACGGCATCCAATTCGCCGAGACTGGCCATCTGGTATTGGCCACCCTGCACGCCAACAGCTCCAACCAGGCGATCGACCGCATCATCAACTTCTTTCCCGAAGAGCGGCGTGAGCAGCTTCTCATGGATCTGAGCTTGAACATACGCGCGCTCATCTCGCAACGCCTGATACCCCGCGAAGCCGGATCCGGCCGCATCGCGGCGATGGAAATCATGCTAGCCTCTCCTTTGATCTCGGATTTGATCTTCAAGGGCGAAGTCTCCAAAATCAAGGAAGTGATGTCGCGCTCGAACCGTCTCGGGATGAAGACTTTCGACCAGGCGCTGTTCGAGTTGTACGAAGCAGGTTTGATCTCCTACGAAGACGCGCTGCGCAATGCGGACTCGAAGAACGAGCTGCGTTTGCGCGTGAAACTGGAGAGCAAGCGAGAGATGAAAAATCCGGAAGAGGGTGGACAGTCGCTGCAGATCCTCGAGGAAGAAGAAGGGCAGGTGTTTTAGTACATGTCCGCCTCGCCCGATGTTCCGGCACAGGTGATGAACACCAAGCCGTTGTTCAAGCTCATGGTCGAGCGCAAGGCGTCCGACCTGTTTTTTACATGTAACGCGCCCGTCAAGATCAAAATCGAAGGCAAGATTTTCCCCGTCAACAAGCAGATTTTGAGCCCGGACACCGTGCGCCAGGCGGCACTCGGATTGATGACGCAGGACCAGATCGAGCATTTCAACGAGGAGTTGGAGATCGATTTCGCGATCTCGGAGTCGGGGCTCGGACGCTTCCGAGTCAACGTTTTCTACCAGCGGGGCTACCCCGCGATGGTTCTGCGCTATATCACGTCCGAAATGCCCAGGCTCGAAGACCTTGGCATGCCGGACGTTCTGAAAGATCTGGTAATGCTGAAGCGCGGGATGATCCTCATGGTCGGAGCGGCCGGCGCCGGCAAATCCACGACGCTCGCCGCCATGATCAATTACCGCAATGAGACCTCATCGGACCATATTTTGACCATCGAGGATCCCATCGAGTTCTTGCATAGCAACAAGAAGTCCATCGTCAACCAGCGCGAAGTGGGCCTGGACACCAAGTCATTTGCCCGCGCGCTGCGCAGCGCCGTGCGCGCCGCTCCGGACGTGATCCTGGTCGGCGAGATCCGCGACCGTGAAACCATGGAAGCCGCCATTGCACTCGCCGGCACGGGGCATTTGTGCATCGCCACCTTGCACGCAAACAATTGCGCGGAGACCCTGGACCGAATCATCAACATGTTTCCGCGCGACCAGCACAACCAGATATTCCTGGATCTGTCGCAATACCTGCGCGCCATTCTCTCGCAGCGTTTGGTCGTCTCGAAGACCGGCACGCGGGTGGCGGCCTCCGAGGTGATGGTGAACACTCCGTACATGTCGGAACTCATCAAGAAAGGCGATGTGATAGGTGTGAAAGAGGCGATCCGCACCGGCACGGAACGCGGCATGTTGAGCTTTGACAGCTCGCTTTATAACCTGGTGCGCGAAGGGCGGATAGAACTCGAGGAAGCGTTGTCGAGCGCGGATTCGCGTACAAACCTTGAAGCCAAAATCAACTTCGGCTGAGCAAGCACCTCGCAACGTTCCAGATTGCTCTCGAATTCCCGGCTGCAAACATCCCAACCGGATTTCAAGGCATACGCCCGGCATGCGCCGGGATCGATCTCGAGGGCACGCTGCGCCGCCGCTGCGAGGTCGGCGTCCAGCGCCCCGGTTACACCGTCGTCGACGACGTCGATCGGCCCGGTCACCGGGTATGCAGCCACGGGTATGCCGCAGGCCATCGCTTCCAGATTCACCAGGCCGAAGGTATCGGTGCGGCTCGGAAATACCATGATGTCGGCCGCCGCCAGGTGCCGCGCCAGATCCTCGCCAAAACGATAGCCCACGAACTTCGCATTCGGGTACTGATTCTCCAGCCGTGCGCGCTGCGGGCCGTCTCCGACGACGATCTTGCTGCCGGTCCAATCCATCTTCAGAAAAGCATCGATGTTCTTCTCCACCGCCACCCGGCCGACATAGGCGGCGATCGGGCGGGGCAGAGCGAGGAAATCCTTCGGATGGGGTTTGAAAACCTCCGTGTCCACGCCCCGGCGCCACCTCGCCAGGTTCTCGAAGCCGCGCGCCGCGAGCTCCTGGCGTACGGAGTCGGTGCTGACCATGCAGCGCACCGCCGCGCCATGGAACCGGCGCAGAGCCCGGTAAGACAGGCTCAAGGGGATTGGAAAGCGCGCGCGCAGATACTGAGGAAACTGGGTGTGATACGAGGTGGTGAAGCGCATGGCTCGCTGCAGGCAAAAACGCCTGGCACTCAATCCCAAGGGCCCCTCGGTCGCGATGTGCAGGGCCTGCGGAGCGAACTCGAGTATGCGGCGCTTTACGTTCCTGCAGGGCAGGATCGAGAGGCGGATTTCGGGATACGTCGGGCAGGCGATGCTGCGAAAATCCCGCGGATTGATGATCCGCACTTCATGCCCGAAACGGCCGAGCCACGCGGCGGTCTGCGCCAAAGTACTGACTACCCCGTTGGTTTGAGGAAACCACGCGTCGGTAACGATCATGATTCTCATACCGAAACAGCGTCGCACCGTGGGATGACGCTACGATGAAGAAGGCGAGAGATTTTTTGCAATCTTTCGGCGCGGACCTCCGTACCGCGGCGCCGGCTCGCGCTGTAACAGCCTTGTAACGAAAATCCTATATTTGCTTCATGGCTGACTCATGTCGCAACCCTATCAAGGAGACTCTATGCGAACCTTTTGGGCGGAACTGCGGACGCAGCGCTGGGATGATCATCGCTACTATCATCACAGCCGTATCAACCAGTCTCTGCATTTGTTCAGCGCGGCAAGCTTCATTGTCGCCTATGCCATGGCGTTCGCGGATCCCGCGAAGTCCGCGCTCATTGGCTGGCTGGTGTCCATGGTCAGCCGTCAATCCGGACACTTTTTCTTTGAGCCCAAGGGCTACGATACCGTCAACCGCGCCACCCACGAATTCAAGGAAGACATCAAGGTCGGATACAACCTGCGGCGCAAGGTGATCCTGCACGCCGTCTGGGCGCTGTCGCCCGCGCTGTTATGGCTCGATCCGACCTTCTTCGGGATGTTCCCGCCTCATGCGAACGGTGAGGAATTCGTGCGCCACGTCGGCGAAATTTGGCTCATCGTCGGCGTCGGCGCACTGCTGTTCCGCACCGTGCACCTGTTTTTCTTGAAGGATGTGCAAACCGGACTGGTGTGGCTCATGAAGATCGTCACCGACCCGTTCAACGACGTGAAGACCTACTACAAAGCGCCCCTTTACTTGATGCGCGGCGAGTTGATCGACCCCATGGGCGATGCGGCCGGCCGCCGCGGGTAAGCCCATCGTGCCTGGGAATTTTGCTTCGGGGCTGAAGGATTGCTCATCAGGCCCGGCGCGGGCCCCACGCGCGAAACATCTCCCACCGGGCGCGCAGCATTTCTTTGAAAACGCGCCGCTTGATGGCCTCGTCGGTCAATGTCGGTCCCGGCCACCACCATCCGTCACGCTCCATTTCCCGGGCGGCCGACAGAATTCGGTCGGTGACTGCGGTGAAATCCGCGTCCGTGTAGTTAAGGCTGAAAATGAGCCTACCCGTGCCCACCCAGCTCAGGGCAAGTCCCGCGGCGCGCAGATAAAATTGAAACATCCAGTTGTATCGCGACACGCTGACGTAGTTGATCGTCCAGATCGAGGACAGGCTGGCGATGCGCACGGGCAAACCCGCGGCAGCCAGCCCGTCGTTCAGCGCGCGCGCGCGGCCATCCCACGTGCTGTCCAGGCCGCGATACACCGCACGGATAGCCTCGGTCTCGAGGCGCCGCAGGAATTCGTACATCGCGCCCATGACGTAGGGATGGGCGTTGAATGTGCCCCGCGCAAAACAGATATCGGCAGGCCGGTCCTCGCGAAAGCGGCGCATGAATTCACGGCGGCCGCACAACACACCGACGGGCAGGCCCCCGGCCACCGTTTTACCGTAGGTCACCATGTCTGCGCGAACCCCGAAGTATTCCTGAGCGCCTCCCGGCGCCAGCCGGAATCCAACGAAAATCTCGTCGAAGATCAGCACGATGCCCCGCGCGCTGCAGACTTCCCGCAATCTCTCGAGCCACGCCGCATAGGCCGCACGGTCGAAATGCGCCTTGCGACTGCTGTCGATGAGGGTCGAGTCGCCGGGCGCATTGACGTTCGGATGCAATGCCTGCAGCGGATTGACCAGCACACAAGCGATGTCGCGGCGGTTGCGCAGCACGCGCAAACTCAGTTCGTCCGTGTCCCTCAAGGTGTAGGTCTCGCGAGCGGCGAGCGGATTGCCGACCCCAGGCTGCACATCGCCCCACCATCCATGGTAAGAGCCGCAGAAGCGCACCAGATGAGTGCGCCCCGTGTGGTAGCGCGCCAGCCGCACCGCTTGCATGACTGCCTCGGTGCCGGACATATGAAACGAAATCTCATCCAAACCGGAAATTTCCAGCAGGCGCCGCACGTTGTACGCCGTCACGGGATGATAGGAGCCGAGCACCGGCCCCAAGCCGCGCACCCGCTCGCTGCCGCGCTCGATGCACTCTTTGTAGAAGTCGCAGCCGAACACATTGGCTCCGTAAGAGCCGGTCAAATCGTACAGCCGGTTGCCGTCGAGGTCAGTGACCGTCACACCGGACGAGAACTGGGCGAAGCTGCCTGCCTTCAGGTTCCGCCGCACGAAGCCGCTGAACTGGAACGGCACGCGATAACGCGACGTGAACTGCACGTCGGACACTGCATCGAAGATTTCATCGGTGAGGGCATTCGTGTTCTGGAAGCGATCGGTAAATACCGCCGCAAGCCTCATGAAGGCAGCGCGCCGCGTTGCCGCCACCTCCTGCGGCGCCGCGTCGGCCCGGAAGAAATTCGCTTCGTCGTATTCGTAGAATGGCACCTGAGCCGCGAAGCGGCGGGCCATCCGTGAATGTCCCGACAACGAGCAATGCTTGGCGCGCGAGAGCTGCAATCGCAGCTGCAGCTTTCGCAGCACGACCACGAGCGCGATGGCGCCGAGCGCATACATGAATACCTTGTTAATGACAGCATCCTTGGATTGCCCTTAAGCGGCGCACTGTATTTCAGGCGAATGACACTGAGATGACCGGCAAATTCCTCATCGCGCGAGTCGTCGGGCAGGAAGACATCAACTTTTTGCTCACCAACCGCATCCCTCGCAGGCTGCTGACGTTGTTCATGGGCTGGCTGAGCCGGATCGAGCACCCTTTAGTCTGCCGCGCCGGTATCGCCCTGTGGCGGCTGTTCACCGATCTCGACCTCGGCGAAGCAAAACAGACGCGCTTTGAGAGCCTGCACGCTTGCTTTACCCGTGAGTTGAAGGAGGGCGCACGCCTGATCGCCGCGGACCCCGGCATCCTGGTCAGCCCTTGCGATGCTTTGGTGGGCGCCTGCGGCGCCGTGATTCAAGGGTCGGTGCTGCAGGCCAAGGGTTATCCTTATCCGCTTTTGGATCTCCTCGGCGACGCGGATCTGGTGCGTTACTATCAGGGCGGCCGGTTCGCGACACTGCGACTCACATCGAGCATGTATCACCGTTTCCACGCGCCCGCCGATTGCCGCGTGGAGCAGGTCAACTACATCTCCGGCGATACCTGGAACGTGAATCCCATCGCGCTCAAGCGCGTCGAGAGATTGTTCTGCAAGAACGAACGAGCGGTCATTCGCTGCCGCCTCTCGCAGTCGGGCGCACTGCTGACGCTCGTCCCCGTCGCGGCGATTCTGGTCGCGAGCATGCGACTAAAATTCCTCGACGTGCTGCTGCATCTGCGCTACCGCGGACCCAACCTCATCCCCTGCGACGTCGGTTTGCGCAGGGGTGAGGAAATGGGTTGGTTCGAACACGGCTCCACCATCATCGTGTTCGCTCCCTCGGGCGCGGCGCTGGGCGGCGGGGTCCGCGAAGGTGGCCGCATTCGGATGGGCCAGCCTCTCATGCGCATCGACGGCCTCGATTCGAGTCACGGGTTTTAGAGCGGCCGGCGATGCCTCGTGAGGGTGGCGGCAATCGAGGCCAGCACGGCCATGCGGACCGCAACACCGTTGTTCACTTGCTCGCGAATCACCGAGCGCGGCCCGTCGGCGACGTCCGATGCGATCTCGACACCGCGATTCATCGGACCGGGATGCATGACGAGCACGCTGGGTGCGGCCAATTTCAATCGCCTCGCGTCTAAACCAAAGCCGTGGAAATACGCAGCGTCATCGAGCGAGGCGCTTTGCACCATGCGCTCTTTTTGAATGCGCAGCATCATCACTACATCGGCTCCGGCAATGCCGTCCTCGATATGAGTGAAGCGCAGCGCGCCGCGGAATTCCGCTTCGGCCGGCAGCAACGCTTCCGGCGCTACCAGCCTCATGTCGGTCGTACCCAGCGTGGACAGCGCCTGATAAGCGGATCTCGCGACGCGCGAGTGCTTGATATCGCCGACGATGGCTACTTTGAGCCCGGCGAATCGGCGCTTATGGGTCCGGATGGTCAGGGCATCGAGCAATCCTTGGGTGGGGTGCGAGAGGTGCGCCTCGCCGGCGCTGATCACCGATACGTGCGGGGCGACGTGGTCGATCAAAAATTCCGGCATGCCCGGCTCTGAATCGCGAATAACGAACACGTCGGTATTCATCGCCTCGAGCGTGTAGATGGTGTCCAACATGCTTTCGCCCTTGGCGCGCGAGCTCGAATGCAGGTCCAAGTTGAGCACATGCGCGCCCAAGCGGCGGCTGGCAAGGTCGAACGAGGCGCGGGTGCGGGTGCTCGGTTCGAAGAACAGATTAGCGAGGGTCACGCCGGCAAGTTCGCGGCCTTCGTAAGCAGGTTGCCCGGGCAGGCGGCGGTAGGCTTCCGCGCGGTCGAGAATCGTCGTCAATGCGTCGCGAGTCAAACCGTCGAGCGTGATGAGGTGGCGCAGCCCACCGGCGTTGTCTTGTTGTGAACGCATTCGCGCCTCATGTACCTTCGATGAACCAACGCTCCAATATGATGCAGGCGGCCGCCGCGTCGATATCCGCTTTGACAACGCGCCGCCGGCGCAGCCCCGATTCGCGGCCGGCCTTGAGCGTTGCTTCCGCTTCGCGCGACGAATAGCGTTCATCGACGAGGGAAACCTGCTTGAGATACCGCCGCGCAAGCTCGGCTGCGAAGCTGCGCGCGCCGGCCGTCATTGCACTGTCGGAATCGTCCACATTATACGGCAGGCCGACTACGAGGAGTGCGGGCCGCCACTCGCGCATCAGCGCATCGATCATGTCCCAACGCGGACCGTCGGGCCCCGCCGGCACGGTGCCTTGGGGCGAAGCCGTGCGACTCACGCTGTCACCGCACGCCACACCGATGCGCCGACGGCCGAAATCGAATGCCAGGAAGATCCTCGGCGCCTGGATGACCGCTTCTGCGGGCGCGGACGGCGCTGGCTCGGGCGGAGCCGGCCTAGGCATTGCCGCTGATCGGGCTGATGCGCGACAGTTCCACTCCCAAGAGGCGCCCCGCGGCCTCCCAACGCGATTCGAACGGCAGTTCGAAAATTACGCCCGGATCCACCGGCGCGCTCAGCCAGGCGTTCGCCTTGATCTCGTCCTCCAGTTGTCCGCCGTCCCAGCCGGCATAACCCAAGGCGACAACGGCTTCCTGGGGACCTTCGCCGTGCGCCATGGCAGCCAAGATGTCTCGCGACGTCGTCACGTGGATGACCTCGGACACTTTCAACGTCGAGTCCCACTCGCCGCCGGCTCGGTGCACCACGAAACCTCGATCCGTCTGCATCGGTCCGCCGCGCAGCACCTGGCGCTCGCACAAAGGTCCCGTGGCGATTTCAATTTCCAGCTGCTCGAAAATTTCTCCCATCCGCATGGGGAGCGGCTTATTGAGGATCAGTCCAAGCGCGCCGCGCGAGCTGTGATCGCAGATCAGCGCGACGGTTTGCGAGAAATTTGGATCGCCCATGGCGGGCATGGCGATGAGCAATTGATTGGTCAGGTAACCCGATTCGCTAATTGTTCGGCTCCGAATAAAAGACGCTGGGGCCCTGCGCGGAGCCGCCCAGGAACTGCCATTCGTACGCAATGCGTATTTCGTCGTGTTTGACGCCCAACCCGCCCGGAAAGGGATCGAAAGGCGCGGCGAGCTTCAAAATCCTCATGGCCGCCTCGTCGATTTCCGGATGTCCGCTGCTGCGTCGGACGAGTGTTTGGAGCAGCTTGCCGTCGGAACCGATGGTCACTTCGATCACGGGAGTCCCGGACATTTTCTGGCGGCGCGCGACGTCGGGGAAATTCATCGTGCCAACGCGCTCGATCTTGCGGCGCCAGCCGTCCAGATACACGGCGACGTCTGATTCACGCGTATTCGCCGCAACCCACAACTGCTGTATTGCCTCACCGCGCATGCGCAGCTGGACGCCGTCATCGTTGGGGGTCATTGCAAGGTCGGGCCGTTTCTCGAGCAATAGCGGCAGCTGGGAGGACTCCTTCGCGGCAGAGGACGACGCGAAATACAAGATTTTTAGCGCCGGCGCATGAGTAGCGATGAGTTCATCGTCACCGGTCAGGGTGCCTGCCTGCTGCGCTGCCAGACCAGCGCCGCCGGGGATGCCAGGACGCTCGATCGGCATCATCGAAGACTTGGGGATGCGGGCGCGCTCGCGCTTCAATGTATTGCCGGCGCCTCGTTGAGTGCGCTCCGACAGGTATTGCGCATTGGGATTCTTTGCGACGCTCGGAGCTTGATCGTTGACCAGGATTACCTCCAAGGCCGGCGCGTCATTGCCGTCCCATTTGCCGCCCGGCGAACTGAACGTCACACCCAGAATAATGATTCCGTGAATGAACGCCGCCAAAAAACAGGTCGTCAACATGCGGTCGTTCGCGGGCGGCAGCCCGGTACGAAGCATTTCTTCGTCCTGATACATGTCGGAAGTCACGCCGTGCTCACCGCTTTTTGGATCGCATCCACAAGCATCGCACCAATGTCGACAGCATGCATTTTGTTTAGTTCGCGAATGCCCGTTGGGCTCGTGACATTGATTTCAGTGACGTAGTCGCCGATCACATCCAGTCCCACGAAGAGCATGCCCGCGGCCTTGAGCTTGGGTCCGATTTGCGCGCAGAGCCATCGATCGCGCTCGTTGAGAGGCCGGCTTTCGGCGCGCGCGCCCGCGGCTAGATTTCCGCGGTTGTCGTCGGACGTCGGTATCCGCTTGAGGACATATGGCACCGGTTCTCCGTCCACGAGAATCACCCGGCAATCGCCATCGGTGACGATCTCCGGCAGGTATCTCTGGATGATCGCGTACTTGGAACCGTAGCCGGTCAACGTCTCGAACACGACATTGCGATTCTTGTCGCCCTGTTCCAGAACGAAAATGGACTTTCCTCCCATGCCGTCGAGGGGCTTGCATACAGCTTTGCCGTGCTCGCGGAGAAATTCACTCATGTCGTGCATGCCGCGGGTGATGAGAGTGGGCGCGCAGCACTCGGGAAACCACGCCGTGTAAACCTTCTCGTTCATGTCCCGCAAACCTTGCGGCCGGTTGCACACCAAGGCGCCCTGGGATTGGGCTCGGTCGAGAATAAACGTGGTATAGATGTATTCGGTGTCGAAAGGCGGGTCCTTGCGCATCAGAATGACGTCAAAGTCCCCCAGTTGGGCAGTTTGCGCCGCGCCGCGCACGAACCACATTGCAGAGTCATCGAATACTTGCAGCGGCGCCAATCGGCCCCAGGCGATGCCGTCCCGCAGCCACAGGTGTTTCTGTTCAGCATAAAAGAGTTGCCAGCCGCGCGTCTGTGCCGCCAGCAGTATCGCGAGAGTGCTGTCCTTGGCGGGCTTTATCGCTTCAATGGGATCCATGACCACGACGAGACGCGTTCCGGAAGACATGCTCATTCCCTCATGGGGTCTTAAAAGTTCCGACGGCATGGCAGTCTAGCGCAGGCGGACGCAGCAGGCCCCCTCGCCGCTCACTTGAGAAAACTGTGAACCACGCCTCCGTTGTTTGCCGCAGCTTAACGCGAAATGTCGACTCCATACCGTGGCTTGCGCGGCTTGGATATGTTAAAAAGCCACAAGATTCCAGCACCTACGCATGCGTAGCTTTAGAGGTCCCCCTAGGGCAGATCCATGGAGAGCATGATCAGCAACGGCAAGCCGAAGCTCACGGGACTCAAAGTCCTCGTGATCGACGACAGCAAAACGATTCGACGAACCGCTGAAACGCTCCTGACCAAGGAGGGCTGCGAAGTGTTTACGGCCGTCGATGGGTTCGACGCCCTCTCCAAGATCGCCGACCATCAACCTGACATCGTGTTCGTGGACATCATGATGCCCCGCCTCGACGGGTACCAAACGTGCTCGCTGATCAAGCACAACAAGGTATTCAGGCAAATACCGGTCATCATGCTGTCGAGCAAGGACGGACTGTTCGATCGCGCCCGGGGCCGTATCGTCGGTTCGGAGCACTATTTGACGAAGCCGTTCACCAAAGACGAATTGCTGGGCGCGATAGAAGCTCACGTCGGTAAATGACGGAGAATACAAGAATGGCACTGATTCTCATTGTCGACGATTCACCCACCGAGGTATTCGTCATGCAGAAGGCTCTCGAGAAGCATGGCTTCAAGACAGCCGCTGCCGAGAACGGCGAAGAAGGCGTCCGCAAGGCGAAAGCCATGAAGCCCGATCTCATCTTCATGGATATCGTCATGCCCGGCGTGAATGGCTATCAGGCCACCCGGATGCTCGTCAATGATCCTGAGACCAGTTTGATTCCGATCATAATGGTCACCACGAAGGGCCAAGAGACGGACAGGGTCTGGGGGCTGCGGCAAGGGGCGGTGGATTATCTGGTCAAGCCCGTATCGGCGCAGGCGCTGGTCGAGAAGGCACAAGCCGCGCTGGCCGTATGACGAGCGCGATGAGCGGGACCCCGACGAGCTTGCGCGGCTTGCGCGACCGCCCATTCGAGTTGCTCAAGGAACTGGAAAAACGCAGCCGGGCGGTGGTAGCTGGCAACGTCCCCGAAGCCAGTGCCGGTCCGGAGTGGGTCGGCGTGGCGTTTCGCATGGGCGGCGAGACTTTCCTTGTCGCCCGCGAGGAAACTCGCGAGGTACTGGGGTACCCGGCGGTCGTAACGCGCATTCCCGGCGCGAAAGGCTGGGTCAAAGGGCTGGCGAACGTTCGCGGCCAGCTGTTGCCGATGTTGGACCTGAGGCAATTTCTGGGCAGCGGAGCGACCGCCTCGGGACGCAATACGCGGATTGTCGTGGTCAACCACCGCGAAATCCCGGCGGGGCTCATGGTGGATGAGGTGTTGGGGTTTCGTCGCTTTGCCGAGGGGGAATTCAACGCCGAAGCGCCGCCGACAGTGATCCGATGCGATAGTTTTCTTGCCGGCGCCTTTCGCCGCGGGGGCGAGGTCTGGCCGGTATTGAGTTTGAAGAGTTTGGTGGAAAGCCAAAGCTTTTTGCAGGCTGCGAGCTAGGTGCGGCTGGATTAGAGATGACCACGCGCAACGATACAAGTTCTGGGGTGAATTTATTGTCCGTGCTGGCGGTGCTCATAGTGCTCTGCTTGCTGGGCGCCGCTGCACTGACTGCGCTCACGCGCAATGGCGGCCCCATTGCGGCTACCGCCGAACTGCCTCTCGTCCTGCAGCGCGTGTCGTATGAGGCGCAAAACGCGCTGCGGGGTGAATCGGGGGCTTTCGATGCCCTTTCCAAAAGCGTGGCCCGGGTGAACACCTTGCGCGGCTTAGCCGAGGGCGGCCTGCGAAGCGGCGCGGATGCGGCGTCGGGCAGCTGGAAGAAGTTGAGCGAGGACGCAGGCACGGTCGCTGGCGGACGGGCCGCCGTTGACGCCATCCAATCCGCGAATCGAGAGGCTCGTGAGTTGGCGCCCAAGCTTCTGTCGGAGCTCGGTGATCTTGCAAGCGCGGTGGGGGTGCAGAAGCTCGACGGGATGAGCAGGTACCTGGAACGCTTCGAGCTAACGGTTCAGCGTATCCAACAAGACCTGAACGGTCTCGCGTCCGGCGTCAGCGATGCCGCACCGGCCGCGCAACACTTAGCGGACAGTTTGGAGTTCCTGAATCAGGTCGTGCGCGGTTTATCCGGTGAGGAATCCGGTCTTGCGCTGACACGGGTAACAGGCGCGGAAGCCGAGCAGCGGCTGAAGACCGTGATTGCGCGCAACCAGCAATACGGCAACAGCTTGCGCAAGGTCATCGGTGCCGCGGAGCCGCTTTCCAAGGCGCAAGCGGCGGCGCGCGCCCTCCCCGGCGAGGTCAGCAGCTTAACCGCCGAAGTGGGCGATGGGCCCGCAATCGCCCCCGGCGCGAGTTACAAGCCCTGGATCATATCTTTGCTGGTGCTGGCCGGCGCGTTGCTGGGAGCGCTAGCGTGGACCTATTCTAAGACAGTCAACGTGCGGCGAACCAGCGAGCTGCGGGTTCGCGAGAATGAGCGCAATCAAGAAGCCATCATGCGCCTGCTCGATGAACTGTCGAGTCTCGCCGACGGCGACCTGACGGTGCAGGCGACCGTGACGGAGGACATTACGGGCGCTATCGCAGACTCGATCAACTACGCCATTGAAGCGCTGCGCGAGCTGGTTACCACAATTAACGACAGCGCCATCCAATTGGATGGGGCCGCCAAACAAACCCAGGCTGCCGCGGCGCATATGGCCAAGGCGAGCAGTGCACAATCCCGGCAAATTTCGGCGGCCAGCGAGTCCATGGCCGACATGGCTGCTTCAATCGAGGAGGTTTCGGGAAATTCGGAGCGCTGCTCGGATGTTGCCAGGCATTCCGTAGACATCGCTCACAAGGGCGGGGATGCCGTGCGGCGGACCATCGACGGCATGAATGCGATTCGCGAAACCATCCAGGAGACCAGCAAACGCATCAAACGCCTAGGCGAAAGTTCCCAAGAAATCGGCAACATAGTGGAACTGATCAACGACATCGCCGAGCAGACCAATATTCTGGCCCTTAATGCTTCGATTCAAGCCTCTATGGCCGGCGAAGCCGGCCGCGGTTTCGCGGTGGTAGCCGATGAAGTGCAACGACTGGCGGAGCGCGCTGCGAACGCCACCAAGCAGATCGAGGTCCTGGTGCGCACCATTCAAACCGATACGAACGAGGCGGTTGTATCCATGGAACGGAGCACGACCGACGTGGTAGGAGGCGCACTACTGGCCGAAAACGCCGGGGCTGCGCTCGAAGAGATCGAGCAGGTCTCAAATCAAATCGCAAGCTTGGTGCAGAACATCTCAGCCAGTGCTCGGCAGCAGGCCGTCGCCTCCGGAAACATCTCGAAAAACATGCAAGTGGTGCGCGAAATATCGAGCCAGACGGCAGAGGGGTCGACTGCGACCTCGACTTCGATTGCCAAACTGGCGGCTCTGTCCGCCCAATTGCGCAAGTCAGTCGCGGGATTCCGGCTTCCGGACTACGGCGGCGGAACGACCACTATCGGAGCGCCCTCGTCCAGCCCCTTGCTTACGCACGAGCCTGCGGCGACCGACAGTAGCGGCAAGGGCAGCACCGGCAATACCGCAAAGATGCGCAAGGCCAGCGGCTTCGGCGCCTGAAGCGATTCCGGCATGACTGATATCAGTTCCCAAACCCTGCACATCGTTGCCAAAGAACTCGCGGTGACGCTGAACGATGCGCGCGCCTCGCTCGAGGCCTACGCCGAACGGTCGGACCAGCGAGTGCTGCTCGAAAGGTGCGCCGACCAACTGCATTGCGCCCACGGGGTCCTGCGTCTGGTCGAAGTGTACGGAGCCGCGCTGCTCGCCGAGGAAATGGAGCACGTTACTCGCTACTTGCTGAGTTCGGACAACGATCAGAAGCGCCAAGGCGACGGCCTGGACGCATTGATGCGCGCAATGGTGCAGTTGCCGACTTATCTGGAGCGGGTTTTGTCGGGTGGCCGGGATCTCGCCTTGGTGCTGCTGCCTCTGCTCAACGATTTGCGCTCCGTGCGCGGCAGCCCGTTGCTGTCGGAGGGAACGCTGTTATTGCTCAATCTGAAATCCGATCAGCCGGCGCAGCCGCAATTGCAGCTTCAGGACGAGCAATCGATTTCGGTGGCGCAATGGGCCAGGCGCTTGCGGCCGCGCTTCCAGATCGGACTGTTGGGATACATCCGCGGCGAACGCACCGTGCAGAATCTCGAGATTCTCGCGAAAGTGGCGGAAAAGCTCGAACAGATCGCCACGACGCAGGCGGTGTTTCAATTGTGGTGGGTCATCGGCGCCATCCTCGAGGCGGTTCGCGCCAACGGCTTGGAAGGCAGTGCGACGCTGAAGCGTCTGCTGGGTCAAGCGGATCGGCAAATCAGGGCGCTCTATGAGCGCGGGGAGGCCCGCTATTGCGAGGATCCGCCGGTCGACTTGCTTAACAATTTGCTGTACTACGTGGCGCGCGCATCCACATCCGGTGGGCGTATCGCTGCGGTACGCGCTTCGTTCAAGCTCTCCGAGCTGTTGCCGGTCGACGACTCGATAGAACACGAGCGCGAAAGCCTGTCGGCACCGAGCGTGAAGTTGATGCGCACCGTCGCCGCCGCGATCAAGGAAGATCTCTCCAAGGTCAAGGATGTTCTCGACATATTCGTGCGCCGCGGCGGCGGCCGCAGCGATGAACTCCTGCCGCAGCTGGATTTGCTCAAGAAGATCAGCGACACGCTCGGGGTGCTGGGACTTGGGGAATTGCGTCAACGCGTGCAGACAGAAATCGCCGATCTTTCAGGCCTGATCGCCGACGGTCAGTCCCCGCCTGAGGAATCGCTGATGAAGATGGCGGGCGTCCTTCTGTCCGTCGAGGACAGCCTCGACGATCAGCTGGTGCGGCTGATCCTGCCGACGCCGTCAGATGGTTCGGCCGCCGGTTTGCCGCCCGATCAGGACCTCGAATTCAGGCTGGTCAGCGAAGCGGTGCTGCGGGAGTGCATCGTCAACATGGCCCGAATCAAGGAGGCCGTCTCCATTGCCGTGCAGAAGCCCGGCGATTTCCCGCCACAGGGACTCGATAACGTACCGCAGCTGCTGCGAGGCATCACCGCCGGCTTGTTGATGCTGGGCAAGGGCAGGGCGGTCGAATTGATGGATGCCATCGGCGCAGAGGTGCGAAGACTGGTCGAGCCCGGGGCGCCGGCGCCGGACGCGATTCGGCTGGAGCGCGTGGCCGATGCCATTGTCAGCATCGAGTACTACATGGAAACGCTGCAGAGCGGTCGAAATGATCCGTGGTACATGCTCGACAACGCCGAAATGTGCCTCAAGACGCTGGCGGATGAAGTTCCGGTGCGCGTACCGAACGTAGCCATCGCGAGCAGCGAGGCCGCCCAGACCGTCAAGATAGATCCTGTGGAGACGATCGCTCTGGAGCGCGCGAGACGCACCCAAGCGGCGACTCACCCGCTGATGGCGGTACCCGAGCCAGAACCCGCCGACCCGCAATTCGTGGAGCTGTTCATCGAGGAAGCCAAAGAGGAGATCGCATCGATTCAGAGCAGCTTCCCGCAGTGGGATCAGAATCCGATGGATCTGGAATCATTGGCGCTGATGCGCCGCAGCTTTCATACGTTGAAGGGCAGCGGCCGAATGGTCGGCGCCAGATCGATCGCCGAGTTTGGCTGGTCGATCGAGAATCTGCTGAACCGAATCATAGACAAGACGCTGACGCGCACCCCCGGGATGATGGCCCTGCTGCGGAGTTCAGTCGCCGTCCTGCCGCAATTGGTGGAACAGCTGGAGACCGGGCGAGAAAGTCCGCTGCCAACCGAGGCCCTGATGGCACGGGCGTTTGCCTATGCCGACGGCCGCGAGGCGGATCAAGCGACGGTGGCCTTGGCGCAGGAAGATCGCGAGGCATCGTCCTCGTCGTCTGCATCGGGCGCCGCCGTGCCGCCGGCGATGGATCCCGTGCTGCATGATATTTACAGCAAGGAGACTTCGAGCCACCTCGCCGAGATTCGCGAGTACTTGCGCAAGCGCACCGGGCAGCCCGCCCCGCACGATTTGCCCGAGCCGGTTTATCGGGCCATCCACACACTGAGCGGCAGCTCCAAAATGGCCGAGGCGCGGCATGGCATTCGCGTCACCGAACCGCTGAATCAGGTCATGCGGAAGGTTTTCGAAAGCGGTTATGGTTTATCCGATCTTGGGCTGGCAACGCTGAGCGAAGCGGTTGGCGCGATCGACAACGTGGTATCGCATATCAACGAATCGACGGCTTTTTTCTCGGAACAGCCGTTGCTGCTAACCCGGCTGCACGAAGTCGAAACCGAACTCGACGCCGCGATCGCCCGCGACGCCATCGACACCAGCGCGTCCGCTGTCGTGCCTGCAATGGCGGCAGCTCCCGAAGCCGCACCCGCGGAACCGGAAGGTGGGTTGCCCGCAGAGGAGTTCGATCATGAGATCGCGAACATCTACAGCGAAGAAGCAACCGAACTGCTCGAAGCGGCGCAGATATCGCTGACCGCGTGGAATAGCGACCGGAAAGATAAAGAACGAGTCGCGGAACTGCAGCGTCAATTGCATACCCTCAAAGGGGGCGCCCGAATGGCGGGAATTCGGGCCATGGGCGATTTGAGCCACGAACTCGAGACCTTGGTGCTTCAGATCGATGGCGGTTTGGTGGCGGGCGACGACCACGCGCACGCCGTGATGCAAGCCAGCCTCGATGAACTCGCCAGCATGCGCGATTTGGTCAGCAACGGCTCTCTCCCCATCGGCGCGATGGGCCTGATAGCGCAACTTCGTGATCTGGCGGACGCTTCACGCACGCGTGCAGCAGCCGCGTCGCCCGCCGCGACCGCAACCGCTGTTGCTGCGCCGGATGTGGAGGCCGCTCCGCTCTTCGCTGAAGCGCCTCCTACCGCGGCGCAGCCAGATCTCGATACATCCGCCCGACCGCAAGAGGCAGTTCCGATCGCGGCCGGCGAGGACTCGATTTCGAGCCTCGAGTTGAGCAGCGCCCCGGTGCTGCCGGGACGCGAGAGTGTGCCCGCAGAACGGGTGGAGATGGCGCGCGTCGATGCGGATCTGCTCGACACCATGCTCAACAATGCCGGGGAAGTGAGCATTTTTCGCGCGCGTCTCGATCAACAGGTCAACTCGATCGACTTCAACCTGGCGGAGCTGGCGCGCACGGTGACCCGCCTCAAAGAACAGCTGCGCGGGATGGAGATCGAAACCGAAGCACAGGTCCTCAATCGTCATCAGGATGTGGAACCGAGGCGCAGCGACTTCGACCCCCTCGAGTTGGACCGATATTCGTCTCTGCAACAGTACTCGCGGGCGCTTGCCGAGACGTCGAGCGACGTCGCGAGCATTCAAGGGCTGCTCGAGACTTTGACCCGCGAAGCCCAGAACCTGCTGACTCAGCAATCCCGCGTCATCACCGAGCTGCAGAACAGTTTAATGCGGACTCGCATGGTCCCCTTCCAGCGCCATGTGCAGCGACTTACGCGCTTGGTGCGTCAGGCGGCAAACGACACCGGCAAGCGTGCAGAACTCGTCGTTCAAGGCGCGTCGGCGGAGCTGGATCGTCAGATGCTGGAACGCATTGTGCCGCCGCTGGAGCACATGTTGCGCAACGCAGTCGTGCACGGCGTCGAGATCCCAGAACGCCGCGCAGCGCTCGGCAAGCCTGACGTCGGCCGAATTTCGGTAAGCCTCGAGCGCGATGGCGCGGAGGTCGTGATCGTCGTAGCCGACGACGGCGCCGGCATCAACATCAAGTTGATTCGCGAAAAGGCGATCGCCCTTGGGCTCACCGACCCGCACGCAAAGCTCACGGATGAAGAAGCCGTGCAGCTTATTCTTGAGACCGGATTCAGCACGGCAGGGCACGTAACGCAGGCGGCGGGGCGCGGGGTCGGCATGGACGTAGTCGCCACCGAAGTCAAGAAGCTCGGCGGCGGTCTGTTCATCGACACGACTCTCGGCAAGGGCTCTCATTTCACCATTCGCCTGCCCTTTACCCTCGCGATCAGCCAGGCCTTGATCGTGCGCGTCGCCGAGGAGATCTATGCATTGCCTCTGGCGACCGTCGAAGGAGTGGTGCGCCTGCCGAGGAATATCGTTGCTCGGCATCTGGGCAAGGATGCGCCGCTGTTCGAATATGGCGGCCAGAAGTACCGCTTCCAGCAATTGGGCTCGTTCGTGGGTTTGGGCGCGACGCGTCTTCCCGAATCGGACGTGTCGATATCGGTGGTGCTCATCCGCGCGGGCGAGCACTCTACCGCCCTCGTCACGGATGAATTGGTGGGGAGCCGCGAAATCGTCGTGAAATCCTTGGGGCCGCAGATTTCCGGGATTCGTGGTATCGCCGGGGCCACGATTCTCGGCGACGGTCGAATCGTCATCATTCTCGATATGGGCTCGCTGGTGCGGTCGGAATGGCGCGCCCGTCCCACCGAACCGGTCGTTCTCGATCAGCGGGATCGACGCACGTTTGCGTTGGTCGTAGATGACTCCATCACGGTGCGGCGCGTGACGCAGCGTTTGTTGGAGCGTAATGGGATGCGTGTCCTGACGGCGAAGGACGGTGTGGACGCCGTGTCGCTGCTGCAGGAGCACCAGCCGGACATCATATTGCTGGACATTGAAATGCCGCGCATGGACGGCTACGAAGTGGCCGCGCACGTCCGGAACGACCCGCGCCTCAAGAATATTCCCATTGTAATGATCACTTCGCGAGTCAGTGAAAAGCATCGCGCGCGCGCCATCGAACTCGGTGTCGATGATTATTTGGGAAAGCCGTATCAAGAAAGCCAGTTGCTCGACGCCATCGAGCCGCTCGTCAACCGCCGCCGCGCCGTCGCGAGATAGCTTCGATGTCCGATTTGCGCGACGAGCTGTACAGCCTGCTGGTGCCCCTGGCAGGGGAGAGGTTGATCGTGCCGCGCGCTTGCGTCGCCGAGGTGATCGGATACCAAGCACCCGCCGAAATGACCAATGCCCCGCCTTGGTACGCCGGGCTCGTGAGTTGGGGCGGCCGCAGCGTGCCGGTGGTGTATTTCGAAGGGGCTTTCGGTCAAACGCTGCCGATCGTCTCCAGCCGCACGCGGATCGTGATCTTCCACGCGCCCGGAGGCACGCTTCAATCCGGATACTTCGGCATGCTGACCCAGGGGTTTCCGCAACTGGTGCGCGTAAATGCCGATGTGCTGCGCCCGGATCCTTCGCGCAGCTTTTCCGAACGATCGCCCGTCATCTGCCAGGTGCGCATGGTGAACGAAACGCCCTTGATCCCGGATTTGGAGCGCCTGGAGCACATGATTGCCGAGGAAACCTCGGTAATGTCAAGCTGATGCCCTCGAGAGCGTCACTGCAGTAAGCCGAAGACCGCGACGCTGCCGGTGGTGCCGACGAACACCTTGCCGCCGGCGACCGTCGGTGTGATGAATTTATTGCCGGCACCGAAATGGTCGCGGTATCCGGCCGCTTGGTTGCTGCTGTAGAGTTCGTGAGCGAGATTCGCGGCGTCGTACGCGTGCAGTACCGCCGGGTTGCTGTTTTCATGCGCCCAAACAATGCCATTGGATGTTCCGTGGGCGGAAACACTCGGCGCCGTGCCGGGAAAGCCGAATTGAGCCGCTGACTGGGATTGCGGCGCCGCCACGAGCTTTGCCCCCGATATCTTGAACGCCTTGAGAGAATTCCCCACATCACCGTAGTAGACGGTTCCGTTAAAATACGCGGGCGTGGAGAAGATGCTGGAAAGCAGTGCGCCGCTCACCTGTTGCCAGATCTGCGAATTGCCGGATGAATCGAATTTGCCCATCGAGTCGCGGTTTACGACATATATATTGCCGTCCTTGCCCGCGCCTACGACGAGGTGCCTGACGGTGTTGCTCGAGTCGGTCAAATCCGGCAGCAGCATTGCTCCCCCCGAGCCAAGATCCTGGTCGGCGGCCGATTCGGCGACCTCATTATGCATTGCGAAGTAGTCCGCGATGCGCAGCGAACCGCCGGCGGTGGAGATCTTCAGGAACGAGTTGCCGTAATCCTGGTTTTTTGGGAAGCCGTTCGCATCCAGCTCCGGCTCGAACGCGCCATTGCCCGTCAGCAGATAGATGTTGCCTGCGGAATCGGCGGCAGGGGCGCCGCCGCTCATCCAGATTGCCGGTCCTATACCGCCGCTGTTCGGCGCCACGTTGAGCACGGCGGTGCGGGACAGGGTGCTCCCCGCGTACGCTATGATCCAGCCGAAGTACGGGGCCTGATCGCAATGCGAAGTCCAACTCGTATATATCGTACCGTTCAACAACAGCAACCCGGCGCGTTCCTCGTACTGGCCGGGATTGAACGTGGTCATTCCGCCGACGGCTGTCGGAAAGTCTGCCGCTATCTCTGCCGGACCACCGAGCAATTCGACACCTGTGGTGAGATCGAGCGCATGCAGGCGCTGGTGATAGTTCGATGTCGCATCCTTCGACATGGCGACGACATAGAGAATGCCGTGCGTTCCGGCGCCTCGATCGATGACCGGCGTCGCGGTGACACCGATTTCCGGGCTCACCTGGCTGCAGCCATGCGTGTCGCTCAAAGTCTCCCCTGCAGCAAGCAGCGAGACCTTCCACAGCACTGAACCGGTATCGGCGTCGAATGCGTAGATCGAGTCGTGCTCAGTGGCAGCAAACACCGCATTGTGCGCCGATCCAGACACCACGAGATGCGAGACATACAACGGCTGGGCATCGACCTTGCCGTCAACTGTCAAATTTCGCAGCAAACCGAAACTGGAGGGATTCACGCTGGCCGGACTCAGCATCGACTCCGAAAGATTCTGGCCGCTGCGCCTAACATCGTTCTTGTACGTGACCACATCGATGCCCGCAGGGACGACGCCGCTCGTGACGCTCAGCGCAGCGCTGCGGCTGGCCGTGCGTCCGCCCGCATCGGTAACGACGACGGAGAAGCTGCTCCCGCTATCGGCCAGCGCCTCGGTCGCAGTCGTATAGCTTGAAGCTGTCGCTCCCACTATCGGCGAGGAATTCCTTTGCCACTGATAGCTCAATGACCCCGCACCCGTGGCGTTCACGGTGAAAGTAGCCGTCTGCCCTACGGATACGCTTTGATTCGACGGTTGTATGATTATTACGGGCGCCGAAGATGCTGACGGCGATGGGGACGAAGACGGTCCTGTCGACGTGGCGGCTCCGCCGCCACACGCAGTCAGCGATATCGAACCGAGCAGGAGGAATGCACGGAAGGTGTGGGCCATGATGCAGCTGTCTGAATGGCCTTACATATCACCGAGACGCGCCTGGAGCCAGACTACCGCCGCTATGGCAGCCGTTTCGGTGCGCAGCACGCGGGGTCCCAATGCGACTTTCGAAAATCCCGCAATCCGAAACGCCTCGAGTTCGTCGGGCGCAAATCCGCCTTCTGGACCGATCGCGATATGAGCGTTCAAAATCGCGGTTTCGGGCGCGCCATCGAAGGCTTGCGCGCCGGCGCCCGTAATCGGCGCAGACTCGGGCTCGAACACCCATCGCGGTCCGCCGCTCGCCGTCAAATCTCCGAGATAGTTGAGCAATGGCTGAGCGGGCTCGATCGCCGGCAGACGATTGCGGCCGCACTGCTCGCACGCACTCACTGACACCCCTCGCCAATGGCCGGCTTTGGATCCCGCCTGCTCCTTGTCCAGGCGAACGACGCTGCGCTGGCTCAATGCGGGCACGATTCGTGCGACGCCGAGTTCCGTCGCTTTTTGCACGATAAAATCCATCCGGTCGCCCCGCGGTACGCATTGCACCAACGTTATGTTCAATGGCGATTCCCTATCCACCTCTCGACTCTCGCCTACCAACGCCGACACGCGCGAGCCGCGCACGGTTTCGATCGCGCCCTCGAACTCACGGCCGTTGCCATTGAACAAGATGAGCGAGTCGCCGCTGCGTGCCCGCAATACCCTCGTAAGATGCGAGGCCGTTTCGGGAGGCAGTTGAACGGCGCTTCCCGGCATCAAGGCGGTCTCGACATACACGCGGGTCACGCGCATACGGCCGGCTCGGTTGCACGGGATTGTCGCATATACGAATTGTCGCATATGCTGGTCCGGGTATCGGTAAGGTAAGGACATGGGATTGGAGGTCGACCTCGAGAGCGGGCTCATGCGCGAGGCGAGGCAAATCGCTTCGCCGAACCAGGACGCGCGTCCGACGGGAGTCGAGGCGGATCTTATCGTCGTGCATGGCATCAGCTTGCCGCCGGGAGAATTCGGCGGTCGCTGGATCGACCGTTTGTTCACGAATACCTTGCCGGTGGAAGTGCACCCGTACTTCGCCGACGTCGGTTCACTTCGCGTCTCATCGCATCTGGTGGTGGACCGGGACGGCGACATGACGCAGTACGTGAGCTTCATGCAGCGCGCTTGGCATGCGGGCAAGTCGCTTTACCACGGCCGGGACGCGTGCAACGACTTTTCGGTAGGCATTGAACTCGAAGGGACGGACAACATCCCCTACGAGGGCGCGCAGTATCGCGCGCTTGCGGACGCGGTCGCGGCGCTGTGTGCCGCCTATCCCCGATTGTCTCCGGATCGCCTGGTCGGTCATAGCGCTATTGCGCCCGGGCGCAAGACGGATCCCGGACCGGCATTCGATTGGCCGCATGCCCGCAGCTTGATCGCGGCCGCTTGCAGCCGAAGGCCGCGCCGTTAGACCGGGCGGAGAGCTTCGGGCAGTCGTGAACTGCGTCACGCTTTCCAGAGGCATATTTTCGGGCCAAGGCCGGCAGATTCTTTCCCTCGAGCCGACACTTTGGGGTAGGTAACCCATGTTTTTGGCCGGGAGAGCTGGTGATTCGTTGGTTCGCGGACCTTCCCATCGAGCGCAAGCTGCGTGCGGTCATTTTGGTGCCCGCATTTGCCGTCTTTGCCGTGGCCATGGCCACGCACATCGTGATGAATATCGTGCACTTCCGCGACGACTTGCAGTGGAGCGCGGCGCGTGTTGCCCGCGTCACGGGAGCGGCGGCCATCGAGGCGCTGCGGCTCGGCGATGATGACGCTGCGCTCAAGGCCATGCGAGGGCTGCGGGATGAGTGGCTGGTGAGCGATGCCGAACTCTTTGGATCGAACGGCAGAAAGCTCGCCACCTACAGTCACGGGCGGCCCGACCCGCGGCTCGAGCCAGATGCCGCGAAAAATTCCCTTGCGGCCCCGCATTCGGAGGGAGCTCTCGATCTGCAGCACCCTCCGATCCATCTGCTGCGCGGCCAGCTCCAAATCGTCGCTGCGGTGGAGCGCAACGGAGAGATTCTCGGATCCGTCCATATCCTCGTGCCGCTCGCGGTGCTGTATTCGGATTGGCGCGGCTATCTTCTCATCACGCTTGCGGCGATCGTGGCTGCGGTCCTGACGGCATACTGGTTCGCCGCGCGATTGCAGCAGCAGATCTCCGGACCCATCGTCAATCTGGCGCAAACCATGCAGCGGGTCTCTATCGAAGAAGATTACAGCCTGCGGGTCGAGCGCGGTTCTCAGGACGAAGTGGGCTCGCTCATCGATGGCTTCAATCGGATGCTGGGCCAGATTCGGCATCGCGATTCGCGGCTCGAGAAATACCGACAGTTTCTCGAGCAGCAGGTCGAGGAACGCACGATAAATTTAGGCAACGCAAACCTTGAGCTCAAGCTTGCGATCGGCGAGGCAAATCGCGCCAAGGAAGCCGCGGAGCGGGCAAGCAGCGCCAAGAGCGAGTTTCTCGCGCGCATGAGTCACGAAATCCGCACGCCGATGAACGGAGTGGTGGGCATGTCAGAGCTTCTGCAGGCGACCGAATTGACTGCGCGGCAGCGCCACCTCTCGGAAACCATCTCGCATTCCGCCGAATTGCTGGTGCAGATCATCAACGATATCCTGGATTTCTCGAAGGTTGAAGCGGGAAAACTCCAAATCGAGCACGTCCCATTCACGTTGTCCGGGGCCGTCGAAGAAACGATCGACATTTTCGCCGGGCGGGCAAACGCGAAGGGTCTCAAGCTGGGTTGCGTCATCGACTCGCGGGTGCCTGCCGCGGTGTGCGGCGATCCGATGCGGCTGCGGCAAATACTTATCAACTTCGTCGGCAATGCCATCAAGTTCACGGACTCCGGCGAAGTAACCGTAAGAGTGGCGGCAATGAGCGGGGATGGCCTGCTGCGCTTCGAGGTCATCGATACCGGCATCGGGATATCGGAGGAGGCCCAGACCCATATATTCAATTCCTTCAGCCAGGCCGATTCCTTCACTGCGCGCAAATACGGCGGAACGGGGCTCGGGCTTGCAATCTGCCGGCAACTCGCGGCGCTGATGGGCGGACGAGTTGGGGTCCGAAGCGCACCCAGTCGCGGCTCGACATTTTGGTTCGAGGTGAGGTTGGAGCCAACCCTGGATGTGCCCGCCGCAAAAGTACCCACCTTCCCGCTTCGCGCCGAACCAATACACACCGAGGAAGCCACGCTGGCCCTGACGCGTTCGCCGGCCGTCGAAGAGGCAGCCGAGAAGAGCGTCGCCGCCCCCAAAATCCTTCTGGTTGAGGACAATGCGGTCAACCGCGAGGTTGCCCTAGGGATGCTCGAGAACCTGGGTTGCACGATCGATTCCGCGGAAAACGGCCGGTTGGCGATCGAGGCGATGAGTATGGCGACTTATGATGTGGTGCTGATGGATTGTCAGATGCCGGTGATGGATGGATTGACGGCCACGGGCGAGATAAGGCGGCGAGAACAGAGTTCCGGCCCGATTCGCGTGCCCATCATCGCGTTGACTGCGAATGCATTGGATGGAGATCGAGAACGGTGCCTCGCTGCCGGAATGGATGATTTCCTCAGCAAGCCATTCACTCAGCAGCAACTGGCCACGCTGCTCCGGCGCTGGCTCGCGCTCCGCGCGCTGCCCCAGCCGGAACAGCGCGATATGTCCCGGGTGCCTCTGATCGATGCCGGCGTATGGCGCAACATCACAGCCCTCGAACGGCCGACGCTCCTCGACTCCATGATCGATCTATACCTGCAGCATTCGCCGAGCCTTCTCGCAGCGATCGAGACCGCGGCGGCAAATATGCAGCCTGAGGCGCTCTTTCAAGCCGTGCACACGCTCAAGTCCAGCACCGCAAACTTGGGCGGCACCCGCCTGTCTCTGGTCGCCAAGGAATGCGAGACGCTGGTGCGTACCGGGGGCATTACCGAGGCGGCGCAAATCATCTGGAGAATCCGCAAGGAGTATCAAGACTTTTGCGCCGCGCTGACGCGCGAGCGATCCATCAACGCTGCCTAGCGCAGCGCAGCTTTCAGAGGACACAATGAACACACCCGAACTCAAAGCCATCGCTCCGGCAACTGTGCTGGTCGTCGACGATGATCCGGGCGCCCGATTGCTGGTGGGTACCGCATTGGAAATGGCCGGCTTTCGCGTCATCACGGCGGCCGACGGCATGACCGCGCTCGCTCAGTTTCGCGCGCACGCCGCGGATTGCGTGGTGCTCGATGTCGTCATGCCGGGCATGAGCGGCTTCGAGGTGTGCAGCGCCATCCGCGCATTGCCGCAATGCCGTCACGTCCCAATATTGATGCAGACCAGCCTCGACGACATGGACTCCGTGAACCGCGCGTACAATGCAGGGGCAACGGACTTCTCATCGAAGGGGATCAACCCCATGTTGTTGGCACAACGCGTCAAGTTCTTGGTGCGCGCCAAGCAGACACAGGACAGGCTGCGCGAGAGCGAAGCGCGCGTGCGCTATCTTGCCTATTACGACCCTCTCACCGCTTTGCCCAATCGGCAGCGCTTGCTGGAGATATTGGAGCAGCAGGTGGCGAGGGCGATGCGGCGGCACAGCGGTCTTGCGGTCTTGATGCTCGACGTCGACAATTTCTCCCGCATCAACGACACGCAGGGGCAGGCAGTGGGCGACGTGCTGTTGAAGGAGGTCGCACATCGCCTGCAAAATTGTTTGCGCGATTCCCAGCGTGCGTTGCCTCGGCCGGAGGATGTCATCGAAATGACGGATAGCAGCGACTGGGTCGCGCGCACCGGCGGCGACGAATTTGCGCTGGCATTGCCGGGAGTGTCAACCGCCGAGGCCGCGCAGGTCGTGGCGCGGCGCGTGCGGCTGGCGTTGGCTCGGCCTTTCGTCTTCGCGCAGCAGGAAATACCGCTGTCGGCCACGATGGGCCTCAGTTTGTTCCCGGGCGATGCCACGACACCCGAAGCTCTGGTCAAGAATGCCGACGCCGCAATGCATCACGCCAAGAGAGCGGGACACGGAGGACTCGAATTCTTCAATAAATCGATCAGCAACCGCGCCGCCAGACATTTGTCCATGGAGGCCGACTTGCGCAAGGCTCTGGAGCGGGGCGAATTCTCCTTGAAGTATCAGCCTCGGCTCGCACTCAAGGACTTGCGAGTGGAAGCGGTCGAAGCATTGCTACGCTGGAGTCACCCGCAACGGGGATTCGTTGCGCCCGACGAATTCATTCCGCTTGCGGAGCAAACGGGACTTATAGTCGAAATCGGCGATTGGGTGCTGCGGGAAGCATGTGCGCAGGTGCGCCGCTGGCGTGATGCGCGCGCGCCGGATTGGAAGGTGGCGGTGAACGTGTCGGGCGTGCAGTTCCGGGACGGCAGCTTGGTGTCGCGTGTGTCGCGCGCCATCGACGCGGCCGGGATCGAATCGCGGATGATCGAACTCGAATTTACCGAGGGAGCCTTGATCGAGTATTCGACCGCGGTGAGCAAGGCAGTGAAGTCGCTTAAGGAGCTTGGCGTTGCCACGGCGCTGGACGATTTCGGCACGGGCTACAGTTCGTTGTCCTATCTGCGGCATTTTCCGATCGATACATTGAAGATAGACCGGGTGTTCGTGCGCGACATCGCGTCGAAAAACAGCGCCGATGCACCTCTGGTCGACGCTATCATCGCCATGGCGAAGAGCTTGGGGCTGGCGACGGTGGCGGAAGGCGTCGAGACCGAGGCGCAGTGGCAGTATCTGAAAACCCGAGAAGCGAATCAGGTACAGGGCTTCCTGTTTTGCCGTCCCTTGGCAATCGCGGAGTTGGAGAGCTGGCATGACGATTGGCTGCATGCAAATCAATTGAAGGCAGCGAGCGGCGCCTAGCTTGGTCGAGACGCAGCCGCGATCGCACGCAGGACGATCAACAATTCCATCGCTTCACGGACCGGCCACCGGGAGGTTCGCGTCTTTCACGGCCAAGTCCTCCAGCATCGTGCGCAGGCGCTTCCATCTTCCGCGTACTTTTCGATAAGCCTTTGCATGCAGCTTCCGCGCCCGCGACGCAGCGCTTGCATAATGCGCCGCCAACCGCCCCATCAAGAACAACGTTTCGGGCGCAATATCCTTGGGCGGCGCGCCGGCCAGTGCCTGCAGGCGCCGGCTTGCGACAATGGCATCCTGTTGCATTCCCAGCTTCTCCTGCCAGCGGCACAGCGCTCGAAGCATCTCACTGGCAGGTTTCCCGTAGATGGCCGCCACCGCTTCGAGCGCGTAGCGTAATTTTTTCACCTGGCCGCGGACCTCGTGATACGCCTCCATGGGGGAATCCGGCGTGAGGAGGTCCGCGCACTTGCGGACCTTGCGATATCGTCGCCGGATGAATTCCGGCGCAACGTTCAGCGCAAGCTGCGGCGAGTGCTGCGGCGTCGCAACAGGGGTGGCAAGCAGCGACGCCAAGGTTTTGAGGTCCTTCTGCACCGAGACCGAATCGAGGACGCTCAGCATGCGTGCGCGAGCGCGGCGGCGCTCCGAGACCAGGTGCTGTCGCAAGGGTGCGGCGGTCTCGCGATCCGATTCCGGCAACTTGCGACTGAAACTCTCCAACTCAATCAGGGCAACGTCGAGGTCACGCGTGTTTCCGAGAGCCCGCAATATCTTCTTGAGCGTCGGCCGAAGCCGCAGAAACGGTGCAGGCAGAGACGATCCGAACTGTCGCAGGATGGCATCCGATCTGCGTGCGGCAACCCGCAAGTCGTGCAGTTCGTCCGGATTGTCGCCCAAGCGGGCGCCAGGCTCGTGGAGATGCCAGGCGGACCAATAGCGACGGAGGTTCGCCAGAGCGACATCGGCAATAGGCATGGAAGCATCCACTGCCGTCGGCGCAAATTGCAGTGCTTGCCCCGGCGTCAGACCCACTGACCTGAGGCCCTGCGAGTACTTCGTGTCGGGGACCGCTTCGAGTGCACAGTCGTTTCGGAGCGTCTTCACCAGCGACCGCAGGGGTTCGTGAGACTCGGTGAGTGCTTCCACCTCGACACGCTGCATGCTCGTCTGGGGCTCGCCGTGGGGGCGCGAGATGACGGTATCATCAAGCGCGATCTCGCCCAATTGTTGCGACTCCTCTTCTCGGCGGACGGCGAATCTCTGCCTCGATGTGCGTACTTCGAACAATGGCAGCAAGTCGCGCGCACCGCTCACGGCGTGCACGCGAGTGCCGACCGGACCGATCGACTGCCGGATCGACTCGCTCTCGGAGCCATCGATCGTTTCACTCAACTCCCGGCGATCGGCGGCGTCGGTGCTGGTGGAATGCAGAGACTTGAGCGTCGCTTCCGATTTCCCGGACTCCGAGCGGATGCGCAGCGCGAAGCCCGCGCGGTGGATACGCCAGTCATCCGTGTCCAGGTAAGTATCGAAGATCTGCAGGGTCGATTGTGGTTCCAGGACGAGCCCGTCGATCGTGCCGTGATCGTCCAGCCAGCGGCGAACGGAGCCCAGATCCGTGGACGCCAGCTGCCACTCCACCTCGCGTCCATCCTTATGGCCGGGCTGCTCGTGTTTTGCGGAGTAGTTGATTGATGACATGTGCGTAATAGTGTAGTGCATCGGTCAGGATTTTTAACCGCGCTTGCCCGCGACTTGCTTGCGGCATGCATGACGCATCGCGTCAGACAAACCCCCGCACTCGACTTTGGCGGCGCGCCGCCGGCCCGTTATTTCTTGGTTCGCCGCCAGATCACTTCGCTTCCGGTGTCGTGGCGCGCCAGCACACGCGCCAGCACGAACAAGAGATCGGACAGGCGGTTCAGGTATTTCAACCCCTCGGGCGAAATGTTTTCGGTGCGCGCCAGCGACCAACAGCGCCGTTCGGCGCGTCGGCATATGGCACGGGCGAGATGGCAGGCAGCCGCCGCGGGCCCTCCGCCCGGCAGAATGAATTCCTTCAGGGGCGGCAGCGCCTCGTTGAATTCATCCAATTCGCTCTCGAGCCGCTCGACGTGAGTCCGGTCGATCATGCGGTGCCCGGGAATGCATAATTCGCCCCCCAGATCGAACAGGTCGTGCTGTACTTCCGTAAGACATCGCGCTATCGGCGGCGGCAAGGTAGGTGTGCTCAGTACCACGCCGATCGCGCTGTTGGCCTCGTCGACCGTGCCATATGCTTCGACGCGCAGGTTTTCCTTGGGCACGCGTGACCCGTCTCCAAGCCCGGTGCTCCCGTCGTCGCCGGTACGCGTATAGATTTTACTGAGCCGATTGCCCATCGGTCGATCTCCTTGTCGGGGGTGCGACGGTAGCATAAGGTTTGCTAAGGTAGGCCGTCATGAATGCTTCACCAGAACTGCAGGCGGCCCTCGACGCGGCCGAGCAGGCCGCCGGTATCGCGCGGTCGTTGTTTCAGCGCAATATCGAGGTGCGCATCAAGGAGGATAAATCGCCCGTCACCGAGGCCGATGTGCGCTGCGAAATCGCAATTCGCGAGATTCTCGAGGCCAGGTTTCCGTCGCATGGATTTTTCGGCGAGGAAACCGGATCGCACAACAAGACTGCCGAGAACCTGTGGCTGGTGGATCCGATCGACGGCACCAAGGCGTTCGTGCGCGAATACTCGATGTTTTCCACTCAAATCGCGTTGATGCGCCGGGGAGAACTGGTGCTCGGGGTGTCGAGTGCTCCGGTCTACGGTGAGCTCAGCTTCGCCGAACGCGGCTGCGGCGCGTACCTGAACGGTAAACCCATCGTGGTCAGCGAGGTCGCAACGATCGAATCGGCCGCGCTCTCCTCCGGCAACATGAAAACTCTCGCCACCGGCGCTCAATGGACCCGTTACGGCAGGCTCGTCGCCCGAGTCAGCCGTATCCGAGGCTACGGGGACTTTCTGCACTATCACTTGTTGGCGAGCGGCAAGATCGATGCGGTGATCGAAACCGATGTGAACATTCTCGATATTGCGGCGTGCGTCGCGATCGTCAATGAGGCGGGAGGCCGCTGCACCGAGTTGGGCGGGGGACCTATTACGCTCGAATCCACCTCGGTCCTCGCAACGAATGGGTACATGCACGCACCCATCTTGGCGGCCCTCGGCTAGAGCCCGGGCGGGGGTCGGCCGGTCGCGTCACGCCTGAAAAAACACTCGCCGCCCGCTGATCTCGGCGGCCTCGAACCGCGTGTCGTAGAGTGCCGATAAATGCCGTGCGGTCAGGATGTCGGCGACATGACCGCATTGCCAGTCCCCCCCTTTGCCGATCAGCAGGGCAGCGTCGGCAAATCGTACGGCGAGATTCGGATCATGCAGCGTGACGATGACCGCGGCGCCCGCATCGGCACGCTCGCGCAGCAGCTCCAGTGCCTCGAGCTGGTGGTTCGGATCGAGTTGATTGGTCGGCTCGTCCAGCAAGAAAATACGCGGCGTTTGCGCCAGGACCGCGGCGAGTGCTGCCCGGCGCCTCTCGCCGCCCGACAGAGTAAGCACGTCGCGCTCCTCGTAACCGGCGAGGCCCACCGAGCCGAGCGCCTGCGATGCGATTGCGAGGTCGCGGGCCGATTCCCATTGCCAACGCGCGATGTGCGGATGACGGCCGAGCAGCACGGTTTCAATGACGCTTGCCGGAAAGGGGTCTTCGACATTTTGCGGTAAAAGTGCCATTACGCGTGCAAGCGCGCGCCGCGGCCAGTGAGTCAGCGGCCGCCCCAAAATCCTGAGTTCTCCCGCCTTGGGTGACCGCAGCCCGGCAAAAGTATGCAGTGAGAGGCTCTTGCCTGAGCCGTTCGGCCCTAGAATCGCGAGCATCGACCCGCGGTCGACCTTCAGGTCGAGACCGCGCACCAAGGTTCGCTGCCCGACGCAAACATCGATTCCGCGGCATTCGAAGAGCAGCGCGGGACTTTCGCTGGGGGTCGCTCGGCCCTCAGTGTGCATGCTGCGGCCAACGTAATTCGAGCGCAGTGGCCGGTCCGATGACAACGTCGTCGAGACTCGCCGCTTGCTGCCAGCGATCCGGCGCGAGCATGACCCGCCCCGCCATCAATTCTGCCCGCAGCTGCGGGTAGAGCGGACGTTGCGCCGGATCGCCATAGCCCTCCGGAAAGCGCGGCATGTCGTTGGCGGTATCGTATTTGTCGCTGGCGCCGAGGGTGTGCAGGAGCTCATGGGCGATCACTACATTGTTCGCACCGTTCATATCGGATGCCGCAAATGCATACACCACGCCGATGAGGCCCTTGGTGAGACCCAAGGAATGCGGCACGGTAGGGGTTAGCGCAGGATCGTGATAGAGAACGAATATGCGGATATCTTCGAGCTCGTGGGCGTGCCCGCTCACCCTCCACGCCCAGTATCGCAGCCGAAGGCTCCAAAAAGCGGTATCCAAGATCCCGGCATGCGCGGCGCGTTGCGGCGGGTGTTCGCGCAATTCCGTTCTGAGCCGGGTCCTGACCGGTTCGTCCGCATCCAGCCGATACCGCGCAGCCTCGCGCTTAAACAAGCGGTCAATGGGTTTGAAGCGCTCGACACCCAGGGCTGCGAGATACGCTTTCGTCACGGGGCTTTCGTCCGCGGCGATCGGATAAATGGCGACGTAGAGCGGGTCGCGCCAACGCGTGCTGAAATAACGGTCCTGCCAACTCTGGAGCGCAACCACAAGCAACACCAGCAACAGTATTGCGATACGCAACGTCTTGAAATTGCTGCGCCTAGGCGAGGTGCCGGCGTACGAACTTTGGGGGCGAATGGTGCGTTGCCGCGCGAGGGGAACGCGGGGTCGGGGGGGCCGTCCCCCCGAGAGAGGCTTATTCTGCGGATTCGACATTGAATTCGGCGATTTCACCCTCTGCCGTCGTGTAGGACACCATCATCGGCTTGCAGCAGACGGGGCAATCTTCAACATAGGACTGCTCGGGAATCGAGAGATCAAGCGTCAGGTTGATGGTTTCCCAGCAATGCGGACACGTCGCGTCTTGCCCTTGCAGGAGGTTCATGGACCGGAAGCTCGACATATTGGCGAAGTACGGAATATTACCTGTTGAAGAGGGTTCAGGGCAGACCGAGGCGGCCGGCGCGATCGCGACATTGTGTCCCCGGTAACGTCATAGAGCCGCCCGGACCGCTATACTTCAGAGCTGGCTTTCGGGCTTTCAACACGAGGAATCATGGAGCCGACCGATACATCAAGACCTGATTATTTCCATCGGGTGGTAGATTGCCAGTGGGCGTGTCCCGCACACACCGATGTTCCGGAGTACATCCGCCTGATCGCCCAAGGCGAGTTCACCGCCGCCTATATGGTGAATCGGGAGTCCAACGTCTTCCCTGGCATATTGGGCCGAGTCTGTGATCGGCCTTGCGAGCCCGCCTGTCGGCGCGGCCGAATCGAGGACAAACCTGTTGCCATTTGCAGGCTGAAGCGCGTCGCCTCGGACAATCGCGACGACGTGATCGCGCTGCTCCCAAAAGCGCCGCGCGAGAAGAACGGCAAGCGCGTGGCTTGTATCGGCGCAGGCCCCGCCTCCCTCACGGTGGCCAACGATTTGTTGCCCATTGGCTACGAAGTGACGATATTCGAGCAGTTCGCGGTGCCGGGCGGCTTGATGCGTACCAACATTCCGGCATTCCGGTTGCCCGCCAAGGTGCTGGACGAGGAAATCGGCTACATCGTGAATATGGGTGCCGATCTGAAGTTGAGTTGCCCGGTCAAGAGCATGAAGCAGTTGCTCGAATCGGAAAAGTTCGACGCCGTCTTCGTAGGGTCGGGGGCCCCGCGGGGCAAGGAGCTCGAACTGCCCGGCCGTCATGACACGGACCGCGTCCATATCGGGATCAGCTGGCTCGAATCGGTCGCCTTCGGGCATGTCGAACGGGTTGGCGAGCGAGTCTTGATCATCGGCGTGGGCAATACGGCGATGGACTGCTGCCGCAGTTCGCTGCGCTTGGGCGCGAAGGACGTCAAAGTCATGGCGCGCAAACCGCGGCAATTTTTCAAGGCCTCCGAGTGGGAACTCGAAGATGCCGAACACGAGAACGTCGCCATAATCGTCAATCATGCCCCGAAGTCCTTCGTCATCGATGGCGGCCGGCTGCTAGGCATGATGTTCGAAAAACTCGAGTACGACGTCGACGATGACGACATCAAGGCGACGCGCAGCCTCGGCGATGTCTTTTTTCCGTGCGACGACGTAATTCTCGCCATCGGCCAGGAAAATGCTTTTCCCTGGATTGAAAAGGGCATCGGCATCGAACTCGACCAATGGAATGTGCCCAAGGTGGACAAGGCCACGTTTCAATCCACCCGCCCCGGGGTGTTTTTCGGCGGTGATGCCGCTTTTGGGCCCAAGAACATAATCTGGTCCGTAGAACACGGCCACCAGGCCGCGATTTCCATCCACAAATTCTGCCATGACGAGCCGGTGAGCGAGCGCATGCCACGCGGCGTGAGCCTGTCCAGCCGCAAAATGGGCATGCACGAATGGGCCTACAAGAACGAGTACAACGGCGTCACGAGGCGTCTCGTGCCGCATGTGGGGCTCGTCGAACGCTTCAAAAAGATCAATATCGAAGTCGAACTTGGATTTACGGCCGAGGAGGCGGCTCTCGAGGTCCAGCGCTGCTTGAATTGCGACGTGCAAACAGTCTTCGCGGCAAAGCTTTGCATCGAGTGCGACGCATGCATCGATATCTGCCCTGTCGATTGCCTCACCATCACTCAAAACGGCGCTGAAACCGAATTGCGCACCCGCCTCACGGCGCCCGCGACCAATCGCTCGCAGGCACTATATGTCTCGGCGCCGTTGCCGCAGACGGGGCGGGTCATGGTCAAGGACGAAGACGTCTGTGTGCATTGCGGCTTGTGCGCAGAACGCTGCCCTACGGCAGCCTGGGACATGCAAAAGTCGACCATCCGCATTCCGCAGGCCATCGATGAGGAGGTCTCGGCATGCCCGGCATAGTCGCCAATCGAGTTAACGATTTCGTGCTCAAGTTCGCCAACGTCAACGGCACCGGCTCGGCCAGCGCAAATTCGCTGATCATGAAGGCGATTTTTCGCATGGGCGTGCCGGTTACCGGCAAAAATTATTTTCCTTCGAATATTCAGGGCTTGCCCACCTGGTACGAGATTCGGGTGACGCGCGACGGCTATGCAGCCCGCGCCGCCCAGGTCGACATCATGGTGGCCATGAATGCGGAAACTTATTCACGGGATGTCCGGGAGCTGAGTTCGGGCGGCTATCTGATTTACGACTCAACCTGGCCGCGCAGCTCCCTGTTGCAACGCGGCGATATCACGGTGATTGAAGTGCCGCTCGCCAAGCTCGTCAACGAGAATTTTGACGGCGTGCGCAATCGCATACTCTTGAAGAATATTGCCTACGCAGGCGTGCTCGCCGCCTTGATCGACGTCGATCTCGAGGTGATCGGCGGCCTTTTGAGCGAGAGCTACGGCAAGAAGCCCAAATTGCTGGATTCGAACACCAAGGCTTTGCGTCTAGGCTATGACTACGTCAAGGAGAATCTGACTTCGCCGCTGCCCTTACGGGTGGAGCGCATGGACAAAACGCGCGGCCATATCATGATCGACGGCAACACCGCCGCGGGCCTCGGCTGCGTGTACGCCGGCGCGACTGTCGGTGCCTGGTATCCCATCACCCCTTCGACCTCGCTCATGGATGCATTCAAAGGATTTTGCGAGCGCTTTCGTGTCGACGCGGATACGGGCGAGCGAAACTTCGCGGTGCTGCAAGCCGAGGACGAGCTGGCGGCAGTTGGAATGGTGCTCGGCGCCTCGTGGAATGGAGCGCGCGCATTCACGCCGACCAGCGGGCCCGGCATTTCCCTGATGAACGAATTCGTGGGGCTGGCGTACTACGCCGAGGTGCCGTGCGTAATTTTCGACGTTCAGCGGGTCGGGCCCTCGACCGGCATGCCCACGCGAACGCAGCAATCGGACATCATGATTTGCGCTTATGCCTCGCACGGCGATACCCGGCATGTGCTGCTGTTTCCCGCAAATCCCGAGGAATGCTTTTACATGTCGGTGCAGGCCTTCGATGTCGCCGAGCGGCTTCAGACACCGGTCTTCGTGCTCTCAGATCTCGATATCGGCATGAACGATTGGATGTGCCCGGATCTTCAATGGGACGACGCTTACCGCCCGGATCGAGGCAAGATCCTCTCGGCGGAAGAGCTCGCGGGCCTGGAAAAATTCTACCGCTACGTGGATCGCGACGACGATGCGATCACCTATCGCACGCTGCCGGGGACGAGCTCCAAAGGAGCGTACTTCACCCGCGGCTCGGGCCACAATCAATACGGGGGCTATACCGAGGATTCCGCCGAATATCAGGTCGTGCTCGATCGGCTGAAGCGAAAATTCGCAAATGCGCCGAAATATCTGCCCAAGCCCGTGATCACCGCCATGGGGGGCAACGACGTCGGAATCGTGAGCCTCGGCAGCTGCGATGGCGCCATTCGCGAGGCGCTCGACATGCTCCGGCGTCAGAAAATAGACGTCGACTATCTTCGCGTCCGGGCGTTTCCATTCAACAACGACGTCGAGACCTTCTTGAAATCGCATTCGACCATTTTTGTGGTCGAGCAGAATCGCGATGCGCAGTTGAAATCCCTATTGACGCTGGAGACCGCAGTGGAAAAGTCGAAGCTTTTTTCCATCTTGAGCTACAGCGGATTCCCGATGTCTGCGGACCCGATCGTCAATGGTATCCGAGCCAAGCTCGCCGAGGCGCCGCGGCTGACCGCGGTCCCGCGCTAATCTCAAGAGTCCCCATGTCCTACATCAACAAACCCAAAGTCGCTCACCCATCGCTCCCCACCAATTCCCTGGGAATGACGCGCCGCCAATACGAGGGCAGCATGTCGACGCTATGCGCCGGATGCGGCCACGATTCGGTGACCGCATCGATCATCGAAGCGTGCTGGGGCCTCGCGTTGCGTCCCGAGCAACTGGTCAAGTTGTCCGGCATCGGATGCTCATCGAAGACGACCGCGTATTTCGTGAGCGGCTCGCACGGGTTCAATTCTGTGCACGGACGCATGCCCTCGATTGCGAGCGGGGCAAACGCGGCCAATCGGGGGCTGACCTACGTGGGCGTGTCGGGCGACGGCGACTCGCTCTCGATCGGCATCGGCCAATTGGTGCATGCGATCCGCCGCAACGTCAACATGCTGTACTTGATAGAAAACAATGGCGTATACGGATTGACGAAAGGGCAGTTCTCGGCCTCCGCCGACATCGGCACCAAGGCAAAGCGCGGCGATGTCAATTCGTCGCCGCCAATCGACCCGGTCTTGCTCGCGCTGACCTTGGGTGCGACTTTCGTCGCGCGCAGCTTCTCCGGCGACAAGGCTCAACTCGTTCCGCTGATTCAGGCCGGAATGCGTCACAACGGGTTCGCCTTGATAGATGTGCTATCGCCCTGCGTGACTTTCAACGATCATGAAGGCTCGACTAAGAGCTACACCTTCACGCGTGAGCATTATCATGCGGCGGTCGAGGCGGATTTCGTGCCGCGAGCAGAGGAAATTGCCGTCGATTATGCGGAGGGCGAATCAATTCCCGTGAATCTGCATGACGGAAGCAGGGTCATTTTGCGCAAGCTCGATCCATCCTACGATCCCACGGACCGATCTGCCGCGTACAACTACATCGAGACCAAGCTCAAGCATAACGAGTATGTGACGGGCCTTATTCACATCGATGAAACCGACTCGACCGAGTTCCACAATCTCAATCGTACTGCCGAGGCGCCGCTCAACAGCATTCCGTTCGAGAAGCTCTCGCCCGGGCGCGCCGCGCTCGACAAGCTGATGGCGAGGTATCGTTAGGGCAATCGTCAGGGCTGGAGGCGGGTGACCGACCAGGGAGAGTCCGAGCCGCCGCGGGACCCATCATGCAAGGAACGTGTCCAGCGGGCGCGGTCGTGGATTCGAAACTCGCCCTCCACCCAGAGTTCCACGGCGTCCGCCCGCAGGCGGTAACCGCCCCAATTGGGCGGCCGCGGCACCTCCACGGTGACCTCGTTGGGTTCGACACTCCCGGGCCCGGCATAGGGAATTCCAAACCGGTATGCCGCCGCAGCGACGCTGCGCTCGAGCGCCTGACGCGATTCTACCGGTTGGCTTTGCTCACTGGCCCAGGCGCCGAGGCGGCTTTGCCACGGCCGGCTGCGAAAATAGGCGTCATTCTCGGCATCCGAGAGCGGCTCAACCCGACCCTCGGCCCGCACCTGGCGGTGGCGGTGATCCCAATGAAACACCGCGGCGGCGCGGCGGTTGGCCGCAAGCTCGCGTCCCTTGCGCGACCGATAGTTGGTGTAAAAAAGAACATCGCCGGCCGGCGCATCGATGCCTTTGCAGAGCACGACCCGCGCCGACGGAAATCCGCGGGCGTCGACGGTCGCCAAGACCATGGAGTTCGGATTCGGCTGGGCGGCGTCGAGCCTGGCTTGCGCCATCCATTGGGCCGCGAGCTCGAGCGGGTTCGCCGGCAGGGGCTCAGGCAAGGTTTCCGTCCAACGCGTCTTAATGCTGCTCATTGGAGAATGGTAGCCGTGCCGTTGCGCTTGCGATAGCCGTGAGGGGCCAGTAAAACGGGACGCGCATAACCGGAGACGTTTTTTACATGAATCTCGATGAATTGCGAACCGCGCTGACCGACCTCGACGCACAGCTGGTGGAACTGGTCGCACGGCGACAACGTTTGAGCGAACAGGTAGCCGCCGTCAAGCGCGCCACCGGACGCCCAACCCGCGACTTTGGACGGGAGCGCGAGGTGATCTTGCGGGGCCGGAACACCGCTTCGGACTTGGGCGTATCGCCAGACCTGGCAGAATCGCTGTTGCGGCAACTCATCCAATCCTCGTTGACTACTCAGGAGCAGGCAACGGTGGCGGCGCAGGCGCACGGCAGCGGTAAACGCGCGTTGGTAATCGGCGGTCACGGCAAGATGGGCGGGTGGTTTGCGGAATTTCTCGCCTCGCAGGGGTTCCGCGTCGCCGTCGCCGATCCAAAGGGAGCTCCCGCCGGTTTTGATACCGTCGTCGAATGGCAGACGGATCCTCTGGATTTCGATTTGATCGTGCTCGCGACTCCCTTGAGCGCAACGGCGCGCCTGCTGGAGTTCTTGGCACAGCGAGCGCCGCGCGGCCTGATATTCGATCTGGGGTCGCTCAAGACTCCGCTGCGGACCGGACTTGACGCACTCGTCAAAGCAGGCTGCCGCGTGACCTCGTTGCACCCAATGTTCGGGCCGGACACCGAATTGCTGTCGGGTCGGCATGTGATCTTCATCGACCTGGGACATTCGGGAGCATTGCAGGAAGCGCAAGAATTATTCGCGCCGACGATGGCTGAGCGCGTCGTCATGGGCCTGGACGAACACGATCGCCTGATCGCCTATGTGCTCGGATTGTCGCACGCGCTCAACATCGCCTTTTTCACCGCGCTTGCCGACAGCGGCGAGGCGGCTCCCAGATTGGCGAAGTTGTCGAGCACCACCTTCGACTCGCAACTGGAGGTGGCGAGCCGAGTCGCCGCCGAAAGCCCCGATCTGTATTTCGAAATCCAGAGCCTTAATGAGTACGGCGGCGAGTCGCTGTTCGCGTTACAGCAGGCCGTGGAACGCTTGGTTGCCGTGGTCAAGACGGGGAATTCCGCGCAGTTCAGCGCCCTCATGCATCGCGGCCGGGCGTACTTGGATGTGCGGGCAGCCGCGCGCGCGGGCTGAACGCGCGGTGGAGACTGGACATGGATGAAGTGATCCGGGAGAACGAAGAACTCAAGAAGCGCCTCTTGGAATTGACCGCCGAGGCGGCCAACAACGAGTCGATCATGAAGCGCACGCAGGCTCGGGAATTGACGCTGCTTCGGGCCGACGGCTTGGCGCAGCTGCTGCGTGCCATGGTCGACGGACTGCGCGAATCCTATTCGCTGGACGCCGTCAGCGTCGTGCTGCTGGATCCTCAACATGAAATACGCCACTTGCTGGTCGCCGGCGGTGACCGGCCTGAGGAGTTCAGGCAGATTTTCTTTGTCGATTCGCTGATCGGACTCGCACCCCAGCTGGCGGCGTTGCACAAGCCATGGCTTGGTCCTTTCATCGGAGCGGATCACCATCTGTTGTTTCCAGGCAAACCGAATCTCAGGAGCGCCGCCCTGATTCCGCTGCCCCGCAAGGACCGAGCGACCGGTGCTCTGTGCCTGGGCAGCCGCGATCCGACACGCTTTACCCGTCATCACGGCACCGACTTTCTGGCGCATTTGGGAGCGGTCGCGGCCGTGTGCATTGAAAACGCCGTCAATCGAACGCGCCTGATGCGCGCCGGCATCACCGATTTCCTAACCGGCTGGCACAACCGGCGCTACTTGCAGCAACGACTGAAGGAAGAGCTGGCACGCGCTCAAAGGCACGCCGGATCGATCGCGTGCTTGATGATCGATATCGACCACTTCAAGAGCGTCAACGATGGCCACGGGCACCTGGCGGGCGACAATGCGCTGAAGGAGATCACCCAACGGGTCGAAACCCAAATTCGCAGCATGGACACCGCTGCACGTTTTGGCGGCGACGAACTCGCGGTGCTGTTGCCGGAGGCGACTGCGGCCGAGGCTGCAACGCTCGGCGAGCGCATCCGCGAGGTAATCGCGGCACTGCCCTTCGCACTCACCGCCCATATCGAACGCAGCTTGACCGTATCGATCGGGGTTGCGGCGGTTGCCCCGGGGCGGCACGAAACGGATATGAAGTCAATGGCCGACCGACTGCTGGCCGATGCCGATGCGGCTCTGTACCGGGCCAAGGCGCTGGGCCGAAATCGCGTGCAAATGGGCGCCCTGTGATGGCCCCGCGGCCGCTATGAAGTGATGCGGCGTTCGCGGCGCATCAGAACCAAAAATAAGGGCACGCCGATCAGCGCGGTGAGTGCCCCGACCGGTAGTTGGCGGGGCGATGCGGCGATCCGCGCCAGGGTATCGGCCAAGGTAAGCAGAGTGCCTCCCAAGAGTATCGATGCCGGTACGACGATGCGGTGGTTGCTTCCCGCGACCAGCCGCACCAGATGCGGCGTGACCAGCCCGATGAAACCGATGCCTCCTGCGGTGGTCACCGCCGTGGCCGTCAATGCCGCGGTCGCGCCGAACAGTGCGATTCGTGCCGGCGAAAGCGCGAGCCCCAATGATTGGGATTCAATTTCGCCCCGTGCCAAAACGTTCAAGCTGCGCGCGCCGGCGATCGCGAACCCGCCAATGGCCACCAACATGCAGAGTGCCGCCGGCGAGAAGGATGCGAACGATAAATCACCCATCAGCCAGAAGAGCATTCCGCGCAGTCGGGTTTCGTCCCCTAAGGCAAGCATCAGACTGACGACTGCGCCGCAGCCGGAGGCGACCACAACGCCGTTGAGCAGCAGTCTTTGCGGCGTCCAGCCGCCGCGGGCATGAGCGAGCGCAAATACCAGAAGAGTGGCACCCAACGCTCCCGCTCCGGCCGCCCAGTCCACGATCAAACCGCCAAAGCCCAGCAACATCGCACCGAGGGCCGAGACGGCGGCTCCGCCGGAAATCCCGAGCACGTAGGGGTCTGCGAGAGGGTTGCGCAACAATACCTGCATCAGGACCCCAGCCAGTGCAAGCAAGCCCCCGGTAGTGAAGGCATTCAGGGCGCGCGGCAGGCGCAGGTCCAAAATCACATCGCGGACCACGGGATCGCCCCCGTTCAGCAATGCCGTGAGCACGGTATCGAGGCGCAGGGACGTGCTGCCGACCGATACGGCCAAAACCAAGCTCGCCAGCGCCATCAGCGACAAGAACGGGAGCAGTCTCAAGGGTTTCATTGTGCCGCTTACCATAGGTCGCTTGCGCAGCGACCACAAGCAGCCGGCGATATGGAACAATTGAGTCCAATGTCCAGCCAGCCAACCACCGACTACATCGACAAGGACGGTTTTCGCGCCAATGTGGGAATCGTGCTGACGCGCGCGTCCAGGGAGGTGTTTTTGGGCGGCCGTGTCGGCGGCCGCGGCTGGCAATTTCCCCAAGGCGGCGTTAACCGCGGCGAGCGCGTTGAAGAGGCTCTGTTTCGCGAACTCAAGGAGGAGATTGGCCTGGACCGCCCGGACGTGGAGGTTATGGGCTCGACACACGGTTGGTTGAGATATCGACTGCCACGGCAATATGTGCGCGACCGCTGTATTGGGCAGAAGCAGCGCTGGTTCTTGCTGAAGCTCATCGCCGACGAGTCGAAGTTGCGGTTTGATTGCAGCGGCACGCCGGAATTCGACCGCTGGCGGTGGGCGGATTATTGGACGCCTGTGCGCGAAGTCGTCTATTTCAAGCGCCGGGTTTACGTGAGGGCTCTACATGATCTGGCTAAGGTTATGTTCCCGGAGGGCCTGCCGCCCTATCCCGCGTGGTGGCCGGAGCTAAACGACGGGGTTGCATCGACCGCCCCGTAAAGAGGGAGCGAAACTAAGCAGGCTTGACTACGGCGAGCAGCACGATGGCAACGAGCAGCAGCGAGGGCACCTCATTGAAACCGCGGTACCATCCGGCGCTGTGCGTGTTCCGATCATGCGCAAAATCGCGCATCAGCTTGCGGCAGTACGAGTGATACGCGATCAGCAATAGCACCAGCAGCAGCTTCAACCGCAGCCATCCCATGTCGAGGTAGTGAGGTGACGCAGCGAGCATCGTCACGCCGAATGCCAAGGCTGCGCCGCCGCCGACGGTCATGATCGCAAATAATCGGCGCTCCATGACCACGAAGCGATCGATGCTGATCGAGTCGCGCGCGTCCGCGTGATAGACGAACAGCCGAGGCAAATACAATAGGCCGGCATACCAGGCGACCACCGAGATGACGTGAAATGCTTTGAGCCAGAGCATCTGTTAGTTTAACCGACGTATGGGGGATTCGTTCGGCAAATTGGTCGTCAGAACACATGCGCCGAAGCGCCGTGCCGTGCTGCTGGGCTCGGCCGCGCTCGCGATTGTGGGCGTGCTGTATGCGGCGTTTGAAATCGGCCGATACGATGCGGGATTTCGTGTGGTTGATTCGGTGCGCGGCGCTTTCGCAGCCAGCGCGCGTATCCGCGATCTGGAAGCGGAGAATGCAAGGCAGCGTACCCAGCTGGCAGCGGCGGAGGTAGCCCGGCGAGTCGATAACGAGGGCTACAAACAGGTCCAGCGCAGCCTTGGCGATATGCAGAGTCAAATTGCCCGCCTGAACCAAGACTTGTCGTTTTACCGGGGTTTAGTGCAGCCGGATTCGCTAGTTCATGTGAAAGTGCAGCAGATGCAAATTTTGCCGGAGGCTGGTGCGGGTCAATTCCGCTTCAAATTCGTGTTGATGCAAACCGGAAAACCGGAAAAGGAGGTGACGGGCAACGCCGCGATCGCAATCGATGGCCTGATGCGTGGCAAACCTTCCAGTCTTTCTTTTGGTCAGGTAGCGCCTAGCCGTCGCGCCAGCCTGGCATACTCCTTCCGCTACTTTCAAGACTACGATGAACCCATACAATTGCCGCAGGGGTTCGATCCGACGCGCGTCCATTTCGATATCCGCAGCAGCAAAGACCGCGACGCCAGTCACAGTTTTCGACAGGCTTTCGTGTGGAAGGTGCAGGGGATGTCGGTCGAGACCGAAGCGAGCGGAAACACGTCGACCAGGGGTGGGGCAGATGTTCAAACAGAAACAGAGTAAGAACGCGAGTGTCGGCACCTTGATCGGACCCAAGACTCGAATCAACGGCGATGTCGAGTTCACAGGCGGCCTGCATGTCGACGGCTGCATCACCGGCAACGTCAAGGGCGACTCCAAGAGTACTTTCGTGTCCGTGAGCCAACAGGGCTCGATCGAGGGATCCGTGATCGCGCCAATTGTGATTCTCAACGGTATCGTCAAGGGCGACATCGATGCCAGCGAGCGGGTTGAGCTCGGCTCAAACGCCCGGGTTATGGGCAATGTTCATTACACGACCATTGAAACCGCGGTTGGCGCCCAAATTAATGGCAAGTTGATCCACCGGGCGAGCCCCGGGACCGGCGTGAGTGAATCCGGTCCCAAAGATAGTCCGGAACTTTGATTGGCCTACGCTTGACGGGGTAGAATAAGAGTATGACAGCGACACCAGAATCGAAGAACACGGGCGATTTGGCCCCGTCCCCGCCGAATGTGCTGCTTTTTACCGACGCCGCGGCAGGCAAGGTAGGCGAATTGATCCGTGAGGAGGCGAATCCGAACCTCAAATTGCGGGTATTCGTCTCGGGCGGCGGCTGTTCGGGGTTTCAGTACGGGTTCACTTTCGATGAGAAGATCGAGGACGGCGATTTCTGCGTCGAAAACCACGGTGTGCAGCTGCTCGTGGATCCGATGAGCGCTCAATACCTCATGGGCGCGGAAATCGACTACAAAGAGGATCTGCAGGGCGCCCAGTTCGTCATCCGCAATCCAAACGCCAAAACAACCTGCGGCTGCGGGTCTTCATTCTCGGCCTAAGAATGTTGTCCGCCTAGATGAGCCGCGGTCGAGCCGTGCCGGACGTGCTCGCCGCCGTCGACTTGGGCAGCAACAGTTTTCATATGGTCGTCGCGCGTTACTCGCACGGCCAACTCCTCATCCTCGATCGCCTCCGAGAAATGGTGCGCCTTGCCGCAGGCCTCGGCGATGGCGGACGGCTGGATGAGGCAGCGACCGAACGGGCATTGCGCTGCCTCGAGCGCTTCGGTCAGCGCCTGCGCGCCATGCAAGCCGACAGCGTGCGCGTCGTCGGGACCAGTTCCCTGCGGCGAGCCAAGCGCAAGCGCTGGTTTTTGGAGCACGCCCGCGCCGCTCTCGGTCACCCCATAGAAATCATATCGGGACTCGAAGAAGCGCGGCTGATCTACGCCGGCGTCGTGCATACGAGTCCCATGAGCCCCGACAAGCGGCTCGTGATCGACATTGGCGGCGGATCGACCGAGGTCGTGATCGGCGAGGGTTTCAATCCCATACTGCTCGAGAGCTTGTCGGTGGGCTGCGTCGGATTGACCGTGATTTGCTTCGACGACGGCAAGATTTCTGAGAAGCGCTTCGAACGCGCGCGCACCGCGGTTCGGCTCGAGCTCGAGCCGATACAAGAGGCTTACCGGAAGCTCGGTTGGCTGCAGGCGTTCGGCAGTTCCGGCACCGTACGCGTCATTGGCGACGTCGTGCGTAGGCTCAATCCGGAATCGCCGCACATCACCCTGGATAACCTGCGGTCGCTTGCGGATCGGGTGATCGCGTCGGGACATGTGGATGAACTCGACCTCGAGGACGTGGACGCCGAGCGTGCGCCGGTGTTTCCGGCAGGTCTCGCGATTCTGCTGGAAATCGTCGAGAACTTCGGAATCGATCGGGTTCGAGTGGCAGAAGGGGCCATGCGGGAAGGACTTCTCTACGACCTCATGGGCCGCTTTACCGACGAAGACGCGCGCGTGCGCAGCGTGCGCGCCATGGAAAAGCGTTACCACGTCGATGGCGTGCAGGCAGATCGGGTTGAAGAGACGGCCGTTTCCTTGCTGGAGCAGACCGAGTCCGAATGGGGCTTGGAGGACCCGTTGGCGGAAATGGTGCTGCGCTGGGCGGCGAGGTTGCATGAGACCGGCCTCGACATCGCTCACTCCAAATATCACCGGCATAGCGCTTATCTGCTGCAACATGCCGACATGCCTGGGTTTCCGCGCGAGGAACAGCTGCTGCTGTCTGCCTTGATCGGCGGGCACCGCCGGCAATTGTCTTTCGAATCCCTGGAGGATTTGCTGCCGCCTTGGGATCGCCTCGCGGAATTTCTGATTGTGCTGCTGCGGCTTGCAGTGTTGTTGCACCGGGGACGCAGTCCGCGACGGCTGCCGGCGGTAGAACTTCGGGTCAAGGGCCGCACAGTGGCCATGGTGCTGCCGCCAGGCTGGATGAAGGAGCATCCGCTCACACTCGAAGACCTCGAGCAAGAACGGCTATACCTGAAGGACGCCGGCTTTCGCCTCAATATAGTTTGATGCGCCGCCGGGAGTCGCTCAAGCGTCGGTGAGCGGCACGCGTTCGTCGTACAGACTCAACAGGCGCGTTTGCGCACACACATGCTCGCTGCCCTGGGCGCGCAGGTAGTGGCCCGAGGCATTCAAGACCCAAGCTTGACTGTCGTCTGCGAGATAAAGTTTCAAGTCGTCCGCGACACGGGACTGCAGTTCGGGGGCCTCCACCGGAAACGCAACCTCGATGCGTCGGAATAGATTCCGGTCCATCCAGTCAGCGCTGCCGCAGTAGATCTCGCGCTCGCCGGCGTTTTCGAAATAGTAGACGCGGGAATGCTCCAGGAAGCGCCCCACGATGGAACGCACCCGGATTCCGTCCGAGATTCCCGGTACTCCCGGCCGCAAACAACAAATTCCGCGCACGATGAGGTCGATGTGCACGCCGGCGCGCGAAGCCTTGTACAAGCTTTGAATGATGACGGGCTCGGTGAGTGCGTTGAGTTTTGCAATGATGCGGGCAGGCTTGCCGGCACCGGCATGGGCGCTTTCCCGCTCGATCTTGGCGAGCAGCGCCTGATGCAGGCTGAAGGGAGCGTGCAGGAGCTTGCGGAGGCGGGGAACGCGAGTCAGACCCGTCAACTGCAGGAATATCTCGTGGATGTCCTCGCCGATCGATTCATCGGCCGTCAGCAGACCGTAGTCGGTGTAGAGGCGTGCCGTCTTCGGATGATAGTTGCCGGTGCCCATGTGGCAGTAGCGCCGCAAGCCTTTTTCCTCGCGCCTCACCACCATAACCAGCTTCGCGTGCGTCTTGAATCCGAACACTCCGTACATGACGTGGGCGCCCGCTTCTTGCAGCTTGGTTGCGAGCTCGATGTTCGCTTCTTCATCAAAACGCGCCCTCAGCTCGATGATTACGGTCACGTCCTTGCCTGCCTGCGCGGCCTCGGCGAGGGCGCCGACGATGGCAGAATCGCTGCCTGCGCGATACAGAGTCTGCTTGATCGCAAGCACCTGCGGGTCGCTGGCGGCCTGCTTGATGAAATCCGTGATGGGGCCAAAGCCTTGGAACGGGTGATGCAGAAGCACGTCGCCCGCGCGCAGGGTGGTAAATATGTCGGTGCCCATGCGCAGGCGCTCGGGGATGCTCGGCGTGAAGGGCGGGTACTTGAGCTCCGTGCGGTCCACCAAATCGTACACGGCCATGAGGCGATTCAGATTCACCTGACCGGAAACCTTGTATAGGTCCTCATTGGTGAGGCCGAATTGCCCGAGCAGGTACGTGAGGATTTCGTCCGGACAGTCATGCGCCGTTTCCAATCGAACGGCATCGCCGAAACGGCGCGAGGCGAGCTCGCCTTCGACGGCGCGCAACAGATCGTCGACTTCTTCCTGTTCGACGAACAAGTCGCTGTTGCGCGTGACTCGAAACTGATAACAGCCGCGCATATGCATGCCGGCGAACAGCTTCGAGACGAAAGCCTCGACGATGGTGCCCAAGAAGACGAAGTTCCGGCTGCCGAGCTCGTCGGGCAACTTGATGATGCGCGGCAAGGAACGCGGGGCCTGCACCACCGCGAGACCGCTGTTGCGGCCGAAGCCGTCCTCGCCTTCGACCACCACCGCAAAGTTCAGGCTCTTGTTCAGTATTTTCGGGAAAGGCCGAGCCGGGTCCAGCGCGAGCGGGCTCAAGACAGGTTCCACTTCCCGGCTGAAATGGTCGGCAAGCCATGCGGCCTGGGCCTCGGTCCACATTTCGGGCGAGACGAACACCACTCCTTTCTTGGCTAATTCAGGCATTAGTACATCGTTCAGCAACTGATACTGCTCATCGACCAAGCGCACGGCGCGAAGGCGAATGGCTTTCAGCTGTTCCGGAACCGACAAACCATCCGATCCGCCCTGCACCGCACCTGCCTCCAACAGCTCCTTGAGGCCGGCGACGCGGATTTCGAAGAATTCATCGAGGTTTGCGCATGAGATGCAGAGAAACTTGACCCTCTCCAACAGCGGGATGCGGCCGTCCTTGGCCTGCTCCAGGACACGCTGATTGAACTCCAGAAACGAGAGTTCGCGATTTATATACAGTTGCGGTATTTGCAGGTCGGTATCGTTCATCGAAGCACAAGGCTCGTATGAAAGCGTCAGTTGATCGAGATTTGCGATCGACCGTCGCCGAAGCCGGAACCCGGATCATTCAGGATGGAGGAGACCGCAAACGCACTGCTTGCAAGCGGCCCGGCGGGAACCTCGGTAGCTAGCGGGCCTGCGGGGCCAGGCTTGAGAGAAGGCAAACCGGCGAGCAGGGCTGCGGTCGCACTGCGGAATTTTTGCAGCATTTCGGGAGGCAGCGGTTCGGCGCCCGCCAAGTGCACGGTCTGCGGATTCTTGTGCACACCATCCACCAGGTATTCGTAGTGCAGGTGAGGGCCCGTTGCAAGTCCGGTCATCCCGACGTAGCCGATGACGTCGCCCTGTTGAACGTGCGTGCCAATGCGTATGTGATTGGCAAAGCGCGACATATGACCGTACAAGGTCGACACGCTGTTGCTATGGGCCAGGACCAGCGCATTTCCGTAGCCGCCGCGGCGTCCCGCAAAGGCGATCCGCCCGTCTCCGGCCGCGTGCACCGGTGTTCCTGTGGGCGCGGCGTAGTCGGTACCCATGTGTCCGCGAATGAGGTTCAGGATGGGATGCGTGCGGTGTGGATTGAACACCGAGCTCACTCGTGTGAATTCGACCGGCGCCCGCAAGAAAGCTTTGCGCATGGGCAGGCCGTCCGGAGAATAGTAGCTGGCGTGGCCCGTGTCGGCCGCGAAGCGCACCGCCCGATACACCTTGCCGGAATTGACGAATTCGGCCGCCAGGATCTCGCCGTCGCGAAGGTATCTGCCGTCCTGATAGATTTGTTCGTAGACCGCAGTGAAGCGATCACCCTCGCGAATGTCGAGCACGAAATCGATATCCCAGGCGAATATGGCGGCCAGCTTGAGCGCCACTGTGTCGGAGATGTCTGCCGCGCCGGCGGCCTGAAACAATGAAGAGTCGATCGTGGCGCTCGCGGTCCGAATCCGCGTCTGCACAGGCTTTTCAATCATCCGGACCACGAAGCCGGCATTTTCCCGCACGACGTTGAGAGTTTGGGTCTCGCTTACCTTGCGCGTAAGTTGCTTGATCTCGCCTCCCGAATGCACGAGCTTGATTGCATCGCCCGGTTTAAGGAAATCCAGGCTCTGTCGAATGCCGGGCAGTTGACGAATCGCTGCCAGATCCGCGGTCTTCAGCGCCATACGGCGAAAAATGGCATCCAGGGTGTCGTGTTTGCCGACCACCGCCTCGATCGTGGACACTGCGGCAGGTGGCGGCACGTTGGCCGCCGCAGCGTGCGTTGGAGGGGCCGTGGTAGGCTGATTCACCGCTGCGGGGACCGAGTGTGCTCGCGCAGAATGCCAAGGCGTGGCGTACCAAAGAATCACGGCGCCGCTCGCCAGAAAAGACCCCAAGATGCTCAAGCCTTTGAATCGCGGAAATGCTCTGAAAGTACTGCGGTGCACTAAAGGTATACCAGGGTCATCCCAGAGAAAGGGGCTTCAGGCTAGCTGCGAGGCTGACCCCGGTCAATCTAATGCGTCTCGTTTGCCGGCTCCCCGATCGACAGCCGCTCAAAAGCTTCCGGAACTGCTTTTAGCAGAAGGAGGCGCAAATAGCGGGCACTTAAGGCGCGGGCAAGAATCGCCGGCCCGCGGTTGACAGAGACTTCGCCGGGGATATACTGCGCGCCCTTTCATTCGAAACGCGTTTTCTGAGACTTTCCGGCGATTGACGGGGTCTGAAAACGCGTTATACTTGGAAGTTCGCCCCGGACCTTTGTCGTCGCGGGATATTCTTTAAAAATTCGAATAGGTAACTTGTGTGGGGACTCGCGTCACTTGCCTTTGGTGCAATTGATGATGAGTTTCCAAAACGACCAGCTGTTCATCGATGCGCAAGTGTTGATGGACGGATGTGAGTTCTGGATCTCGATAGCTTCAGTGACTTAGTGTAATTAACTGAAGAGTTTGATCCTGGCTCAGATTGAACGCTGGCGGCGTGCCTAACACATGCAAGTCGAGCGGTAACAGGTGTAGCAATACATGCTGACGAGCGGCGAACGGGTGAGTAATGCT